>JBKEBY010000076.1:0-29581 GCA_047973445.1 Pseudomonas sp.
CACAGAGGCAGGAACTCTGAAGGGATGGAGTAGTTCGGGTCGTGCTCATCAATCACGTCGAACTGCACCCCCTTCTGCCTGGCCAATTCATACATGACCCGCAAATACACCCGCGATAACTCGCCACGCACCAGCCGCTTGAGCTGCAAGGCGGCATAGACCCGCTTTTGCCGGGGGCCGTTGCGGTCCTGTGGGTCCGGCTCCAGCAGCATCGGCTCTGGCGTCACGACTTCGAGCATGTCCTCCGGCCAGCCGTTGGCTATCCATTGCGCCCGCGCTTCGAGCGCGTCGCGATAGATGGAGGTGGTCTGCACATCGGTGTGCTCCCACACCGTCAGTGCTTGCATGGGACTGACCAGCAGGCATTCTTCCGCTTGTGCGTGGTAGCCGCCGCCGATATCCGAATGGACGCCGGGCAGAACGATTTCCAGGTGATCGGGTTTGACATGACTCAATGGAAAGTTGGCGCGATGCTCGTCGCGGGCCACCAACTGGACCACGTTGGGAAACAGTCGGCGCGGCAGATGCAGGTTCAGACCGGGGATGGTGGCACTGCGCACATTGCCCAGATTGCCCAGCCCGCCCACCGCCGCCACGGTATCGAACAGGCCGATGAAGCCCATATGGATATCGCGGTGGTACTGGTCGATGAAGAAGCGGCTGAAGCCGTTCCCCGAACTCGGAATGACCTCCCTCAGCGGCCCTCGGCCACCCAGCGCGACCTCGTTGGCAAAGTGCCGGGCAGCCGCTGCGCCCCGACTGAAGCCAAATGCATCGAAGGTAAGGGAAGTAATCTTGATGTCTGGGTTGTATTGTACGAAGCGATTCAGTTGGATCTTGATCTCGCCAAAGGCGCCATACACCCGCGCGGCGATGCCCGTCTCCCCGCGCCCAAGCCCGGCGCCAAGAAGACTGTCTTCCCCTCCCGTTCGAGTGCCGATGCCTTCGATATAAACATTCAGAAATGCACGCTTTTGCTCTCCAGAGCCTTCTGGGCTGTCTGATTGAGGATAAAGCTCTCTCAGCTTGTGAATATTGCTGACATCGTTGCCATAGCTGCTGTCCGGGTCGCTCATGTAGGGCTTGCAACTGGGATCCAGATCCTCTGGTTCAACCGGATGCTGTGCACCACAAAGAATACCCGTCGCGGTATTGCCAGCGTTGTTGCCGGTGCCATCGAAGAACACTGCGATACGCATCGCGACGGGCGTCTTCAGGTCGGGCCTGGGCGGTGGTGCTTGCTCGATAGCAGCTGGCCAGGCGGAGCCGGCTGATGAAACAGCCGCATCAGACTCCAATCCGTTATTCTTTCTGGAACGCCGGTTCACCAGCGGTGGGTTGGCCAGGGCGGGCCGGCAAACACTGGGCATCACATGGTTGCAGGCCTTTTCCCAGTCGCTTTTTCCACTCATCGCTTGTCATCCTTCCATTGGATTGTTTTCAGCTCCATTGCCGCCGATGTAAAAAGCGGCGACATACCGAGGCATTATCAACCCAGCACCGAAGCACTGCCGTGACAAGACCCTCGGATCAAACACCTAGCGCCGACCCAATCGAGCCGTTTCCTCTATCCGACGCCTTGAGCAGGGCTTATTCGCCCCCGATCACTGCCACTACAACGCAGTGATCGCGGCGAATTTCAGTGGCGTATTCAGCTTTGTTGCTACCGACGATAACAAGAGGCCGATGCCGATATTGCCGGGTTTCTGAGGCAGGCGAGGCGCCCCAGGGCGCCTCGTTGCATTGCACTTACTCGTCCGCTTCAACCAGCGCCAGCAGTGTCCATTCCGCATCTGGGGTGAAGTCCAGTTCCTCGCTGGCGACGTGGAACCAGCCTTTAGGGTCGAACGCCAGCAGCAGGATGGCACGCTCGCCGTGCAGGTTCTGATAGTCCTGCCAGCCGAAGTTGGCGGAGAGAGTGGTTGCGCGGACTTCTGCATTGCGCGCAAGTGCGCTGGCCAACTGCCCATAACTCTGTGCCGGATGCCCGAATGGCCGTCCCCGGTGTTCACCACTGGCCCGGTGCTTCTCGGACAGGCGCTGTTCACGCTGGCTCGGCAGGTAATAGAGATTGGATTTGCCGAAGTCCGGGCGAAAGCGTGTGCAAGCCATGGCGTTCTGTTCGCCGGAGGGCGATAGAGCCAGCAGTTGGCCAATCCCGACCAGATCGAGGTGGGCATCGGCGTGTTGCGAGGCTGGGTTGCCGAAATAGGTCGGCAGCCCGTCCATGCGCGCAGCACTGATATTCTCCCAGCTGGAGTCGGTCAGCAGCACACGCTGGTCGCACTGTTGCAGGGCCTTGCCCACGGCGCGGGCCACTGGGTTGGCTCCGATGATGAGAAAGCCGCGTGGCGACGGTTCGGCAACATTCAGCAGGCGGGCCAGCGGCCTGGCTGTGGCACTTTGCAGGACTACGGTGCCGATGATTACCAGAAAGGTCAGGGGAACCAGTAGCGAGGCTTGATCGTAGCCTTGCAGCACCAGGCGCTCGGCAAAGATTGCCGAGACCGCGGCTGCGACGATACCGCGCGGTGCGATCCACGCCAGCAATGAACGCTCACGCCAGTTGAGGCTGGAGCCGAACGTGCTGAGTGCCACGCTTAGTGGACGGGCGATGAACTGGATGATGGCCAGCAACAGCAAGGTGACTGGGCCAAGAGCGATCAGCGCCTGCAGGTCGAGGCGCGCAGCGAGGAGAATGAACAGCCCGGAAATCAGCAGAACGCTGAGGTTTTCCTTGAAGTGCAGGATGTGTTTGACGTCAACACCGCGCATGTTGGCCAGCCACATTCCCATCACGGTGACAGCCAACAGGCCGGATTCGTGAACCAGCAGGTTGGCGGCGATGAATACGCCGAGCACGATGGCCAGCGCGCCGAGGTTTTCCAGGTACTCTGGTAACCAGCGTCGGCGTAGAACCATGCCTGTCGACCAGCCGCCGATGGCGCCGAGCAGCGCGCCACAAGCGATAACCGCAGCGAAGGTCTGCAGGCTCTCGCTGAGCGGAGCCTCACCGCTGCTGCTGGCGATGAAGCTGTACACCACGACCGCCAGTAGCGCACCAATCGGGTCGATGACGATGCCTTCCCAGCGCAGGATGGTGGAAATTGCGGCATTGGGGCGCATGACTCGGAGCATGGGTACGATAACCGTGGGACCGGTGACCAGGGTCAGGGCACCGAACAGAATTGACAGGTCCCAGGAGAAGCCCAGCAGGTAGTGGGTGGTGACTGCAATCACCGCCCAGGTCGCCAGCGCGCCCAGGGTCACCAGGCGCTGCACCACGCCACCGATTTCCCGCCACTCGGAGAGTTTGAGTGTCAGGCTGCCCTCGAACAGGATGATCGCAACCGAAAGAGAAACAAGGGGGAACAACAGCGGCCCGAACAAGGCCTCGGGATCGAGCCAGCCGAGAATCGGGCCGGCCAGTATGCCGCACAACAACACGAACAGAATCGCCGGGAGGCGCAGACGCCAGGCCAGCCACTGACTTGCCAGGGCAGCGGCGCCGATACCGCCAAGCCCTAGCAGGATATGGGTTTCGCTCATCGAGACTCCTTGCCTCTGGTGACGGTAATGGTCGCCATAAAAGACTAACAGCCTGTTGAAATTCGCGCGCGCCCTGTCTGGATTTCTGAGCGAGGTGGTGCGCCGGCCAAAGTTTCTACAACATCCGCTCCCTGGAGCGGATGAAGACCGTTGCCACACGCGGATCACTGCTCGTTCTTGAGTACCATCGGCAGCCCCGCGACCATGAAGGTCACCCGTTGCGCGCGCGCGGCCACCGCCTGGTGCAGCCAGCCGGCTTCATCGACATAGCGCCGGGTCAGCTCGCCCAACGGCACCACGCCTAGACCGGTTTCGTTGCTGACCAGAACGATCCGCCCTGGCAGTTGATCAAGGCTTTCCAGCAGCGCGTCACGCTCGGCGACCAGTCGCGTCGGGTCGTCCAGCATCAGCAGGTTGGTCAGCCACAGGGTCAGGCAGTCGATCAGCAGGCAGCGTCGGACATCGGCCTGCTCGCGTAGCACCCGCGCCAGTTGCAGCGGTTCTTCCACCAGCGACCAATGCGCCGGACGGCGCTGGCGATGTTGGGCGATGCGCTCGGCCATCTCGCCATCCAGCGGTTGGCTGGTGGCGATATAGGTCACCTCCAGGTTGCTTTCGGCGGCCAGTCGCTCGGCCAGGCGGCTCTTGCCGGAACGCGCGCCACCGAGGATCAGTTCGATCATGGCCGGACTCTCCTGAAAATCATGTCAGATACCACACAGCACACGTAGGCGCGTGACGTCCAGGTGCGCCTCGACCAGATCAGCCAGTCGCTCGATATCTCGTTCGCGCAGCGCGTGGTAGTCCACCGTCTCGATCTCACCGAGCTCGGCCCAGCGCAACAGCGCGGTGCAGGCCGCAGGGCTTTCGAACAGGCCGTGCAAGTAGGTGCCGAGCACCTGGCCGTCGGCGCTGATGGCGCCATCGGAGCGACCGTCGTCCAGCTCGATCGCGGCCTGGCGCAGCGCCGGTCCGTCGCTCACCCCGGCATGGATCTCGTAGCCGCTGACTTCGACACCCTCCAGGCACAGGCGGCCACGCACGTTGCGCAGTTGCTTCTCGGCTTCGAGCACGGTGCTGAATGCCAGCAGGCCGAGCCCTTCGCTCTCGCCCGCCGCCCCTTCCAGCCCGAGAGAGTCGGTGATGCGCTCACCGAGCATCTGCAGTCCGCCACAGATGCCCAGCAGCTTGCCGCCATAGCGCAGATGACGCTGAATCGCCGCCTCCCAGCCGTTGGTGCGCAGCCAGGCGAGATCGGCACGCACATTCTTGGAGCCGGGCAGGATAATCAGGTCGGCGGCAGGAACGGGTTGTCCGGGACCGACGAAACGGAGATCGACCTGCGGGTGCAGACGCAGCGGATCGAAGTCGGTGTGGTTGCTGATGCGTGGCAGCACCGGCACCACGACTTTCAACACTTCGGTAGCCTTGGCCGACTGGCGCACATCGATGGCATCCTCGGCTTCCAGGTGGAAATCCATCAGATACGGCAGCACGCCCAACACCGGCTTGCCGGTGCGTCGTTCAAGCCAGTCCAACCCTGGCTGCAGCAACGCGATATCACCGCGAAAGCGATTGATGACGAAACCCTGCACCCGCGCCTGCTCCGACGCGCTGAGCAGCTCCAGCGTACCGATCAGATGAGCAAAGACACCGCCCTTGTCGATATCGGCGATCAGGATCACCGGGCAGTCCACCGCTTCGGCGAAGCCCATGTTGGCGATGTCATTGGCGCGCAGGTTGATCTCGGCGGGCGAGCCTGCGCCCTCGACCATCACCACGGAATACGCCGTACTCAAGCGCCGATGGGATTCCAGTACCGCCTGCATGGCCACGCGCTTGTAGTCGTGATAGGCGGCGGCATCCATCTGAGTGACAGCCCGCCCGTGAATGATCACCTGAGCGCCGGTATCACTGCTGGGCTTGAGCAGCACCGGGTTCATGTCGGTATGCGGCGTGAGCCCGGCGGCCTGGGCCTGCACCGCCTGGGCGCGACCGATCTCGCCACCGTCGGCGGTCACTGCGCTGTTGAGCGCCATGTTCTGCGGCTTGAACGGCGCCACCACCACGCCCTGGCGCGCCAGCCAGCGGCACAGTGCGGTCACCAGGGTGCTCTTGCCGGCGTCGGAGGTTGTGCCCTGCACCATCAGCGTGGTCATGCATTCTGCTCCCGGTAGTGCCGAAGGGCCTGCTCCAGCCTTGCCCAGCCCGATTCCTCGCCGGGCAGGCCGAAGCGCAGGCCGAGCGGCATGAACAGCCTTGTGAGAATGCCGGCACGTGCCAGATGATTGTGCAATTGTGCGGCCTCCGTATCGCATACCGTCTGGAACAGCGCGCAGCCTCCACTTGGCGGCAGTCCCTGTTCGGTCAGCAGAGTCGCGAGCCGCGCGCCATCCTCGGTCAACCGCTGGTGCTGTCTGCGCTGGCCCTCGGTATCGGCCAGCAGAACACTGCCCAGATACCGCGCCGGACCACTGACCGGCCAGGGTCCGAGCTGTTCCTCGAGCGCGCGCAGCAACCCGCCATGGGCCAATACGAAGCCCAGGCGTGCACCGGCCAGGCCGAAGAATTTGCCGAACGAACGTAACACCACCAGCCCCTGCAGATGACTATGGGCGGCCAGGCTGTGCTGCGGTGTGCAGTCCATGAAGGCCTCGTCGACTACCAGCCAGCCGCCGTCGGCGGCCAGTCGAGCATGCCAGTGCAGCAGTTGCTCGGTGCCTATCAGCCGGCCGTTGGGATTGTTGGGGTTGACCACCACCAGCACGTCGAGCCGATCCAGCATCTTCGGCACGTCGGACTCGCAGAGTTCGACCAGTTGATGACCTTCGCGCCGCCAGGCCTCGGCGTGTTCGGCGTAACAGGGTGAAACCACCCCGACCCGCGCCGACTTGCGCAAGCGCGGCAGTGCCTGGATGGCCGCCTGCGATCCGGCCAGCGGCAGCAGCGAATGGGCGCCGTAATAATCCCGCGCCGCGGCTTCCAGCCCGTCGTCTGCTTCCGGCAGACGGCTCCACGCATTCGCGGGAATGTCTGGTATAGCCCAGCCATAAGGGGCGATGCCGGTGGACAGGTCGAGCCAGTCCGCCAGCGCAATTTCGTAGCGCTGCGCCGCTGCTCGCAGGCGTCCGCCATGCTCAAGCATGCAGCCAGCCTCCGATCAGCAAGACGATTAGCCAAACGCCGACGCCGGCCCAGACCAGGTCCAGTGCACGCTCGATATCCCCCGCCCGCGGCGGCTCACCCTCGCCCAGCGGCGGTCGTGCGTGCAGTTCACCGTGATAGATCGCCGGCCCGCCCAGCACGACGCCCAGCGCACCGGCGCCGGCGGCCATTACCGGGCCAGCGTTGGGGCTGTCCCATGACGGTGCCTGTGCGCGCCAGCAATGCAGCGCCTGGCGGGTCCGGCCGAGCAGCGCATAGGTCAATGCCGCCAGCCGTGCCGGCAGATAGTTGAGTACGTCGTCGATCCGCGCCGCGGCCCAGCCGAAGCGCTCGAAACGTTCGTTGCGATACCCCCACATGGCATCCAGAGTGTTGCTAAGGCGGTAGAGCACGACACCCGGTGCACCCGCAATTGCAAACCAGAACAGCGTAGCGAACACTGCATCGCTGCCATTCTCCAGCGCCGACTCGGTGGCGGCGCGGGCCACGCCCGCCTCGTCCAGTTCGGAGGTGTCGCGGCTAACGATATAACCGACACGCCGGCGCGCCTCCGGCAGATCGCCCAGGCGCAGCGCCCGCGCTACCGGCAACAGGTGCTCACCCAGGCTGCGCAGGCCCAGGGCCAGGTACAAAAGCGCGATTTCCACCAGCCAGCCGATGCCCGGCAACAGGCTGAGCAACCAGGCCAGTCCCGTCAGAGGCAGCACCGCCAGGCACCAGGCTGTCACGCCGTGACTGCGCCAGCCGCGAGCCTCGGGCCCGTTGAAGTGCCGCTCCAGACGGTCAGCCAGCCGCCCGAAAGCGACCAGAGGATGCGCGCGCTTCGGCTCGCCGAGCACTGCATCCAGGGCAACGCCTGCCAGACAGGTCAACGCCAGACTCAAGGGCGTCGCCCCCATTGGTCCTCGTACAACAGCTCCGCCAGTGGTCGCCCCTGGGTCCAGCCTTCCAGTTCGAGCATCGGCGCCGGATAGAAGTCGTGCACCGGTCCGAGGCATAGAATCGCCGCCGGCTTGGCGCCGGCCGGTATGCCCAGCAACTCGGCCAGCGCCTGAGGCTCGAACAGCGACACCCAGCCCATGCCAAGCCCTTCGGCGCGGGCGGCTAGCCAGAGGTTCTGGATGGCGCAGGCCAGCGACGCCAGGTCCATTTCCGGCAGGGTACGCCGGCCGAACACATGGGCTTCGCGGCCATCCATCAGCGCGGCAACCAGCAACTCGGCGCACTCGCGGATGCCCTCGACCTTCAGCCGCATGAATTCACTGGAACGCTCGCCGAGCGCCTCAGCGGTACGCTGGCGCTCCTCCTCGACCATCATTCCGATACGCTCGCGCAGATCCCGAGTGGTGATGCGAATGAAGCGCCAGGGCTGCATCAGTCCGACGCTGGGCGCCTGATGCGCGGCCTCCAGCAACCTTGCCAGCAGCTCTGGAGCCACCTCGCCACCCGCGAAGTGACGCATGTCGCGGCGTTCGGAAATGGCGCGGTAGACCGCCGCGCGCTCCTCGGGACTGAAAGCATGTTCGCTCATGGACGCAACAACTCCGCGGCTGCAGTCGGATCGGACGGCAGGTAGAAATGGATATAGGACGCCGTGAGGCGCCCCTGGCGGTAGACCGCTTCGGCGGTGCGCTTATAGTTCGGGCACTCGCCAAGTGCAAGCGGTTGCAGCGATGTTTCCAGCGCCGAATGGTGGAAGGTATGCCCGCGCAAGCGCCCCTCCGGCAGCTCGACTGCCTGCAACGCCAGCGCCGTCAGCCGCGGCTGCAGACGCGCCGCGCCGGGCAGCAAGCCCAGCATGGTGCCGTGAGCGCCCGCCTTGTCGGTGAGGCTGTCGAGCAGATAGAGCATGCCGCCACATTCGGCAAGGATCGGCTTGTCGGCGGCATGATGGGCACGGATCGCTTCGGCCATCCCCTGGTTGTCAGCCAGCGCACGCAGGTGCAACTCGGGATAACCGCCGGGCAGGTAGAGGCTATCCACCGGCGGTAGTGCCGCATCGGCAAGCGGCGAGAAGAACATCAGCTCAGCGCCCAGCTGACGCAGCAGGTCGAGGTTGGCCTGGTAGAGAAAGGCGAAGGCCGCATCACGCGCGACACCAATGCGTACCCCCTGCAGCAGCGGTTCCAACGTGCGCGATAGAGGCGCGGCGAAATGCACCGCTGGCGGCAATGCCACATCGGCGCTGGCCGCCAGGGCATCGGCGGCAGCATCCAGGCGTGCGTCCAGGTCGGCCAGCTCACCGGCCTGTACCAGCCCCAGATGGCGGCTCGGCAGCTCGACATCGGCGCTGCGCGGCAACGCGCCGTACCAGCGAATCGACTCCGGCAGACTGTCGCGTAGGATCTCGCCGTGCCGCGTGCTGCCGACACGGTTGGCCAGCACGCCGGAAAACGGCAGGTCCGGCTGGAAACTCGCCAACCCATGGGCCAGGGCCCCGAAGGTCTGTGCCATGGCCGAGCCGTCGATCACTGACAGCGCCGGCACACCGAAACGCCGTGCCAGGTCAGCGGCGCTGGGGTTGCCATCAAACAACCCCATCACGCCTTCGATGAGGATCAGATCGGCCTCGCCGGCAGCTTGCCAAAGCAGCCGGCGCGATTCCTCCTCGCCGACCATCCACAGGTCGAGCTGATAGACAGGCCCACCGCTGGCACGGGCGAGAATCATCGGGTCGAGAAAATCCGGGCCGCACTTGAATACCCGCACGCGCTTGCCCTGCCGCGCATGCAGCCGCGCCAGAGCGGCGGTGACAGTGGTTTTTCCCTGACCGGACGCAGGCGCGGCGATCAACAATGCAGGGCAGCTTCGGCTATTCATCGCGGCCTCGCAGGGCGAGTCGAGCCATGGTGGATGTAAAGAGCGACATCCACCCTACCCGACCTGTAAGCATCGACATCAGAATTCCACGCCCTTCTGCGCCTTCACACCCGCCTTGAACGCATGCTTGACCAGATTCATCTCGGTGACGGTGTCCGCCGCCTCGATCAGTCCAGGCAGTGCCCCACGACCGGTGACCACCACGTGCTGCAGCATTGGCCGCGACTCGATATCAGCCAATACCGGCTCCAGTTCCAGATAGCCGTATTTCAGCGCGATGTTCAGCTCGTCCAGCACCACCAGGCCGATACTGTCATCGGCCAGCAGCTCTCGTGCCACCGCCCAGGCCTCCTGCGCCTTGGCGATGTCGCGCTGGCGGTCCTGGGTTTCCCAGGTGAAGCCTTCGCCCATCACGTGATAGCGAACCTCCTCGGGGAAACGCCGGAAGAAGTTCTCCTCGCCGGTGCTGGCCGCACCCTTGATGAACTGCACCACGCCGACCTTGATGCCGTGACCCAGCGCGCGGGCAACCATGCCGAAGGCCGAGCTGCTCTTGCCCTTGCCGTTGCCGCTGTGCACCAGCAGCAGACCGTATTCATCCTGGGCCTCGGCGATCTTCGCGTCGACCACCGCCTTCTTGCGCTGCATGCGCGCCTTGTGTCGCTCGTCGCGCCCGTCCATCAGTGCACCTCCCGCGCCCGCAGGCGCAGCGCCGAAAGGACTCCGACGTGAAGCACCAACGCCGTACCAACGTAGAACGCCAAGTTGCCCAGATGCCGCGGCACATACTGCGTGATACGCGCCATGAAGCCGCTCAAAGTCGGTTCCGGGTAGCGGCCCGAGAAGAAGTAGAAACCGCCGCCCGAGAACAGATAGGCCACAAAAGCCGCACCCACCAGAGTCAACGCCAGCACGGCCAGGCTGCGCAGGTCGTCGCGCTGCCAGCCTGCGAACAGACGTCCTGCCAGCCACAAGCTGCCGTAGGCCGGCACCAGCGCCCAATAGGCTGGCGACAGGCACCATTCGCTGATGGTGCCGCTGGCCAGGGAGCCGAAGTCCAGCACGGATGCCAGAGCGAACAACAGCACGAACATCCAGCGCGGGCGCAGGTAGAAGCCAGCCAGGAAGAAGATCGACCAACTGGCGCTGGGCAGATTCTGGACACTGGCGAAATGTTGGCCACGGGTCATGGCCATCAGCAGGATCAGCGCAGCGCCTATTGCCAACTGGGCGCGCATGGACAGGACGTGCATAGTGTTCTCCTCTGGGTTGTCGGTTTACAGGGCTTGGTAGCGGACGGTGAAATACACCGCACGACCGGGCTGTTCGTAGGTCTGGGTAGTTTCGTATTCGCGATCGAACAGGTTCGACAATTTGACTTGCAGGCGCCAGGCCTCGTCGAAGCGGTATTCGCTGCGCAGATCCACCAGAGCGTAGCCTGGCATGCGCGAATCCTCGGAGTTGCTCGCCTTGTCGAAACGTTCGCTCGCCGCGTACAGCGACGCGCCCAGGCCTACGGCGCCGAACTGGCGATCCAGGTCCAGGTTGAACTGGCGCTTGGCGCGGCGTTGCAGCAGATGGCCGTGGTTGGCCTTGCTGCGGTCCTGCGGGTCCATGAAGGTCATATTGGCGGCCACGTCCCAGCCGGCGACGACCGTGGCGACGCTGGTCTCGATGCCGCGGATACGCGCCACGTCGACGTTTTCCGGTCGCATGGGGCTTCTGCCCGCCCAGACGATCAGATCCTCGATCTGGTTCTCATAAGCATTGACGCTCCACTCGCCCCAGCCGTGGCTGCCACGGATACCGATCTCGTAGCTTTCCGATTCTTCCGGCTTGACGTCCGGGTTGCCGGCGGTGGAGGCGCTTGCCGGGTAGTACAGGTCGTTGAAGGTCGGCGCGCGGTAGGCGGTGCCGTAGGCGGCGGTCAGCGTCAGCGCGTCGCTCAGGTCGAAGCTGTAACCCAGGCTGCCGGTGTCGTGCGAACCGAAGAACTCATCCTTGTCGCGACGCAGTCCGGCCTGCACGCCATGACGACCGAAGGCGGCCTGGTACTGAACGAAGTAGCCCTTGTTGTAACGACTGTCTTCGACATAGTCACCGCTGCTGTCGATGCGGTCCGTCTGGTAGTCCATGCCGAGGCTCAGCACCTGCGCCTCGCCGAAATTGAAATCGTTCTGCCAGGTGGCGCTGTCGCGGCGGGTATCGAAGCGTGAATAAAAACGACCATCCTGGAAGTTGTCGCCCAGGTCTTCGCTGTGTCCGGCCTGCAAGGTGACATCCCAGAACGCCAGCGGCGAGAAGCGCGCACGGCCGCTGATCGCTTGCAGGGAGCCGTCGCTGTAGGCATTGCGGCCCGAAGCGCCGCTGCTCGAACGGGTGTCGAAATCGCTGTGGTTTTCGCTCTGCAACCAGCTGCCATCGAGTTCCAGACCACTGTCGAAGCGATAGCCGGCACGCAACTGAGCCGACAGTTCACGGTAACCATCGGCGTCCGGCTCGTAGGCTTTGGGTGCGCTGCTTCGATAGGCGCGGGCATTGATGCCATCGGTAGACTCGCTGGCCACGCCGAAGTTGAACCAGCCGTTGCCGTGGCTGCCGGCCACACCAGCCGAGCCGCTATAGCTCGAACGCGAACCGGCACCCACTGAGAAGTAAGGTTTGAAGCCCTCGGCGCCACCGCGGCGGGTGAATATCTGGATCACTCCGCCCATGGCTTCCGAGCCGTACAGGCTCGAGCGCGGTCCACGGACGATCTCGATGCGCTCGATCTGCTCCACCGGAATACTCTGCAACGCGGCGCTGCCGGAGGTCGCCGAACCCACCCGGACGCCGTCGATCAGCACCAGCACGTGTTTGTCGCTGGTGCCGCGAATGGACACCGAGGTGCTCTTGCCGCGCCCGCCGTTGCTGGTGACGCTGACCCCGGCCAGGCGCTGCAGCAGCTCCGGCACGGTGGCAGCCTGCTGACGTTCGATCTCGTCACGGGTGATGAGGCTGCTGGAAGCGATGGACACCGGCGAGTTACCGGTCCGGCTGGCAGTGATCACCTGCTGGCCCAACAGCAGAGCATCGCCGTGATCGGCCAGGACACAGGAAGGAAGGCCCAGCAGAACCACGGCCAGGGGAAGGGAATTGCGCATTGGATCGAGTTTCTCCGTCGTGCTCGCCCGCACGACCAAAAGTCGGTGGAGACAGACGGAAGAACTTGAAAGAAGGGAGTACCGCAAAGGTACGCACCCGCTCAGCGCCCGCCGCACTGTCAGTGAAATGCGACAGGCCGGTCTCCGGGCTTGCGAGCGGATGCGTCATGACATCCCGAAACCGCGCCTTCCCGTGCGTGGAGCACAGTGGCCGTTGCGGTTTCTCGACTCGCCTACCGTTGCGGGGGCAGCGCCGGAATCTTCATGAGAATGGACCGGCTTCCCTGTTTCACCCATGTGGCTTTTTGCCAAGGGCACCTGAGGCGACGCGGAGGTTAGTCCAAGGCCGGACGCCGCGCAACCGCGAGTTACGGCGTTGGATCGCTACGAAGGTCGGCTGCATGTTGCACTGCTCATCCCGAGCCAACAGACCCTAGCCACCAACGAATATTCGTCTCGCCCAGCTTGATTGTTATGATATAACATCTTCGATCACACCAACTGCGAGACCCCCATGAAGCTAGGCATTCATCCCCATTACCGCCCCGTGCTCTTCCACGACACGGCGGCAGATGTGTATTTCCTGATCGGCTCGACAGCCGAAACCACCCGTACGCACCAGCACAGCGACGGCAACACCTATCCGTACATCGCACTCGATGTATCCAGCGCATCGCATCCGATCTACACCGGCCAGCAACGCAAGACCACTGCCGAAGGGCGCATCGCCGGTTTCAACAAACGCTTCGCCGGGTTTACCGCAAAGAAGTAATTCCGCTCACCGCCAGAAGCGAGTCGGCTCGAATCACGAGCGGCTCGCTTCTGGCCAGCCCTTTCAGGGTGCTTCTAAAAACGTAGGCGAGGCAGCAATGGCAACGCAGATAGTTTTTAGAGGTGCCCTTCAGCCAAGGAAGATGACGATGTCCCGCTGCACCCGCCTTTACGTCCTGTCCAAGCCCGCACGAATGATCACCGCCCTCGCCTTGCTGCCGCTGTCGGCGCTCGATGCTGCAGAACGGATAAATCTCGAACCCACAGTCGTTACGGCCACCTCCACCGAACGCCAGCTGAATGACGCACCCGCGAGCGTTACGGTGATCAGCCGTGATGAATTGGCCTTGCGACCCGTGCAGGATCTAGAAGATGCCCTGCGTGGTACGCCGGGCCTGCAATTCACCGGCATCGGCATGGCGCGCCGTGGAGTGAGCATCCGTGGGATGGGCAGCGAGCACACCTTGATTCTGGTGAACGGACAACGCATCAACAGTGCAGCCGGCGCCGTGGCGCATGCCGATTTCGAGCTGGGCTGGGTGCCGGTGGAGGCCATCGAGCGAATCGAGGTCATACGCGGCCCGATGTCGTCGCTATACGGCTCCGAGGCGCTGGGCGGCGTGGTCAACGTCATTACGCGGCGCGGTACCGACGAGTGGCATGGGGCGGCTCAGCTCAACGGTGGCGTTCGCGAGGATGGCCGGGGCGGCCAGACGCATCAGTTGGGTGTCTATGCCGGCGGCCCACTGGTGCCGGGCGTGCTCGGACTGTCGCTGAGCGGCGAGACCCGGCGGCGCCAGGAAACACCTCTGCACGACGACGCTTCCCTATCGGAAATCGAAGGCCGGGATGCGCAAAGCGCCAACGCCACCCTGAGCTGGACCCCGGACACGGCGCAGCGCATCGATTTCAGCTACGCCAACGGCCTGGAGGATCGCTGGCGCAACACCCGCAGCGCGGGCCGCGCACCAGTGGAATATGAATCCAGCGATCGTGTCGAGCGCGAACGCTTCTCCGTCGCCCACACTGGCGACTGGGCCTGGGGCAACAGCACCTTGCGCGCCTACCGCAACACCCTGGAACGTACCAATCGCCACACCAACGGAGTCGTATCGACGTCTCCCCGCCAGCAGCTCACCGACGATATCGTCGACGGCAGCCTGAGCCTGCCATTAGAGGACACCCACCTCTTCACCCTCGGCGGCGAATGGCGCAGGGAGCAACTGGAAGACGGCGGATTCGCCAGTGGCGACGCCCGGATCATCCATCGTGCCCTGTTCCTGCAGGACGAAATCCAGCTCGATCCAGCCTGGTCGCTGGTCCTTGGCAATCGCTTCGATCGCCACGAGCAGTACGGTTGGCACAACAGTCCGCGCGCCTACCTCGTCCATCATGTTAACGACGCGTTGACGATCAAGGGCGGCGGCGGTCGAGGTTTCAAGGCCCCGTCGCTCAAACAGCTTTCACCGGGCTATTCGGCCATCGGTGGCGGCGGCATGTTCACTATTTACGGCAACCCCGACCTCGAGCCCGAAACCAACACCACTTACGAAATCAGCGCGGACTATCAGGCAGACGGCTGGTCGCTGAACGCCGGGGTATTCCAGAACAACGTGCACGGCCTGATCCAGACGGTATGCGTTTCAGCCTGCGGCCAGCGCGGCCGGGAGGTGCGCAACTATGACAATGTCGACAAGGCACGCATTCGCGGCCTCGAACTGGGCGGCGCCCTGGACCTGCCCGCCAACCTGCGCTGGGGCCTGAACTACACCTATCTCGACGCCATCGACCGCAGTGCCGACCGGCGTCTGGGCGATCGCGCGCGCCATCTGGCAAACACCCGGTTGCAATGGTCGCCAAGCGCAGCCTTCAGCGCCCAGTTACGTGGCGAGTATGTCGGTAGCCAGCTGACCTACTCCAGAAACACAGCCTACGGAGTACCTGCCTACAGTCTCTGGCACCTGGAACTGACCCAACGCATCACCGACGACATCAGCCTTCGCGGTGGCATCGAGAACCTCACCGATGAGGACTTCAGCGACGCCTCCGACAACTTCACCTTCTCCGAGCCAGGCCGCACCTACCACATCGGTGTGAGCCTGAGGTTCTGACATGCGCAAGCTGAGCCAAGCCCTCCTGGTGCTGCTGGCGCTGTTCGGGTACGACACGGTGGCGGCCGATCCCGCAGGGCAAGACGCCGTCCAGATCCAGGTGCTGACGAGCGAATTCGTGCTACAGGGCAAGCTCGACCGGCTTGCGGCATGGGCGACCGAGTCGAACGTCACGCTGGAAGGCGTGCGCATCGCATCGGCTACCAATCAGCCCGCGCTCGACAATCCGGACCTGCTGATCCTGGATACGCCGCGCCCGACCGACCTTACGCTGATGCAGCAGCATCTCGGCGATCGGCTCAGTGCTGGCAACACGCCCTGGATACGCGTTGGCGGCGGCCCCCCGGCTTTCGGCAACCTGCCGGCGCCGATGGCCGAGCGCCTGATCGGCTATTACGGCAACGGCGGCGAGCGCAACCTGCGTCACCTGTTTGGCTACCTGCGTGCCTGGCATGACGGTGCCGCCATCGATGCGATTCCCGCCCCAGCGGAACTCGCCCATGCCGGCATCTACCATCCTGCTGCGCCAGAACCGTTCGAGCACCTCGCGGATTACCTCACCTGGGCTGCTGATCGCTGGGCCGAAGAAGCGCCGCGCGTGGCCTTCGCCATTCACCGCGGCGCCCTGGTGGACGGTCAGCTGCGACTGATCGACGAACTGATCGAGCGCAGTGAGGCACGCGGTCAGGCGCCGATGGCATTCTGGATGGACGACCGGGACTCGCAGGCGCTGGGCAAGCTGCTAGGTCCCGCCCGCACCGATGTGCTGGTCAATCTGCAGCACATGCAGAACGGTCCGGCGCGGCAGGCCGAGTTCCTGGCGCTGGGCATTCCTGTGCTGTCGACCCTCACCTGGCGCGATGGTGATGCTGATCATTGGCACGCTTCCAGCAGCGGCGTCTCACCGCGCACCGCCGCCGCCCTGCTGACGGTGCCGGAAAGTTGGGGCATGACCGATCCGCTGGTGATTGCCGCCATCGAGCAAGGCGAGCCATGGCCGATTACGCAACAGCTCGACGCGCTGCTGGCCAAGGTCGATCGGCTGACGCGGCTGCGTCGGCTGGCACCAGCCGAAAAGCGCCTGGCCGTAATGTTCTGGAATCATCCCGATGGCGAAAGGAATGTCGCCGCCTCCAATCTCAACGTGCCGCGCAGCCTGGTGCATCTGACCGCCGCATTGCAGCAGGCAGGTTACGAGGTGCCCGCAGCAGACGAGAGCCGAATGATAGAAACGGCCCAGCGTCTGCTCGGCGGCTACTACCGACCGGACACGCTCGACCGGTTGCTTGCCGACGGCCTGGCCGAAACCCTGCCGCTGTCGGCCTACCAGCGCTGGCTGGCGACCCTGCCCGAGCCGAACCGACAGGCGTTGCTCGAACGCTGGGGTGAGCCCGCCGAACACTGGGCCTTGCGCGAGATCGACGGGCAGCCGCAGTTCGTCATTCCCGCCGCGCGCCTCGGCAAGCTGCTGCTGATGCCGCAACCGCCCCGTGCCGGGCGTCCGGGCGAGGCCTATCACGACAGCAAGGTCCCGCCTGATCATCTTTATCTCGCGGCCTACCAGACGCTTCGCGAGGAGTTCAAGGCCGATGCTCTTGTTCACTTCGGCACCCATGGCACCCAGGAATGGCTGCCCGGCAAGGACCGGGGCCTGGCCACCGGCGATTACCCCTTCCTCGCGCTGGGCGATCTGCCGGTGTTCTATCCCTACATCCAGGACAACATTGGCGAGGCCATCCAGGCGCGCCGCCGTGGTCGCGCCGTGATCATCAGCCACCAGACGCCGCCCTTTGCACCTGCCGGTCTCTACGCCGAACTGCGCGAACTGCATGCACTCATCCACGAATACCAGCAACTCGATGAAGGTGCGGTGCGCGAAACCACCGCCGAGCGCATCCGCCAGGCGGCGCTGCAAAGCTCAATGCTGGCGGATCTCGGCTGGGATGAAGCCCGCATGCGCGCCGAGCCGACGGGCTTCCTGCAGGCCCTGCACGATCACCTGCACGAGCTGGCCGAGGCGAACATGCCGCTGGGCCTGCACACCTTCGGCAAACCGGCCTCACCCGAACATCGCCTGGCCACAGTGTTGCAACAGCTGGGCGAGCCCTATCTGCAAGCGCTGGACCTGACTGGGGACGAGCCCCTGGCCGAGGACTTTGCCGGACTGCAGGCCAGCCTTCCCTATCGCATCCTGCAACGCTATCTGCGCGACGACGAAAGTCTCGACTCGATCGTCGATACCGTGTTGCGCGAACAGCTCGAACGCGCCCGGCTGCTGGACGCCCATCTAAGCCAAACCGGCGAGATCGAGGCGCTGTTGGCCGGTCTTGCCGGAGGCTTCGTCGCACCCGGCCCCGGCGGCGACCCGGTGCGCAACCCGGAAGTACCCAGCGGTCGCAACCTGTACGCCTTCGAAGCGGGCAAACTACCAACCCGCGCAGCCTATGAGGCGGGTGGCAGGGCTCTGGAACAGCTGATCGCCCGCTACCGTGAGGAACATGGCGGCGAACCACCGGAAAAGCTCGCCTTCAGCCTCTGGTCGTCCGAAGCCATGCGCCACCTCGGCATACTCGAAAGTCAGGTCCTGCATGCGCTGGGCGTGCGTCCGGTGTGGGATGCGGGTGGACGGGTGCGTTCGCTGGAGATCATTCCGGCGGCGGAGCTCGACCGGCCGCGTATCGACGTCGTGGTCCAGGTCACCAGCGTCTACCGCGACCAGTTCGACAGTTTCATGCGCCACCTGGCCGACGTGGTGGACCGCCTCGCGGCACTGGATGAGCCCGGCAACCTGATCGCCGATAACAGCCACGCCCTTGCCCGGCGATTGCAGGAGCAGGGATTCGATGCCGAGCGCGCCAGGCGCCTGTCGCAGCTGCGACTGTTTGGCAACGAACCGGGTGACTACGGTACCGGTGTCTCGCAGCTCACCCTCGATTCGACCCGCTGGGAGAGCGACGCCGAACTGGCTGAGCAGTTTCTCTCGCGGCTGCAATATGGCTACGGCAATGGCAGCTGGGGCGAAAGAATCGAGGGCCAGAATCTGTTCGCCGAACAGCTCAGGGGCGTGCAGGCAGCGGTCATGGCCCGCTCCAGCGAACTCAACGGCGTCTTGTCGACAGACCATCCCTTCGAGTTCCTCGGTGGCCTTTCACTTGCCATTCGCCATCTCGACGGTGCCAGTCCTTCGCTCTATATCTCCGACCTGCGCAAGACCGAGCCGCGCACCACCGGCGCGGCTAGCTACCTGGCCAGTGAGCTGCGCAGCCGCTACCTGAATCCGCAGTGGATCGGCGCCATGCAGCAGGAAGGCTACGCCGGCACCCTGGAAATACTGAACGCGGCCAACAACCTCTGGGGCTGGCAGGCGGCCGATCGCAGCATGGTACGCGCCGACCAGTGGCAGGCGCTGCATGACACCTTCGTCAACGATCAGCGCGAACTCGGCCTCGACCGCTGGTTCGAAGCGCACAACCCCACCGCCCAGGCGCAGTTGATCGAGCGCATGGCCGAGGCGATCCGCAAGGGCTACTGGGACGCCTCCGACAAAACCCGCCGCGAACTGGCCGAGCGCTGGCAGGCACTGACGAGCGAGCATGGCGCCGACAAGGGCGAGACGCTCACCCACGAATTCATCGAGCAGATGGCCAGCGGTTTCGGCCTCGCACACAGCACGGTCCCTGGCGCTGCCGAGCCTGCCGCTTCGAACGCGGCCGCTGGCGAAGCGGTGCGCGGCCAGGTGATGCAGGAGGTTGTCGAGCAGCCGGCCGAAACGCCGAGCCAGCTGCGACTCCTGCTCGGCATCACCGCTCTGCTCGTCTGCCTGCTGCTCGGCGCCTTGCGACAGATCCTGACAACCGCCGCGTCGCCCTTCTTTCCTGAACCGAACGAACCCAATGAACGCACTTGAAACCAGTCTCTACGAACTTACCCGCATCTTTCTCGTACCCGTGCTACTGCTGATCCTGGCTGCGCTGGCGTATGCCTTTTTCGCCCTGGGCAGCTTCCTCATGGAGGGCTGGCAGCGGCGCAGGGGCCGCTACCACTCCGCCCTCGCCGCCCGCCAGGCCGCCCATGGCGGCACCAGCGACGATCTCGAGCTGTGGATCATGCAGCGCCTGGAATGGCTGCGCGTGACCTCGCGCAGCGCACCGATGCTGGGTCTGGTCGCCACCATGATTCCCATGGGGCCGGCCCTGCTCGCGCTGACCGAAAGCGATGCCCAGGGCATCGGCAACAACCTGGTCGTTGCGTTCTCGGCGGTGATCCTTGCGCTGGTGGCGTCAAGCATCAGCTTCTTCATCCTCACCGTGCGCCGCCGCTGGCTGCTGCAGGAACTGCGCGCCATCGAACGTGCCGGAGAGATGCACTGATGCGTTTTCTCGATCATGACGATGACGACGACCCGCTGCTTTCGGTGGTCAACCTGATCGATCTGTTTCTGGTGGTGATCGGCATTTTGCTCATCGTCATCGTGCAGAACCCGCTCAATCCGTTCAGCCAGGATAAGGTCGTGGTCGTGCAGAATCCCGGCGAAGCCGACATGCGCATGCTGATCAAGGACGGCCAGGAACTGAAGCAATACGAATCCAGCGGGGAGATCGGTGAAGGCCAGGGCGCCAAGGCCGGCGTTACCTATCGCCTGAACGACGGGCGGATGATCTACGTGCCGGAGGCCGCACCCGGTCGATCGACAGACGAGACATGACCCCATCTGTCCCACAAAAGGTCGGCGCTGCCAGCCGGACTACGACGGATGCACCTCACGCGAATCCTCGGGCGCTTCGTCCCGGTCGTCCAGACCATAGTCCCGGATTACCGAGGCGACGCGGAGCCGGTAGTCGGCGAAGATGACCTGCCGCCCGGCCTTCTGTATGGATCGGTGCATGTCGAAGTTGCGCCATTGCCGTACGGCCTCCTCGTCCCTCCAGAACGAGAGCGAAAGTATCTTTCCGGGCTGGCTCAGGCTTTCGAACCGCTCGATGGAGAGAAAACCGTCGATGCCGTCCAGGTGCGGACGCAGCGCGCTCGCGGCGTCGAGGTAGTCCTGCCTCCGGTCCGCGTGGGGCAGAACCTCGAAAATAACTGCGATCATGCCGCATCCCTCCTCAGCCTTTAGAGCATGCCCTGCAAGGCTCCACCAACCACCAGCAGCGGTGCCAGAGGCAATACCCAGCGCGCACGCCAGGCCAGCAACAGCACCAGCAACACGCCGGACAGCATCAGCAGGCAAAGCCAGACGACCGAACCGATCTCTCCGCCCTGGCTATCGACGCAAAGCCACAGGGCCAAGCCGAAGCAGACGACAGCCAGCGCGCGCATGAGCGGCTTGCCCGGCAAACGAGCCCCGTCACGCAGCAACGCCCCCCGATGGCGACTCATGGTCAGGCATTGCAGCAGCATCGCCAGATAGCTCAAGGCAAAAGCCAATAACAGCACGCTCATGCCTCCCGTACCCGACTGGCTCGACCACTCACCGCGGCGCGGGCCGGCGCCGCACTGAAACGCCGGGCGCACGCGAGGCAGATCAGCCCCGTGGCGATCAGGAACAAATCCACCGATGCCAGCGCCCAGTCGCCACGCACCAGGCTCGCGAGCAGATGCCCTTCGGCAGTCAGCCCGTTGAGAAGCGACAGCCCGAGCGCAAGTACGGCACCAAGCAGCAGTTGGTGGCGCAGCAACCGGCGACCGTTGCTGCGCTCCAGCACGGCCCAGAGAACCGTCAGCAGCCAGGCGCCGACAAACACCCAGCCTTCGGCAATGGCCCGCTCGGTGAAGGTCGCCGGTATCAGGCGGTTGCCCCAGAGCAACGCCAGACTGGCGAGTGGAAGGCCGGCGAACACCGAGGCGTTCAACGCTCGTACCCATACCAGGCTCCTGTCGCCCCTGCCCTCGCGCTTGGCCAGCCAGACCTGCAGGCCACCGACGAGCATGGCGCAACCGCACAGGCCCATCAGCAAATACAACAGACGCACCAAGCTCCCGCCGAACTGCGCCATATGCAGGCCGGCCAACCAGAGGTACGCGCGATAACCGGTGGAAGCGTCCTGGCGATTGAGCAGCTCGCCGGTGGCGGCGTCGTAGGTGAGGGTGTCCTGCGGCGTACCGATACGCGAGCCACCCCGCTGACGAATATCGACCACAGCCGAAGCATCACCTGGGTGATGCACGCTGACCCAACCCACCTCGGCACCACCCCATAGGCGGCGCGACTCGGCAATCAATGCATCGAGCGACCTGGGTGCGGCAGCCGGCTGGTGCAGCTCCTCACGGTGGTAGCTGCCCATCACCTCGCCGAAGTACTGCATGACGTTGCCTGAATAGCTCACCTGCGCGGCGGCCGGCATGTAGGACGCAACGAAGATGGCCACACCGGTATAGGCGAGAATCAGATGGAACGGGAAGCCCACCACGCCGAACAGGTTATGGGCATCGAGCCAGGCGCGCTGGCCGTTGGCCTTGGGCCGCAAGGTGAAGAAATCCTTGAAGATCCGCCGATGGATGATCAGCCCCGACACCAGCGCAACGAGCATGAACATGCCCGCCAGACCGACGATGTACATGCCAACGTCGCCCGCGTGCAGGTTGTAGTGCAGCTTGAAGAAGAAATCTCCGCCGAGCGTCTCCGGCATGGGCTCGGGCTGTGCGCCCCGTGGATCGAAAGCCGCGTTATGAATGGTTTCGGTGCCGTCCACCTCCCAGCCGAGCCGCCAGTAAGGTTCCCTTGCGGTGGGGCCGTGCATCCAGAATGCATGCAGCTCCTCGCTGACGTTGCGTTGCAACCAGTCGCGCACGTCATCTGCGCCCTGGGTCGAGACCACGCCTTCGTGCAGTGCCGGGCGCATCCAGCGGTTGAGCTCCTTGTCGAAGCAGGCCACGGTGCCGGCGAAGATGATCACATAGAGCAGCCAGCTCGGCAGCAACCCGCCCCAGGTGTGCAGCCCGGCCATGTTTTGGCGCAGATTCATGGGCGGGCTCTCCAGTCCGCGGGAAGGAATGCGGCCAAGCACAGCAGAACCGTAAGGCCGACGAGCAACAGCCACACGCGGGTGGCGCTACGCGCAGCGAATACATAAATGACCACCCCGGTCCAGACAGCAAAACTGGCCAGGCTGGAAAACACCACACGGTCAGGTCGTGCCAGCGGCAGGTAGGCGGCCAGGAAAGCGGTTACGCCGTAGGCCACCGCATAGCCGCCGACCAGCGCAGCGAGCACACGCGAGGCGATGCTCCAGCGCTTCATAGAGGCGTTGCGAATCACGTCTTATCCTCGGTTGGGCCACGCTCAGAAACTGTAGCTCGCGGTAGCCACCACCGTGCGGCGATTTCCGGTAAAGCAGTCACCACGTGACAGGCAGGTGGTGTAGTAGGTTTCGTCCTCAAGGTTGGTCGCGTTGAGCGTGAACGACCAGTCCTGATAGGCGTAGCCGAGCATGGCGTCGAACAGCGTGGTCGAGGGCGTTTTCAGGCTGTCGATGCCATCCCAGCTGGCACCGACGTACCGCACCCCTGCGCCCGCGCTGAAGCCCGGAATACCGGCGATGCTGAAGCGGTGCTGCGTCCACAGCGAAGCCATGTGCTCAGGTACGCTGGCAATGCGCTTGCCCTGCTGCGCAGCCGGGCCCGTTTCTACCTCGCTGTCCAGGTAGGTGTAGTTGCCGATCAGATCCCAGCCGGGTGTCACTTCCACCAGTCCCTCGAGTTCCAGCCCCTTTACTCTCGCCTCGCCAGCCTGAATGGTGTTGAGTGGGTTCGCAGGATCGGGCATCTGCCGATTCTGCTCGCGCAGATCGAACACCGCGGCGCTCAGCAGCGTATTGCTGCCGGGAGGCTGATACTTGACCCCCAGCTCCAACTGCTCACCCTCGAGCGGATCGTAGGACTGCTGGGTAACCCTGTTCAAGCCGATGATCGGCGAGAACGACTCGCTGTAACTGATATAGGGCGCAATACCGTTATCGAACAGATAGGTCAGCCCCACTCGTCCGGTCACGGCATCGTCTTCCTGCCTTGCCCCGTCCTCGACCCGTGTATCGGCCCAGTCCTTGCGCAAACCGAGCGTCAACAGCCAGTTCTGGTAGCGGATCTGGTCCTGTGCATACAGCCCCTTTTGTGCTACGCGCTGCTGCGGATCGTCGACAAGCGCGATATCCGGATAAAAGTTGCCGTATACCGGATCGTAAAGGTCCAGCGGCGTAGCCGTCCCGCGGGCCCTCTTGTTATCCGTGACCGAATGCCGGTAATCGAGGCCGACCAGCAGCGTGTGCTGCAGCGCACCGGTAGCGAAGCGGGACTCGGCCTGGTGGTCGGCGGTCCAGATCGTCACTTCCGGCTTGGAGACGGACCAGACGCGGTTGACCGTGCGGTCGTCAGCCCCGAGCACCGGCGGCCAGCCGTACATGGTCTGGTAGCTGACCTTGCTCTTCTGCCAGCGAAGGTTCTGTCGCAACGTCCAGGTATCATCCAGTCGCCAGCTCATCTGCGAGGTCAGCGCCTTCTGCTCAGTGTCGTATTCGTCGAAACCCGGCTCGCTGACAAAAAGCTCGCTGCCGATCTCACCATAGGGAGCATCGAGCACGGTGCCGCGATGCGGGAGGAAAGAACTGGTGGTGCCTCCGTCGTCCTTCTGCACATTGGCCATCAGTGTCCACTCAAACTGCTCGTTCGGACGCCAGGTCAACGAGGGCATGAACACAAGTCGGTTGTCCTTGGTGTGGTCGACCTGAGTCTGACTATCGCGCTGGATCGCAATCACCCGGTACAACAACGTGCCCTCGTCATCGAGCGGCCCCGTGCTGTCGAAAGCGATCTGCTTGCGGTCGAAGGAGCCATACTGCAGCTGCAACTCGCTCTTCTGTTCGGCCTGCGGGCGCTTGCTGACCAGATTGAGCAAACCACCCACCGAGCTCTGGCCATACAGCATCGAGGATGGACCCTTGATGACCTCGATACGTTCGAGGGTGAAGGGATCGGTGCGCGTATTGCTGTATGAGCCGACACTCTGCTGCAGGCCGTCGAGAAAGGTCGTTGGCGCGGCGCCACGCACCAAAGAGGAATCGCTGCGACTATCGAAGCCATAAGCCTCGCCGCGCATCCCCGATACATATCGCAGTGCATCCTGAATGGTCAGTGAACCCTGGTCACGAATGCGGTCGCGGGTGATCACGCTGATCGATTGCGACGTTTCGATGATTGGCGTGTCGGTCTTGGTGGCGCTGACACTGCGCTTGGCCACATAGCCGTCTACCGGGCCATTACCCTGCTCAACCTCTCGCGGCGCAGTGATCTGCTGCGCTTCGAGCTCAACCGCCTCTTGGGCCTCGACAGCAAAGCAGACAACCAGCGCCGGCATAGTCAGGGCTATCGGACGCAACGAAAAAGGGGGAGAAGCAACAAAAGCACGCATGGGGGTTTACCTTCTTATTAAGTAACGCACATCAAACTGATAATGATTCGTGTTAATTAGATAAGTTTTGTAAATTCTTTGTCAACGCGTCCATCATGATTGCTGCGCCCATCAAGGAATTTCGCATGCTCAAGGTAGTGCTGCGTCTCGTCAGCCTCGCTCCATTCGTTCTCTGCGCCCCCGCCCTCGCAGCCCAGCTTGAATGCCGCGTCACAGGTGTAGTCGGTGGAAGCACTCTCATGTGCCTAACAGCGGACAAGAAGGAAGAACGCATCCGGCTTCGCGGAATCGATGTGCCTGGACACAAGCAACCGTTCGGCGAGCGTGCTCGGGAAAGCCTAGTGGGTCTGGCCCATGGCAAGTCGGCAACCGTCCACTGGACCCGTCGCGATCACTATGGGCGCATCGTCGGCGCCGTGTGGGTCAAACCTGCCGATTGCCAAGGTTGTGGCCACACCCTCGATGTAGGTCGAGCACTACTCGCCTTGGGTATGGCCAGGTGGAACCGGCAGCAAGCAAGCTTGCAGCCAGTCGAAGAGCGGCACGCCTATGAATTCGAGGAGAACGAAGCACGCGTCCGCGGTATAGGCCTGTGGCACGACAGCAATCCGCTGGTGCCTTGGGAGCGGTAACCAGCCGCTTCGAGGAAGCATGCAGCAGCCTGGACACAACCTGATACCGCCTCGTCACGCTCCAGCCGGCCCCTCACGCCGATATCGCTCATAATCGCCACTCACTTCCTCCAGCCACGGCTGAAACACCGGAACCGAAGGACGGCTCGTTGAACTCAAATCTTCGTTGGCTGGTGCTGGGGATATTGTCCAGCGCCCTTCTGCTGATCGTCATCGACATGACGGTAATCTACCTGGCGCTGCCGAGCCTGACCTATGAGCTTCGTGCCTCGGCCACCGAGAAGCTCTGGATCGTCAATGCCTACGCGCTCACCGTCGCCGGCCTGCTGCCCGGAATGGGGGCGTTGGGCGATCGTTTCGGTCACAAACGGATGTTCATCGCCGGCCTGGTGGTATTTGGCTGGGCCTCCCTGGGGGCGGCCTTCTCGCCAAACCCCGAGGCATTGATCGCCGCCCGGGTGGCATTGGCCGTCGGCGCAGCGATGATGATGCCGGCGACGCTGGCCATCATCCGCCACGTTTTCGAGGATGATCGGGAGCGCGCTCTGGCGTTCGGCATCTGGGCCGCTATTGCCTCTGGCGGCGCAGCCTTCGGCCCGGTCGTCGGTGGCGTGCTGCTGGAGCATTTCTGGTGGGGCTCGGTGTTCATCATCAACGTGCCGATCGTGGTGCTGGCGTTAGCCCTGGCCATCGTTTGGGTGCCGACCAGACCTGGCAATCCCGAACGACCGTTCGATCTGCTCGCCTCGCTGTGGATCATGGGTGCGCTGGTGGGGCTGACGCTGGCCATCAAGGAAGCCGGCAAGGCGGATTCGTCAGTGCTGCAAGCCAGCCTTGCGGCACTGGCGGCATTGCTGTGCGGCCTGGCCTTCCTGCGGCGTCAGCGCCGGGTATCGGTGCCGATGATCGAGTTTTCCCTGTTCCGGGATCGCAGTTTTTCGGCGGGCGTAGTCACGGCCTTGATCGCCTCTGCGGCGTTGATGGGCATGGAACTGGTGATCAGCCAGAGGCTGCAGCTGGTTGTCGGGCTGTCGCCATTGCAGGCTGGCCTGACCATTCTGCCAATCCCGCTCGGCGCATTCGTTGCAGGTCCGCTGGCAGGGCTGGCACTGCCACGTTACGGGGCCGAACGCATCCTGAGCACATCGCTCGCCCTGTCGGCGGCCGGAGCCCTGCTATACCTGCTGGGCCATGGGGCCGCGCCATGGGTGCAGATTCTGTCATTCAGTCTGCTCGGCTTCGGCATCGGTGCAGCGATGACGGCCGCTTCCAGCGCCATGCTGCTGCATGCCCCGCCGGATCGCGCGGGCATGGCAGCATCAATCGAAGAGGTGTCCTACGAACTGGGCGGTGCGCTGGGTATCGCCATACTGGGTAGCCTGATGTCCGCGGTGTATTCCGCCGCTTTTGCCACACCAGCGGGAAAGGCAGCGCCAGCGCTGGCCCGGGACAGTCTCGACGGCGCGCTGATCGCCGCCGAAACCCTGCCCGAGGCCCTCGCCGCTCCCCTTGTCAGCCTGGCGCAAAACGCATTCGACAGCGCCTTCGTGACGGTGATGCTGCTGGTGGTCGTCCTGCTCGGCGTAACATCGGTCGGAATCGCCCTGGCCACCCGCAGGACTGGTTAATGGCCACTGACCAGGCACTCCTGTTCACGAGCCACATCATTGTGTCGGGCCAGACCGCGCTGTTTCACCAACGTATAGATCGCAGGGATGACGATGAGCGTAAGGATCGTGGATGAGATCATTCCACCCACCATCGGCGCTGCGATGCGCCGCATCACCTCCGAACCCGTGCCGGCACTCCACATGATCGGCAACAGACCGGCCATGATGGCGACCACAGTCATCATCTTAGGACGCACTCGCTCCACCGCGCCGGTGATCACCGCCTGGTAAAGATCGCTCACCGTCAGTTGCTCGCCCGCCGCCGCCCGCGCAGAACGACGCTCGTCGAGCGCATGATCGAGGTAGATCAGCATGATCACACCGGTCTCGGCAGCCACGCCGGCCAGGGCGATGAACCCCACCGCCACCGCGATGGAGAAGTTGTAGCCCAGCGCCCACATCAGCCAGACGCCCCCGACCAGCGAGAACGGCACCGATAGCATGACGATCAGCGTTTCGGTAAGCCGACGGAAATTCAGGTACAGCAGCAGGAAGATCAGAACCAGCGTCAATGGCACGACGATCTTCAGCCGTTCCGCCGCCCTTTCCATATATTCGAACTGGCCGCTCCAGGTGGCGTAATAACCGGGCGGGAAGCTCACCTGCTCCTGCACGGCCTGCTGTGCGTCCCGTACATAACTGCCAATATCCCGGTCACGAATATCCACGTAGATATACGCCGAAAGCAGTGCGTTCTCGGTGCGTATACCGGGTGCGCCCTTGGTGAGGCTGATATCGGTCAGTTGCCCGAGTGGGATGTGCGCCCCTCCTGGCGTAGGCACCAGCACCTCGCTGGCGATACGCTGCGGGTCCGAACGCAGCTCACGCGGATAGCGAACACTGACACCGAATCGCTCGCGTCCTTCGACGGTTGTAGTCACCCGCTCACCTCCGAGAGCAGCAGCGATAACCGCCTGGACCTCCCCTACAGTCAACCCGTACCGAGCCAGGGCATCATAATCAGGCGTGATATCGAGGTAGAAACCTCCTGTTATACGCTCGGCAAACGCGCTGGTGGTGCCGGGTACCGCCTGCACGACCGTCTCGATCTGCTTAGCCAGCCGCTCGATTCCGGCGAGATCCATACCGAATACCTTGATGCCGATGGGGGTGCGGATGCCTGTGGAGAGCATGTCCAGACGTCCCTGAATGGGCATGGTCCAGCTGTTGGCCACGCCCGGGAACTGAAGCGCTTCGTTCATATCGGCGATGAGCCTGTCCACCGTCATTCCCGTCCGCCATTCCGCCTGGGGCTTGAGGTTGATCACCGACTCGAACATCTCGATCGGCGCCGGGTCGGTGGCGGTGGCGGCGCGGCCAGCCTTGCCGAACACCGAGGCCACTTCGGGAAAGCTCTTGATGATCCGGTCCTGGACCTGCATGAGTTCCGCCGCCTTGGTGATGGACATGCCCGGGAGCGAGGTCGGCATGTACAGCAGAGTGCCCTCATTGAGACGCGGCATGAACTCGCTGCCAAGCTGCCGCGCCGGCAGAACACTCAGGATCAGCACTGCAAGCGCTATCACAATGGTGGTCATCTTCCAGCGCAGCACGAACTGGATTACCGGGCGGTAGACCCAGATCAGAAAACGGTTCACCGGGTTCCTGTGCTCCGGGATTATCCGCCCACGTACGAACAGCAACATCAGCACCGGCACCAGCGTCACCGATAGCAGTGCCGCGCCGGCCATGGCGAAGGTCTTGGTAAAAGCCAGCGGCGAGAACAAGCGCCCTTCCTGCGACTCCAGCGTGAACACGGGCAGGAAGGAGACGGTGATGATCAGCAGTGAGAAGAAGAGCGCCGGACCTACCTCTCGGCATGCCTCGATCATGATCTGTGCACGTGGTTTGCCCGGTGGTGCCCGCTCAAGATGCTTGTGCGCGTTTTCGATCATCACGATGGCTGCGTCCACCATGGCGCCGATGGCGATGGCAATGCCGCCCAGGCTCATGATGTTGGAGTTGAGACCCAGCCAACGCATGGCGATGAACGCTATCAGGATACCCACCGGCAGCATGAGGATGGCGACCAGCGCGCTGCGCACGTGCAGAAGAAATACGATGCACACCAGAGCGACGATGATCGACTCTTCGAGGAGCGTGAACTTGAGGTTGTCGACCGCACGCTGGATAAGCTCCGAGCGGTCGTAAATCGTTTCGATCTCGACCCCTTTCGGCAGCCCGGGACGGATTTCCTCGATCTTGGCTTCGAGATTGCCGATTACGCTCATGGCATTCTCGCCGTAGCGGGCGACAGCGATGCCACCAACCACTTCCCCTTCTCCGTTGAGCTCAACCACGCCCCGGCGCTCGTCGG
>JBKEBY010000015.1:0-164573 GCA_047973445.1 Pseudomonas sp.
CATGAAGGCCTACGACGTGTCCTTCTCCCTGGGTGACGGCCTGCGTCCCGGCTCGATTGCCGACGCCAACGATGCCGCACAGTTTGGCGAGCTGGAGACCCTCGGTGAGCTGACCAAGATCGCCTGGAAGCACGATGTGCAGTGCATGATCGAAGGCCCCGGCCACGTGCCCATGCACATGATCAAGGAGAACATGGACAAGCAGCTCGAATGCTGCGACGAGGCGCCGTTCTACACCCTCGGCCCGCTGACCACCGACATCGCGCCGGGCTACGACCACATCACCTCGGGCATCGGTGCGGCGATGATCGGCTGGTTCGGCTGCGCCATGCTCTGCTACGTCACGCCCAAGGAACACCTGGGTCTGCCGAACAAGGATGACGTCAAGACCGGCATCATCACCTACAAGATCGCCGCCCACGCCGCCGACCTCGCCAAGGGGCATCCGGGCGCGCAGATCCGTGACAATGCTCTGTCCAAGGCGCGCTTCGAATTCCGTTGGGAAGACCAGTTCAACCTGGGCCTGGACCCGGACACCGCACGCAGCTTCCACGACGAAACCCTGCCCAAGGATTCGGCCAAGGTCGCGCACTTCTGCTCCATGTGTGGGCCGAAGTTCTGCTCGATGAAGATCACCCAGGAAGTCCGCGAGTACGCCGCCGAGAACGGCCTGACCGACGAGCAGAAGGCCATCGAGGCGGGCTTTGCCGAACAGGCCGAACGCTTCAAGGACGAGGGCTCGGTGATTTACCGCCAGGTGTAGCGAGCTGCGGCCTTGTAGGGTGGATGTCGCTGTTTACATCCACCGTGGCTCCGCTCGGCGCACCGCTCTACAAAGTCGTAGGGCCGAACTCATTCGGCCCTACGAGGCTCGGCTACAAATACTCCGGCCTGACGATACCTTCGAGCTGATCATGCGGAATGCTCAGCTCGGGGTGGCCGCTGGAGTAGGGCGCGATGCTGTAGACGTCGTACTTGAGCAGCACGCTGTCCTTGAGCAGCGCGATGTGGGCGGTCTGCTGAAAGGGCCAGAACTCGATGAATTCGGCGTCCTGGTCATGTTCGTTCTTTACCAGCCAGCGTTGATGTGCCTGGCGGGCGGCACGCCAGAAATTGCCTTCCTGCCCCGGGACCAACACGTCCTTCAAACGCAGCTCGCGATTCTGTTCGCGGTCGTAGTTGATGAAGCCACGACCGGGCATGCCGTGGGCGCCGCCGGTGAAGAGATAGCTCGACAGTTCGATCACCAGCAGCGAGCCGTGCTGTTCGCGCAGCTTGGCTTGCAGGTAGCTGCTCCAGCCTTCTTCGGCATTGTGTAGAAAGTCTTGCTGATAGTCCTCCAGCGTCGTTGGCATTTCGGCATCGGGAGTGTTCACCGTCATTCTGCGCAGCCGCTCGTCGATCAACGCGTTCAGCTCCGGTTCGTCGGCAAGGTGTTCGATGTCGATATTGACCAGCGGGCAGCGTTCGTCATTTTCGGCACAGCCACTGGCGCGTTGTTCACTGACGATCTGTTGGACTTCCAGCGGCGCCTCACCACCGATGTGCTGACAGGCAGAGAGAAGCAGGCCGAGCGTGGCCAGAGCGAGAGTCTTGTGAGCGTGCATGGGTCGTTTCATGATCTGAGATGTCGGTTCGATTGCTGGCGAGGGGTGAAGTTCGGCCTGTGCCAGGGCGGCATTTTTCCAGATGCGAATGGTCTGTAGGGTCTGTTGGCGTTTCTTGTACGCGGCCGCGACGAAATGCCAGCAGATCCTAAGGGCTGCGCCCGTACAAACGGCGCGCTAGGATAATTACGAAGAGACCGCTCACGATGTGACGGTTGCAGTCTTTCCGGCGCCGTAGGCACGGAACAAACCGAGATGTGAGTGAATCATGAGCGATACCTTCAAGCCCGGCACCGATGATGTCCAGATCCTGCAGCGAGAGCAATGTTTCAGCGGTTTCTATCGCCTGGAGCGCCTGCAACTGCGCCACCGCCTGTTCAGTGGCGAGATGGGCGCGCAGATCGAACGCGAGTTGTTCGTTCGGCACGATGCCGTCTGCGTGTTGCCCTATGACCCCCGGCGCGATGAGGTGGTGCTGATCGAGCAGTTCCGTACCGGGGCGCTGGACAAGGCGGACAACCCCTGGCTGATCGAGCTGGTCGCCGGACTGATCGACAAGGACGAACAGCCGGAGGAGGTCGCGCGCCGTGAGGCGATGGAGGAAGCCGGTCTTGAGCTAGGGGATCTGTGGCCGGTGTGCCGCTACTTCCCTTCTCCGGGCGGCAGCAACGAGCAGGTGCATCTGTACGTCGGTCGCTGCGACAGCGACGGTGCGGAAGGTATATTCGGCCTGCCTGAGGAAGGCGAGGATATCAAGGTACACGTCTGGTCCGTGGAGCAGGCGCTGGCGGCGGTGCGTGACGGGAAGATCGACAATGCCGCGAGCATCATCGCCCTGCAATGGCTGGCGTTGAACCGCGATGAAGTTCGAGGGGCCTGGGCATGAAACTGGCCCGCGACCGTTACCGGGTCGATTTGCTGGAGTTGCAGGCCGCCTGCGAAGCGAATTACCTGCGCCTGATGCGGCTACTGCCGCAAATGCGTACGAGTCGGGATGCCCGCCGTGTAGCCATAAGCCAGGGCGACAGACTGCTGGGAGTGCTGGTGCTGCAGGTGCTGGAAAACTGCCCCTACACCAGTACGTTGCGAATCACGCAGGAACACTGCCTGCCGTGGCTCCCGGTGCCTCAGATGGAGGTGCGCGTGTATCACGACGCACGCATGGCGGAAGTGACCTGCGCGGAAAATACCCGTCGCTTTCGCGGCATCTATGCCTATCCCAACGCACAGATGCATCAGCCCGACGAGAAGACCCAGCTCAATCTGTTTCTTGGTGAATGGCTGAGGCATTGCCTGGCGTGCGGGCACGAGCTGGCGCCCGTGGTTTAGCTGCAGATTTATCGCCAGGGCGAGCTTGCGCCCGTTCTGTGACTCATGCCCGTTACGCGCGGTTTCCCTTGCAGGGCGCTGCCACCATAATTAATTCCTCTGCGTGTTTTGCCAAAGGAGAAGGGCCTTGTCCGTTGCGCCCCAGACCGCCGTTGAGGATTCGGTGCTGCTTGTGCAGCTGACCGACAGCCACCTGTTTGCCGAGGAGGGTGGGAGGCTGTTGGGTATGGACACGGCGGAGAGCCTGGAGCGTGTCGTCGATCTGGTGCTGGAGGAGCAGCCGGAGGTTGATCTGGTACTGGCCACTGGTGACCTTTCCCAGGATGGCTCGGTTGCTTCCTATTGCCGATTCCGGCAGTTGGCAGAGCGCATTCCGGCCCCGTTTCGCTGGTGTCCGGGCAACCATGACGAGCTGGCCGCGATGCGTGAGGCGACTCGCGATAGCGAGATGATGCTGCCGGTGCTGGATATTGCCGGCTGGCGCGTGGTCATGCTCGATACACTGGTCGCCGGCTCGGTATTCGGCTACCTAGCCGCTGAACAGTTGGTGCTTCTCGAGCGTGCTCTGGCGGAGGCACCGCAGCGCCATGTCCTGGTTTGTCTGCACCATCATCCGGTGGCGATCGGTAGCCGCTGGATGGACACAATTGGCCTGCATAATCGCGAACAGCTGTTCGAGGTCATTGATCGCCACAGCAACGTGCGTGCGCTGCTCTGGGGGCACATCCATCAGAAGTTCGAGGACCAGAGGGGCGCTGTGCGGTTGCTGGCTTCGCCCTCCACAGGTGTGCAGTTTGCGCCGGGCAGCGAGGATTTCCAGGTCGACAGCCTCGCGCCTGGGTATCGCTGGCTGCGTCTGCACGCGGATGGCAGCCTGGATACCGGCGTGTCGCGCGTCAGCGGTATCGATTTCGAGATCGATTACAGCGTCAAGGGCTATTGAGCGATTCGAGGCTAGCGGTTAGAGGCTCAGCGTCCAGTCGTAATCGACGACCAGTGGCGCGTGCTGTGAAAAGCGTGGCTGGCGAGGCAGGCGAGCGCTGCGCACGAAACGGCGCAGACCAGATGTCAGGATCTGGTAGTCGAACCGCCAGCCCAGGTTGAGGAGTTGAGCCTGCTCGGTGTCCGGCCACCAGCTGTAGAGATCGCCTTCACGATTGACTTCGCGCAGCGCATCCACGTAGCCCATGTTGCCGAAGATTTCGTCCAGCCAGGCACGCTCGGGGGCCAGAAAGCCCACGTCCTGCTGGCAGTCGCGCCAGTTCTTCACGTCCAGTTTCTGATGCGCCACGTAGAGTGAGCCGCAGTACAGGTATTCCCGACGCTTACGGCGCTGCTTGTCCAGATAATGGCCGAAATCGTCCATGAACTTGAACTTCTGGTTCAGCGCTTCGTCGCTGCCGTGGCCTGTGGGCAACAACAGGCTGGCGATGCTGACCTTGTCGAAATCCGCTTGCAGGTAACGGCCATAGCGATCAGCCGTTTCGAAGCCCAAACCCATGATCACCGCTTTCGGCTGCAATCTGGAATAAAGCGCTACGCCGCCTTGCTCGGGAATGTCCGCATCGCAGGCATAAAGGAAATAGCCATCGAGTTGGTAGGCCGGGTCATCGAGTTCCACTGCCGAGGCGCGAGTATCCTGCAAGCAGATGACGTCGGCATTCTGCGCTTGCAGCCAGCTGAGCAGACCTCGCTGTGCCGCCGCTTGAATGCCATTCACGTTGACACTGATGATCCGCATAAATGGCCCCTAAAAACACGTGCATGTATGATAACCCAAGCTCTTCACAATTAGCAGGCTATTGAAAATTACGCAGCGGACGGCATCGTTTCGCTTGATAGATTTCACCAGCCTGGTGGTTTCACTCCGTCGTTTTCCGGGAATTTTTCATGCAGGCGTACCAGCGCGAATTCATTCGCTTCGCCATCGAGCGCGGAGTGCTGCGTTTCGGTGAATTCAAGTTGAAGTCCGGGCGCACCAGCCCTTATTTCTTCAACGCGGGTCTATTCAACAGCGGTTCGGCTCTTGCCCGACTGGGCGACTTCTATGCTGCGGCGATCGTGGATAGCGGGCTCGATTTCGACGTGGTTTTCGGGCCAGCCTACAAAGGCATTCCCCTGGCCGCCGCCACCGCTATTGCCCTGGCGCAGCAGCATGGCCGTGATTTGCCCTGGTGTTTCAATCGCAAGGAAGCCAAGGATCACGGTGAGGGTGGGACGCTGGTCGGGGCGCCGTTGACGGGACGGGTGCTGATAGTCGACGACGTGATCACGGCCGGCACCGCTATTCGAGAGGTGATGCAGATCATTCGTGCCCAGGAGGCACAAGCTGCCGGAGTGCTGATCGCGCTGAATCGGCAGGAGCGGGGGCAGGGCCAGTTGTCGGCCATCCAGGAGGTGGAGCGGGACTACGGCATGCCAGTGGTCAGCATCGTTTCCCTGAAGCAGGTGCTGGATTACCTGTCCCAGGATGAGCAGCTCAGGCAGCACCTGCCGGCTGTCGAGGCATACCGCGACCAGTACGGCATTTGACAACGGTCTGAATGGAGTGGCGTTTGGCGGCTCTGCTTTGTGAGCTGGTTGCTTTGCTGCGTAAGGAGTTGGTTTTCTTTGTAGGATTTGGCGGCGAGTTATGGGGCGAAGGTGTCGTTGGTTGGCCCCAGGTTATTGCGAGCTGGCGCGTTTCATGCAGCGGGCTGGTTCGAAGCTCAACAAGTGACTTCTGAATGCTGCCGGCAGGGATCAGCATTTCGGTACGTAGAGCGCATCCTGCAGGGCGGTGCAGCCCGGCGAAACGTCGATAGATCCCTGTAAGAGGTTGATTATGCGGATTGGTAAAGGAATGCTGCTGCTGGGGTTGCTGGGCGCGGATTTGGCTTTCGGCGATCTGTATCGCTACGTCGACGATAAGGGTGTTGTGGTACTGGACCGCCACGGTGTTCCGCCGCAATACATCGGTAAAGGCTACGAAGTGCTCAACGAGCAGGGGCGAGTCATTCGCGTGGTGCATGCCGCACCGACGGCGAAGGAGCGCCAGCAATTGCTGGAAGCGGAGGCGAGAGCCAGTTCTGACATGCAGTTACTGCGCCTGTACGCGAGCGTTCAGGATGTCGAGAGGGCCAAAAAGCGCAAGCTTGCCGAGCTGGATGGCGTGATCGGCATCAGCCGCGGCAATCTGCAGGCACTGCGTACCCAGCAGGACAGTCTGCAAAGCCAGGCGGCGAATCATGAGCGCGCCGGGCGTGCCGTGCCCGAGCAGTTGCTGACGCAAATCGGCAACCTGAAGAGGGAGCAGGCGAGCTTGCAGCGGGATGTCGAGCGTTATCTGAGGGTTCGTCAGGAGGCCGAGATAAACTTCGGTCGTGACCAGGCACGTGTCGCCGAACTCCTGGGTGGCACGCAGTAGCGGTCGCTGGGTTTGCTCGTTTCAGCGACCGCTTGCAACCTTACGACTGTGACTGCTGCTGATTGGTGATCAAGGTGCCGACACCGATATCGGTGAATATTTCCAGCAGCACGGCGTTGGGTACCCGGCCGTCGATGATGTGAGCACTGTGGACGCCACCCTGGACGGCATCCAGTGCGCAACGAATCTTCGGCAGCATGCCGCCATAGATAGTGCCGTCGGCGATCAGCCCGTCGACCTGGGTGGTGGTCAATCCGGTCAGGACCTGACCCTGCTTGTCCATCAGGCCGGCGATGTTGGTCAGCAGCATCAGTTTTTCCGACTTCAGCGCTTCGGCCACCTTGCCGGCGACCAGATCTGCGTTGATGTTGTAGGACTCGCCATTCGGGCCGACGCCGATGGGTGCGATGACAGGAATGAAGTCGCCGTGCACCAGCATTTCCAGCAGTTCGGTGTTGATGCCGGTGACTTCGCCGACCTGGCCGATGTCGATGATTTCCGGCTGGGACATTTCCGGCGTCTTGCGACTGGCCTTGAGCTTCTTGGCGCGGATTAGGCCGGCATCCTTTCCGGTGAGACCGATGGCACTGCCGCCGTGCTGGTTGATCAGGCTGACGATACTCTTGTTGACTTGGCCGCCGAGCACCATCTCTACCACATCCATCGTCTGGCTGTCGGTCACGCGCATGCCGTCGATGAAGCGGCTCTCGATGTTCAGTCGATTGAGCAGGTCGCCGATCTGCGGACCGCCACCGTGGACCACCACTGGGTTGATGCCGACGGCCTTCATCAGCACGACGTCGCGGGCGAAGCCGATTTTCAGCTCCTCGCTTTCCATCGCGTTGCCACCGTACTTGATCACCAGTGTCTTGCCGACGAAACGGCGAATGTAGGGTAGCGCCTCGGACAGGACCTGGGCGAATTGGGTGGCAGCTTCACGGCTGAGGGTCATGCAGGGCTCCGCAAGTTAAGTCAGAACGGCAGTTTGAGATCAGGCGCGACAGTATAAAGCTGAGCACGGAAGACGTCCTGTATGCGCTTGAGCTCCTCCTTGCTCTCGGCCTCGAAGCGCAGTACCAGCACCGGCGTGGTGTTGGAGGCACGCACCAGGCCCCAGCCCTTCGGATAATCGACCCGCAGGCCGTCGAGCGTGGTGACACTGGCTTCGCCCCACTGCGCATCGCGCTGCAGGGTCTCGATGATCGCGAACTTGCTCTCTTCGGTGACGGTGATATTGATTTCCGGCGTCGACAGGTCGTTGGGAAAGGCGGCGAACACCTGTTCGGCGGTGCGCTTGTCCTGGCTGAGAATTTCCAGCAGTCGTGCGGCGCTGTAAATGCCGTCGTCGAAGCCGTACCAGCGCTCCTTGAAGAAGATATGGCCGCTCATCTCGCCGGCCAGCAGGGCACCGGTCTCCTTCATCTTCTTCTTGATCAGTGAATGCCCGGTCTTCCACATCACCGGGCGGCCGCCGTAGCCGCTGATCAGCGGCGTCAGTCGGCGCGTGCATTTGACGTCGAAGATGATGTCGGCGCCCGGATTGCGCGAGACCACATCCTTGGCGAACAGCATCAGCAGGCGATCGGGATAGACCACGTTGCCAGCATTGGTCACCACGCCGACGCGGTCGCCGTCGCCGTCGAAGGCCAGGCCCAGATCGGCGTTCTCGGACTTGACCTTGGCGATCAGGTCCTCGAGGTTTTCCAGCTTGCCCGGATCGGGGTGATGGTTGGGGAAGTTGCCGTCGACCTCGCAGAACAGCGGAATCACCTTGCAGCCCAGGGCTTCGATCAGTTGTGGTGCGATCACGCCGGCGACGCCATTGCCGCAATCGACCACCACCCGCATCGGCTTGGCCAGCGCGATGTCTTCGCGGATGCGCTTGAAGTAGCTCTCCAGAACGTCGACTTGCTCGGCCTGGCCGACGCCTTCAGCCAGGTCGTTGGTCTCGATGCGCCGCCGCAACGCCTGAATCTGCTCATTGGCCAGGGTGTCGCCGGCGATGACGATCTTGAAGCCGTTGTAGTCCGGCGGGTTGTGACTGCCGGTGAGCATCACGCCGGATTTGCCGGCCAGCACGTTGGCGGCGTAATAGAGCACCGGAGTCGGCACCATGCCGACGTCGCTGACGCTGCATCCGCTGTCCACCAGGCCCTGGACCAGGTGTTCGACCAGTTCGGGGCCGGACAGCCGGCCGTCGCGCCCTACGGAGACGTTGGGTTCGCCTCTGGCAAGGCTTTCGGAGCCGACCGCTCGGCCGACCCAGTACGCGGTTTCCGTGGTCAGGCTGTCGCCGACCACGCCGCGGATGTCGTAGGCGCGGAAAATGCTGGCAGGTAACTGCGGTGCTTTCGGGCTCATTGCGCTTTCTCGCTCCTTGGTGTCGAGGCCCATCCAATTCTGGTCCTCGTCGAGAATATCGATGTCGAGAATGTCGGTGGTCTGGAACATGGGGTCGACATACTCGTTAGGCTTGTTTTGCGGTGCAGCAACTGACGCCGGTGCTGGTGCCGGTGTCTTGCCTGCTTCAGGCGTCGCGACCCGCAACGGTAAGCGGGCCAGACTCTTGGCCAGCGCATCAAGTGCCGGCAGGCTCAAGGTCGGCATTTTGATGGCTCTGCCTTTCGAGAGTTCCTGCAACGCCTGACCCATCCGCAGAACGTCTTCGCGAAGCCGCCGTTGCTGGCTGCTCAGGGTTAGCTGCAAGGCGATCAGCAAGCCGCTGAGGGCGGCCAGCAGTGCACCGATCAACACCAATGGCGGCAGTGTCGCGGCGTTTGCCTGAGAGCTGGGCAGAAAGCGGAGAACCCAGTTCGGGTTGCTGCTGGGCAGATCCAGCGCCTGCTCCTCCAGCCCGCCCGTGCCGCGCTGGGCCAGCAGTTGTGCGGCGCCCTTGTTGAATTGCTGATTCAGACGCATCTGGCCGGCATTGGCTGGAAGCGTCGGTAGCGTGGCGAGCAGCCGGTCGAGATGGCTGACCACCAGCAGCGTTCCCTGGATCGGCTGATTTGGCTCGGGTTGCAGTGCAGCGGCACTGTAGAGCAGCCACTGGCCTTCGATCCGATAGGCTTCCGGCGCGGGCGTCTCGCCATTCTCGGCGCGCTGCAGCATGTCCAGCGCGGCGAAGGTGACCGGACCTGTCCGGCCGGGTCTGGGGCTGGCGCGGTCACGCTGGTACAGGTGCGCATCGAAAATATTGGCGCGAAGTGCAAGGTTGCGTTCGGCATCGTGTACTCGCTGCGGTTCACCGCTGAGCAGGGCGTCGACCAGAAGCGGATCGCTGGCCAGGTGTCGGGTATCGGACGCCAGTTGCTTCAACGCCTGGTCGAGGGCGCTGACCTGGCTTTCGCCCCAGGCCCTGGCGATCTGTACGCTGTGTGCCTGCTGGCTCGATTGCAGGCCGAACCCGATCAGCGTGCCGGCGATGCCTAGACCGAGCAGCCCGCAGGCCAGGCCGGGCAGCAGGCCACCCAGGCCGCCTCCGGGACGGCGTTGCGAGGGACTGGTGTCGGCGGGGTTGAGTGCGCCAGGGTCCTTGGCGCCGCGCTTGAAGAGTTTCATGGAGCTCCTCGGGTCGTCCTGATGGAGGGATCAGTGGCTGCCGGAATGTCCGAAACCGCCGGTGCCGCGATGGCTGTCGGAGAATGTTTCGACCAACTCGAACTGCGCCTGCACCACCGGCACCAGCACAAGTTGGGCGATGCGCTCGCCAACGGCGATGCTGAACGCGCTTTGGCCGCGGTTCCAGCAGGACACCATCAGCTCGCCCTGGTAGTCGGAATCGATCAGCCCCACCAGGTTGCCCAGCACGATGCCGTGCTTGTGGCCCAGGCCCGAACGCGGCAGCACCATGGCCGCCAGGCTGGGGTCGGCGATGTGGATCGACAGGCCGGTGGGAATCAGCAGCGTCTGGCCGGGCTCCAGGGTGGTGTCGTTCTGCAGCATGGCGCGCAGATCGAGGCCGGCGGAACCGGGGGTGGCGTATGTCGGCAGGGGAAAGTCCTGGCCGAGGCGCGGATCGAGAATCTTGGCTTGGAGTTTATGCATGGTCTTTAGGCCTGATGGAAACGGTCGGCGATGAAGGCGACCAACTGACGGGCGATGTGGCCCTTGCTGGCCTGGCTGAAGCGAGTTTCGTGCTGCTGGCGATCGATTACGGTGACCGCGTTCTCCTCGCTGTTGAAGCCGATGCTGGGGTTGGCCACATCGTTGGCGACGATCAGATCGAGGTTCTTGTCGCGCAGTTTGCGCGTGGCGTACTGCAGTAGGTTCTCGGTTTCGGCGGCGAAGCCGACGCTGAAGGGCCGGTCCGGGCGTCCAGCGAGCGTGGCGAGAATGTCGGGGTTGCGCACCATCTGCAGGAGCAGGCCATCACCAGTGGTGGGGTCTTTCTTGAGCTTGTGCGGGGCAATCACCTCGGGGCGATAGTCGGCGACCGCTGCGGCGGCAATGAACAGATCGCACGGCATTGCCGCTTCGCAGGCCGCGAGCATGTCGCGGGCGCTGACCACATCGATGCGCTGGACGCGATCGGGGGTCGGCAGGAAGACCGGTCCTGCCACCAGGGTCACGCGGGCGCCGGCCTCGGCGGCGGCCTCGGCCAGGGCGAAGCCCATCTTGCCGGAACTGTGGTTGGTGATGTAGCGCACTGGGTCGATGTTTTCCTGGGTCGGCCCGGCGGTGATCAGCATGTGCAGGCCGGTGAGCAGGTTGCGCTCGAAACAATCGGCGGCGGCCTGGGCCAGCTGTTCGGCTTCGAGCATGCGTCCCGGACCGATGTCGCCACAGGCCTGGCTGCCTGAGGCGGGGCCGAACAGGCGAATTCCGCGCTGCTCGAGCAGGTGGCGGTTGGCCTGGGTGGCCGGATCGGCCCACATTGCCTGGTTCATCGCCGGTGCCAGTGCCACGGGTGCGTTGGTGGCCAGCACCAGCGTGGTCAGCAGGTCGTTGGCGATGCCCTGTGCCAGACGTGCCATGAGGTCGGCGGTGGCCGGAGCAACCAAGATCAGGTCGGCCCAGCGAGCCAGCTCGATATGCCCCATCGCTGCTTCAGCCGCCGGGTCGAGCAGGTCAAGATGGACAGGGTGGCCGGAGAGCGCCTGGAGCGTCAGTGGGGTGATGAATTCGCGACCGCCCTGGGTCATCACCACCCGGACCTCCGCACCTTGATCGCGGAGTCGGCGAACCAGCTCGGCACTCTTGTACGCGGCGATGCCGCCGCCGACGCCCAGGACGATGCGTTTACGATAAAGCCGCTGCATAGGCCTGCCTTGTTGCGGGTGAGAACTGGTTCCGGTCGTGGCCGGCCACCGTCGAAAAAAGGCCGCTAAGATAGCACAGCGCCCATATGGAAATAGGGCCTGCTCGACAAGGAGGAAACATGAGCATTCGTGATTGGCCGGCGGCGGAGCGACCGCGGGAAAAGCTTCTCGAACAGGGTGCGTCCGTGCTTTCCGACGCCGAATTGCTGGCGATATTCCTGCGTACCGGGGTGGCCGGTAAGAGCGCGGTAGACCTAGCGCGCCAGTTGCTGAGCGAGTTCGGCAGCCTGCGCGCGCTACTGGAAGCCGAGCTGCCGCAGTTTAGCCAGCATTTGGGGCTCGGCCCGGCCAAGTTCGCCCAGCTGCAGGCCGTGCTGGAGATGGCCCGGCGGCACCTGGCTGAGCGTATCCGGCGCGATTCGGCGCTGGAAAGTCCACAGGCGGTTCGCGACTACCTCAAGGCGCGACTGCGACACGAACCGCACGAACTGTTCGGCTGCCTGTTCCTTGATTCAAAACACCGTGTGTTGGCGTTCGAGGTGCTGTTTCAGGGCACTATCGACGGTGCCAGCGTCTATCCCAGGCAGGTGGTCAAGCGCGCGCTGGCGCAGAATGCGGCGGCGGTGATCCTGACGCACAACCATCCCTCCGGTGTCGCCGAGCCGAGCCAGGCGGACCGACAGCTGACCCAGCGTCTCAAGGATGCGTTGGCCTATATCGATGTGCGTGTACTCGATCATTTCATCGTCGGCGATGGCGAGCCGTTGTCCATGGCCGAGTACGGTTGGGTCTGATCAGGCTATCGGCCCGAAGAGCCGGGCATCGCTCAGGGCGACAGCACCATCCATTGATTGCTCAAGCTGCGGGCGTGCCGGTCGACCGTGATCGGCGCAAAGGGACGGCCGGAGGCGGTATTGAAGCTGTTGTTGCCGCTGTTCATGTCCTCCAGCGCAACTTTCAGGAACTCCCAGCGGGTCTTCAGCCGAGCGACGGCCGGATTCGCAGAGCTGTCGAGCTGACTGAGCTGTTCGTCGATGGAAGGCACCAGGCTGCGTTCGTCCTGGCCGAGATAGGTCTCGGGTTGTTCGCGCGCAGTTTCGAAGGAGCCGACATAGGCGCGGCTGAGGTACTGCACGGCGAGGTATTCGACCTTGGCGGGTAGCTCCGCCTTCATATCGGCGCCCTGCTGGCTTCGCACGGCGGTAAGGAAGTCCCGCAGCGCCTTGCTCATCTGCAAGGGCCAGCCCCAGGGCATGTCGTCCTCCTGATAGCCGAAGGCAGCGCCTTCGCGAAGCTTGGCCGTCAACTCGGCATGCTGTGCAAGCAGCTCTGTGCTGGCGGAGGGAAAGCTTCGTAGCGCTGTGTCGAGGGCCTGGATGTCGCTTTCCAGGCGTTGCAGGTGGGCTTTCTGAAAGCCTTCGCCGCGATACAGCAGCAGGCTGCTGGTCGCACGGTTGGCATGGATCTGCATGCGTTCCAGGGCGTTGAAGTCCTGCGCCTGAGCGCTGCTGACGGGCCCTGGAAGCCAGAGGGCCAGGAGCATAAGCATCGCTATCCATTTGCATTGTTTCATGTGACGCTCCCTTTTGTTTTTATTAGAAGCAAGTACTGATGGCAACAGACCCTAGTGTTATCACCCCGGTGTTCACATGCGCAGGCGTCGGCGGAAAAGGCTTGATCTTTGGCGAAAATGGCGTGACTTAAAGCATTCGCTCCAGGCCGATGACATCAGCGATCCAGGCGTTGAGGCGTCGCCACAGGCCGCCGGGCTCCTTGTACAGGACCACGCGTCGGTCGTGGTCCTCGGCGATCCAGATCAGCCGCACCCGGCCGTCCGTTTCGATCAGGCGGACCTCATAGCTGATGGCGGGCACTATGCCCTCCAGCGTCAACTGGTGGGCTTCACCGGCCAGCTCCGGGCTGTGTACCAGGATGCCTACCTCGGTGTTCCACAGTACCGAGCGCGGATCGAAGTTGAGCGAGCCGAGAAACACCGATTGGCGGTCAAGTATGGCGGCCTTGCTGTGCAGGCTGGACTCGGAGTCGCCGCTGAGGCTGAAGCGGGCTTCCTGGTCCGGTTGCCGGCGCAGTTCGAACAGGCGTACGCCTAGGCGCAGGAGTTCGTGGCGATAGGGCGCATAGCCGCCATGCACCGCGGGTACATCGGTGGCTTCCAGGGAATTGGTCAGCACCTGGATATCGACGTTGGCTTCGGCCAGCCGGGCGAAGTAGTCGACGCCCTCATCGGTGGGTACGAAGTAGGACGAGACCAGTGTCAGCTCCTGGCGCACATTGTCCAGGCTTGGTTGCAACTGGCTGGTCAGCAATAGCGATGGGTCGGGCATGCCTTCGGCGCTGATCTTGTCTGGATGATCCCAGAGTGCTTCGCTGGGCGCCCAGGACAGCTCGCGCAGCCATTGGTCGAGTGTCGTCTGGCGCTGCTCGACCAGCAGCTTGCGGTAACGCGGGTCACCATGCTCACGTTCGGTTTCCAGGTAATCGTCCAGCTGTCGTCGGGCTTCGGCCAGTTCGTCGAGGCTAGGTGGGCGGCGCAGGAATTGCTGAATCGGCACGCTGAGTGAATGGTTCCAGTACTGATCGAAGCTGATGGCCAGTTGCGCGGCGACCGGACCCGCGCCCAGCAGGTCGATATCGGTGAAGTTCAGCGTCTGGTCGGCATCGAAATACTCGTCGCCCAGATTGCGTCCGCCGACGATGGCCAGGCTGCTGTCGGCGAGTATCAGCTTGTTGTGCATGCGTCGGTGTTGCTGCGATAGGTTCAGCAGGCGACCCAGCGAGCGGGTAAAGATGTTGCTGCGGCCCAGGTGGAGGGGGTTGAAGACGCGAATCAAGACATTCGGGTGTGCCGCCAGCGTGGCGATCCGGTAGTCGCTGCCGTTGCTGGTCAGATCATCCAGCAGTACCCGCACGCGTACGCCGCGATCGGCTGCCTCGAGGAGTTCACTGACTAGCGCGCGCGTGGTCAGGCCGTCGTGAACGATGTAGTACTGCACATCGAGGCTGACTTGCGCCGCGCGAATCATCTTCATTCGTGCCGCGAAGGCTTCGTTGCTGGCCGACAGCAGTCGAAAGCCCGAATGCCCCGGCGATTGTTCCGCCGCCAGCTCGCGCAACTGCGAAGCCAGTGGCGAGTCATGGGCCGGCAGGGCATAAGAGGTGGGGCGGGGCACGATATGGGTGGCGCAGCCTGCCAGTAACAACACCGTCAAGAGCAGCAGACGCATGCGCAAGGACACTCCCTGGGATCTGCTCTCGCTTCTTGCGCGGATTACGACGAAGCGTGAAGAGACCCTAACGTTTCTTCTTGGCAGTTGGACGTCAGCGCGACGGCGGAATTCAGAATCTGTCCTTGAGCCGGTACCAGAGCATGCCCAGCGCCAGCAACGGCGAGCGCAGCAGGCGACCGCCAGGGAAGGTCGGGTGCGGCACTCTGGCGAACAGGTCGAAGCGACCGTCGAGCTGCCCGCTGATGGCCTCGCCCAGCAGCCGACCGGCCAGGTGCGTGGCGTTCAGGCCATGACCGGCGTAGGCCTGGGCGAAATAGACGTTGGGCTGCTCGGCGAGCCGGCCGATCTGCGGCAGGCGGTTGGCGCCGATGCCGATCATCCCGCCCCACTGATAGTCGATGCTCGCGCTCGTCAGTTGTGGGAACACTTCAAGCATCTTCGGTCGCATGTAGGCGGTGATGTCGCTGGGATCGCGGCCGGAGTAGTGGCAGGCACCGCCGAACAGCAGCCGGCGGTCTGCCGAGAGGCGAAAGTAATCCAGCGCCACGCGCTGATCGCAGACGGCACTGTTCAGCGGCAACAGCTCCCGGCTGAGCGCTTCGGGCAGCGGCTCGGTGGCGATGATGTAGCTGCCGGCGGGCAGCACCTTACCCGCCAACTGCGGATGCAACTGGCCGAGATAGGCATTGCAGGCGAGTACCAGCTGCCGGGCGCGTACCGTGCCGGTTGCGGTGCGAACGCGGATCTCGGCACCGTAGTCGATCCGTTCGGCGGCGGAATGTTCATACAGGCGTACGCCCAGCGTCTGCGCCACGGCGGCTTCGCCCAGGGCCAGGTTGAGGGGGTGCAGATGGCCCGAACCCGAATCAAATAGCCCGCCCAGGTAGCGCTCCGATCCAATCACTTCGTGGAGGTCGGCCTTGGCGATCTGCCGCAACGGATGGGGGTAGCCGAGACGCTGGAGGTCGGCATACTCCTCCTCGAAGTTGCTCAGATGTCTCGGTTTGGTCGCCAGATCGCAATAGCCCCAGGTCAGATCGCAGTCAATGCCGTAGCGCTCGATGCGCTGGCGGACGATTTCGACGGCTTCGAAGCCCATGAGTTTGAGCGCGTCCACACCGTCTTCGCCGATCACCGGGGCGAACTGCTCGACGTCGTGGCCCACTCCGCGAATCAACTGGCCGCCGTTGCGACCACTGGCGCCCCAGCCGATACGCCGTGCCTCGAGCAAGACCACTGATAGGCCGCGCTCGGCCAGTTCGATCGCGGTATTGAGCCCGGTGAAACCGCCGCCGACGATGCAGACGTCGGCCGTTTGCTCACCCTCCAGGCGAGGCAACTCGAGCGATCGGTTGCTGCTGGCGGCGTAATAGGAAGCCGGGTGATCTTCGCTGTGAATGGCGGCTTGGCGGGCGCGCATGAAAGGCTCCTGTATGAATGGCATGGCAGAAGGGTAGACCGACGGCTCGCCAGGGAGCAAAGACCGCCGTTTTCGACCTAATCCGGCACCGGCATGTCCAGCGACTCCTTGACCTCTTCCATGACTATATAGCTCTTGGATTCCCGCACATGGGGCAGCTTGAGCAGGATGTCGCCGAGCAGCTTGCGGTACGAGGCCATTTCCGAAATGCGCGCCTTGATCAGGTAGTCGAAGTCGCCGGAGACCAGGTGGCATTCGAGAACCTGAGGCAGTTTGAGCACCGCGCGGCGGAACTCCTCGAAGATATCGCCGGACTTGTACGCCAGGCTGATCTCCACGAATACCAGCAGGCCACCCTTGAGGTGATGCGGATTCAACCGCGCCGAATAGCCCATGATGATCCCTTCGCGCTCCAGTCGGCGAACGCGTTCGGTGCAAGGCGTGGTGGACAGGCCGATACGCTCGCCCAGTTCGGTGAACGGCATGCGCCCTTCGGCCTGCAGCAAGCGAAGGATCTGGCGGTCGATCCTGTCCAGTTCGCGGCGTACCTGGTGGCGGGTGCGCATAGGTGTATTCCCTCCAGGAAAAGCGTTATTGACGTGAATAAAGCGCAAAGATAGCCGCTTATATAGTGAACTTCACCAGGCGAGCCTTCCTATACTCCCTTTCAATAGCGTGTCCCGAACAAGCTCGTCGAACGGGTGGGAGGTTGCAATGCGTGTACTGATCCTCGGCGGTGGTGTGATCGGCACCACCAGTGCCTACTATCTGGCTCGCGCCGGATTCGAAGTGGTGGTGGTGGACCGTCAGCCGGCCGTGGCGATGGAAACCAGCTTCGCCAACGCCGGGCAGGTTTCGCCCGGCTATGCTTCGCCCTGGGCCGCGCCGGGCGTGCCGTTGAAGGCCATCAAGTGGCTGATGCAAAGGCACGCGCCGCTGGCCATCAAGCTCACCGGCGACATCCGGCAGTACCTGTGGATGGCGCAGATGCTGCGCAATTGCACGGCGGCGCGCTATGCGGTGAACAAGGAGCGCATGGTGCGGCTGTCCGAGTACAGCCGCGACTGCCTCGACGAGCTGCGTGCCGAAACCGGGATCGATTATGAGGGGCGCCAACTGGGCACCACGCAATTGTTCCGCACCCAGGCACAGCTGGATGCGGCGGCCAAGGATATCGCCGTGCTCGAAGCTTCGGGCGTGCCCTACGAACTGCTCGATCGTGTCGGCATCGCCCGTGTCGAACCGGCGCTGGCGCGGGTCTCGGACAAGCTCAGCGGCGCTCTGCGTCTGCCCAACGACCAGACCGGCGACTGCCAGATGTTCACCACGCGACTGGCTGAGATGGCGCGCGAGCTGGGCGTCGAGTTCCGTTTCCAGCAGAACATCCAGCGCCTCGAATATGCCGGCGATCGTCTTTCCGGCGTGAGGATCGACGGCAAGCTGGAAAAGGCCGACCGCTACGTGCTCGCGCTGGGCAGCTACAGCGCCGACATGCTTGAGCCGCTTGGTCTGCGCGCCCCGGTGTACCCCCTCAAGGGCTACTCGCTCACGGTGCCGATCAGCGATGCGGCGATGGCGCCGGTGTCCACGGTGCTGGACGAGACCTACAAGGTCGCCATCACCCGCTTCGACCAGCGCATCCGTGTCGGCGGCATGGCCGAGATCGCCGGCCATGACCTATCGCTCGATCCGCGTCGGCGGGCGACCCTGGCCATGGTGGTCAGCGATCTGTTCCCGCTGGGCGGTGATCCCGCCACGGCGGAGCTCTGGACTGGCCTGCGCCCGGCAACCCCGGACGGTACGCCGATCGTCGGCGCGACACCCTATCGCAACCTGTTTCTCAACACCGGACACGGTACCCTTGGCTGGACCATGGCCTGCGGTTCGGGGCGTCTGCTGGCCGACCTGCTGTTATCCAGGCGGCCGCAGATCAGCACCGAGGGGCTGGATATCTTTCGCTATGGCAAGCACAAGGAGACAGGCAAGCATGCCCATCCGGCGTCTGCACACTGAAATCCGTTACAGCGAGGCGGTCATACACGCCGGCGCAGTCTATCTCTCCGGCCAACTGGCCGATGATCTCGAGGGCGACATCCATCAGCAGACTCGGGAGACGCTTGCCAGTATCGAGCGTTTGCTGGCGGAGGTCGGCAGCGACAAGTCGCGGCTGCTGTCGGCGACCATACATCTGCGCGACATGGCCGATTACGCCGGGATGAATGAAGTCTGGGATGCCTGGCTCCCTACAGGAGCCGCGCCGGCGCGCACCGCGGTGCAGGCGCTGATGTACCGTCCGCAAGTGCGTGTGGAAATCACCGTAGTGGCCGCCATGCCCGACCTGGCCGGACCGATACTCTAGGTGCCGTAATTCCGTATGGCTGGACAACGGGACAGTCTTGCCCCGACGTGATGGTGGATAAGCCGCAAGCGGCGTTATCCACCATCACGTCATCATGCCCATCCGGAGCGCCCGGAGAATCGCACCGGCGTGTTGTAAATACTGAACGCCATTGCCATCATTAGCGCCCTCATCGCTTTGCTCTTGAAAGGGGGCTCCCGTATTGGACGTCGGCGTTCGACTGCAAACCATTCGCAAGCTAAAGGGCCTGTCCCAGCGTGAACTCGCCAAGCGTGCGGGCGTCACCAACAGCACCATTTCCATGATCGAGAAGAACAGCGTCAGCCCTTCGATCAGTTCGTTGAAGAAGGTGCTGGGTGGCATTCCCATGTCGCTGGTGGAGTTCTTTTCCCCGGATGGTGATCAGGACAGCGATACCCAGGTCGTCTACAAGGCCGGCGAGCTGATCGATATCTCCGACGGTGCGGTGAGCATGAAGCTGGTGGGCAAGGCGCATCCGAGCAGGGCCATCGCCTTTCTCGACGAAACCTATCCGCCCGGCACCGATACTGGCGAGGAAATGCTCGCGCATCAGGGCGAGGAGGCCGGTCTGCTGGTGGAGGGACGCCTGGAATTGACCGTGAACGGTCAGGTTCATGTGCTGGAAACCGGCGACAGTTACTACTTTGAAAGCAGCAAGCCCCATCGTTTTCGCAATCCGTTCGGTGAGCCGGCGCGCCTGATCAGCGCCACCACGCCCGCGAATTTCTGATGGGCGAGTTGCAGGCTGAATCCCGGCATGCTTGCGACATAAGGGTTGTTTCGGCAGGCCCGGCTTGCCGCTATACTAACCGCCGCTCGCGTACCGTGGCCGCGAGCGTATCAAGCCACATGAGGGGATAAGGTGAACCTGATTAAGAAGATCCTGGTAGCGCAGACTGCCGTAGTAGCCCTGTGGGCAATGAGCGCTCAGGCTGCGACCGATGAAGCCATCGCCGAGCGTCTCAAGCCGGTAGGTGAAGTCTGTATTCAAGGCGAAGAATGTGCGGCGACGGGTGCCGGCGCCGTGGCTGCCGCTGGCGGCGCTGCCCGTAGCGGCGAAGAGGTCTATGGCAAGTTCTGTACCGCATGTCATGGCAGCGGGTTGCTCAATGCGCCCAAGACCGGCGATGCCGCCACCTGGAAAGGTCGCGCAGACGCGGCTGGCGGTCTGGACGGCCTGCTCAAGCACGCCATCAGCGGCATCAACGCCATGCCTCCGATGGGCACTTGCGCGGACTGCTCGGACGACGAGCTGAAGAGCGCAATCCAGCACATGTCCGGTCTCTGATCGGATAATCCGCGTCATCGCAAGGCCGCCTTCGGGCGGCTTTGTCGTATCTGCGGGAAGTCTAGCTGTGGGCGGACGATACCTGGCACTGCCAGTCGGTGCCGGCCGTTGCGACGTCAGGCGATCATGGTTTTGAAAGTGGTGGCGGAATATCCGCCAGGCCAGTGCTACGACGCTGCTGCGTCCAGACGAACGCAGCCACGACGCGGCGTGTGGCTCGGCGTGCCGATCAGCGATCCTCTGACCGGCACATAAGGGCGCTGGTGACGCTCTGGCGTGAAGGTGCCGCGGTCAGTCGATGAACTGAACCTGTCCGTCGCGTAGCGATTGAACCCTTGCCAGCGACTCGACGCGAAAACCCGCTTCTTCCAGTTCCTGACGCCCGACCTGAAAAGATTTCTCGATCACGATACCCAGCCCGGCGATGCTGGCGCCGGCCTGCTGGATGATGGTGATCAGGCCCTTGGCGGCTTTGCCATTGGCCAGGAAGTCATCGATGATCAGCACGCGGTCATCGGCTGAAAGATGGTTGGTGGAGATTGCGATGGTGCTTTCCATCTGCTTGGTGAAGGAGTACACCGAGGCGGTCAGCAGATGATCGGTCATGGTCAGCGACTGGTGCTTGCGGGCGAAGATCACCGGCACTCCCAGCTCCAGGCCGGCCATGATCGCTGGAGCGATACCGGAGGCCTCGATGGTGACGATCTTGGTGATGCTCTCGTCGCGAAAGCGGCGGGCGAACTCTTCACCGATCTGCTTCATCAGCAGGGGGTCGATCTGATGGTTCAGGAAAGCGTCGACCTTGAGTACCCGGTCGGAGAGTACGACACCTTCACTGCGAATTTTCTGTTTCAGCTGTTCCACGAACGCGCTACCTCAAGCGAACCCCACGGGACAGACCTCGGAAACCCTTTGACCCGATACGCAGTGACGCGACAGGCAACGCGCCGTGAAACGGGGCGTGCAGGCTGCCGTGAAATAGTGATGGCGAGCGTTGGAGCTTTCCGTGAGTCCGGAAAGCCGCGCATTCTCGCTCAATTTCCCCTCCAAATTCAAAGGCTGCTGCAGTCCGTTTCGCCGTTCGGACGAGTGGCGGCCCGATCAGCGGCTCGCGGTGTCGCAAAATCGGCGCAGTGGATGACGTCGATGCAGAAGCCATCCACGACGTGCTCCAGCCGGAAGCGCAATGCGCCGTGCATTGTCTCGATCACTTTGGGTTGCGCCTTTCCACAACGGATGGTCGCTCGAGTCGTGCATGCCGGGCTCCTGTATCGTCGACGTGCCGGCGCCGCTGCGTGCAGCCTGTCTGTCTTGTGACTTGCAGCAAGGCGAGGAGGTTCGCGAGTTCCTTGATCCGCGACGGATCGAAGTGAACGTCGTGGTCCATACTCCGCCTAACACTCACCAGCGAAACCCGATCCACGAATCCAGGAGACCGCCATGTTGCGTATCGCCATCAATGGTTATGGCCGTATCGGCCGAGCTGTTCTACGCGCCCTGTTCGAACGCAATCTGGAAAGCCAGATTCGCATCGAGGCGATCAACGACCTCAGTGACCAGGCGGCGATGGCCCATCTGACGCGCTTCGACACCACCTTCGGACGTTTTCAGGGGCAGGTGGACCTGCATGAGGACATGCTGCAGATTCGCGGCCAGTCGATCCGTCTATTGCAGGAGCGAGACCCTGCGCAACTGCCCTGGAAGCAGCTCGGCGTCGACGTGGTGCTGGAGTGCTCGGGCAAGTTCAAGTCACGCGCGCTGGTCGACCAGCATCTGCAGGCTGGCGCCCAGCGCGTGTTTGCTTCGCACCCGCTCGATGGCGCCGATCTGACCGTGGTCTATGGCGTCAACCATGAGCTGCTGGGCAGTCAGCGGGTGGTGTCCAACGCCTCCTGCACCACCAACTGCCTGGCGCCGCTGGCCAGGGTGCTGCATGAGGCCGTCGGCATTCGCCAGGGCCTGCTCAATACCGTGCACGCCTACACCAACGACCAGAACCTGCTGGACAAGGCACACAAGGATCTCTACCGCGCCCGCGCGGCGGCGGAATCGATGGTTCCGTCGACCACCGGCGCGGCCAAGGCAATCGGCCTGGTGTTGCCGGAGCTGGCTGGGCGCCTGGATGGTCTGGCAGTGCGGGTGCCGACGCCGAACGTATCTCTGGTGGATCTGACCTTCACCGCCGAGCGTGCGCCGGCCAGTGTCGAGGAGGTCAACCAGATCCTGCGCGATGGCGCGCAGAAGCTGCCGCTCGGGGTCATGGAGTGCAACGACCTGCCGCTGGTCTCGCGGGATTTTTTCGGCCATCCGATTTCCTGCGTCGCCGACCTCAGCCATACGCGCGTGCAGGGCGATCTGGTCAAGGTGCTGGCCTGGTACGACAACGAGTGGGCCTTTTCCAACCGCATGCTCGACGTGCTGCTGGCCTGGCAACCGCAGCGCGCCGCTTGATGAGTGCGACCCGGTCCGGTACTGGCACGCCGCTGCGGTCGACAGCGGAGCTGTTGAGTGTCGAAGCCGATCTGCATGGTTTGGTTGATTCGGATGCCAGGGAGAAGCTGCGCGAGATATGCAGGAAACTGCACTCGCAGGCGCATGCTCGATTGGGCGGAATCACTTTCTACGACCATTGAATGAGACAAGTTGTCTCATTTTACGTTGACTGTGACGAATCCAGTTCCTACTCTCCAGTAAGTCGAGACAAATAGTCTCAATATAAGAAGCCGCTAGATGAAGGTGGCCCCCTAACGGAGAGTGAGCCATGAGTCACCGTATCGTTCTGCCGCGCCTGATGGAAATCGGCGCTGGCGCCAGTCAGCAACTCGCCGCCGTGCTGGGTGGGCTGGGTTGCAGTCGCCCGCTGATCGTCACCGACCGGATGATGGTCGAGCTCGGCTATGCCGCCCGTCTGGCCGAACAACTGGAGCAGGCGGGCATCGCCAGCCGTTGCTTCGCCGATACCGAGCCCGAGCCTACCGCCGCTTCGATTCGAGCCGGCGTGCAGATGGTCAGCGAGGGCGATTTTGATTCCATCGTCGCCCTCGGGGGTGGCAGCCCCATTGATTCGGCCAAGGCCATCGGCATCCTCGGCAAGTTCGGCGGCGAGATGCGCGACTATCGGTTCCCGCGCGACGTCAGCGACGCCGGACTGCCATTGATCGCCATTCCCACCACCGCCGGCACCGGTTCCGAGGTGACGCGCTTCACCATCATCACCGACGAGACCAGCGACGAGAAAATGCTCTGCGCCGGCCTCGGATTCATGCCCATCGCTGCGTTGATCGACTACGAGCTGACCCTCTCGCTGCCGCCACGGGTGACCGCCGATACCGGTATCGACGCCCTGACCCACGCTATCGAAGCCTATGTCAGCCGCAAGGCCAGCCTCTACAGCGACGCCCAGGCACTGGAAGCGATGCGCCTGTTGGCGCCGAACCTGCGTAGCGCCTTCCACGAACCGCGCAACCTGGCCGCGCGCGAGGCGATGATGCTCGGCGCGACCCTGGCCGGCATCGCCTTCTCCAACGCCTCGGTGGCGTTGGTGCATGGCATGAGCCGGCCCATCGGCGCTTTCTTTCATGTGCCCCACGGGCTGTCCAACGCCATGTTGCTGCCGGCGATAACCGCGTTCTCGATTCCGGCGGCGCCGGAGCGCTACGCCGATTGCGCCCGCGCCATGGGCGTGGCGAGCGAGGGCGACAGTGTCGAGGCCGCGAACGACAAGCTACTGGGCGAGCTGCGCGCCCTGAATCAGGAGCTGCAGGTGCCGAGCCCCGCGCAGTTCGGCATCGCCCGCGAACGCTTCTTCGAACTGCGCGAAACCATGGCCAGGCAGGCCCTGGCCTCAGGTTCGCCGGGCAACAACCCGCGCGTGCCCAGTGAAGCGGAAATCATCGACCTTTACGAAACCGTCTGGAACCAGGAGTGACCCCCATGCAGACCCTCGGCAACCTGATCGACAACCAGGCCGTCGCTGGCCGTTCCGAACGCCACGCGACCGTCTACAACCCGGCCACCGGCGAGCCGCGCTTGTACGTGTCGCTGTCCTCGGCTGATGAAACCCGCGAGGCCATCGCCGCCGCCCAGGCCGCGTTCGAAGGTTGGTCGAAGACGCCGCCGCTGGTACGCGCCCGCGTCATGTTCCGCTTCAAGGCGCTGCTCGAAGCCCGTCGCGACGAGGTCGCACGGCTGATCACCAGCGAGCATGGCAAAGTCTTCTCCGACGCCCAGGGCGAAGTCACCCGCGGGCTGGAAGTGGTCGAGTTCGCCTGCGGTATCCCGCACCTGCTCAAGGGCGAGTTTTCCTCCAACGTCGGTCGCGACATCGACTCCAACTCGCTGATGCAGCCGTTGGGTGTCTGCGTCGGCATCACCCCATTCAACTTCCCGGCCATGGTGCCGCTGTGGATGTTGCCGGTGGCCATTGCCTGCGGCAACACCTTCGTCCTCAAGCCCTCGGAGAAGGACCCGAGCGCGACCATGCTGATCGGCGAACTGCTGGCCGAGGCCGGGCTGCCGGCCGGCGTGCTGAACATCGTCAACGGCGACAAGGAATCGGTGGACGTGCTGCTGACCGACGAGCGCGTGCAGTCGGTGAGTTTCGTCGGCTCCACGCCGATCGCCGAGTACATCTACAAGACCGCCTCAGCCCACGGCAAGCGCTGCCAGGCCCTGGGCGGGGCGAAGAACCATATGGTGATCATGTCGGACGCTGATCCGCAGCAGGTGGTCAGCTCGCTGATGGGGGCAGCCTACGGCTCGGCCGGCGAGCGCTGCATGGCGATCTCGGTGGCCGTGTGCGTTGGCGACGAGGTGGCGGACAAGCTGGTCGGCATGCTCCAGAACGAAATCGGCCAGATGCGTACCGGCCCCGGCCTGGGCGTCGAGCCCGAGCCGCAGATGGGACCGTTGGTGACCCGCGAACATCAGCAGAAGGTGTCCGGCTATATCGACCTTGGCGTGGAAGAGGGCGCGACCCTGGTCTGTGATGGTCGCGGCATCAAGGTCGAAGGCCACGAGAACGGTTTCTACGTCGGCCCGACGCTGTTCGATAACGTCACACCGCAGATGCGCATCTACCAGGAGGAAATCTTCGGGCCGGTGCTGGCCGTGGTGCGGGTCGCTTCGTTCGAGGAGGCACTGCAGTTGGTCAACGACCACGAGTACGGCAATGGCACCTCGATCTTCACCCGTGACGGCGATACCGCGCGGCAGTTCGAGGAGCGTGTCAACGTCGGCATGGTTGGCGTCAACGTGCCGATCCCGGTGCCCATGGCCTTTCACTGCTTCGGCGGCTGGAAGCGCTCGATCTTCGGCCCGCTGAACATGCACGGTCCGGATGGGGTGCGCTTCTTTACTCGGATGAAAACCGTGACCCGGCGCTGGCCGACGGGTATTCGTGCCGGTGCCGAGTTCGCCATGCCGACGATGAAGTGAGTAGTCAGTCGAACCGCCCCTCTCCCCGCAGGGGAGGGGCAACGGCGAGATATTTTCCTGCCGCGCGCTTCATTTAAACTTTGCCGCCCTTCGGGGCGGATTTCTTATTCATCGACGTAACCGGGCTCGATCCATGCGCAGCAGTACCCCGCGAGAAAAAGGCTCCTCCATCACCCGCGTGTTGGAAATCATCGAGGCAGTGGCTGCTGCCAAGGACCCGCTGACGCCGACCGCACTGGCGGAAAAGCTGGGTATTCCGAAGGCCAGTGCGCATCGGCTGGTGCAGACGCTGGAGAGCGAAGGCTTCCTGCAGTTCGGCCTGCGTGGCGGGCTGCTGCCGGGTGGGCGTCTGCATGCCACGGCGGTGGATATCCTCAACAGTGGTCGACACAAGGCGCTGCGCCAGGCGATCCTGCGCGAGCTGTCCGAAGATATCGGCGAGACTTGCGGGCTGTCCGTGCCCGATGGGTTGGACATGCTCTATTTCGACCGTGTGCAGACCAACTGGCCGCTGCAGATCAACCTGCCCATCGGCAGCCATACGCCGCTCTGGTGCACCGCCAGCGGTAAGCTCTACCTGGCGTCGCTGCCTAACGAACAGTTGGAGCGAATCCTGCCGCGCCTGCCGATCCGGCAACTGGCGCGCAATACCATCACCGACCTCAGTGCCTTGCGCGATGATCTTGCACGGATACGCGAAGAAGACCTGGCGACCGACTCGGAAGAGTTCATCGACGGCATGGTGGCCTGTGCCGTGCCGGTGCGCGACGGCCGCGGCGAACTGAGCGCCTGCCTGTTCAGTCATGCGCCGGTGATCCGCTGTTCCATGGCGCAGTTGCTGGGCTTTGTGCCGCGGATGCGGGCGGCGGCGAAGGAGCTGGAAAGCATCGTCGGAGGTTAACGGCAGCGGAAAAAGCGGGCGCCGAGCTGTAGCCAGCTTGCTGGCGAAGGGCCGCACGCCGTGCCGCCAACATCGCGAGCGAGCTCGCTCCTACAGGTCCAGGGCCCGCCCCGCCCTCGCAGGTAGAGTGGATAACGGCGCAGCCTTATCCACCAACAGGCACACGTGTTGCGGTAACGTCCGGAACGGTGGCGGGTGGGGATGTCGCTTTTTACATCCACCGCTTGAGGCACCATCTGGCCGCCGTCCAGGCGGCTCGCTCAACGCTTCAACATCGCTCGCATCGCCGCCAGCGCATCGTTGCCACGCGCCGCTTTGACCTCCACCGGCGCGTCTTCCTGGCCTTCCCACTCCAGGTCTTCGGGCGGCAGCTCGTCGAGGAAGCGACTGGGCATGCATTCGATGATCTCGCCGTACTGCTTGCGCTTGGCGGCGAAGGTCATGGCCAGGTTCTGCCGCGCACGGGTGATGCCGACATACGCCAGGCGCCGCTCTTCCTCGATGGTGTCGGCCTCGATGCTGGAGCGGTGCGGAAGGATTTCCTCTTCCACGCCCATGATGAACACGTAGGGGAATTCCAGGCCCTTGGACGCATGCAGGGTCATCATCTGCACGCACTCGGCGCCTTCTTCCTCTTCCTGCTGGCGCTCGAGCATGTCGCGCAGCACCAGCTTGGCGATGGCTTCCCGATGGTCATCTCGCCTTCTTCGTCGCGCTCCAGGGTGTTCTTCAGCGCGTCGATGAGGAACCAGACGTTGCTCATGCGGAAGTCCGCGGCCTTGTCGCTGGAGGTCTGGCTGCGTACCCAGGTTTCGTAGTCGATATCCATGACCATGCTACGCAGGGCGGCGATGGGGTCATTCTGCGCGCACTGCTGGCGCAGATTGTCCATGTAGCGCTTGAAGCGCGACAGGCGGTCGGTGAAGCGGCTGTCCATCAGCTCGCCCAGGCCGATCTCGTCGCAGGCGGCGTACATGGAAATCTTGCGCGTGGTGGCGTAGTTGCCGAGCTTTTCCAGTGTGGTGGAGCCGATTTCCCGGCGCGGCACGTTGATCACCCGCAGGAAGGCATTGTCGTCGTCCGGGTTGACCAGCAGGCGGAAGTAGCTCATCAGGTCCTTCACTTCCTGGCGACCGAAGAAGCTGGTGCCGCCGGACAGGCGATAGGGAATCTGGTGGTGTTGCAGCTTCAGCTCGATCAGCTTGGCCTGGTAGTTGCCGCGGTAGAGGATGGCGAAATCGCTGTAGGGCCGCTGGGTCTTTAGGTGCAGCGTGAGGATTTCCATCGCCACGCGCTCGGCCTCGGCTTCTTCATTGCGGCAGCGGATCACACGGATCGGGTCGCCGTGGCCCATTTCCGACCACAGTTGCTTCTCGAAGGCGTGCGGGTTGTTGGCGATCAGCACGTTGGCGCACTTGAGGATGCGGCTGGTGGAGCGGTAGTTCTGTTCCAGCATCACCACCTTCAGCGAGGGGAAGTCTTCCTTCAGCTGCATCAGGTTTTCCGGCCGCGCGCCGCGCCAGGCGTAGATCGACTGGTCGTCGTCGCCCACCACGGTGAAGTGCGCACGCTCCTGCACCAGCAGCTTCACCAGCAGGTACTGGCTGGCGTTGGTGTCCTGGTATTCATCCACCAGCATGTAGCGCACCCGGTTGCGCCACTTCTCCAGCACCTCGGGGTGGTCCTGGAAGAGCTTCACCGGCTGCATGATCAGGTCGTCGAAATCCACCGCGTTGTACGCCTTGAGTGTGCGCTGGTAGAGGGTGTAGACGATGGCGGCGGTCTGCTCCTTGGGATTGCGCGCTTCGGCGAGTGCCTGCTCGGGCGTGATCAGGTCATTCTTCCAGGAGCCGATGTAGTTCTTGATCTCATCGACGCCGTCATCACCGGCGTATTCCTTCTGCATGATGTCGGTCAGCAGCGCCTTGATGTCGCCATCGTCGAAGATCGAGAAGCCCGGTTTGTAGCCAAGCCTGGCGTACTCCTTGCGGATGATGTTCAGGCCCAGGTTGTGGAAGGTCGAGACCGTCAGTCCGCGTCCTTCACCACCGCGCAGCAGGCTGCTGACGCGCTCCTTCATCTCGCGGGCGGCCTTGTTGGTGAAGGTCACGGCGACGATGTATTGCGCACGGATGCCGCATTGCTGGATCAGGTAGGCGATCTTGCGGGTGATCACGCTGGTCTTGCCGGAGCCGGCGCCGGCGAGCACCAGCATGGGGCCGCCGACATAGTTCACGGCTTCCTGCTGCCGGGGATTGAGTCGGGACATGGTCGTTCGGGGGTATCTGGGTGAGGGCGGAGCGGGAGTTTAGCAGGAGCGGAGCCTGGAGCAGGAAGCGATGGCTGGCGCGTCTCTTCCAGCTCAAGGCTTCCCGCTTCAGGCTGTTTTTATCGAACCATATGCAGGTAATGCATGTGTTTCTCGTACTGATCGAGGATGTCGCCGATCACGCCTTCGCGACTCCAGCCCATTACGTCGTAGTCCTGGCCGCCTTCCTTGAGATGGACCTCGGCGCGGAAGTACTTGCGCTCACCTGGTTCGTCCTCCTCGCTGCCAGGTACGAAACTGGGCATTGCGTAGGCGCGTGGACGTACCTCGTAGATGAAGTCGGGCTCGCCTTCATGGACGATCTCGATACGAGTACGGCGATCTTCGCCCTCGCTGACCGTCACGTCGTAGCCCTGTTTACGCATTTCCACAGCCACGTCTTCGCAGGCTGGCCGCACCACTTCGGTGATGAAGCGCGCTACATGGGAGCGGCGCGGGAACATCATCAGGTTGCGCAGGCGGCGTTGCCAGTCGCTGTAGCCTCGCGGTGTGGCGGGCGAGGTGGTGAGGGCTTGATAGCGCAGGGTTTGCTTCGTGGCATCCAGGCGCAGCGCCTTGAGCAGGCCCCACATCGAGCACAGCAGCGCAACGGTGAATGGCAGGGCGCTGGCGATGGTGGCGGTCTGTAGTGCGGTCAGACCATCGGCCAAAAGCAAGGCAATGGCTACGATGCCCATCGATCCCGCCCAGAAGATACGCTGCCAGACGGGTGTCCCGCCCTGGCCACCCGATGCGAGCATATCCACCACGAGTGCCCCCGAATCTGCGGAGGTGACGAAGAACACCACCACCATGATGATCGCCACCAGCGACAGTGCGGAGGCGAACGGAAAGTGTTCGAGGAAAGCGAACAGCGCCAGCGAGCTGTCGCGGTCGATGGCTTCACCCAGGCTGGTCACATGCTCCCAGAGAATCATGTGGATGGCGGTATCGCCGAACACGGTCATCCACAACAGGGTGAAGGCTGTGGGCACCAGCAACACGCCGCTGACGAATTCGCGGATCGTCCGGCCACGGGAAATGCGTGCGATGAACAGGCCGACAAAAGGCGACCAGGCCAGCCACCAGCCCCAGTAGAACAGCGTCCAGCCGCCGATCCAGTCGTTCGGCTCGTAGGCGTAGAGATTGAAGGTGGCGGTGACGATCTGCGCGAAGTAATTGCCGGTGTTCTGCACGAAGGTCTGCAGGATGAATACCGTCGGGCCTGCTATCAGAACCAGCAGCATCAACAGCACGGCGAGCGTCAGGTTCAGCTCCGAAAGCCGTCGTACGCCCTTATCCAGGCCGGTGATCACCGAAATGGTCGCTAGAATGGTGGTGGCGATGATCAGCATGATCTGTACCGGCACCGAAATGGGCAGGCCATACAGATGGTTGAGACCGGTGTTGATCTGGGTGACGCCGACTCCTAGCGAGGTGGCAACGCCCAGCACCGTGCCGATGATCGCGAAAATATCCACCGCATGGCCGATGGGGCCATGGATACGCTCGCCAATCAACGGATAGAGCGCTGAACGCAGGGTCAGCGGCAGGCCATGGCGGTAAGAGAAATAGGCCAGGATCATCGCCACGATGGCGTAGATCGCCCAGGCATGCAGGCCCCAGTGGAAGAAGGTGATCTTCATTGCTTCGCGCGCGGCAGCAATGGTGCCGCCTTCGCCAGTGGGGGGCGAGATAAAGTGCATCACCGGTTCAGCGACACCAAAGAACATCAGGCCGATGCCCATGCCTGCGGAAAACAGCATCGCAAACCAGGTGGCCTTACTGTAGTCGGGCTCACTGTGATCGGGCCCGAGCTTGATATCGCCATAACGACTCAAAGCGACTATCACTACCATCAAAAGGATGATTGCGACTGTCAGAATATACAGCCAGCTGAGGTTGGAAATGATCCAGGCTTGTACTTGGCTGAACAGTCCTTGCGCGTGCGACGGGAAGGCGACGCTGTACAGTACCAGCGCCAGAATCAATACCGCCGAGCCATAGAAAACCGGCGGGTTGATGGTGGATGAGGAAGACTTGTTGGCCTCCATGCTGCGCTCCTTGATTGCTTATCAGGCTGTTAGAAAACGTAGGCGAGACGGCAAGACGAGGCAAAAACAGCTGAGAATGCTCTAAATGAGCGGTACTCACTTCGGGCCGCGCTGAAGCGCGTTAGCCGCAAGCGGCTTGCCGAGCCTGTTTTTAACGATGTATTGCCAACGCAGGTAGTTTTTCAACAGCTTGTTATTGGGAGTGGCCGCCTTTTGGCGAAGGGGCGCAATCTAACATCTCTGACCGTCCAAGTCCGAATCGAAGGGCCGTTGTCTATTCACAGCGTAGACGTCCGGCCACCGAATATCGCGCTGGATTTCGACTTCTTTTCGTATCAAACCGGCTGACTGCCCGGTCGATACTGCAGCGCTTCGGCCAGGTGCTGACGGCTGATTGCGCGGCTGTTTTCCAGGTCGGCCAGGGTTCGTGCGACCTTGAGAATTCGATGCGCGGCGCGCAGGGACAGGGAAAGGCGTTCGCAGGCACGCTCCAGCCATTGCTGGTCCTCTGCGCTCAGCGCGCAATGGTTGCGCAGGCCGGTGAGGTCGAGGAAGGCGTTGGCACAACCCTGACGACTCTGTTGACGCCGGCGTGCACGCGCTACCTCAGCGGCCACCGTTGCACTGTTCTCGCTACTGGCCGGTGTCGCGTTGAGCGAAGTGGCTTCGCGGGCGACGGTCAGGTGCAGGTCGATGCGGTCGAGTAGCGGGCCCGAGAGCTTGCCGCGGTAGCGCTGGATCTGATCCGGCGTGCAGCGGCAGCGCCCGCCGGGGTCGCCGAGATAGCCGCAAGGACAGGGGTTCATCGCCGCCACCAACTGGAAGCGTGCGGGAAAGCGCACGCGGTCCCGGGCGCGGGCGATCACGATATGGCCACTTTCCAGGGGCTCCCTTAAAACCTCCAGTACCTTGCGGTCGAACTCCGGCAACTCGTCGAGAAACAGCACCCCCTGATGGGCCAGGGTAATCTCGCCGGGCTGCGGACGACTGCCGCCACTGTAATTTCTAACGGTAAATGCAAAGATTGACGGAGTTTCTAGCGGAAGACGCAAATGAACCTCAAATCTGAAGCTCCCATTCGTGAAATAGGCATAAGCACACGTAGCGTGACGGGGGTTGTCCCTTCTCTTGGCAGGTACGAGTCTTCCTTGGAAAGGGATCTGATGGAGATTCTGCGATTCGATCATCGCGTCGAAAGCTTCGTTGCTCAGCCTTTAACAATCGAATATATCGATGATGCTGGGCGGGGCCGAAGCTACACGCCTGATGGCCTTATTCACTTTAAAACGTCGTCATACCGGCCGCAGCCTGTTCTGTTCGAAGTGAAGTTTCGCGAAGATTTCCGCAAGAACTGGAAGGTACTGATACCCAAGTTTCGAGCGGCGAAGAATTATTGTTTAGGTCGTGGATGGCGTTTTGAGGTCTTCACGGAACGGGAGATTCGAACCCCATACCTCGATAACGTGAAGTTTCTATGGCCATATCTGGCCAGAGAGCCTTCTGTTGAGACAAGAGCGCTCATTCTAAAGACGCTATGGGACTTGGATGAGGCAGATCCTGACCTGCTGCTATGTGCGCTATGCCACGACGCAGCCAACCGTGCACGAATGATCCCCGCAATTTGGCACTTGGTCGCAAATGGCGCAGTTGGATGCGATTTGAATCTTCCGTTAACAATGCGCTCGTCAATCTGGGCTGCACAGGACTGCTGAAATGAAAACAATCCGTCCAGGTCAGTTGGTTTATTGGCGAAACCAGCCAGCAGTAGTGCTTGAGCTGAAGGGGTTTTCCGATGCCATTTTGCGTACAGTGGATGGTGGGCGAACTGAGGTTGTTAGCGTCGCCGACGTCACGATAGGGCCTACCTCGGCGGAGCCTCCTCAAAGACTGCATCTGATTGCAAAAGACAAGGAATGGGATAAGGCCGTTGAGCGATACGAGCTTATTCGTCCACTTCTAAGCTTGGCAAACCGCGAGACACATGATGTGCAGCGAGTGGCTGATGAAGCGAGGAAGAGCTTGACCACGGTCTATCGCTGGCTCAATCGTTTTGAAGAAACTGGATTAGTTTCGTCTCTGTTGAGGACACCTCGCTCAGATAAAGGTGAGCAGCGCCTTGACGACGAGGTTGAGCAGATTATTGCTCTTCAAATCCAGAACTACTACTTGAAGCAGGAACGTCCATCCGTTCTGAAGCTCTACAGGCGCATTAAACACGAGTGTCAGGAAGTTGATTTGATGCCGCCACACAAAAATACAGTTTATTCCAGGGCGCGTGAAATTGAGCAGCGCGAGCTACTTCGTAAGCGCTACAGCCCTCGCTCCGCTCGAGAAAAATTCGAACCGCTCCGAGGTGGTTTTCCTGGCGCAGATTACCCCAATGCTGTCGTTCAGATAGACCATACCAAGGTAGATGTAATTGTCGTAGATGAGGAGCATCGACTCCCTATTGGTCGGCCCTATCTGACAATAGCCATTGATGTTGCCACGAAAATGATCGGCGGTTTTCGAATGACTCTGGATCCGCCAGGAGCGTCATCGGCTGGCTTATGTATAGCCCATGCAGTAATGCGTAAAGAACACTGGCTAGCAAAGCGTGATATCGACGCTGAATGGCCGATCTACGGGAAAATGAACAAAATCCATGTGGATAACGCGAAAGAGTTTCGCGGGAATATGCTGACTCGAGCCTGTCAGCAGCACGGCATAATTCTAGAGTTTCGACCCAGAGGGCAGCCAAACTATGGCCCGCATGTTGAGCGTGCATTTCGAACCTTTATGGGCGAATGCCAGAGCTTACCAGGGACAACATTTTCAAACGTGCAAGCCAAGGTAGATTACGACTCGGAAGGTCATGCATGCATGACACTGAGTGAGTTGGAGCAGTGGTTTACTGTGTTCTTGGTGTACTGCTACCACCACCGTGCTCACAAGGGAATCAATGAGATTCCACCTATAAAGCTGTACCACCAGTATGTGCATGGTTCAGCTTCTCAACCTGGTGTGGGTCTACCTGCACCGATTGAAGATGAAGAGAACTTCCGGCTTGATTTTACTCCTTTTGTGGAGCGCACTGTGCAACGGCAGGGCGTTGTAATTGATGGTATTCACTATTACGCGCCTATCCTACGTCGGTGGGTAGTGTCTAAAGACCCGAGTGGGGTCAAAGCTAGAACATTCATTTTTGCCCGCGATCCTCGTGATATCAGCGTGGTGTACTTCTTCGACCCGGAAACACTGAGTTATAGCCCTATTCCATATTTGAATAATACGCGGCCTGCCATAAGTCTGTGGGAGTTGAGAGCGGCGGTAGCGAAGCTTCGAGAAGACCCCGTCAGTCATGTTGACGAAGAAATGATATTCCAAGGCATTCGAAAGATGCGCGAGATCGAGGATGCTGCTGTACAGAAAACTCGCCTTGCAAAGCAGCATCGCGCGAATGAAAAGCGTAAAAGACGGATGGTCGAAAGGCGCAACGGTTGGAGTGGTGTACACGTTTCCACGCCCTCAGTCTCTGCGCCGGAATACGCCACTGCATCGTGTGACGATGGTGATATTCAGCCTTTTAACGATATTCAGCTGAGCTAGGGAGCTATCCGTGTCGGGCTACGAACATCTTCACCAAGTAACAGCTGAAAATATTGAGCAGCCTCCCGAAGCCCGCATTCAGTGGCTAAAAAGACCTCGGTGGATAGGCTATCCGCGGGCTCAAGAAATTATGGGTAAGCTAGAAGATTTGGTCAGTCACCCTCGAGAAGAGCGTATGCCAAATATGCTGCTTATCGGTGGTACTAATAATGGGAAAACTCGACTGATTCGAAATTTTGCTCAGCGGCATATGGCAGACGAAAATGCTGGTGGGGAGCATATTATTGCACCCGTGCTTTATACCCAAGCCCCGCCAGCGCCTAATGAAGCAGGATTTTATTCGGAAATTCTGAGTGCATTATTTGAGAGGGTGCCAACCTCTTCAACTGACGCTAAAAGAGCTCGTGTTGTTCAGGTTCTTCGTGGAGTGAAGCTGAAGGTTCTTATTGTTGATGAGCTCCATAATATATTGGCAGGTGCCTCGGTCAAGCAGCAGCAATTCTTAAATATGATCAAGTATCTTGGTAACGAATTGCAGATTTCAATTGTTGGCTGCGGAACAGGCGATTTATTGCGTGCTGTAAGCATTGATCCTCAGATTCAAAACCGATTTGTCCCCGAAATTTTACCGAAGTGGCAACTGAATAAGGAGTACAGGCAGTTGCTCATGTCATTTGAGCGCGTCTTGCCTCTTCGAAAACCATCGGAGCTACATGAGCCACAACTGGCTGCCAAGATTTTGGCCATGAGTGAAGGAACCATTGGTGAGCTCTCTGCGTTGCTGAATATGGCATCTATTCACGCAATCCGTGGGGGGCAAGAGCAGATAACGGCGGAGGTTCTAAATGCTTGCGGTTACGTATCGCCAAGCGACCGGACCAAGCAGGCTGCTCGGGTTTAATGCGTGCTGCCGATCCACCCGCAACCTAGGCCAGACGAAGTCATGTCGTCCTGGATGGTGCGTTTGGCTTTTGCCAATGGTTATCCTTTACACACGTTCTATGCCTGTCTTCTTGGTTATCGTGGTGCGATCTGGAATAGAGATATTGATCGCCATCCTACACCTGCATTGCTAGAAATATTGGCGCATCAAACCCGGCAGACGAAAATAGCTTTAAATGCGATGACTCTCGCTGCGTATGAAGGAATTGTCTTTGAAAATTTACCGTATATAGGAAATGCGGCTTGGATACTTCCAGTGGGTGTTTTCCATCGCACCCGTCGGCTTGCGGGGCTTCAGTTTTGCCCGCAATGCTTAGAGGAGGACTCGACGCCATATTACCGTAAGCCTTGGCGTCTAGCACTTTATGCGATGTGTGAGCGCCATTTGTGTGTCATGCAAGCGAATTGTCCGCAATGTAAAGCGAATATTGCCTTTCATCGTCATGGAATTGGGCGTGGAAAAAAAATCCCAGAACAGGCTTTACGTCTCTGTCATGAGTGCGAATTTGATTTGAGTCAGGCGCCAAGCTTCATACCGAGCTGGCCGGATATTAGATCTTTAAATAATTATAAAAAGGTGCTTGGTCGATTTGAGTGTGGTTGTTTGCCATTTGAGTTCAGTACGACCACTTTTGGTGTCCCATATTTCCATGGGGTGCGGGTGCTTGTTAGCGTGATTCATGGACGGAGTGGACTTCGACTTCGGCAGGTGTTATCAAAAGCTATTGGTATTGACCTGTCCCAAAATCCTTCAAGTGCAGGGCTGGATTTTGAATACTTAACACCTTCAGAGCGATTGAATTTATTGCTGGCGGTAATTTGGTTGTTGGAAGGGTGGCCAACTCGTTTTGTTGCTATGTGCACTGAGGCGAGCTTCACCCGCTCGCGGTTAGCAGAGGAAGTCAGTTCCTTGCCGTTCTGGCTTGCTCAGGCTGCTGATGAATATCTGGACAGCCGATTAATTTTGCCTTGCAGGCAGGAGGTGATATCTGCCTGTTCATACTTAATATCTACCGGGCACGTTGTGTCACCGCAGGCGTTGGGCAGCTTGCTGGGGATTTCAAAAAATGGCGCAAAAGCGGCGTACAAACAGTGGCAAGCATCTACATGCTATAAATAGATTTTAAGTCCGGTTTTTAGTGGCAGGTGTCATGATGCACTGCTGTAGTCGAGACTCTAAATATGGCTGGATGATGATCCCCGTTGTGCAGTACATCCTTGGGTAATGCACAGACTTACCTAATCATGTGCATTCGACCTGACCAGTCATTAGCATTGAATTTTACCGGCTTGCTTCATGGCCATGACTGGCAGAGAACGCCCAGAGGCCGCCAGTCGAAATCGGCCAATAGTCGACATTCCAGCCTCTTGAACTCCAGGCTACCGCTTGTGCTTGTCTAAGCCTGGCGCACGGCCGAAACTCTACTCTTTCCTTAAAACTCAAATCGGAACGACGATTCGCCTTCGGGCCCAATCGCACACTTGGTTTAGTATCTAGTCACTTCGATACTGCGCAGCGTCCCTCCATGTCGCTGCTTTGCCCAGAGTCAAACCCATGTCGACCACACCCGTTTCTGTCTTCGGAGACCCCTCTCAGGTTTGGAGCGTTCCACCTGAAGACGTGATCCGGCAAGCAACTGCGTCGCTTCGTGGATATGTCTACCAGCTCCACGCCTCCGCTGCCGCGTGGTTGGAGTTGGGGGCAGACGATGAACTCTATCTGGAGGTCGCCGAGGACTTCGCCGAGCTTCTCCGTGAGCCTGGCAGAATGGATGACGTTCTGAGGGCGACGCAGGTGAAGGACACACGCGAGTCTGGTGCTGTGACGCTCAATTCACCAGATGTGCTGGCCGCCATCGAGTCTCTGCACAGGCTACGTGCCTGTAATCCTGGCCGCGAAGTAAGACTCGTATTTCTGACCACATCGCGCATCGGACAGGAGCGGAAAGATGCGTTGCCTTCTGGTGTCTCAGGGCTGACCGCTTGGGAAGCGGCTGCTTCCGGAGGGGACGTTGGGGAGCTTCGTAGAGCACTTCTTCAGCGTACGCTTTCTGAGGAACTTCGAACCTTTGTCTCAAATAGCGTACCGGAGCAGCTTAGAGCTCAGCTTCTCAGTCCGATGGTCTTTGCATGTGGCGCACTAGATTGGCGCTCTCTCGAGGAGAGCAATCGGCGAGCTATCGTGAACCGCCGGCAACAGTTCAGGTCGACCACAGACATGGCACATCGCGCATACGATGCCGTGTTCCGCGATGCCGTTGCGTGTGCGCTCGGACCGGATCCACGTCGCGTAAACGGAATACAACTTCAGGCTTGTCTAGAGCGCGCGACCTCAATAGCCGTTCCTTCAAGCGTCGCCGTAGACGTATTGGCTGAGCGCATTGAGCGGCCGAGCACTGCTCTTTCCATTGATGAGTTACGCGACCTAGCGGAGTCGTTAATTGAGACTGGCGCGCCGCCATCGATCGACCTGCTATTCCCAGAAGCTAAGGCTGCAGCCCGGGATGCCCTTGTGGACGCATTCTCAGCGGAGCCGCGTCTCACGGAGATCAAGTTTAACGGGGTTCCCTCGATCGCGTCGTTATCGGATCTCATAGGGTTCTCGGAGAAAAAACATCTCATCGTCGGCCAGCCTGGCTCAGGCAAGACACATGCACTCTGGCACGCGGCAAAAAAGCTACTCGCAGCCGGTACGATCGTCCCGCTGTATCTCCCGGCAGCACAAGCGACAGGCTGGCACGACCTAGAGGAAATGATCACGGACGCGGTTCCTGGGGTCAAATTATCTACCTTGTTCCAAGATCCACGAATCTGTGTTTTCGTCGACAGTTGGTCCGAATTCGCATGCACTGCGCAGGTAGGTGAGAAGCAACGTGCGCTGCGTGCTCTACGGAGCGCACGCCTAATCGCGACGGCCAAATTCTCTGACATCGACGACGGTCCCTTTAAAAAGTGGACCCTCGATCTCCTTTCGCCCGACCGGGTCGCGCTTGCAGTCGCAGCCGCAACCCCAGGCGAAGCGCTTCCACCTAGTTCGGTGCTTGACCTTCTTCGGCTCCCCCTCCTTCTGACCATCCAAGTTCTTTCGGACGCGTGCTCTGCGACGACAGGCGACCTCCTGCGTCAATTCCATGAGCACCTTATGCGCGGGTTACCCGAGCGCTTCACCGATGCACTTGCGGGAGCCGTGGCCGATCTAACTCTGGCTGAAACACGATCTTTTGGGCGCCTCATGGATGAGCTCCAAACTCGGTCAGCGAAGGTGGGCATTACCGATCCGGCCAGGCTGCTAAGGAACCTCGGCACGATTCTCGAGCGCGGCGGCCAGGCCGTTCCATTCCACGACCTTTATTGGAGCTGGCTCACTGGACGCGGCCTACTTGGCGACGCAGTCGCCGAGCGTGCAGTACTCCCGCTCCGGACGCGTGAGAGCTATGCCCTGGCCATCCAGTCGGGTAGCCGTGCAGCAGAGAGCGATGTAAACGCAACCCTTAGGGAAGATATTGTGCTGGCCGCCGCACTCGACGCAAGCCGCGGTGCAGAACACCCCATGCCGGCCCTAAAAGAAGCATTCTCCTGCGCTCTGGTAGATCCTCGCTTAGCTGTGCGCTATCGCGCCGCTATTGCTGCATTGGAGGGCGCGCGACCGGAGCTTCTTCGTCCCGCTTTGGAGGTGCTCGCTGATCTAGGACGATCTAGCATGTACCCAACTGAGTGGAAACAGGCTCTCCGCCCCAAAGCCCTGTATGCGCAGCGGGCCACGCTCGCCGACTGGTTAGGGGCCCCGAATAGTAGCCTCGTTCTCGAGGTAATCGCCCAACGTGGTGGGCCGGAGTGGAGTCTTTGGCTAGAGCAAGTTGCGGCTGACGGCCGGATAAGTTGGGCAGAGGCGGCCGCAACCGCGCTCGGCTGCTGTGGCAATGTACCACCCTGGGTTCGCCCACACCTCGACACTGTCATCGCTTCGCGCGCTTGGTTACTTCGGCCAGTTTCAGTAAGACGCGGCAACAGAGCCCTAGCTCGATTCATCGCTACCGAATACGAGCGCTTGCTCGAATCCGTTGTAGAGTCAAATTCCAGCGCGTGGATCGAACTCAACCGAGTGCTTGTCGGCTGCGGTGATGATGAGGCCTTCGGTCAACTACTCGCCCGCTTCCCTTTCATGAAGCCTCGTGCGCAAGAACTGCTCGGCTTTGCTGTCGTGGAACGTGGCTCTCCATGGGTAGCCCGCTACCAGCGTGTGGCTTTATCAACTGGTGCTTCTCATCATCACAAACTCGCCGAGGAGCTCTCGCTTGAGATTGATGACGAAACGGCTCGGGCTTGGATTGCCGCAGGTCACGCAGAGTCTGGCTGGCGGGTACTAATCGCGCGTCATGGCGAGACCCTATTGCCTGAACTGATCGGCGAATTGCCTCCGTCTTTCGCGGGGCTCCACCACATCCCTGCACTTGCTTACATGAGATGGCTTCCCTGCGCGCCAGAAATGCTCATCGACGAAGTCTGGCGTCGGCTGGGCAGCCCTATGCAGCCGAAGGCGATGCAAGATGTGCTCAACGCTATTGCGCGGGTCTACCCAGTGGGGATCCCCCACATTGTAAGATTCATCGCGGAGCAGCCCAACGCCCTTCCGGCGTATCACCTTCGGCAAGCCCTTTTACTTTATGAGGACTGGCAAAAGAGATCTGGTATCGCGCTCGGCGTAAAGACGGCCGATGGTATTGAACATCCTTTTTCCGATTGGATTGCGCTCCAGAGTGCGATGAACCAATGGGAGGATCACTTCACCCCGGAGCTGTTGGCCCTTTCGCCAGACTTAGCCATTAAATCCGTCGTGCATCATCTCGACGACGAGCGCGCGGCTGCAGTACTAAAGGCGTTGAAGGGGACTGCTACCTACAGCGCTCCACTGCTGGATCGCATGCTCGCGGTGCCTACCCTCGCCTCGCTCGTTCCACAGGTGTTTGCCGAGGGTTTCGATCTGTTTCCCGTCGAGGCACTCCGACGCTGCCTTGCATCGACTGACATCGACCAAGATCGCTTGCTGTACAGACTAGCTGCTACGGTGAACCCCATGCACCGTGCCGTGCATGAGGAGCTTCTTGAGCGTACTCTCCTGTGTTCGACCAAATGGCATGAGCTGCGCTACGTCGCGGATATGCTGAGAGCATACTCGCGGGAGGAGGTTCTCCAAATTATTGATGCCGCACCTCATAGCCGCGAGGATGGCTGGTTCTGGTTTGTCCGCTTGGTAGAGGTAACGAGGGGCGAGCGCTTGATCAACGAGGACGGCGCTCTCCGGCATTATTAGCCTCAAAAATTACTGTATTGAATGCTGTCTGAGCGGCCTTGGATTTTTAGTCAATGGCAGCTATTGGCCCAAACTGTGTAAAAAAAATTGGCATCGACCCTGCTGTGATTTGATGGATTCAAATCAGCGTGGGGGGCCTATGAAGCGTTTTATCCAGGGAGAGCAGTGTTGTTTCCCGAGACTGGATGACTGCGTGGCAGAAACCAACCCGATGCGGGTAGCACCTACGTTCAGCTCGTGAAAAACGCCGCTTAGGCATCGCGTTCCCGAAGTAGCCAGCGTGAGCTCTGAGGCAGCATTTCGGGATTCTGCACCATCAAAAGATGCTCCGGCGCTTTCTCGCGTACTGGATCAACAGCAGCTCTAAAGGACTGGATGACGTATTGAACTAACGGTGCGCGTACACTAAACACAGCCGCAGCCGTTCCTCCCATGTATTCCTCCCTTACCATTCGAGCCTGCTCAGCGGATAGACCTTCGTGAGGGATTAAACGTACCGACACTATCCGCTGCCACTCCAAGTCTTCCTCTGCTCCTGGGAGGCTGCTACTGCTTTCTGGGCTAACTGCGGAGATCCGCCCAAGGTTCATATCTCGGAATGCTGCCGCTTTTGCGCAATACGCCCGCAGGTGCCAGCGTGGCCCGGCCTGAATAAATGAATGAGGACGAATCACACGCTCATGTGGTTCTGGCGTGCTCATCGAGCGGTAGACGACCCGAATACACAGGCCAAGCCGCATGGCGCGATGTATTTGAGAGAAAAGCGTGTGTCGAATCGCGGTGGCATCAAGCTGTGTGCTTTCGATTGGCACACCTGTCGAGGCCAAATTTAGGCTTCCTAGCGCCCCCACTAAACGTTGGTACTCGGAGAAAACTCCCAGCGTTAGCACGGGCTTCAGGTTCCGTGAGCTTACATAGCTCTTAGTCGATATCTCTGGCTCACAGGCCGCCGGATATCGTTCACGGAATCCCGCGATGTCCCGACTGGCCAGGGTCTCGTGGATATCAAATAGATCAAGCAAACGAGCCCTTGAGACTCGCCCCTCCCAGAGGAGCAGTATCTCGATCGCTTCATATCTTTCTTTTGGACCGGAGTTGCGTCGAGGCATGGCTGTACCCAAGGAAGAAAATCATTTAAGCGGTGATAGCATAGATGCATCAATAGATCTATGCTACGGTAAATTCATCCAATTCATGCTGAGTGTTGGGAATGGAAGCTGTGACACCACCTCTGTTCGAACGGTTACCGAAAGATCTGTTTCGGCCTCTAGCCGCTGAGAACAATCACCGCTACTGGGATGTTCTGTGCCGGCTTATGGCAGAGATGTGGGGCGAAGGGGGCAGATCCCCTGGGGAGGAGGCTCCAAAACCAGCCGTAATTCGAACTATCGAAACCTTCCTCGTTGCTGATGATCCATGGGATGAGTTGGGAAGCCCAGTCAACATTCGTGCCCATGGCATTTATCAAGTTTTCCTCACAGCAGGCTGGCTAAGTCAGCGCAGACGTGGGGTAGTTGAGCAGGTGACCGTGAAGCCTGTCATCGCTCGCTTCTTCACCGTTCTCGCTGAGTTTGCTCACAGCAAACCCGAGTTTCTAGCCGGCAAGGTTCGCTCGATCTTCGTCTCACTGCGTGCAGTGGATACTGAGAACGCCATAGAGCTCTATCACGAGGCGGCCACGCAAGCGAAACGCTGTATGGCACACATCGCCAATACCAGTTGCCGCATCCAAGATCTTATGGATGTGTTGGTCACCAAAACCACAGCTAGCGAATTTGTTCGGGGGTATTTTGAGGAATACATCGAGAAGCTCTTCATCGCGGATTACAGCGACTTCCGAACAAATAACCACCCCCTGCAGTTCCGTTCACAAATAATCGGGCTGGTCCTGCAGTTTCAGCACGATGCAAACAAGCGCGCCGCACTCATCAATTGGTACCTAGATGGAGGCAATGACCTAACAAGGGCAGAAGCGCTGTATGAACGAGACACCGCCTTACTTCTTCGATTGCGAGATGTGGAAAAGCATCTGCAGCGCCTGGACGAAGAGATTCGTGATGCCCACCAACGGGCTATGGCCTATTTCGAATACAAACTCAGGTCGCCCGGCAATTTCGACAAGCTGATAGGCCGGGCCCTGAGTGCTGTGGGAACAATGGAAGAGAACCATCCGGCACTTCCAGAGGTGTCAGGTTTTTTCCATGCATCTGAATTCGGTCTGGCCAGACCAAGGGCCGCACAGCGACCGCACGAGCCAACGCCTGTCGAACCCTATGTACCGACGATCGAAGAACTTGCGATGGAGGCCCTTCGGCAGCGAATGAATGCCGAGCGAAACGTCACGCCAACCAAGCTAGCCAACTATGTAGCTGCCCATCTGGGGCAGGAAACGGAAGTCATTTCCGATGACCTCAAAATCGAGTCAATCAGCGACCTGTGCTGCTACCAACGCCTACTCCTAATCGCGTCGCGTGATAGCTGCCCGCCAGAAAAAAGAAAAAGCGACCCTCATCTTCAGATGGTTCCGGGGATGCATGTCGTGTTTGTGCCTGATGCAGAAACAAAAAACGACTACCTAGAACATCAACAATTCGTGATCTATGCGAGGAAGCCATGGCAGTGAATTGGGAAAAACTGGCAGAGCAGACAGAGGGAATGTATGTCCGAGCGGACTTCGAAAGAGCCGGATACCGGCTCATGATGCAGCAGGTCTTGTACGCGAGTGATCGTTTTAGCCGTGGCTCATACCACCTGGTCGTCAAGTACTTCCCAGCATATCGGGAGGCATTTTCCAGTTTCGGCATGGAAATCCAGCACAACCCCCATCACTCCTACGTGGTTGCCACCCCTAACCATAATGTCGCGGAAAAAATGCGCTTGGACGAAACACGACTTGCGCTCGTACTTCGCCGACTTTACGACGATCGTATGCAGCTTGCTGAAATCAGTGATGGTGAGACTGTCATTTCTTTAGAAGAGCTTGAGCGTGCCTATAAAGAATGGCTCAGTCGCGAGCTCCCTGAACGAAGTGTATTGCGTGAACTCGTCAATGCACTTAGGCGATACGGCTTGCTCAAGGTGCCAGATGCTGAGGATGGGCAACCTTTTAAGATCGTGATTCGCCCAGGAATTGTGGAGTTGCTTGGAGAGACAGCACTGCACCAACTAGCAGCCCATTCTCCGGAACTGAATGAGGTGATTGATCATGAAATCGCTTGAAACTATCAACCTGGTTCAGTTCTTTCTTTACGAAGCGAACGATATCGAAACAGGCCCGAATACGGCATTTCTCGGGCCTAATGGAACTGGGAAGTCTGCGCTGCTTGATGCGATTCAGGTGGTCATGCTGGCTGCCGATGGCAACAGAACTCACTTCAACGCCTCTAGCGAAGGGAAGCACAATTCTCGAACCCTGCGCGACTACTGTCTTGGCTCCTACATCCCTGGAGGGAATACCTACGCCAGAACATCAGCGAACACGTACGTAGGGCTTGTTTTTCGCGATAGCGGGACCGGAGTTCCCTTCACAGCGGGTATATCCATAAGAGCTTATTTGGATGAGCCCAAAGCTGAAGTGAATGGCTATTTCATTCTTCCCGGCGTAGCTATGACCGCTAAGCAGTACCTTCAGACTGAAGGCGCTCACGAAACGGTATTGCCGTGGCGTGCCTTTCAGAACATGGCAGCTGAGTTATGTAAGCGTGAATCTACGAACCCAGTGTTTTCGGCCCAGAACCCGAGTGATTTTCTACGTCGTCTTTTGATCGAGCACCTGGCTGGTCCCGGAGACAAACCAAATCCCCAGTCCCTTCGCGCAGCCTTCTCTCGCTCACTCAAACTGAACGAACGAATCGTTAACCTAGATGCGACCCTGCGTCAGCACCTGATAGAGCCGATGCCTACAGGGGTGAAGCAATTTAGAGCTCGGCTGGACGATGTCCGCGATCTACGTGATCTCATCGCACGCCTGAAGGTTCGCATTAATCGAGCGACAGAAGTCGCTGAAGAGTACGCAATAGTTAAACGCGAGCGTACGTCTGTAGCGAACCTTATGGTTCTCAAACATACGTATGCGACCGAGCGTATAGCAGAGGCTGTTGACGCTGGCGAAGCCGAAGCTGAAAAACTGGATGAACAACTGGCCACCGCAGAGATAGAACTGTCCAGAGCCGCGGCAAACATGACCTTGGCAACTGAGGCCAGAGATCGCGCGCTCGCGAATCTTCACAGTGACCCTGCTTACCAAGAGCAAGCAGACCGCGCTGATATGCTGAAACGGCTGAGTGAAGAGCTGCGAGTGAAGCAGAAACAGCTCGAATTTGACCTCAAATCGATGATGAGTGCGCTCAGCTCTGTCAGCGGGTTACCAGGTATGGATGCCCATCAAGAGCATCTCGAGAGTGGGGCAAAGCATGCTCTCTCGTTAGAACAAATGCGCCTCGCCAATGAGCTGCCCCCGGCAGTAGCCATTCAAGCCGCTGCGCAATCGATGGGGCGGGCTTATGGAATCATGCGGCGCGAGGCCGCTCAGGCGGAAACCGAAGAAGTTCAGGCGAAAGATAGGCTACGCAGTGCGCGTCTTGCTCAAGAACGAGCCGGAAAAGGCTTATCTTCATTGCATGAATCGACCACCCGCTTAATGGGTGTGCTTTCCGATGCCGGCATCAGTGCCGTGCCCATTTGCGACCTGGTCACGGTTGCTGATGTCAGTTGGCAACCAGCTATTGAAGGCTGGCTAGGTCGGCATGCCGAAGCACTACTCGTCCCAGAGAACCAAGAGCTCGACGCGATTAGGGTTTATCGAAGCAAAGCAGGCAGCAACATTTACGGGGCAAAACTGGCGCTGCCCAGCCGGGTTCGTGAATGGAAAGCTAAAGACGATGATCAATACGCAGCACAGCTGATTCAGGGCCAAAACCTTGACGCTGTCCGGTATTTACAGGGCGAGCTCGGCCGTACCGTACTGGCGGAAACCGATGACCAGCTTCGCACTGGAGTCAAAGCAATTTCCAAAGAAGGCATGGTTAGCTCGGGAGGAGGCATTGAGCGCCGACGCCTTCCTGGGGCCAGCGAGTTGCGCCTGGGGCGTAAAGACAGCAGTGCAACACGCCAGCGAGCTGAGATGGAACTCCAATCAGCCATGGCTCAGTTTGAATCAGCCTCTGAAACGGCCCAGAAGCTTCTTGCAGGTCTACACAAGCTGGCGCCATTTTCAGACCCGGATGCCCTTCGGGCTGATATCGAGGGCCAGTTTGTCGCAGTAACCCAGACCGCGAACTCGGTTACAGATCTCCACGCGGCCTTGGAAAGAACACTAACCGACTCCCTAGATGTGCTTAATGCGCTGAAAAAACAGGCGGATGAGGATGCTGCGGCAGCTCATGCGCAAGAATTGCACTGGACCACTGAATCCACTCGCCTCAGCGAGAAGAAGCTGAACCTCGACAAGCAAATCAGTACGCTAAAAAGCCAGTTAGAAATCGAGCTGATACAAGAGCGCAAAAGCCGCCTTGATCCGCTCTACAGTGCGAGTGAAGTAGAGCGCCATCGCTCTCGCCTAGATGAAAAGCACCGAGATCAATGGAAAGACAAGCTCGCACATCTCGACTCTTCTATCCAGCGATCACACACAGCAGCGTCCAACGCAGATCGCGAAGCCTGGAAGCTTTTCGCTAACTTCATCAGCGACTACAACCTCAAAAATAACGACGTCCAAAACCAGGATTGGCTGCGCGCGTATGAATTCATCCTAGCAGAGCGTCAGCGCATCCAGGACTTTGAACTGGTTGAGCAGGAGCAAAGAGCTGAAGAAGCCTATATCGCAGCAGTGAAGGTGTTTCGATCAGACGTCGCTCAATCGTTGTTGACCGGATTCGATCAGATTGAAGAACAGATCACCGGCTTGAGTGCGGTGCTCAGCTCCGCACCGCCATTCACGAACGATGAAAGATACGAGTTTAAGTACAAGGTCGTAGATGAACATCGGAATCTTCATGATTTTCTTCTCCGCGTTCGTACGCATGGCGCAGATGACGATCTCTTTGGTGGTCCAGGCGAGATCCCTGAAGAATTCCGCTTGCTGGTAGAGGGGGACAGCGCGGTATTGCTGGAGGAAGCAAGCCCTCTCAATGATCATCGCCGTTTCTTCAGCTACGACGTTGAGATTTTCCAAGGTGACAAATCTGTTGGCATGCTTAGTAATCGCTTTGGCTCAGCCTCCGGCGGCGAGCATCGCACCCCTGTCTATCTCATTTTTGGTGCGGCTCTCGCCGCTGCCTACGGTCGATCCAAGGGAAGCAGCGGTGGCGGCGGAATCATGCTGCTGGATGAGGCATTCGAAAAGATGGATCCGCAGAATATCAAAGCTACCGTGCAATTCCTCAATAGCCTTGGTTTGCAGCTCATCATGGCTGGCCCAGAATCAGACCAAGGTAAGCTTTCGTCCTTCTTGAGCATTTACTACGACATGGCGCGGTATGGTACTCGCACCATCCAGATGAAGAAGAATGTTGTGCTTAATCGGGCGCAGGAGCTACTGCAAAGTGATAACTACCTACTCAATCCAGATATTTTAACTCAAGAGATAGCTCGCTTAACTGAGGAGCAGAGGAATGCTGGGTAATTCAGCCCTTGCTCGACTACTGGCTCGAGCAGAGCGGGCACGCTTGAGTGGCAGTACCCGCACGATCCGAGAGTCGTTCAAGTCGCACGAGTCCGCTTATTGGAAGCAAAGTCTGGATGAACGCGATCAGATGCACGCTCAGATGCAGGCAGCCAGGGCGACTGGAGCCATTGATCTTGAATGGGCTAAACAAGGAGGAAATGATCGCCCTTTAGAGGCAATAGTTCTCCGAGATCTCGATAAACTTGCCCAATATCTAGGTGTTCCAACCGTCCATACTTCCGTAGCCAAGGCAGCTGACTTGCTAGCCCCATGGAAGCATTCCCCACGAGTGATGGAGCTACTCAGCAACTGGGGCTGTTTGAAGCAGGTGAGATCACTTGGCCCCGATTCGGCAGCTGATTTCGTAGATGCACTTCAAGTGCTTGATGCGGTTTCCGGTGCTCAGGAAGACCAGATCCTGCGCCAGCTTAGCGTCAAGATGTTCAGAAACTCCAAGCGTCTCGAAGCCCTGTGCAAGCACATAGATATTCTGACCGCGGAGGCCTCCAACTCATCGGCCCGGCACTGGAGCGAGGTCTTCGGTTCCATTGGGATATCCAAAGAGCCTCAACCGTTCCTGCTTGCCGGTACCGGACAGCTACGGCTGATTGATGGAACCGAATGTCCCATTGTCCGCCCATTTCTAGGGGTGGCGAACTCGGCGATTGCTGGCTATCAAGGCGAGCCCGAATGGCTGTTAACCATAGAAAATCTGACAACATTCCATCAAGCAGCACGAGCCCTCGGAACCAATTCAAAAGGAGTGGTTATCTACACTGCAGGGATGCCATCACCAAGCTGGGGAAAGGCCTACGTACAGATTCTTTCGCGGCTTCCTAACTCCTGTTGTGTGTATCACTGGGGAGATCATGATGAAGGCGGTTTCAGGATTGCCGCGCGAATAGCACATTTCGCTGCCGAACTAGGCCTCTCGATCAATCCATGGTCAATGCACTCGATTGCTTGGGAGGGTAACGGCCAGATGGCCAGTAAAGAGCAGCTTGGCTCAATGGTTAGGAGCGCGATAAAGGCGGGATGGCATGATTTGGCTGCTGAGCTAAAACCATTACTTTTGGAGCAAGAAGGGCAGCCACTTTCACTTCCTTCTCCGTCCAGGATCTAGGGTTCGTCTTGCGCTGCCCTTTGACTTTCCAGCATCGAGTGCTCTGCAGACCTCTCGTTTATGGGCTAGCGCTAACGGTGATGTGCCCATAGCTACCTTCTTGTCTGTAGCCGCGCCCTGGTGCCGGATGTTGCTCTCAGGCCAGTGTCGCTGCAGCCTGGCCGCAGGAACTCAAGCATGGTTGACGGCGCCGCCCTTGACCAGTAACCTTTGAGACAAGAGTAACCCCCACGCCTCGGGCGAGATTTTTCTCGTACTGCGCACCAGGGGGTTAGTTTTTTCTGGCCTCTTCACCTGCAATCTCCTCCAGCACTCCTCTATCAGAGATCTTTCGCTAGTCTCTAAGCCAAATGCTAGTTGACGTTAGCTCTTCCTCTGGGAAGATTAGCAAAAAGACGTTATGTGTGGAGTCAAATGCTTCACCGATACAGCGATGCCGAGTGCCATTCAAATCTTTAAGAAATACTTCTGTAGGGCCTCGCATACGCCCGAACGGGAGTACTTCCCATAGTGGGTGTTTGAAATTAATAATGGTGCAGTTAGGGGTTCCGAAATGAGTCTTAAATTTTTCGGAAACTTCTATTCTACGTACCTCTGCCGATCGACCGTCCGCACCAATATTAGTGATAGGTTCTAAGGCATAGAGCACGCAGCTCCTATGGTGAGTCCTAACATATTCACGGCATGCTGCGTAGATTGAGGATCCAAATTTCTTGCTAAGCCCCATGGGAGTTTTTATTCCGTTGGGCATGTCTGCTGCTAATTTTTTAAAAGTATCATTTTGGAATAGTACAATTCTTGCGAAATTATTAGCTTCACGCTCGAACTGATCAGAAATTTCCGGTGACAATGTCTCAAGGCAGTCTTGGAAAAGCTTGAAGGTGCGCTTGTGTGCGGGTATTTGATGATGGCCGGTTTCGTGGAGCTTTAGAAAGTTTTGTTTTGAAGCCGTTACGGAGTCATCAATATGGATCACCTCATCGTCTGCATCATAGATGCCGAAGACTTTGGTCAATGCCGATTTCAGGGCTCTTCCGGCTTCTTTTGCTTTCTGCTTTAGGAAAGCAGCCATGGTGTCTGGATCAAAAATGCTTGAGCGACGAATAACCTTCAGCTTAGCTGCATCAAGTACGTCATCCACGGGAGTGGGGAAACGGTTCCATACATCCGCTTTGTTTAGTATCTCTATAGCTCGTTTTTCAACGACTATAAGGCTTTCGTTGTTAAGGCTGCTGTCGTCCGGTTTGACCATTAACGCTTCCGATTTCGGATGAACTGCAAAAACTCTAGGAGCTGAGCCTCTTCATCCTGGGTGAGGTTATGTTCGGCAAATGTCGCCACTCGCCCGTGTCTTTCTGAGTCTTCCCTGCTTGATGGTAAATAGCCAGCAAGCTGCATCAGCTGTATATAGTCGATTTCGTAAATATCGGCAAGCGCGCTTAAAACGTGTGGGCTTGGCTGAGATACCTTGCCGGTCTCTAGCTGGCTGAGGTACGCGTTAGATACTTCCTTGCCGCTAAGCTCTTCGACTTTTCTTAGTGACAGGTTTCTATCCTGGCGTATCGAGGCCAAGTACTGTCCAAGTGTGAGCGTCACGATTTCCTCTGCGTTGGTATTTCGAAATTAGAGCGCTGCTTCCAGCAAAACGGCTGCAGTTTAGCTAGTCGGGCCATCAAGGCAACTCGCCTTGGGTTGAAAATACCCCTAGAGCAGCTGCATCGCAACGGCGCTTGACAGATCAAGCATGCTTAGACAGCATAGCATCACGCAGCCGCAAACTGCCCTAGGGGGGCGAGGAGTTCGAGATGGCTATGCGCTTTGAAGACTGTGTGGAAGATGTGGAGGCGGTGCTTGCCGCTGGTCATAAGCCCCGTGAGCATGGCCCGTACGGCGTGCTCGTGGGGGATGAGACGCTCCACTTCAAACCTGTAGTAATCACTGACCCTGTACCGACCGGAGCTCAAATTCTTGCAGCTGCCGGCATCCGGCAACCTGTTGAGCATTTGCTCTTCCAGGTTCTGACAGATGGCCAGCTTGAAGAGATCCGGCCGGAAGAGGTTACTGATCTGCGCACTGCAGGAGCCGAGCGTTTTCTGGTTTTTCGCAACGATCGGAGCTTTCGCATCCACCTGGATGACCGAGCTATCGACTGGGGCGCGCAGTACATCAGTGGCGCAACTCTGAAGGCTCTTGCTGGGGTGGACGTCGAGGACTTCGATGTTTGGCAGTTAGTCGTCGGCGGGGCAGACACTTTGATTGGCAACAAGGAATACGCCGATCTCGATAAGCCCGGGGTGGAGCGGTTCGCGACCAAACCGTTCTCGGTAACGATTGTAGTGAATGCCCGCCAGCGAGCCGTTACCAAGCGCCGCATCTCTTACTGGGAAGTCGTGAAGCTTGCGTTCCCTGACGCCCAGCCCGACCCCCTCAAGGTTTACACCGTCAACTACGATCATGGGCCTCACCAGAACCCCGAAGGGTGGTTGGTAGAAGGGCAGATTGTGAAGGTTAAAGAGGGGATGACTTTCTATGTCACTTTTACTGATAAATCGTAGCCCTGACCTCCGACGCCTGCGCGATCTCGGCTTCGAGATTGAGGTTCGCGACGGGATCTTGTTGGTCTCGTCCATCCCGTACTTGGATGAGCACGGACAGGTGCAGCGTGGGACGTTTTGCTGCCCCTTGACTATGGTCAGCCCCTCCGAGACAGGGGCGCCACCTAACCACGTCATGCGTTTCATCGGCGGTTACCCGCATAAGGCTGATGGTGGAAAAATCACTGCACTTGAGCATGAAGTTGGGCCGATCAACGTCGGTGGCGGTGTCATTGCTGACTATGGGTTTTCTAACAAGCCAGCAAGTGGTTTCACGAACTACTTCGACAAGGTCGTGAGCTACGAAGCTGTCATTTGCGCTCACGCACAAGCGAAAGACAGAACCGCAACAGCCCGTACCTTTAAGCCCGTGGATGCTGCAGAGCCTGATTCTGTTTTCCTTTACGAGGATACGGCCTCATCTCGAGCAGGGATTGGCGCCCTCGCCGACAAACTGAAAGGGCAACGGCTAGCCATCATTGGCTTGGGTGGAACGGGATCGTATGTTCTGGATGCGTTGGCTAAAGCACCTGTCGCAGAAATCCATCTTTACGATGACGATCTGTTTCAGCAGCACAATGCCTTCCGCTCACCAGGGGCGGCCTCAAGAGATGCCCTCGAACAGCGGCTCACTAAGGTGCAGCGCTATCAGGATTTGTATTCGGCCATGCGCAAAGGGGTTGTGGCGCACGAGGTCCGCATTTCAGAGGTCAATGTCGACGAGCTCCGGCAGTTCGACTATGTGTTCGTCTGCGTTGATAAGGGTGATGTGCGCAGACTGATTTACGATCGCCTTGCGGACTCCTCAGCGATCCTCATCGACACGGGGATGGATGTGCGGGTTACAGACAATCGGGATGCCTTGTGGGGAACCATGCGCGTGACCAGTAGCGAGCCTCAATCCAGAGAACATGTTTTCTCTCATGTACCAATGGCGCAAGCGGAAGAGGAAGATCTCTACGCATCCAACATTCAGGTCATAGAGCTGAACGCGCTGAACGCGATGCTGGCCATCATCAAATGGAAGAAGCTGAGTGGCTTCTACATGGATGACAGCAAAGAGCTGAGCGCCACCCTCAATACGGCAAGCAATCGGATCTATAACGTCGAGAGGTAAGCCATGAAAGTCGGCTCATTTCGCCATGAGTTTATGGACTACCTACCCGAGGAATTGAGCGAGGGAACGCTCTACATCTCGTTGCCCCATCGCACCGTGGCTCATCTGTGTGCATGCGGTTGCCGGCGGGAGGTGGTGACTCCGTTAGCACCTACGGAGTGGGGGCTGTATTTCGATGGGGTAAATGTCAGCCTCCATCCTTCAATCGGCAACTGGAATTTTGCATGCCGATCTCACTATTTCATTCGCAATAGCCAGGTTCGATGGGCTGCGGATATGTCCAAGGCTGCAGTTGATGGTGTGCGAGCGCAAAGCCAAGCCCAGCGTAAGGTCTACTCTGGACATAAACCAATCTCCGCACGGGAGGAGTTGGGTTCTGAAGCGCATCCTGCGCAACAGGGCGCGACATGGCTTGGTCCGTTCCGGCTAGGTTCGTTGTGGGAGCGTATGCGCAAATTATTAGCTAAAAAATAGCTGCTCAGGAGCCCGTCAATGCTGGCGGGCTAGATTAGATGTGCCTGAGAATGCAGCGCTGGAACGCGCGAATCGCCCCTTCTTGAACGTGTCGAGCCAGGCATCAAGAGCGCTTGACTGATTCGGCTACTCAGAAGAAACGGGATCGATTCAGAATTCGCTGCAATAGCTGCGCCTGCCGAGACTGCTCACCAGCACTGCAGCGCTCTCTAGGAAAAGACAGAACCACACCCAGATCTCCCTTGCTGGTGGTCGTGATCTGGGTTGAATTGAAGACCTGCGCTCGTGGCTCAAAGCTGAAAGACAGCTGCGCCATGCCTTCAGAGGCAACGTCTGTTTCCAACTGGCTCATAGACAAGCTCCTGTTACGGGCCCTAAAGGGCGCTGGATTCTAGACCCTTAACCACCAACCCTTCAAGGGTCGATACCGCCTCTATTGAGATCCTTGCAACCGGCTCAGCATCCCTGGTGATCATACGACCGTCCTTCTTACGCCCGGCCGGGTGGGCTGAGAAGAATTTGAGATACCGAGACGGCGCCACGCCGTCGAACGGCAGAACACGAACCTTGCTCGTGTCACTCTCATTTTCAGTTATAGCATCCTGATGGAGCTTGGTGGCAAGGCTTTTACGGTAGGGCTCCAGAAAAATGACCTCTTTGATTCCTGCTGCGACTAGATGACGCGCGCAGGAGTGACAAGGATAGGTCGTCACAAACAGTTTGCCATGACGGATCTTGGTACCGTCTGACGCTCCGGCATTGAGCAGAGCGTGCATTTCTGCGTGTACTGCTCTTGAAAACTCAATGAGACCTTTTAGTTGTGTGTTTTTTCTTATGATCGTAAGGGCCTGCTCTGCGTTTTTTTGCGGAAGCACCTCGGCATCAAGGAGTTGCTTGACGATGTACTCAGAAATGACTTTTTTCTCAAAGTCGTTGGAGCACATCCCGCCTTTCATATTCCAGCATCTGCGATCTTCGTCAGTATTTAAACCGTCGCCTTCTGTTTGATAAAGACCTCCGAATGCCTTCGGAACGTCATTCCAGCCGGTGGCGATAATTTCACCATCTTCACTGGCAATAGCTGCCCCCACTTGCCTTGAGAGGCATGCTGAATTTCTCGCCGCTGAGAATGCTGCGTACATCGCGCGCTCATTCGCCGTTGGGGTAGCAATCACCGTTCCAAGCATCAGATCGAGAAAGCGCTTAACTCTATTCTTCCGGTGCGAGTCAGTAATTTTTTCAACGCGCAAGAAGAAATCAGATTGAGGGAAAGTGTCTTCAACACGTTGCCCGTGATCATTCTCCTCGCCGGAGTCTCTATCGATAAGGTCGTGAATGTCCGTACCTTTCAGCTTGCTTTCCAATCGCGAAATACGCATTTCAATAGGGGAATAAACACCCACGACGTACAGCATGTCGCCGTAAATAGAGCGTAACAGTCTAAGCTCATCGATGTGTTTGATCGAGTCAATAATATGACACCACTTTAGAGTGACGTTGGGGATTAGACTTTCTTCAGTGCCGCTGCTGAACATGTCAGGATGTTCTAGTTTTTTCTCTTCTTCTGCCTTTTGCTGCTCACCAGCTCTCGCAAGGCTTATTTTCCTAACCGCGAGCTTGGCTAGAACTTCATTGCCGTGGTCCTCGCGAAGCTGATTCCCAGCGTCAATTAGCTCTTTGATAGAGGCGTGCTCTGAAAGATTTTTTTGCTTTCTGATCTCTTCGCTTAGCCTAATTATTTCGACGTGCTCATAGCCATAATCAGTACTTTTTAGGAGCTCTTCAAAGGTTGAGGCTACTTCATGTAAAGGTGTTCCTAAAGGTCCGCAAAGAGCAATGACAACCTGCGGTGTTAGTGTTTTTTCTATAGCTGATACATCGTCAAATGCAGCACCTTGTTTAGATCCTGTTATGACTTTCAATGCTTGTTCTGGTGCGGCCATGACGCATCATCCCTATGCTGAGGATTTTTGTAATGGTGGCATAATGGTGTCGGGATTGCAGCTGTCGTTGCGATTCACCTCAACGTTAGCCGACTGACTAGCCCGCCCCAGTGTTTTTGAGGCCCTGGGGGAGGGGTGAATCGGTGCCGCTTGTGCTGAGGCTCTCTGGTTGATGGTCATGCGTAAGGTGATGCTCCTGCTAGGCGTGTCGTATGCATGGCGCGACGAGACTAGCTGGCCCGTGATCTGTCAACCTCAACTTTGGAAGTGATGTCACCACTTTTCACTTTATCTGATGCGGAAAACTGCAGATTGCTGGCGTTTCCGGTGTTTGAGGCGCTGGCGGGTAAATTTTTAAATTTAAATGGGGTGTGTAATGGAGCAAGTTGATCTTTCATGGGTTTCACCGTTTCTTGCCTTTACGCCAATAGTCATGATTTTGTTGTTTTTCTCTTATGCTAGCGCTGTTTCCGAGGAAAAAGAGGATAAATTCTATAACTTTTTCTATAACTTCAATCCTAGGCGTGGCTTGGCATCGCAATGGCCTTTAAGGTTTTGGTTGACGACAATTGTTGTGTATGCGTTTGCCACTGGCTATATGTGCTGGGTAGGTTATAGTCTCGACTTTACCCCCAAGGGGTTTTCCGTCTTTATAGAGATAAGTAAATTTCCTTTGGCAGTCTTGTCGTTGACAATTCCGGTGGGGGTTTTTATTAGTCGTCTTCACAGCACTCAGCAGACTGCAACGCAAATTGAAGTCACTGATTCTAAGAATAGACTGGATGCATTTCATTCACAAAGAAAAGGGCTGGTTGAATATATAGAGTCGGTGGGGGAGATTGAGTTGGCGCCAAAGATAAGGAAGTCGCTCAGAATTAATCAGGCTTTTCATTCTGTGTTGTTTCCTAACTCTAGTCACACGGCCGGTGCAAATGAAGCCGACGAAGAAGCTGTTCAGGACGTTGTTGGAAGGATAGAGAAGGTTATGCGGCATTTGGCGCATCTCGCACCTAGTGATAGCCGAATCAAGGTGAAGGCTGCTGAGCCATCTGATCTGAGTCTAGGTCTTCATTATGTAAGCCTGATGCTGTCAGTGCGTGATCTATGCGACCATCTGAAAGTAACGGATTATGCGTTGGATTCGCATGGAAAAAGACGCTCTATCGGTATATCTGGGGGCGATGTTGGAGGCCTTGCTTCTGTCAAGAAACTTGAACTGCCAGGCGCAAATTATCGCGAGATTTTGGCAATTCTTAATTATTGCTGTACGGTGACCTACTATGCTGTTCTCTCAGAGCATAGAGAGAAATACTCCTTGAGAATTATTAGGATCAAAAACCTATATCATGAAGTTCGTGCTCTTTGCGTGAGTGCCTCGATAGATCCACCAGATGATATGGTCTCAAAGCTTTCTAAGGCTGGTCGTTTAGATATGAAGACTGACGAGTTTGCTAGGGTTCCGGAGCTGTCTTAGCAATATTTAGCGCGTTTTTACTACGCCTAAGGGGTTCTTAGGCTGTTTTTTGATAAAAATCATTTGTCTAAGGGCGGGATGAATTTAAAGATTCGCTCAAGGATCAGAGTCGCCCATTCTCTAGGGGAGACATTGTTAGTAGTCGTGTGATTGTTATCATTGGTGGGTTTAGTGGCTGACGGATGCCTGATGCGGTGAGTTATGAAATCTGTAAAAATTTTGTTTGCACGATATTGATGGGATTTCTTTGTCCACTTGTTGTCTGGTGTCGGCCAGCGGTTCTGAATTGCAGTCAAAAATAATAGCTCTCTGAAAAGTTGATCATCCATCTTGCGAAGTTGCTCTTGGTGTAAAAGTAGAGTGCATTGTCCGGACTCGCCTGGTTTTAGCTCCATTTCGAAAAGATAGAAAAATTTTTGGTTGGTATCTGTTGCGATCTCAGTCCATACCACCTTCCTTGGTCGTTCGTTGCCCTCTGAGTCAGCGATTTTGTGCCAGGTGCGCTTTTTGCCAATCTTTTCAGGAAAGCTGGCTATTATGTCTTCACCGTTGTAGCTGACGGCTCCATCTATTTTTCTGGTCCTGATTTTCCAATTCAAGTGCGCCGTTTTTAAGCGTAGCTCTGCCAGCATTTCTATAAATAGCTGTAGCTCTCGATCTATTTGGTAATCTTGGTTTTGGAATAAGCTTACTCCTAAATTGCCTTGCGCATCCTTGGAGTAACTGCCGTCTTCAAGTGTTAGAGCTTTAACTGATATATCAATTGGTGAGTTTGCGATATTTCTTCTATGTTCTTCGTGTGGGCGTCGATGTTCGAGTGTTAGGTCTTTAAAAGCACTAAATTGATTGGTGTAGCTAAGAACGACTAAGCGACCGAGTCGTTGGTCTGCCGGTACGTCATCGAAGGCTTCATCTTCCTCATCTTCTTCGTCGTCCATAAGCGCTCTAAAGCGTTGAGGTATAGCATCTGCAGCTGGATCAGAGCTTTTTGATGCTGCGGGAAACCCTTCGTCCTTGATAATTATTATTTTAGAAAATCCGCTTTCTTTTGAGCAATGATTGATCTCCATTGCAAAGATAGACCACTGTGGGTCATCGTTTTTGTTGCATAACAACATTCTCTTTCCGGATACGGAAAGCTGGGTTGTGCCGGTGAATGGAAAGATCCCTTTCAAAACCAATGGTCGTTCGGCATTGGCTGTTGAGTTGTAATGGCTGGTTAAGGCCAGTTCCTTGTGAGGGTAATAAAGGGCTTCTTTAGCACGTTCTGAAATACACGCTCGCGCTAGAAGGGCGGACTCCTGCCGATTAATGTCTTTCTTTATGCAAAGCAGAGGTGCCCCTTCCTCAATGTCGCACCTGTTCCAATCAACGTACTCATCAATACCCCCCTGTAGAGCACTTGATAATATTCTTGAGGATGCGCCCGCATAGAAGCGTAGGAGTTCTGACTCTGGAATTACTAACCACTTTGTATATGGGTCGTTTAAGACAGGTACTATTGAATATTGCGAAGACGCCAGTGAGGTGCGATTTTCACCAATATCAAAATTTGGAAGTAATTTGTCCGCCCACTGGCCATCCAAGTTAACGGAGTGGGTCAATGGTAGTGATCTGGCTCGGTCAACATCAATGGTGACTGTTCTCTCCATTTCGCCTGGTTGAGCCACCGATAGGCCGTTTCTCCATATCGATCCAACTTTAAACCTTTGGATCCATGCGGTATGCACCAGCAACTTGAGAGTCAGGCCATTCAAGGAAGCTGAGATGTAAGGTTTATTCAGGCCATCTTCTGATAGGCCGGAAAAGCAGACCGAAATTCTCGCGCCTAAGCGAACATTCTGCTCAACCGGGCCTATGCCATCTACTCGCCATAGGCCTTGGTGCTTAGCTAGCGCAGCGTGAGGTCGTTCCATGGAGGTTCTTCACTATCAAATAGTGAAGGATATTTACGTTTTTCGATGTACAGATACAAATACTTTTAGATCTTACAGCCACCCACCAGCGCTGGTCCAGAGGCACTGTGATGGGGCTGGCGAAACGGTCTCTGTGGCCAGTGCTCCAGCGGCGACTGGCTGGCCACCGACTGGATTGCCGCCACTTCCAGCGCTTCCTGCTCCTCCAGCGGTGGCAGCAGGCCGGGCAGGCGGCTGGCCAGCAATGTCTTGCCGGTGCCGGGTGGGCCGCTGAACAGGAGATTGTGCGCGCCTGCCGCGGCGATAAGCAGGCCGCGTTTGGCGGACAGCTGACCCTGTACATCGGCCAGGTCCGGGTAGGGCAATACCTGTCGCAGCAGGCCTTGGGCCTGGTAGGCGGGGATAGGCGTCTGGCCGCTGAAGTGTGCGGCGACTTCCAGCAGGTGTTCGGCGGCGTACACAGTCAGGCCGGAAGCCAGGCTGGCCTCCTCGGCATTGGCTCGAGGCACCAGCAGCGCACGGCCTGCTTCGCGCGCTGCCAGGGCCGCTGGCAATACGCCTTGCACGGGACGTAGCGCGCCGGAAAGCGCCAACTCACCCAGGCATTCGATGCCGTCCAGATTGTCGGCGGGAATCTGCCCGCTGGCGGCGAGGATGCCCAAGGCGATGGACAGGTCGAAACGCCCGCCATCCTTGGGCAAATCGGCGGGAGCGAGGTTGAGTGTGATGCGACGCGCGGGAAAATCGAAGCCGGACGTCAGGATGGCGCTGCGTACGCGATCCTTGCTTTCCTTCACGGCGGTTTCCGGCAGGCCGACCAGGGTCAGCGATGGCAAGCCGTTGGCAAGGTGCGCCTCGAGCGTGACACAAGGCGCTTCCACGCCTACCTGGGCGCGGCTGTGGACGATGGCGAGGGACATTCGATCACTCCTTTGATCGTGTCGCCGCCGAACCTACTCGGAGGTGGGCGGCGTGAGTTTCTCTTCGAGTTCGGCGACCCGTGCCTCGAGCGCCTCCAGGCGTGCACGGGTGCGGGCCAGCACCACCATCTGACTGTCGAACTCATCACGGCTGACGACATCGAGCTTGCTCAAGGCGCCTTGCACGATGCTCTTGAAGCGGGCTTCGATTTCCGCGCTTGGCAAAGGCGTTTCACCGTTGAACAGGCGCGAGGCCTGGGAGCCGATGGCATCGAGAAAAGCTTTGGGTGGGAACATGGACATCACCTGTTTCTGAGCGGTGGGCAGTGTATCACGCCGCCTGCGAATGATTTTTCAGGGGCGTGCACGATAAGCGGGCATTGGCTGGTGCGTCGGGTTCGATCTGGTGCATTGGCTCCGTTCGGAGGGGCGGTCAGCGAGGCGGCGCGAGCCCTGGATCGGGGTGTGTGAAGTTGGCACCGATTCTGCTTGGCACCCAGTGGCCCAGGCACCAGAAGGGACGGTGCACAGGCGATTCGGGAAGTTTCGCCGAAGCGGCAGAAGGTGTCTGAGCAGCGTCGGATTGCAGTGGCGCGTTACAAGAGCCGGACACTGAGCTTAGACTTGTCACCGGGTTCGTACTTCTGGGGCAAGTCCACCTAAACGGGAGAAGTTTTCATGAAACTAGTCACTGCCATCATCAAGCCGTTCAAGCTGGACGACGTACGCGAGTCGCTGTCGGAAATCGGCGTACAGGGCATCACCGTCACCGAAGTCAAAGGCTTCGGTCGACAGAAGGGACACACCGAGCTGTATCGCGGTGCCGAGTATGTCGTCGACTTCCTGCCGAAGGTGAAGATCGACGTGGCGATTGCCGATGACCAGCTCGATCGAGTGATCGAGGCGATCACCAAGGCGGCCAATACCGGCAAGATCGGCGACGGCAAGATCTTCGTCGTCAATCTGGAGCAGGCCATCCGCATCCGTACCGGCGAAACCGATACCGACGCGATCTAAGCAAGCCCTCCGAACCCCACGCCCCAGGAGTAAAACCCATGACTCTGCGAAAATTCGCAGGGCTAGCAGCCCTTTTGTCTCTGATAACCCCCAGCCTCGCTCTGGCGCAGGAGGCGACGCTCGACTCAGGCGACACCGCCTGGATGCTGACCTCCACCGCTCTGGTGCTATTCATGACCATTCCCGGTCTGGCGCTGTTCTATGCCGGTATGGTGCGCTCCAAAAATGTGCTCTCGGTGATGATGCAATGTTTCGCCATCACCGCCCTGATGAGCATTCTGTGGTTCGTCTACGGCTACAGCCTGGCCTTCAGCACCGGAGGCATGGAAGCGGGTGTGTTCAACATCAATTCCATCGTCGGCAGCCTGGATAACGCCTTCCTGAGCAATCTGACCAAGGACAGCCTGGTCGGCGCCTTCCCGGAGAGCGTGTTCGTCACCTTCCAGATGACCTTCGCCATCATCACCCCGGCCCTGATCGTCGGTGCCTTCGCCGAACGCATGAAGTTCTCTGCCATGTTGGTGTTCATGACCCTGTGGTTCACCATCGTCTACGCGCCCATGGCACACATGGTCTGGGGTGGCGATGGCGCACTGCTGTGGGATGCGGGCGTGATCGACTTCGCCGGCGGCACCGTGGTGCACATCAACGCGGGTATCGCCGGGCTGGTGGCCTGCCTGATGCTGGGCAAGCGCAAGGGCTTCCCGACCACGCCGATGGCACCGCACAACCTCGGTTACACCCTGATGGGCGCCGCCATGCTGTGGATCGGTTGGTTCGGCTTCAACGCCGGCTCCGCCGCCGCCGCTGATGACACAGCCGGCATGGCCATGCTGGTGACCCAGATCGCCACCGCTGCCGCTGCCCTGGCGTGGATGTTCGCCGAGTGGGTCAGTCACGGTAAGCCCAGTGCCCTGGGTATCGCCTCCGGCGTGGTTGCGGGCCTGGTGGCCATTACCCCCGCCGCAGGTGCGGTTGGTCCGGTCGGCGCCCTGGTGATCGGTCTGGCGTCCGGCGTGATCTGCTTCTTCTGCGCCACCAGCCTCAAGCGCAAGCTGGGCTACGACGACTCGCTGGACGTGTTCGGCGTGCACTGTGTCGGCGGTATCGTCGGCGCGATCCTGGTCGGTGCATTCGGTGCTCAGTCGCTGGGCGGCTTCGGCGAGATCGAGAGCATCGCCACCCAGCTGTGGATTCAGACCGAAAGCGTGCTGTTCACCGTGGTCTACACCGGCATCCTCACCTGGATCATCCTCAAGGTGGTTGACCTGGTCATGGGCCTGCGGGTCACTGAGGAAGAAGAAGTCAACGGCCTCGACCTCAGCCTGCACAACGAGCGCGGCTACAACCTGTAACGGCACGAAGTCGCGGGCGCTCTGCCATTCCGGGGAGCGCTCCGACAGGCTTCATCCCGTCTTGGCGGAGTGTCGGTGATGCGGAGGCGGTGGTTTTTGGCATGCTCGAACCCGCACGGAGACCTGCTTGCGGTTCCGTGAAAACCGATTCACGCATCAAGCCGAAAAGGGCGCCTATCCGGCGCCCTTTGCTTTTTCTGAAGCCACGCTAGAATGCGCGCGGAACACTCCGGAGCAGGCCCTTGGCATATGTGGCATCAGGTCACCCTCACCCTGCGTCCCCGGTCGCGAGGCTTTCATCTGATCACCGATGAACTGCTGGCGGCATTGCCGGAACTGCGGCAATGCCGGGTTGGTCTGTTACACCTGTGGCTGCGGCACACCTCGGCCTCGTTGACCATCAATGAGAATGCCGACGCTGCAGTCCGCCGTGATTTCGAGCGCTTCTTCAATCAGTTGGTGCCACAGGGGGTGGGTGGCTACGAGCATGATTACGAAGGGCCGGACGACTTGCCCGCACACTTCAAGGCCAGCCTGCTGGGTTGTCAGTTGAGTGTGCCGGTGACGGAAGGGAAATTGGCGCTGGGCACCTGGCAGGGCATCTATCTTGGTGAACACCGGGATCAGGGTGGTTCGCGGCAGGTGGTCGCAACGCTACACGGGATGGCGAGTTGAATTTTTTCTTGCGGTGGCGGAAGTCGCGCACCGTTGGGCTATAACTTATCGCGGGCTAGGCAACGAGGTTGGAACATGAGTGACGAAGAACTAGAACAAGACGATCTGGACGTTAGTGAGGACGACGACGAGGAGGAGTTGGACGCCGCCGATGACGGCGATGCCAGCGATGACGAGGGCACCGACAGCGAGCGCGCGACGCCTACGCCGAAAAAGGCCAAGACCAAAGCTGCGGAGCTCGAGGAGTTGCCCAGCCTGGAAGCCAAGCAGCGCGAACGCGACGAGCTGGCGCGGGCCATGGAAGAGTACCTGGCACGCGGTGGCCGGGTGCAGGAAGTGGAGCCCAACGTAGTCGCCGACCCGCCGAAGAAGCCTGATAGCAAGTACGGCAGCCGGCCTATCTGATGAGACGAAGTGGGGGTTACGGGTGCGGTGGCTGGAAGCTGCGTCAGTAGCGCTCCGTGCTTAATCTCAAGAGCCTAGCACCAATTGGTTGCTGGGCTTTTTCGTATGTGATCAGCCAGTTACTCCCCTGTCTCGCGGCTAGGAGGTAAAGGCATAGGGTCGAATTCACTCGGCCACCACAGGCGGTCAAAGGCCGAATGAATTCGACTCTACGGCTTGCGCCAGCTGCCGAGCAGTGCCGGCAGCTCTGCCAGGTTACCGATGACCGCATCCGGCTGGCCGTTATCCTGCTGCCATGGCCCACCAGTTGGGTTGAACCAGATCGCACGCATACCGGCCCGTTGCGCGCCACCGATGTCGTCGCTTGGATGATCACCGATGTGCACAGCCTGTTCGGCCGCGACGCCGGCGCGCTTGAGCGCCTCTTGGAAGGGGCGCGGGTCGGGCTTGCCGATGCCCAGTTCTTCGGCGCAGAGCGTGAAATCGAAATAATCGGCCAGCCCCAGACGGCGCACGTCGGCGTTGCCGTTAGTCAGCACGCCAAGTCTGTAGTGATTGGCGAGCACCTCCAGGGTTGGGTGCACCTCGGGAAACAGCTGTACCGCATGCCGTGCTTCGAGAAACACATGGAAGGCCCGCTCGGCCAGTTCGCGCGCTTCGTCTCGTGGATAGCCGGCTTCTTCCAGTGCATGGCAGAGAATGAGCCGCCTCAGCTCGCTGATGCGATGACGCAATTCAGGCTGCGTCTCCAGCAGGGTGTGGCGGATGGCGCTCAGCGTCTCGACGGAGAAATCGTTCAGGCCGGGTGTGTTCTGGGTCAGCCAATCGCGCAGGGTAAGTTCGGCGCTGTGCAGGACGGGGCGGACGTCCCAGAGGGTGTCATCAAGGTCGAAGGTGATCAGCCGGATGCTCATGATTCACTGTCCTGCCTGCGTTTGGCTCGCGGGTGTGCCTGGTCATAGACCTTGGCCAGGTGCTGGAAGTCCAGGTGGGTGTATATCTGGGTGGTACCGATGTCGGCGTGGCCGAGCAGATCCTGCACCGAGCGCAGGTCCTGTGAAGACTCCAGCATATGACTGGCAAAACTGTGCCGTAGCATGTGTGGATGTAGGTGCTGGCCCAGTTCGCGCACGCCGGCCTGGCGAACCCGCAACTGTACTGCGCGTGCGCCGAGCCGGCGGCCCTGCTGGCTGATGAACACCGCGCAGTCAGCCGGGTTGGCCAGCGCCCGCAGCGGCAGCCAGGCCTGCAGGGCTTCGCGTGCCTTGCGTCCGACCGGCAGCACGCGCGCCTTGTTGCCCTTGCCTTGTACCTGCACCAGCCCGGCCGGCAGATCGAGCTGGTCGAGATTCAGACCGACCAGTTCCGACAGGCGCAGCCCGGACGAATAGAACAGTTCCAGCATGGCCTGGTCTCGATGACCGATGAAGTCATCCTCGATGCCGCCATCCAGCAGTTGCATCGCCCGGTCGGTATCCAGCAGCCGAGGCAGACGTTTCTCGCCCTTCGGGGCGGAGAGGCCTGCGGCCGGATCGTGGCTGCAGTGTCCTTCCTGATTCAGATAGCGGTACAGGCCACGCAGGGAGGACAGCAATCGCGCGAGGCTGCGGCTGGACAGCCCCCGTCGATGCTGGTCGGCGATCAACTGGCGAACATGATGGGCTTTCAGCTCGGACCATTGGCGCACCTGCTGGCGATCACAATATTCGGTCACCTTGAGCAGATCGCGCTGGTAACCATCCAGGGTATGCGGCGAAACCTGCCGCTCGCTGCGCAGATGCTGGAAATAGGCGTCGAGGGCGGTCTGCATGATTGAAGCCTCAGGAGCCGATAAAAGCGCTTAAGACTGGACGAAAAGCCTGGTCGCTTTCAGCGTTGGTCGATACGCCGGCCAGCCTTAAGCTTCAGCGCACCGACCGCAGCGGCGCGGAAAAGCGCGGCAGGACGCGGGTCAGGACTTCGGCGATGTAACCCAGGAATAGTGTGCCCAACGAGCTCTTGTAATGCTGTGGGTCTCGACTGCCAATGGCCAGGAGGCCCTGTTGGTGATCAAGCGCGACCACCGCGGCGGAGCCGATTTCCTTGCTGGCCTCTTCGTCGAAGAGGAACGCCAGTTCGTGCGGGCGCAGCACGCCGCAAATCGTCTTGCCGCCTGCCAGCAGGCCACCGATGGCTTGCTGGGCTTCGGCGTTGCTGACGCTACGGCCGACCGGCAGCGGCGTTTCGCTGAACAGGATCAGGCTTACAAAGGGCACCTGAAACTCATGGCGCAGGCTTTCATCCACTGCGCCAATGATTTCCTCCAGACTGCCGGCATCGAGCAGGTCGAGCACCAGGCGGCGGGTCTTGTCGAACAGGCGGTCGTTGTCACGGGCCACGTCCATCAGCTGTGATAGGCGATGACGCATCTCGATGTTGCGTTCGCGCAGCAGCTTCACCTGGCGTTCGACCAGTGACACGGCGCCGCCCGGCAGATGCGGGATGCGCAGGTCGAGGATCAGCTCGTCGTGATCGACGAAAAATTCCGGGTGAGCGCTCAGATAAGCGGCGACGGCTTCGGCGTCGGGCAACTGCGGCTTGCTCTGATTCTGCTCGGTCATAGGCGAATCTGTCCTTCGTAAACGCGAACGGCGGGGCCGGTCATCATAACGGGCTGGCCAGGGCCTGCCCATTCGATGGACAGACGGCCGCCCGGCAGGTCGATCTGTACCGGCGAATCCATCCAGCCCTGGCGAATTGCGGCGACGGCGGCGGCGCAGGCGCCGGTTCCGCAGGCCTGGGTTTCGCCAGCGCCCCGTTCCCAGACGCGCAACCGCGCATGCTGACGATCGACGACCTGCAGGAAGCCGGCATTGACCCGCTGGGGGAAACGCGGGTGATGTTCGATCCTTGGACCCAGCTCGTGCACCGGTGCCTTGTCGAGATCATCCACGCGTAGCACGGCATGGGGATTGCCCATTGAGATTGCGGCGATCTTCAGTTGCTGGCCGTCGACCTTGAGCGGGTAGCTCAGCGCCTCGGCATCGGCCTGGAAGGGGATTTCACTCGGCACCAGCCGCGGCGGGCCCATGTCGACGCCGATCTGGCCGTCGGCGCGAATGTTCAGCTCGATGACGCCGCCCTTGGTCTCGACACGTATCCGGCGCTTGGTGGTCAGGCGCTTGTCCAGCACGAAGCGTGCGAAGCAGCGCGCGCCGTTGCCGCATTGCTCCACCTCCGAGCCGTCGGAATTGAAGATGCGGTAGCGGAAGTCGACGTCCGGATCGTGCGGCGGTTCGACCAGCAGCAGTTGGTCGAAGCCCACGCCGGTATGCCGGTCGCCCCATTGCCTGGCGTGCTTGGGCTGAATATGCGCGTGCTGGCTGATCAGGTCGATGACCATGAAGTCATTGCCCAGGCCGTGCATCTTGGTGAAGCGCAGAAGCATCGTCTTGGCCTCAGGCAGGCAGCAGGCTTTCGCCGGCGTAGAGCTCCTGGACACTTTCGCGGCGACGCACTTCGAAAGCCTGGTCACCATCCACCAGCACTTCGGCGGCGCGGCCGCGAGTGTTGTAGTTGGAACTCATGACGAAGCCATAGGCACCGGCTGAACGCACGGCCAGCAGGTCGCCTTCGGCCAGGGCCAGCGGACGTTCCTTGGCCAGGAAATCGCCGGTTTCGCAGATCGGCCCGACGATGTCGTAATGGCGGACGTCGCCGTTGCGCGGCTGCACCGGTGCCACGTCCATCCAGGCCTGATACAGCGCCGGACGGATCAGGTCGTTCATCGCTGCGTCGACGATAGCGAAATCCTTGTGCTCGGTGTGCTTGAGGTATTCCACGCGGGTCAGCAGCAGGCCGGCGTTGGCGACGATGGAACGACCAGGCTCGAACACCAGCGCCAGGTCGCGGCCCTCGATGCGCTGGCGCACGGCCTTGATGTAGTCGCCGGCCAGCGGCGGCTGTTCGTCGCGGTAACGCACGCCGAGGCCACCGCCCAGGTCCAGGTGGCGAATGCGGATGCCGCGTACGGCCAGGCGATCGATCAGCGCCAGCAGCCGATCCAGTGCATCGAGGAAGGGCGGCAGGGTGGTCAGTTGCGAGCCGATATGGCAGTCGACGCCGATCACTTCGAGGTTGCTCAGTTCGTCGGCACGTGCATACACCGCTTCGGCATCGGCGATGGCGATGCCGAACTTGTTTTCCTTGAGGCCGGTGGAGATGTACGGATGGGTGCCGGCATCCACGTCCGGGTTGACGCGCAGCGACACCGGGGCGATGACGTCCAGCTCGGCGGCGACCAGTTGCAGGCGCTCGAGCTCGTCGGTGGATTCGACGTTGAAGCAATGCACGCCGACTTCCAGCGCACGGCGCATATCGTCGCGGGTCTTGCCGACGCCGGAGAAGACGATGCGCTCCGGCTTGCCGCCGGCAGCCAGCACGCGTTCCAGTTCGCCGCGCGAGACGATGTCGAAGCCCGCACCGAGGCGCGCCAGGACGTTGAGCACACCGAGGTTGGAGTTGGCTTTCACCGCGAAGCAGACCAGGTGCGGCATGCCTGACAGCGCGTCGGCATAGGCCCGGTACTGCGCTTCGATATGCGCGCGAGAGTAAACGTAGGTGGGGGTGCCGAAGCGTTGCGCGAGAGCGGGCAGTGCCACGCCCTCCGCGAAGAGTTGACCGTCGCGGTACGAGAAGGCCTCCATGATGATGCCTCCTTTACAGTTCGAATCGGTCTTTTGAACGGTCTTTGACGGTGGCCTCGTCATCCGGCAGGTACAGCGGGCCTTTCTGGCCGCAACCGCCGAGCACGGAGGCCAGCACGGCAAGGGCGATAATGGGAAGCAGCAGACGCTTCATGGGGAAAATCCTTGAAAAACGAATGCTGCGAGTATACCCAGCGACCGTTGAATTGCCTATGTAAGCGGCAACCCTGCGCCGGGCCTGTTAAGCTCGCCGGCGTATCGCGGCGAGAGCCGTCATCCATTCAGCAGGAAAACGATTCATGAGCCTTAGCGAAGCGCGCTTCCACGACCTTGTCGATGCGGTGCAGGAAGAAATCGAGGATGTGTTCGATCACAGTGGTCTGGACGTTGATCTGGACAACTCCGGCGGAGTGCTGACCGTGCGTTTCGAAAACGGTACGCAGCTGATCTTCAGTCGCCAGCCGCCGCTTCGTCAGCTCTGGGTCGCGGCTCGCTCGGGCGGTTTCCACTTCGATTACGATGAGGCGAGTTCGCTGTGGATCTGCGACGCCAACGATGAGCGACTGGGCGAACTGCTCGCCAGGGTGGCCGAGGAGCAGGGAGGAGAGGCGCTGGATTTCGAAGACCTCTGAGCCCCGCCGTTAGGGGCTTGAGCGCCCACGAAGCGTGGCCCACTTGCTTATTTGATCGGCTGTGATAGGGTCACCTCTAAGTTCATAGAAACCCCGCCTTCGGGCGGGGTTTCTTCTTTTCCGCAATTCAGTTTTCTCAGGAGCTAGCCAGACCCCATGACCAGTTCACCGCCGATCATCATTACGCAACAGGATCTGCAACGACTTGAGCGACTGCTCGATAGCCTGGATGAGTACGGTCCGGCGGCCGAGGCACTCGAGCAAGAGCTTTCGCGGGCGAAGGTGGTGGCTCGTCAGGAGCTGCCGGCTGGCGTGGTGTCGATGAACTCCCGCGTTCATTGCCGCGAAGAAGGCAGTGGCAAGGATTATCACCTGACGCTGGTATTCCCCCAGGATGCAGGCAAGGAAGGTACTGTCTCGGTACTGGCGCCGGTAGGCACCGCGCTGCTCGGCATGACTGTCGGCCAGCACATTGACTGGCCGACCCCCGGCGGAAAGGTGCTCAAACTGACCCTGCTGGAAGTCGAATATCAGCCTGAAGCGGCGGGCGACACCAACCTGTAAGTGGCAGGTCAGGTCGTGGCAGTCCGTCGGCGGGCTGCCACTGCCTGAAGGCAGTGGCAGCGTGTCCACTCCACTATCAAATCGTATCTAAGAAGCTGCGTAGTGCGCGCATTTCGTCGGCGCTCAGGTCCAGACGCTGGAAACGCTCGGATGTTTTCGGAAATAGCGGATCCCTGACCTGTTCACCTACCGGCTGCGGGCGTGGCATGCCGACATTGTAGAAATTCAGCACGCCCTGCAGGTTGGGGAAGAGACCGTTGTGAATCCATGGCCCGGTCTTGCTCACCAGGCGCAGGGAAGGCGTACGGAAGCGGCCGATATCCTCGGGCTTGCCTGTCACCTCGTAGCGGCCCAGATCCTCGTATTTGCGCCCGTAATAGGTCATGCCGGCGTTATGGAACTGGTTGTCGGTCATCTCCGGACCGAAGTGGCAGTTCAGGCAGCGCGCCTTGGTGCGGTACAGGTGCAGGCCGTGGACCTGCTGATCGCTGAGCTGATTGTGGCGACCGTTCAGAAACCGCTCGAAGCGGCTATTGCGCGCCACGCGTACCAGCGTGCGCTGGTACGTCGCCAGGGCCTGGCCAAGTTTTTCAGCATCGATGCTCTCGGTGCCGAACACTGCAGCGAAGCGTTGGCGATAGTCCGCGCTGGTGTTCAGTCGCTGCAGCAATTCGGGCAGCGTGAAAGCCATCTCTACCGGGTCCTCGATGGGTCTCAGTGCCTGTTCTTCCAGGCTCGCCGCCCTTCCGTCCCAGAACAGCGTATCGGCAAAGCCGCTCATGACGATGCTTTGCGAGTTGCGTCGCCCTGCCCGCCGGTCATGGCCAAAGGAAACCTTGCGTCCGTCGGCGAAGGTCAGGTCCGGTTCGTGGCATGAGGCACAGGCAATCTGTCCGGAACGGGACAGTTTGGGGTCGAAGAACAAGGCCTCGCCAAGCCTGGCCTTTTTCTCGGTAAAGGGATTGTTCTTCGGAGCCGGAGCGCGCTCGGGTAGTGGGCCCAGTTCCTTCCAGGCTACATCCTCATCGACATGCGGAGCCGGCCACTGATCCGGCGGGCCGCTGTAGGTCTGGCGCAGGCAGGCGTAATCGGCTTCGTCCAGGGGGGTGCCAGCCAGGAGCTGAAGGCAATCCGCCCAGGCCAAGGACCCGGGCAGGAGCAGCAGGCTGGCCAGCAAAAGCCGGGGCATGGGGCCGGACATCAGAATCGATAACCCACTTCGACCATGAACTGGCGACCCGTTTCGTAGACCGCCGAGGTGTAGAAGGCTGAAATATTGCTGTTGTCGCTGGCGTTGCTGCGGTTGGTGACGTTGTAGACATCCAGGTTGACGAACATGGCCTGGTTGTCGAGCGTCGGCAGCTCCCAGGCCAGGCGCAGGTCCCAACTGAAGGTGTTGCCGTAGGACTTGTCGTAGTAGGCGCGGTAGCCGTTGACCGACTGGGAGGCCTGCTTGAGCGTGTCGGCACCAGCGCGGTAGCGGAAGAAATTGGTCCAGCTCAGACGCCATGCGGGGATATCGGTGACGGTGGTGAGTCGATAGGTCCAGTCGCGGGTGTAGTTGATCGGCGGCAACTGGCTGATGTGGATCACGTTGCCCTTGTAATAGACGTAACGATCTTCCTCGACGGATTCGGCATAGCTGTTGTGGTTGGTGTTGTGATGGGTCCAGTCGGCGGCCAACTGTCCCGAGTTACGTGTCCCCCAGAGGTCGAAACTGCGCAGCGGTGTGAGGGTCAGGGTCAGCACCTCGGTGTTGCTCTTGCCATCGTTGGTGTAGGCGTAGCTGCCATCGGTTCGCTCCACTTCCATGACCTGGTCGCGGCCTTCCCGACGCACCCACTTCAGGCCCAGTTCCAGGTCGCGAACCTGTTGCGTCACGCCGAAGGTCAGCTCGTCGTCGTAGGGAATGTCCAGTTCGGCGAACTGGGTGTCGTCCCCCTGGGGGCGCTCGACCCAGTTGAAGCTATTGCCGACGTTGCGCAGATAAGTGTGCTGCAGTGCGCTGCGGCCTTGCTGCAGGCGCCAGCTGGCCGAGCTGCGACCGTAGTAGCGGTTGATGCCGGCGCTGAAGCGGGTGCTGCGGTCGCCGAACAGGTCCCATTCCAGAGCGAGGCGCGGTGCCAGCGTGCTCTTGTCCATGTAATCGTCGTTGTCCAGGCGCAGCCCCGGACGCAGCATGAGGTTGCCGAGGTGGATCTCGTCCTGCAGGAAGAACGCCCAGCTGTTGAGGGAAAAGTTCACCTCGCCCTGGTCGTAGCGGGTCAGGGTGCTGACATACTGGCCGAGGTCCTCATAGCACAACCCCTGTCCCGGCATGCTGGCGCACGTGCGGCTGCCAAGCAGGCTGTAGGCGTTCACGGTGGAGTCGGTCAGCCGCTCGTAGTCGTATTTCTGATGGCGGAACTCGAAGCCGGTCTGCAGGAGATGCCGGCTGCCGATCAGGTTCAGTTCGTTCCAATCCGCGACGAGCTTGTAGTCGAAGGCATCCTGTCGCTGCTCGATGTCGCCGTAGCCACCTTCGGTAGAGAGCGTACCGACGCCCCAGTTCTTGTCCGCACTCATGCGCCAGTTGTGCCAGTCATCGCGATCGCTGTCGCGGGAGTTTTCCATCCGGCTCAGTGAGACATTCTGGGTGAAACGGGCGAGATCGCCCTGGTAGAACGCTTTGCTGTTGAACATCAGGCCGCCCGAGTCAACGCTGTAGCCGCTGTCGAGGGCGTTGTTGCGGTAATGGGTGGAGGCTTCCGGGGCATAGGTCAGGCTGCCTTCCAGATCCAGCCGCTCGCTGGGGGCCCAGACCGCCTTGAGGAAGAAATTCTGCGCCTTGCGTTCTTCATCGCGTGTCTCGGCCTTATAGCCGCTCTTACCGATGTTGTTGGGGCTGTACAGGTGGACCGGAATAGTCGACTCCTTCTGCACGAAGCTGGCCAGCAGGCCAAAGTTGTCGGTCAGGTGGCCCTCCAAGGTGGCTCGGTAGGTGCGCTTGCTGAACTCGGGTTGGTAGCTGCTGGCGTAGTCGGTGCCGGAGCCGGCACCCTCGAAGTTGTCCCGCTCGTCCTCGTCGATGTGGTACTCGGTCCACTCCGAGCGGGCGATCTGGGTGGAGACCTTGCCGTGCAGTTCTCGGGTCGGCTTGCGCGTGCGGGCGTCCACCACGCCGCCGTTGAAGCCGCCGTACTGGGCACCGACGTTACTGTCGAGAACACGAATTTCGTCAAGCAGGTCGGTATCCAGCGCCAGGCCCTGGCTGCGTCCCGGAACCCCATCGGCCAAGTTGTGCTGGCTGTCGCCGGGGTTGATGTCGTTGTTCATGCTCATGCCATCGACCAGAAAGGCGTTCTGGTAGAACTTGGCACCGTTGATGCTGATGTTGGCCGGACTGATCTCGCCGGGCGTCTTGCTGCTTAGCTGGCTGTTGTCGAACTGCACGTTGGGGTGGATCTTGAGCAGGCTGGTGATGTCACCGTTACCGGCAGGCAGTGCTTCGATGGTGCGTCGGTCGATTGCCGTCTCGCCCTGCCTGTGCTCTCTGTCCGCGACTACCAGTACGTCCTGGAACTGCAGAGGCCCACGTTCGGCATGATCCTCGGAAGTACTCGGTGCGGGCTCCAGGACGAGGTTGCCGCCCTGCCAGCGTCCGATCAGGCCAGTACCGGCGAGCAACTGTTGCAATGCCTGCTCCAGCGTCAGCTCGCCCCGCACGGCGCCAGCTTGTCTGTTCTTCAGTATCTGGGCGCGGGTGCTGACCTGAATCCCGGCCTGCTGGCCGAAGATGATCAGTGCGGTGCCCAGCGGCTGGGCGGCGATATCAAAGGTGCGGGGCTGCTCCTGGATGCTGGTGCTCTGCGGTGCGGCCATGGCCAAGGCCGGGGTGGCCAGGAAGATCGCCGTGGCCATGGCGCTGAACAGGGGACGTAACCTATTTGGGGAGTACTGGAGGGGCACTGAAAATTCCTCTGCCGCGTGTTGCGAATGCAAACACTTCTCGACTGCGGCAGTAAGACGAATGAGCTTGGGGAATTTTCAGAAATCTTTTTAGCGACTGATCACCAGCAGATAGGGCGACCAGCGCTGCACCTTGCCGCCATGAGGCTGCACCAGTGCTTCGAGGGCTGCGGGCAGGTCCTTCAGGTTGTAGACGCCTGTGACGTGTTCCTCGGCCAGCGCGGCATCCTTCATCACGATCATTCCGGGATACTGTGGCCGTAGTTGCTCCAGCAACTCGCCGATGGACTGGTCATCGGCGACCAACTGCTGATGACGCCAGGTGGCCACAAGTTCGGGGGCGATGCGCCCGCGCTGGTGCACGGTATCGCGGCCATTCAGGTGAATGAGCTCGCCGCGCTTGAGCAACGTCTGCTGCCCGGGGTCTTCGACGCGTACCGAGCCGTGTTCGACCGCAACTTCCAAGCGAGTGTCGTGCAGGCTAACGGAGAAGGCGGTGCCGGTGACTTCGATGCGGTTATCGCCGGCCTGCACGGTGAAAGGGCGGGCCGCGTCGGGGGTGACTTCGAAAAAGGCTTCGCCCTGCAGTAGCTCCAGATGCCGCTGCTGCTCGCTGAAATGCGAACGCAGCGTGCTGTCGCCCATCAGCCAGACCTGGCTGCCGTCTTCCAGAACGATCTGGCGCGGTGCGCCCTTGCCATTGCTCAGCTCACCGTGCCCAAACCAGGGCAGCAGCACCATGACCAGCGCCAGGCAGGCCGCGACGGCGCTGCCAAGCAGTACGTTCCTGCGCCGGTGCCTGCGGGGCCAGTGTTGGTAGCTGGTGGTCGCCAGCTGGCCGCTGAGTTGCCAGACTCGCTCGGCCTTGCGCCAGGCTCGTGCATGGGCGGGAGAGGCCTGCTGCCAGGCCTGGCAGGCTTCGCGCAGCGCTTTGTCATGCGGTGCCTCCTGTATCCACATCAGCCACTGCATGGCCGTGGCCCCGTGCGGGTCCTGATGCGACAGGCCGCTTTGCGGGTGTGCCGTCGGGGATGTCGGTTGAGGTCGATGCATCAGTAGGGCTCATCATCCAGACAGGCTGCGCAGTGGTTCAGGGCTGTGTGCACCAGTTGGTGTGCAAGCCCGACTGAGATGTTCAGGTGACTGGCTATCTGCTGGAGGGTATAGCCGCCGAGACGATGCATTTCAAAGGCGATGCGGGTGCGTTCGGGAAGTTGGGCGAGCGCTTCGGCAATCAGACGCAGTTCGTCCTGGCTGGACAGTTGCTGTTCGGGAGAGGGCGTATGCGCCGGTATCTGCTCGAACAGCTCCTCGCTATCGTTCTGGCGCTGGTTGTAGCCGGCGCTGCGGGTGAAGTCCAGTGCCAGGTTGCGTACGATGCGATAGAGGTAGGCCAGCGGCTGGGTGAGGTTGCCCTGTTTGGTCTGGCTGAAACGCAGCCAGGCATCCTGCACCACATCTTCGGCCTGCGCACGGCAGCCGGTAATGGGGGCTGCATAGTCCACCAGCGCCTTGCGATGGTTTGCGAAGAGATGGGATTTGTTGCCTTGCTCGTTCACGTCGGGCGCTCTGTTCAGGCACGGGGCCGGTGGCGCGGCGATCCTAGCGCGAAGGCAAATTGTTATCAAATGGTATGAATTATCATTGGGCTTTCAGGGCAAGGTTAAGCGCTGTCTCCAGGCGCGCCTTGTAGCGCAGGTACTGCACCGTCTGCGAGCGTCCGCCGCCATGCAATGCCGACAGGTCCAGATCGGTGATGTAGCAGGGGTAGCGTTCGCCCAGGCGGCGTTGAGCCAGGATATAGCGGGCCACGGCGGCGAACAGGCCGCTGCCATGCTCCAGGCTGGAGAACTCCTGATGATTGCAGTACAGGGTGACCTGCGGGCGGTTCTGCCTGCCGGGCTCGACGATGGCCTGCACGTCGTGCAGCGGGTCGCTTACCTCGATTTCAGGCGGATTGCGTCGCTCCACGCAGACTGGCCGGTCGCCATGGGCCGGCAGCACACGATAGAAGAGAATCTCCATCGTCGCGTCGCTGCTTTCATCCAGCGCCAGCTGCGTGCTACGGCGATGATTTATTGAATGCAGGAAGCGCCTTAGCGGCGTCAGCAGGCTCTGCTCGTCGCGATAGGGCATGCGCTGGCGCCATAGCGCGTTGAACTCGTCGAGCACGCTGAGCTCGGCCTGATCATCATCGATACGGTAGAAGATCTGCAGGCAGTCGGGCTTGGCGAGCGCCAGTATCAAGGGCAAATCCTCGCCCGTCAGGAGGTTGCGGTCCAGACGCAGCGAGCGATGACGGTGGTGAGCCTCGCCGAGATGCTCGATCAGTGCGGGCAGGTCGTTGAGCGGAATGTGGCCCACCTGATCGGGGCGCAGATCGAATAGGTGGAAATACTGCCTGACCTGCAGCAGAAACTGGCTGGAATTCGCCTCGTCCCGGGTGTGCTGAAGGGTCCCGATGATCTCTTCCACGCGGCGCGCGATGGCCGATCCGGCGTGATGCCCGAAGCAGCGAACCTGCAAGCCTGGCGGGTTGCCCTTCGGCAGGCTTGCGAGATAACCACTCAGGCAGTTGGCCAGCGCGAAGGGGCCGGTATGCTGGCTGACGATCAGTTCGCTCCAGGAATTGAGCGTCAGTTGGTCGATGCTCAGCACCAGATTCTCGCGGGCAGCCGAATAGCGGAGCGCATCGGCACCTTCGTCCGTTGCCGGCAGGTGCTGAGCGCTGAACGGGTCGAGGCCGACATTGATCAGCAGGAGTGTCTGCCGGGGAATGCTGCTGGTCAGCAGCGCCTCTTCGGAGGCTTGTTCCAGCGGCATGGGAAAGGCTTGGCGCAACGCATTGAGCAGCGCGAACAGCTCGGCCTCGCCGAGGCCGCTATCACCGGGGTGCAGCGACAGGTGCGTGGCCGCATCGATGATGCCATTGCGATGACCCCATGCGAGCAGCGGGAGCAGTTCACGGGTGCGCTTGACGGGCGCATGGTTCGTGGTGTCCGGAAGGCTCAGGCTGCCCGGGTAAAGTGACCAGGACGCTTCGCCGGCGGCATCGAAGGCATACATCAGCGTCAGACTGTGTTCGGACATGTCTGGTGAAATGCCCAGGTTGATCAGCTCGACCTTGCCGGCCTTGCGCTCGATGGCGGCGCTGAGGAAGCGCCCGATCACTGCGAAGTCGCGTCTGTTGATCGAGCTGGTGGCCTGCAGGCGGCGCGCCAGCTCGCTGAGAAAGCGATAGCCGTAGGTCAGTTCGTTGACCAGCGCCCGTCGCTCGTGATCGACCTGGCCGACCTTCCAGCGGGCGCGCCCGTCGAGCCGTGCGAACTGGCGCTCGTCCCAGCCCCAGTCACGGGTCAGGCGCTCCAGCAATTGACGTTGCCAACTTTTCTGGCGGTTTCGCGGCGGCTGGCTGAGCGGTTTGTTGACCTTCAGGTAGAGGCAGTGTCGCAGCAGTGCAAGACGCCCGTGATCGCCGCGATTCTGGAGATAGGCCTCGATCCGCCGATAGGCGGTGACGTAGGGGTCCAGTTCGTCCGGCACCAGTTGGTTGGCATACACGGCCTGCTTGTAGTCCAGGCTCAGGCAGCGCACCTGCCCGTGCTCGCTGGCATAGACTTCCAGCAGGAGCAGCTTGAACAGCGACTTGTAGGGCGAGTCGATGGCCTTGAACAGTTGCCACAGTCCGGCGCCCAGGTACTCGCCAGGCGGAATGCTGGCCAGGCTGCCGAGGTCGAGGACGTCCTCGGGACGTATGAAGCGTTTGGCCAGTAGCGTAGCGGCGTATTCGGCGTAGCGATGCTCCTCGTATTCGGGCACCAGCCACCAGAGCGGCGTACGTCCGCCCAGCCAGATGGCGGTCCGGTAGAACTCGTCGAGTAGCAGGAAGTGCTGGGTAGTGCCGCAATCGTCACTGGTCAACTGGCCGTTGCGGTCGCCCCGGGCGAACGCGACCGGGTCAATCAGGAAGAAATAGGCTTCGCTGCCCTGGCTGGCGGCCCAGGCCGTCAACAGGTCGCACTTGCGGCGCAGCTCGGCCAGTTGCTCGGATGGCAGCTCGGGGTCATGGCATACCCACACATCCAGATCGCTCCGCTCATCCTGGCCTACTGTGCCGAGGCTGCCCATCAGGTACAGCCCGAGAATGGGCTGCGGTGGCTTGCCGCGCAGCGGCTTGTAGGCGAACGAGCGGGTCAGGCGCTGGGCTTCGGCCAGCGTTTCGGTATCTGGCTCGTAGCCTGCGAGGCCGGCCGGTGCGAGGCCGGAGACATAGCCGGGAAGGCCCGGATGATTGACGTGAAACAGCAGGGGCAACAGCCTGAGCACCAGTTGTTGGCGCGTCGACATGGCCAGCAGCGCGCGCTCCAGGCGCTCGGCGTTGACCGTCAGAAAGCGGGCACGCAACGTGGCGAGCACCTTGCGATCGATGCCTTCTTCGAGGATGGGATGGATTTGCTGAGTCATGGAGTCGTTCGTACGAAGCCCGTTGGTTCTAGGGTCTGTTGTCGTTTCAGCGCAATCCGCGTTGCTGCGACAAATGGCGCCAGGCAAGGCGCGGGACGCAGGCTCCGGCGCGGATGCGATGAAACGGCAACAGACCCTGGCTATCTTACGCTACATGTTTGATTCGAAAGGAAAAGTAAGCGGCTCTCCTCGGTGGGCTGAGCGTAGTCGGTCAAAGCTGGCGCCAGGTGCGGAAAAATATCATGGGGCATGTGACCGGGGTTAAGGAGCAGCCGGCTGGCGCTGGGAGCAGGTTTTTTCCGATGCGAGGCGAGCTCGCACCGGATGGGCGTCAGGCAAGGTGCTCGCCGGAAAGGATGGTCAGCAGACTCTGTGCATGCTCGGCGGCATCACGCCCCAGGCTGGTCAGGTAGCCGCCGTCGGGTTGGGAAGTCAGGCCCTTGGCATGCAGTCGCTGGGTTGCGGCGATGGCATCCGGATCAGCGCTCTGATGGACCTTCAGGCCTTCCAGGGTGTTGTCCAGATTGAACAGACGAAGAATCTCCAGTTCGGCTACCAGATCGGGGGTGTAAGACATGTTCGCTCCTTGGGATGGACCGTGGCCCTTGTTTGCAGAGTGTAGTTGCTGCGTCGGTGGCGACCAGGTTATTCGGGCAGTTCGGGCAGGCCCCGCAGCAGGGTTTCGTAGCCTTCGGCGTCGAAGGGGCGATCCTCGTCGAGCATCTGCCGGATCTCGTGCGCCAGTGCCAGGGCCATCAACCTGATGCTCTCCTCGCGTTCGTAACCGACCAGCGTCAGCTTGTTCAGCGTGGCCTGGACAGCGGGTGGGTCGCCGGCTTCCAGCTGGTTCTCGATCGCCTGGATCAGGGTCTCCTCGGCGAAGGATTCTTCATCGTCTTGCGGTTCGGACATGGCGCGATTCTCGAATGTCGGTGGGTTTTCTTCGTCCAGTTGGCACAGGGTACAGCTGCCGTCGTCGGGTCGATTGGTCTCGATATAGCGAACCCGCCGGCTGGCGGCCTGGCGGTCGGCATCGACGCGAAAGCGTGGGCGCTTGGAGGCAGTCATCGGCGATCTCCGGGTGTTCACGCCTGCAGTCTGCCATGGAGCGAGCGACAGGGGCAGCGCTCGGGCGTCGCGGGCAAGTGCTGTTTCAGTCGATGAAGTTCAATGTCAGGACATCACGCCGAAGATGGCCTTGATGTCGGGTATTGCATGCAGTGAGGTGATCAGCCCGAATAGTGCCAGCACCGAGGAATTCCGGTCGGTTCAGCCTGGGTCAGCGTTGCGCCGCCCGCTGTTGGGGTGCGCGCCGCGGGTCTGCCACAGCAGCACGGCCAGCGACAGGAAGGCCAGCGACCAGCAGCCGGCGGCGCCGAGCAGCCAGAGACGCTGATCTGAACCCAGCATGCGCGCCAGCGCGGCCAGGCTGATCAACAGCACGACCGGGTGAATCCAGGGGTGCGCATTGGCATCGCGGAAACGGTAGATCAAGCGTGTGCGGGCCATCACGCCGAAGGTCAGGCTGCCCAATGCACCCACCGTGATGCTGTGCAGCATGGCGGTGAGCGGCAGCAGGCCGGCGATGGCCAGGCCGGTGAATACCAGACCGAGCGCCAGCCAGGCATAACCGAGCAGCAGAACCAGCAGATCGGGGCGCGCCAGACACCGCCAGGGACGCCAGCGCAACAGGCGGATGGTCGTGAGCACGCCTGCCAGCAGCATCAGGCTGCCGGTGAGCCTGGCGGTGGCCAGCCAGGGCGACAGTAGGTTCAGCAACAGCGCCACCAGCAGCACGATCAGCACGCTGCCTTCCAGCCAGGGCTGTACGCGGGCGTCCTGACTGCGACGCTGGCTCAGCGCATGGCCGGCAATCGCCGGCGCCAGGATGCGCCCGCCCATGAAGAACATCAGCAGGGCGAGCAGCAGCAGAGCTTCGTGCAGCAGCGTCGAGGCGAACGGCCGAGCGAGCGCCAGACCAACTCCGACGCTGAGTAGACTCAAGCCGACGACCACCGGTGCCACGGTCTGGTTGCGCCACTTCTTCGCCGCCCCGAGAAAGCGCGGCACGACATTCCAGGCCAGGCCGATGGCGAAGGCAATGGCAGCGAGCGTGGCAAACCAGGAGCCGGGCCAGAGCAGAAACCCCAGGCGTGCCAGGCACCAGCAGGCCAGCAGGGCGAGCGTCAAGCCCAGGCGTTGCGGGCCGAGCAGATAGCCGGCCACCACGGCCAGGGCGTAACCGAAGAGCATCTCGTGGGCATGGCCGGCCGGCGTCGCCAGGCCGGGCAAGACGGGGACCAAGCCGAGCAGGGTGAGGATCGACCAGGGCAGCAGCAATGCCGCATACAGCGCCGCCGCGGGAAAGAACCAGGCGTTGGCGAAGGGCAGGCGAGGTTTGCGCGGCGACATGCGCGTCTCCGTACGGAGCGGGCGGGCACCCGCTCCGTTGCATGAATCAGCGGCTGGCGAGCAGGGCCTTGCCACGCTGTACGGCGGCGCGGACCTGATTCGGTGCGGTGCCGCCGATGTGGTCGCGGGCGTTCACCGAGCCTTCCAGGGTCAGTACGGCGAAGACGTCGTCATCGATCTGGTCGCTGAACTGGCGCAGCTCGTTGAGGCTCATTTCGGCCAGGTCCTTGCCTGTGTCGACGCCGTACTTCACCGCGTGGCCGACAATCTCGTGACAGTCGCGGAACGGCAGGCCTTTGCGCACCAGATAGTCGGCCAGGTCCGTGGCGGTGGAGAAGCCGCGCAGCGCCGCCTCGCGCATGATCTCGCGCTTCGGGCGGATCGCCGGAACCATGTCGGCGAAGGCGCGCAGGCTGTCGCGCAGGGTATCGGCGGCGTCGAACAGCGGCTCCTTGTCTTCCTGGTTGTCCTTGTTGTACGCCAGGGGCTGGCCCTTCATCAGTACCAACAGGCCGCTCAGTGCGCCGAACACGCGGCCGGTCTTGCCACGCACCAGCTCTGGTACGTCGGGGTTCTTCTTCTGCGGCATGATCGAGGAGCCGGTGCAGAAGCGGTCGGGCAGGTCGATGAACTGAAACTGCGCCGACGTCCATAGCACCAGCTCTTCGGAGAAGCGCGACAGGTGCATCATCGCCACCGAAGCGGCGGCGCAGAATTCGATGGCGAAATCACGATCCGAGACGCCATCCAGCGAGTTGCCGGAGATCGCTTCGAAGCCCAGCAGCTCGCAGGTTATCTCCCGCTGGATCGGGTAGGTGGTGCCGGCCAGCGCGGCCGAGCCCAGCGGCATGCGGTTGGTGCGCTTGCGGCAGTCCACCAGGCGCTCGTAGTCGCGGCTGAGCATCTCGAACCAGGCCAGCAGGTGATGGCCGAAGGTCACCGGCTGCGCGGTCTGCAGGTGGGTGAAGCCGGGCATGATGGTGTTGGCTTCTGTTTCTGCCAGGCCCAGCAGACCCTGCTGCAGGCGGGTGATTTCGCCGAGGATGATGTCGATTTCATCGCGCAGCCAGAGGCGGATATCGGTGGCGACCTGGTCGTTGCGCGAGCGGCCGGTGTGCAGCTTCTTGCCGGTGACGCCGATGCGGTCGGTCAGACGCGCCTCGATGTTCATGTGCACGTCTTCTAGATCGATGCGCCAGTCGAAGGTGCCGGCTTCGATCTCGGCCTGGATGTCCTTCAGGTTGGCGATGATCTGGTCGCGCTCGTCGGCGCTGAGGACGCCGGCTTTCTCCAGCATGGTGGCGTGGGCGATCGAGCCCATGATGTCGTGGCGGTAGAGGCGCTTGTCGAACTCGACGGAGGCGGTGAATCGGGCGACGAAGGCGTCTACGGGCTCGCTGAAACGGCCGCCCCAGGACTGGTTGGTCTTGTCGGTGCTCATGAATGCGCTCGCTGAAATCGGTTGGGCGATGGAAAGGGCCGAATGATAACAGGGTTGCGCCGTCCCTCATCGGCCTGGTGATTCGCGCCATGCGAGTGCTGCCGACGGCGTCAGGCCCTGAGCTGATCCAGGCTGGCCTCGAGTCAAACGGCCCCGCAAAGAGGAAAACCAACGCCTGTTGCCAAGGACGACTAACAGGCTGTTGAAAAACTACCTGCGTTGGCAATACTTCGTTAAAAACCGCCTCAGAATGCTCATTTACAACACGTAAACTGCGCTTCTTCGGCTGTTCTTGCCTCGTCTTGCCTACCTCACCTACGTTTTTCAACAGCCTGCTAATGCTCGAAGGTGCAGGGCGATCCTCCCGCCGCAATTGGTATATCGAGCGCCCGCTCAGATCTTTAATCGCCCCGCTGGTCCCTTGCCGTGCATTGTGAGGTGAAGTTGCGAAGAGGCATCACAACGGCGAGGTGAGGCGTCGATAGACTATGCCTTACGGTTGCGGCGCAGTTGCGCTTCCTCCTTTATCGCTCTGTACTCTTCGCGGAACAAGCCATGCAAATAGCGGAAAGGCTCAAACAATCAGGTTCCGGCGCCTCGGTCGACGATTTCTTCGTGCCCGAGTTGTGCGAGTCGGAAGCTCTGCTCGGTCTGGTGCTGCTCGCAGAACTGCTGGTACTGGTGCTGGTGCTGGCCGAGCCCATGCAGCCGATGTTCAACTGGATGCGCCTGGCGCTGGTTTCGCTGTTCGTGCAATGGATCGTGCTGCTGTCGGCCGGCACCATGTGCCTGCTGCGTCCTCTGCTGGCGCGGCTGCGGGCGGCGCTGGCCGGGATGGTGTGTTGCGCGCTGGTGGTGGGCCTGACCCTGGCCTGCACGGCGGTGGCGGACATCTACCAGCTTGGCGGGCCGCTAACGCGTGACGGCGAGGCCAACCTCTATCTGCGTCATGCGCTGATCAGCCTGATCATGTCGGCCCTGTTGCTGCGCTATTTCTATCTGCAGAGTCAGTGGCGGCGTCAGGAGCAGGCGGAGTTGCAGGCACGCATCGAATCGCTGCAGGCGCGTATCCGCCCGCATTTCCTGTTCAACAGCCTGAACAGCATCGCCAGCCTGGTGGTGAGTGATCCCTCACGGGCGGAACAAGCGGTGCTGGACCTTTCCGACCTGTTCCGCGCCAGCCTGGCGCGCGCCGGCAGCCTGGTAACCTGGGGCGAAGAGCTGGAGTTGTCCCGACGCTATCTGTCCATAGAACAATACCGGCTGGGTGATCGGCTGCGCGTAGACTGGCAGATGGAAGGCGTGCCGGAGGACCTGCCGATTCCCCAGCTCACGCTCCAGCCCATGCTGGAAAACGCGTTGATTCACGGTATCCAGCCACGCATCGAGGGCGGTGTGGTCGGCGTGGCGGCCCATTATGCCGATGGCGTGTTTCATCTTGAGGTCAGTAATCCCTATGACGAAACGGCTCAAACGCTGCCTTCCCAGGGGACGCGACAGGGTTTGCGCAACATAGACGCACGACTAACGGCACTTTTCGGGTCTACAGCGAGTCTCAGCGTGGAGCGCCGTGAAGGCCGCCACTACACCTGTCTACGCTATCCGTGCGCGAGACAAAAGCAGGAAGCCAGATCCATATGAATGTGCTGATTGTCGATGACGAACCTCTAGCCCGCGAGCGCCTCGGCCGACTGGTAGGTGAGCTTGACGGCTATCGTGTCCTGGAACCTTCTGCCAGCAATGGCGAAGAGGCCCTCTCCCTGATCGAGGAGCTGCGGCCCGATATCGTCTTGCTGGATATCCGTATGCCCGGCCTGGACGGATTGCAGGTTGCCGCCAAGCTCTGTGAACGGGAAGTGCCGCCCGCGGTGATTTTTTGCACTGCCCATGATGAATTCGCGATCGAGGCTTTCCAGGTCAGCGCGGTCGGCTATCTGGTCAAACCGGTCCGGCTGGAGCATCTCAGCGAGGCATTGAAGAAAGCCGAGCGCCCGAACCGCGTGCAGCTTGCGGCCCTGACCCGTCCCGCAGCGGTCAGCGGTGCCGGGCCGCGCAGTCATATAAGTGCGCGCACTCGCAAAGGCATCGAACTGATTCCACTGGATCAGGTGATCTATTTCATCGCCGATCACAAGTACGTGACACTGCGCCACGAATCCGGCGAGGTACTGCTGGACGAGCCGCTGAAGGCATTGGAAGAGGAGTTCGGCGAGCGTTTCGTACGCGTGCACCGCAATGCGCTGGTCTATCGTGACCGTATTGAACGCTTGCAACGTACGCCGCTGGGGCACTTCCAGCTGCATTTGAAGGGCCTCGAAGGCGAGCCGCTGACGGTCAGCCGCCGGCATGTTGCGGGGGTCCGCAAGTTAATGCAGAGCCTCTGAAAAGCAGCTCGAAGCCTGAAGCTGTGAGCAAGAAGTAAAGTGGCGAGAGCTTGACAGCGTTACAGCATCGGCTCGCATACGGACTTTGCTTCCAGCTTCTTTTTCCTTGATCCCGGCCAGCCCAGCCCGCGCGTCGGTCCTGCTATCATCGCCGGCAATTCACTATTCTGGAATTGCCCATGTCCCGCGAAATTCGCATTGCCACCCGCAAGAGTGCCCTGGCCCTGTGGCAGGCCGAGTACGTCAAGGCGCGACTGGAAGCCTCCCACCCAGGGCTGGTGGTCAGCCTGGTGCCGATGGTCAGTCGTGGTGACAAGTTGCTGGATGCGCCGCTGGCGAAAATCGGCGGCAAGGGCTTGTTCGTCAAGGAGCTGGAAACGGCGCTGATGGAAAACGAGGCAGACATCGCCGTGCATTCGATGAAGGATGTACCGATGGAGTTTCCTGCCGGACTCGGCCTGTACTGCATCTGCGAGCGCGAAGATCCGCGTGATGCCTTCGTCTCCAACCATTACGACAGTCTCGATGCGTTGCCGCTCGGCAGTGTCGTCGGCACCTCCAGCCTACGCCGCCAGGCCCAGTTGCTGGCGCGCCGGCCGGATCTGAAGATCCAGTTCCTGCGTGGCAACGTCAACACCCGCCTGGCCAAGCTCGATGCCGGCGAGTACGACGCCATCATCCTCGCCGCTGCGGGCCTGATTCGCCTCGGCTTCGGCGAGCGTATCCGCTCCAGCATCGGCGTCGACGAAAGCCTGCCGGCCGGTGGTCAGGGCGCGGTCGGCATCGAATGCCGTACCGACGATGCCGAGCTGCACCAACTGTTGGCCTGCCTGAACGATCCGCAAACCGCCATCCGTGTAACCGCCGAGCGCGCGTTGAACCGCCATCTCAACGGCGGCTGCCAGGTGCCGATCGCCTGCTATGCCGTGCTCGAAGGCGACCAGCTCTGGTTGCTCGGTCTGGTCGGTCAGCCCGATGGAACCCAACTGTTGCGCGCCGAGGGTCGTGCACCGGCTGAACAGGCGGAAGCGCTGGGCGTGCAGGTCGCCGAAGCACTGCTGGCACAGGGCGCCGCGCAGATTCTCAAGGCGGTGTACGGCGAGGCCGGGCACGAGTGACCGGCTGGCGTCTGCTGCTGACCCGGCCCGCCGATGAGTGCGCCGTGCTGGCGGCCACGCTGGCCGAGGCGGGCGTTCACAGCGCCAGTTTGCCGCTGCTGAGTATCGAGCCGCTGCCCGAGACGCCCGAACAAAACGCACTGATGCGCGGGCTGGATCGTTACTGCGCCGTGGTAGTGGTCAGCAAACCGGCTGCGCGCCTGGGTATCGAATTGCTGGACCGCTACTGGCCGCAACCGCCATCCGCTCAGCCGTGGTTCAGTGTCGGTGCCGCAACCGGCGCGATCCTCCAGAACCATGGGCTGGATGTCAGCTGGCCCGATACAGGTGATGACAGCGAGGCTCTGCTGGCCCTGCCACGTTTGAACGAGGCGCTGGCGGTTCGGAATCCCAGGGTGCTGATCCTGCGCGGTGAGGGTGGGCGCGAGTTCTTCGCCGAGACCCTGCGTGGTCGTGACGTGACGGTGGATTTTCTCGAACTCTACCGACGCAAGCTACCGAGCTATCCTTCGGGAGTGCTGTCGGCGACCATCGAAGCGGAACGGCTCAACGGCCTAGTGGTCAGCAGTGGGCAGGGTCTGCAATCGCTGCGTGAGCTGGCCGCCGATGCCTGGCATGAGATGGTTGAGCTAACCTTGTTCGTACCCAGCCCGCGTGTGGCCGAGATGGCGCGGCAGTTGGGTGTCAAACGAGTCGTGGATTGCCGTGGCGCTGGTGCCGCGGCCTTGCTGACGGCCTTGTGCGAGACCGCCCCTTGAAGCGAAGGATGGAAATGTGAGCGAAGCAGACTCCAACAAAGACCCGCTGCAAACCCCTGCCAGTGAGCCGGTGCCCGCTGCCGAACCTGCCAAGCCCGTATCATCTCGACCAGCGTCCAGCGGCGCCGCCAAGGCCGTTGCATCGCTGGCGCTGCTGGTCGGCCTTGGCGGCGTGGCGCTGGGCGGCTACAGCTTCTGGCAACTGCAGCAGTTCGGTGCGCAGGAAGCCGACCGGCAGGTATCGCTGCAGAAGGCCGACGAGCAGGCGCAGCAACTGGCTGCCGGCAATCAGCAGTTGGCCGCGCGTCTCGGGCGCCTGGAGCAGCTGCCGTCAGTTGCTGAACTGGACGAGCGGCGGCGCCTGCTCGCCACCCTGCAGAGCGATCAGCAGCGCCTGGCGGGGCGCGTCGAGCAGGTGCTGGGCGCCAGTCGCGAGGAGTGGCGCCTGGCCGAAGCCGAACATCTGCTGCGCATGGCCATGTTGCAGCTGTCGGCCATGCAGGACGTGAAAAGCGCTGAAATGCTGGTCGCCGAGGCCGACCTCATCCTGCAGAATCAGGACGACCCGAGCGCGTACGCCGCCCGCCAGAAGCTGCTGGAAGGCCTCGAAGCACTACGCAGCCTGCCACAGCTCGACCGTACCGGGCTGTTCCTGCAACTCGGTGCGTTGCGCGGACAGAGCAGTCGTCTCAGTGCCCTGGCACCTGAATTCGTCAATGGCGAGGCGGGGACCGAAGAACCCGGCCAGAGCCGCTGGCAGCATTGGCTGAATGAGCTGACTCGCTTCGTGCGTGTCGACTTCGATGCCGGTGCCAACGTCAAGCCATTGCTGGCCGGGCAGACGCTGGGGCAGGTGCGCCTGGCGTTGTCATTGGCCATCGAGCAGGCGCAGTGGGCCGTACTCAACGGCAATGCCGAGGTGTACCAGCAGGCACTGCGACAGGCGAGCGAACTGATTTCGGACCATTTCAGCGAAGATAACGGCCAGGCGCGCGGCTTGCGCGAGCGCATCGACGCGCTGGCGCAACGTGAGGTCGAGGTGCAATTGCCGGACCTGTCCTCGGCGCTGAAGGCATTGCAGGCCTACGTCGAGAAACGCGAGGCGCCCACCGAGTCCGATACGCCGGAACAGGAGGCGCAGCGCACATGAAACGTCTGGCCCTGGTTTTCATTTTTCTGCTCGCCGTCGTCGGGTTTCTCGGTTGGGCGATCAGCCGGAGCGCCGGTTATGTGCTGATCACCTATGACCAGTTCCGCTATGAGTCGAGCTTCTGGGTATTTCTGGCACTGCTCGCCTGCGTCTGGTTGCTGGCGATGGCGGTGCACTGGCTGTTGGGCCTGCTGCAGACCTCGGGCGCGCTGGTAAATCCCTGGTCGCGCCGGCACCGCGAGCGTCGTCTGGCCAAGGCTTCGCACAATGGCCTGCGCGAATTGGCGGAAGGCCAGTGGAGCCCGGCGCTGGCGCACCTGCGGACTGCAGCGGAACATGATCGTCAGCCGCTGGTGCATTACCTGGGTGCCGCACGTGCCGCCAACGAGCTGGGCGAGCACGAACAGAGCGACGAACTGCTGCGCCAGGCCCGCGAGCGGGCACCGGAAGCCAGCCTGGCGGTGGGCCTGACACAGGCGCAGCTGCAGATCGCCCGTGGCCAATATGTCGAGGCGCGCGACTCGCTGGTCGCGCTGCACGATGAATATCCCCGCCATTCCTATGTCTTGAGCATGTTGCAGCAGCTCTACGTACAGCTGGAAGATTGGCCGGCGCTGTGCCGCCTGTTACCGGAGTTGCGCAAGCAACGTGCGTTGCCGCCCGCGCGATTGAGCGAACTGGAATTGCTGGCCTGGACGGCCGCGCTCGAGCAGGCCGGTCGAGTCCAGGCGCCGGTCGAAGGTGATCCGGCGTCGGCACTGAATCAATGCTGGCAGACAGTGCCGAATGCGCTGCGCAGCGAGCCGCTGATCGTGCGTGCTTATGCCGACGGATTGAGTCGCCTTGGTGCCGAGGCGAAGGCCGAGGAGGTGCTGCTCACGGCGCTCAAGCGCGACTTCGACGAACGCCTGGTGGAGCGTTACGGCCGTGTGCTCGGGCGCGAGCCCTCCCGGCAGTTGTCGCATGCCGAGGCATGGCTCAAGGCGCATCCCGAAAGCGCCGAGCTGCTGCTGGCGCTGGGTCGCCTGAGCTTGCGCAACGAGCTGTGGGGCAAGGCCCGCGACTACCTGGAGGCCAGCCTGCGTATGGAGCATCGGCCGGAAACCTGTGCCGAGCTGGCGCGGTTGCTTGCCCAGCTGGGTGAGTCGGAGCGCAGCAACCGGTTGTTCCTGGAGGGATTGGGCTTGCTTGATCGCAGCAGTGTCGATCGTGACCGGTTGCCGCTGGCAAAACCGAAACTCGAGGCTTGAAGCATCCCGCCGGGCGCTCTACCGTATCGGGCTTTTCTACTCGCGGAATTGTCATGAATCTGGCCAGCCCCCGTTCGCTGTTTTTTCTCGCCTTTGCAGGTTGTGCGTTGCTGATTGGTGTAGCGCTCTACATGGAACACGTGATGGGGCTGCTGCCCTGTCCACTGTGCATCGTGCAGCGGATCTGCATCATCGGTTTCGGGCTGGTCTGCCTGGTGGCCGGCATTCACTCGCCGGGGCGCGGTGGGCGAGTGGCTTACTCCGCTCTGGCCCTGCTGTTCGCAATCTTCGGTGCGGCGACCGCCGGCCGGCAGATCTGGCTGCAGAGCGTACCGGCCGACCAGCTTCCCAGTTGTCTGCCACCCCTTGAATACATGATGGAAGCGTTTCCGTTCCTGGATATCGTTCGCAAGGTACTGCACGGCACCGCGGAGTGCTCTGAGGTCAGTTGGACCCTGCTGGGCATGAGCATTCCCGAATGGACCCTGCTGGCATTCATCGCCATGTCGCTGTTTTGCCTCTGGCAGATGCTGCGGCGCGGCTGAGGCCGGCCCGACTCCGTACGAAACGGAAACATCCCCGAGGGAATGATCACCGCGCCCGGTGGTCCATGATGCACGGCTCGTTGCGCTTGTTTGATCCACGCCGAGCCGTCTGGCGAATTTTGCCGGCATCGCTTGAACCTTCCATCGTGCCGGCATAGTCTGCTCGAGCGGTGTAGGTTATCGCCATAGCCGCCGCCACTCACCCAAGCCGATACCGGTAGACAAAAAAATCGTCTCGGAAGGCGCCATAAGCATTATCGATTAGGGAAGTGAGGTCATCATGCTCGAGAGCTGTCGGAACGCCCAGGAACGCTGGGGAGGTGTGCATCTGCTAATCGATCGCTGGCTGCAGGAACGCCACGCACTGATCACGGCTTTCCATGAACTGCATACGGGGGTCGAACCGGTGACCCGACCGGCATTGCAGAAATTCTGCCAGCTGTTGCTCGACTACGTGTCGGCAGGCCATTTCGAGATTTACGAACAGCTGATTCATGAAGGCGAGACATTCGGCGATCAGCGCGGCCTGGATCTGGCCAGACAGATTTATCCCCGCATCGAGGCCATTACCGAGGTGGCGGTGGCTTTCAATGATCGCTGCGATAACGGTGATTGCCTGGAGAGTCCCGATCTGCCCGATGAACTGAAGCGTCTCGGGCAACTGCTGCATGAGCGGTTCGAGCTGGAAGATTGCCTGATCGAGGTGCTGCATACAGCGCATCGACAGACGGCTGCAACCGCATAGTCGCCGCTCTTCATGGCGCGAGGCGCCTGCTGTTGGCGGATGTCGATGGCCCGTCTAGTATGAGGGCATCTTACCTGCCAGGAGGCGCCGCAATGTCAGCAAAGAAAAAGACTGTCAGCAGCCCATTGCAGTTGCTGCAGCAGTTGTCACGCAGTCTCGTTGAACATCTGGAAAAGGCCTGCGCCGATGCGCAGAAAGAGGCGCACGATCTGCTCGCGAAGCTGGAAAAACAGCGCGGCAAGACTCGTGACAAGCTTGTCCGGGCGCGGGCGAAGCTGGACGAAGCGGGTGCAGCCGGTAAGCCCAAGGCGCAAGGCAAGGCGCGCGCGCGCATCGATGAGCTTGACGAGGCACTGGCACTGCTCGATGTTCGTCAAGGCGAAACTCTGGCCTATCTGGCCGATCTTAAGCGCGATACCCAGCAGAGCCTGAAACTGGCGGAAGGCATCCGTCAGGTTGAAGAGGCTGCTGCCCAGGCGGGGACAGCGCCGGCCAAGACCGCGTCGGTCGCTGCGCCGTCCAGAAGCAGGTCGCGCAGTACTCCGAGAACCACTTCCGCTCAGGCGGTGGCCAAAGCAGGCGGAACCAAGCCGGCACCGGCGGCCAGGACTGCCGCGGCCAAACCGCGCGCAACACGCTCGACGACGAGCAAAGCCAAGCCGACAGTCGCAACCAAGCCCGCCGCAGCGAAGAAGCCGGCTCCGCGCAAACCCGCGGCACGCAAGCCAGCCGGAGCCACTCAGGCGCCCGCGAGTTCCAACTGAGCCGCGGCTGCGGTGCGGCGCAGGAATTCCCGCGCCGCATCGCCATCCCTCACGCACCCGGTGAGCGGCTCCAGCCAGGGCGCAGGGCCGCTCTGCGTCGGCCAGTACTGCGTCTCACGCTCCAGCCTGCCTAGCAACGTCTTCTCTGCTGCCAGTTCCAGTGCCTTCAACTGCTCTCTGAGTGCCTTCATCTGCAGGTCCGACTGCGCCGCGTCCCGCCAGTTTTGACGCAGGCTGCGCAATGGTGTGACGACTTCGTGTTGCCAGTGGCCGGCGAGCTGCCGCAGTCGTTCCAGGCGCTGCGGCGTGCAGCTGATTGCACGTGCCTCGAGCCAGGCTCCGCAGAGCAACAGGCAGATATCGACACCCTGTTCCTGCAGTTCGAGGCAAAGCCTTTCCACCCTTGGGCGGGCGTAGCAGGCGAGGGCGAAGGACCAGAGATCGGTGGTGTGCATGAGCTGATTTTTTTCGTTGGCGGTCGGCTGGCGTTCAGGGCGAACTGATAAACTCCGCCGCCATTATGATTCGACTTCAGAACCTTACTCTACAGCGTGGCCCCCAGCGTCTGCTGGAAGGCGCCGAGCTGACCCTGTATCCCGGCCAGAAAGCCGGGCTGGTGGGTGCCAATGGCGCCGGAAAGTCCAGCCTGTTCGCACTGCTGCGTGGTGAGCTGACACCCGATGGTGGTGATAGCCAGATGCCGCCGGACTGGCGTATCGCACACATGCGCCAAGAGGTCGATACCCTCGAACGGCTGGCGGTCGATTACGTGCTGGACGGCGATGAGACGCTGCGTCGCGTCCAGGCGCAACTGCTGGCCGCCGAGCAGGGACACGATGGCGTCGCCCTGGCGCGCCTGCACAGTGAGCTGGACAGTGCCGACGGCTATACCGCCGACGCTCGTGCCCGCAAGTTGCTGGCCGGCCTCGGTTTTTCCAACGAGCAGATGGAGTTGGCGGTCGGCAGCTTTTCCGGTGGCTGGCGGATGCGCCTGAACCTGGCGCAGGCGCTGATGTGCCCCTCCGACCTGCTGCTGCTCGACGAGCCGACCAACCACCTCGACCTCGATGCCATCCTCTGGCTGGAAGACTGGCTGAAAAGCTATCCGGGTACGCTGATCCTGATTTCCCACGACCGCGACTTTCTCGACGCAGTGGTCGATCACGTTGTGCATCTCGAACAGCGCAAACTGACCCTGTACCGCGGCGGTTATTCGGCGTTCGAGCGCACCCGTGCCGAGCGATTGGCGCAGCAGCAGCAGGCGTTCGAGAAGCAGCAGGCGCAGCGTGCCCACATGGAAAGCTTCATCCGCCGCTTCAAGGCCAAGGCCACCAAGGCACGTCAGGCGCAGAGCCGGATCAAGGTGCTGGAAAAGCTTGAAGAGCTCGCGCCGGCGCATATCGACTCGCCCTTCGACTTTTCCTTCCGTGAGGCGGACAAGGTATCCAGCCCGCTGCTGGATCTGTCGGAAGGAGCCCTCGGTTATCCCGGCAAGCGGGTTCTGGACAAGGTCAAGCTGCAGCTCGTGCCTGGCGCACGCATCGGTCTACTCGGACCGAATGGCGCCGGCAAGTCTACGCTGATCAAGACACTGGCCGCCGAGCTGCAGCCACTCGGCGGTCATCTGCAGCGTGGCGAGAACCTGGTGATCGGTTACTTTGCCCAGCACCAGCTCGATGCGCTGGACCCCAAGGCCAGCCCCTTGCTGCACTTGCAGCGCATCGCCGCCGGCGAGCGCGAACAGACGCTACGCGATTTTCTCGGTGGCTTCGATTTTCGCGGCGATCGCTGCGACGAGCCGGTACTGAATTTTTCCGGCGGTGAGAAGGCGCGCCTGGCCCTGGCGCTGATCGCCTGGGGCAAGCCGAACCTGCTGCTGCTCGATGAGCCGACCAACCACCTCGATCTGGAAATGCGCCTGGCGCTGACCCTGGCGTTGCAGGATTTCGAAGGCGCGGTACTGGTGGTGTCCCACGATCGCCACTTGCTCAAGAGCACCACTGACGAGTTCCGCCTGGTCGCCGATGGGCGGGTCGAGGATTTCGACGGCGACCTGGACGACTACGCGCGCTGGCTGGTCGACTACCGGAGCCGCCAGCAGCCGGCTACCTCGCCTGAAATGGCTGTGGATAAAACCGACAAGCGCGCGCAGAGACAGGCCGCAGCGGCCCTGCGCCAGCAACTGGCGCCGCACAAGCGTGAGGCGGACAAGCTGGAAAAGAGCCTTTCCGAGGTCCATGAGCAGCTTGCCGGTCTGGATGCCCGCCTTGCCGACTCGGCGCTGTACGAGTCCGCTCGCAAGGACGAACTGCGCGATCTGCTGGCCCGTCAGGCCGCGCTGAAGGTGCGTGAGGGTGAGCTGGAGGAGGCCTGGCTGCAGGCACTGGAAACGCTGGAAACCCTGCAGAACCAGCTGGAGGCCAGTTCATGAGCGAGCAACTGCTGCGAGTGTTTGAGCAATGGCAGGAACAGCTGCTGCTGGGCATGCAGATCCTGCTGATCCTGCTGGTTGCCTATATCCTGCAGCGGTTCGTGGCGCGCGGCCTGAATCGCATCGCCGGGCGCTATCCACTGCCGCCGGAACTGCTGCTGCCGGTGCGTGGAGGCATTCGCTGGTTCATCATGGGCGGTGCGCTGATCATGGTGCTGGAGCGTGTCGGCGTATCCGCCACGGTGCTCTGGACCGCGCTGTCCGGTTTCGTTGCGGTGGCGGCAATCGCGTTCTTCGCCATCTGGAGCGTGTTGTCCAACCTGCTTTGTGCTGTGCTGATCCTGACCGTTGGTCCTTTCCGGTTGGGGGATGTGGTGGAGCTGGTGGAAAGTTTTGACAAGCCCATCGTCAAAGGCCGGGTGATCAACATCAACCTGCTGTACACCACCCTCGAGGAGGTAGTCGAGAGTGGAACCGGCGCTATCGTGCAAGTGCCCAATAGCTTGTTCTTCCAGAAGGTCGTGCGTCGCTGGCGCGGCAGCGAAGTACGGCTCTACAACCACAGCTCCAACGAGAATTAATCCTTATGGAATGGCTGAGCAGCCCTGAAATCTGGGTCGCGTTCCTGACCCTGACCGCCCTGGAAATCGTCCTCGGTATCGACAACATCATCTTCATCTCGATCCTGGTGGCGCGCCTGCCCAAGGAGCAGCAACCCAAGGCGCGTTTCTTCGGCCTGGCTCTGGCGATGGGTACGCGGATCCTGCTGTTGCTCTCGATCGCCTGGGTCATGCGCCTGACCGACGACCTGTTCACCATCATGGATCACGGGGTTTCCGGGCGTGACCTGATCCTGTTCTTCGGTGGCCTGTTCCTGCTGTTCAAGAGCACGATGGAAATCTGGCACAGCGTCGAGGGCGAGGAAGAGCAGGCGGGTGGTGCAGGCGGTGCGGTCAAAGCCGGATTCGTCGGGATCATCCTGCAGATCGCGGTGATCGATATCGTCTTCTCGCTGGATTCGGTGATTACCGCCGTAGGCCTGGTGGACAACGTTCAGGTGATGATTGCCGCCATCGTCATCGCGGTCGGGGTGATGATGCTGTCGGCGGGCACCATCAGCGACTTCATCGAGAAGCACCCGACGCTGAAGATCCTCGCGCTTTCGTTCCTGATCGTGGTCGGCACTTTGTTGGTCGCCGAAGCGTTCGGTGCGCACGTGCCGAAAGGCTATGTTTACTTCGCGATGGCCTTCTCGCTAGCGGTCGAGGCGCTGAACATCCGCATGCGCAAGGCCATGGGACGCAAGCTCAAGGAGCCGGTGAAGCTCGGCAAGGGCATGCCGGACTGAATCTCGTCGGAACCATCGAAAGAGGAGTGCATGATGTCGCTTGAAGCCTGGCTCGCCTTCTTCGTCGCCTGTTGGGTGATCAGTCTGTCGCCGGGCGCCGGCGCCATCGCTTCGATGTCCTGTGGGCTGCAGTACGGTTTCTGGCGCGGCTACTGGAATGCCATTGGCTTGCAGATTGCGCTGGTGCTGCAGATCGCTGTCGTGGCGGCGGGCCTCGGTGCAGTGCTGGCCACCTCCGAGCTGGCGTTCGGCTTGATCAAGTGGTTCGGTGTCGCCTACCTGCTGTGGCTGGCCTGGAAACAGTGGCAGGCCCTACCGCAGGCGCTGGATGATTCTGCCGCGCCACGGTCCATTGGGCGGCCGCTGAGCTTGGTGTTGCGCGGGTTTGTGGTCAATGCCAGCAATCCCAAGGCCATCGTGTTCATCCTGGCGGTGCTGCCGCAGTTTCTCGACCCCACCAAGCCGCTGCTGCTGCAGTATGTGGAGATGGGGGCGACCATGGTGGTCGTCGACCTGTTGGTCATGGCTGGCTACACGGGCCTGGCAGCCAGAGTGCTGCGGCTGTTGCGCACTCCGCGCCAGCAGCGACTGGTCAATCGCAGCTTCGCGACCATGTTCGCCGGTGCCGCGGCGTTGCTGGCGACGGTGAAGCGGGCCGCGGCGTGAGATACAGGAGCTGAGTTCGATGCGTGTCTGGATCGATGCCGATGCCTGCCCGCGGGCGGCCAAGGACCAGGTGGTCAAGTTCGCGCTCAAGCGCAAGTTCGAGGTGCTGCTGGTGGCCGGGCAGGGTCAGGTCAAGCCGGCGTTCGCCTGCGTACGCCTGATCGTGGTGCCGAGCGGGCCCGATGCGGCCGACGATTACCTGGTCGAACATGCCGAGCCCGGCGATCTGGTGATCTGCAGTGACGTCCCTCTGGCCGATCGGCTGGTGAAGAAGGGTGTCGCGGCGCTGGACCCGCGAGGGCGCGAATTCGACGAGCGCAACATGGGCGAGCGCCTGGCAGTGCGCAATCTGTTCACCGATCTGCGCGAGCAGGGGCAGGTGGGTGGCGGGCAGTCCGCTTACGGCGAGCGTGACCGGCAGGCCTTCGCCAATGCGCTGGATCGGTTGCTGACGCAACTGAGAAGAAGCTAACCGCACAAATAGGTTCCGGTGCCGACCGCCACCAGCGTGTCATGCTCGTTGTGCAGCTCCGAGCGCACCACTGCCACCTTGTTGCCGGAACGCAGCAACATGGCGGTCGCGGTAAAGCGCTGGCCCCGCCCAGGGCGCAGATAGTCGATACGTAGATCGATGGTACCCAGGCGCGCGAGTTGCGCTGCACGCTCCGGGGCGCGGAGGTGCCGGTGCTTGTCCATCGCTCCGACCATTGCCATGGCGCCACCGGCTACGTCGAGCAGGGAGGCGATGACACCGCCGTGCAGGATGCCGTGCACGAAGTTGCCGACCAGTTCATCCTTCATCGACAGGTGCATGATCACCCGCTCGGCGGATATTTCGTCCAACTCGATCCCCAGCATGAGGCTGAAGGGGATGCGCTCGAACATCTGGCGCACGGTCTGGGCATGCTCGGCGAGCAGTGCATCATCGTCGTTCATGGTCTGCGTTCCTGCTGGATGAGCGACAACGCTGCACGAGCTTCGCCGGCATGACCAGAGCGGCGGCGGGAGAGTCGGGTGGATTGGCCGCTTTCGCGTAAGGAATCCTCTGTGAGCCAAAGATTCGCCAGAAGCTTGAACACTTCGTGCCGAGGGTGACGCGAGTTGCGGCTTGCATCGCATCGCGCTTGTGGGAGCTGCGGTCAGGAGAGCATGTAGCTATCCCGAAGGCCCGGACGCCAGCGTCATGGCGGCCGGGATCAGGGAAACACCGATCAGCTTTCGACAGTCATTTCGAGTACGCGGTCGACCAGCTTGTAGATGCCGGAAGCGGCCTCGCTGATCGACTGCGCCAGCATGTAGGCCGGGGTGGTGACCAGTCGGTGCTTGGAGTCCTCGATGATGTCGCTGACCTCGCAGGCCTGATGTTCGGCACCCATTTCCCGTACTGCCGCGGCTGCCGCGTCGTCGTCATGACCGAGGGTGCAGATCACGCCGGCACCGAATATTTGCGTGGCCATGGTCGGAGCGATGCACATCATGCCCACCGGCTTGCCGGCCTGAGCGAAGGCTTGCGCCACGCTCAGCACTTGCGGCAGTACCTTGCAGCCGGCGCCCTGGCTGGCGAAATCGGACAGATTCTTCGCAGCACCGAAGCCGCCGGGCACGATCAGTGCGTCGAAATCCTCGGCGCGCGCTTCAGCTAGGTCCTGGATTGCACCGCGCGCCAGGCGGGCCGATTCCACCAGCACGTTGCGCGTTTCGGGCATTTCCTCGCCGGTCATGTGGTTGATCACGTGCAACTGAGGAATGTTCGGCGCGAAACACTGCACGGTGGCGCCGCGCTGGTCGAGCCGCAACAGCGTGGCCACGCTCTCGTAGATCTCCGAGCCGTCGTACACCCCACAGCCGGAAAGAATCACGGCGATTTTCTTGTTCATAGCCATACTCCTGGTCGGTTTTTCAACGGCCCGGCGAGCGGGCTTCCTGTCGGTCGATGCTAATGCCTGCACAGCCCCGTGATAAGCCCTGCCCAGGTATTTGGATACGCCGTATGCGGCGTCGTTCAGCGGACGACGGCTTCCAGAGGTGCTTTCGCTTGATCGAAAGCACTGGTCCTGACGGGTATGGCTGGCGACAATGTTGCCCAGCCGATGGCCGGTGCCGAGCGGTATTGTCATCTTCCGGTCATCAAGCGCGCCTATAAACGTCATATTCGCCCGCATTGCGGGTCAGGAGTCCGTTGTGAGTATTGTTCCTGCCAATCGACTGTTCCCCGCCACACGCCTGCGCCGCAATCGGCGTGACGATTTCTCCCGCCGTCTGGTGCGTGAGAACGTGCTGACGGTCGATGACCTGATTCTGCCGGTATTCGTGCTCGACGGAGAGAATCGTCGCGAGCAGGTGCCGTCGATGCCGGGCGTGGAACGGCTTTCCATCGACCTGCTGCTAGAGGAGGCCGAGGAGCTGGTGGCGCTGGGTATCCCGGCGCTGGCGCTGTTCCCGGTGACGCCGCTGGAAAAGAAATCCCTCGATGCGGCCGAGGCCTGGAACCCTGAGGGCATCGCCCAGCGTGCGACCCGTGCGCTGCGTGAGCGTTTCCCCGAGCTGGGCATCATCACCGACGTGGCGCTGGACCCCTTCACCACTCATGGCCAGGACGGCATTCTCGACGAGAACGGCTACGTGCAGAACGACGTCACCGTCGACGCGTTGGTCAGGCAGGCGCTGTCCCATGCCGAGGCTGGTGCCCAGGTGGTGGCGCCCTCGGACATGATGGATGGACGCATCCAGGCGATTCGTGAAGCGCTGGAAGTGGCCGGGCATCACAACGTGCGCATCATGGCTTATTCGGCCAAGTACGCCAGCGCATACTACGGGCCGTTCCGCGATGCGGTGGGCTCGGCGGCCAATCTCGGCAAGAGCAACAAGAACACCTACCAAATGGACCCGGCCAACGGCGACGAGGCGTTGCACGAGGTGGGCGCCGATCTGGCCGAAGGCGCGGACATGATCATGGTGAAGCCGGGCATGCCCTATCTGGACATCGTCTGGCGGGTGAAGGATGCCTTTCGTGCGCCGACCTTCGTCTATCAGGTAAGCGGCGAGTATGCGATGCACATGGCGGTGATCCAGAACGGCTGGCTGGGTGAGGCGGTGATCCTCGAATCGTTGGTGGCCTTCAAGCGCGCCGGTGCCGATGGCATTCTTACCTACTTCGCCAAACAGGCGGCACAACAATTAAGACGAGGGCAGTGAGCCCTCCCGAGGCGGTTTGATGAACAGTCAGGGGCTCAGTGATACGCAATTGCAGCACATCGACGGCGAGCAGCCGTCGCTGGTGGAGATGGAGGCGGAGTTGTCAGTCGAGGTGATGGAAGAAACCCCGGTCGCGGTTGCGGCTGCGGTGCCGAATCTGGATGACAGCAGCCTGTACATTCACCGTGAGCTGTCGCAACTGCAGTTCAACATCCGCGTGCTGGAGCAGGCGCTGGACGAGTCCTATCCGCCGCTGGAGCGGCTGAAGTTCCTGCTGATCTTTTCCAGCAACCTCGACGAATTTTTCGAGATTCGCGTCGCCGGTTTGAAGAAGCAGGTCACCTTCGCCCGGGAGCAGGCGGGTGCCGACGGCCTGCAGCCGCATCAGGCGCTGGCACGGATTTCCGAACTGGTGCATGAACAGGTGGACCGGCAGTACGCGATCCTCAACGAGGTGCTGCTGCCCGAACTGACCAAGCACAAGATCCGCTTCATTCGCCGCCGCAACTGGACGGTCAAACTCAAGTCCTGGGTGCGTCGCTACTTTCGTGACGAGATCGCGCCGATCATCACCCCGATCGGCCTCGATCCGACACACCCGTTCCCTCTGCTGGTCAACAAGAGCCTCAACTTCATCGTCGAGCTGGAAGGCATCGATGCCTTCGGTCGTGATTCGGGGCTGGCCATCATTCCGGCGCCGCGCCTGTTGCCGCGGGTGATTCGCGTGCCGGAAACGGTGGGCGGTGAGGGCGACAACTTCGTTTTCCTCTCATCGATGATCCACGCCCACGCCGACGATCTGTTCCACGGCATGCGGGTCAAGGGCTGCTATCAGTTCCGCCTGACGCGTAACGCCGATCTTTCGGTGGACACCGAGGATGTCGAGGACCTGGCGCGGGCGCTGCGGGGCGAGTTGATGTCCCGGCGCTATGGGGATGCGGTGCGCCTGGAGGTGGCCGACACCTGCCCGCAGCACCTGGCCGACTTCCTGCTCAAGCAGTTCGGCCTGAGCGAGAGTGAGCTGTACCGTGTCAACGGCCCGGTCAACCTCACGCGGCTGTTCAGCGTTACCGGCCTGGACAGCCACCCGGAGCTGCAATACGCGCCCTTCACCCCGGCGATTCCGAAGTTGCTGCAGAACAGTCAGAATATCTTCAGCGTCGTCGCCAAGCAGGACATCCTGCTGCTGCATCCCTTCGAGTCCTTCACGCCGGTGGTCGACCTGCTGCGTGAGGCGGCGAAAGATCCCTGCGTGCTGGCGGTAAAGCAGACGCTGTATCGCTCGGGCGCCAACTCGGAAATCGTCGATGCGCTGGTGGAAGCGGCGCGCAATGGCAAGGAAGTCACGGCGGTCATCGAGCTGCGCGCGCGTTTCGACGAGGAGTCCAACCTGCAGTTGGCGAGCCGCCTGCAACAGGCCGGCGCGGTGGTGATCTACGGCGTGGTGGGCTACAAGACCCACGCCAAGATGATGCTCATCCTGCGCCGCGAGAGTGGCGAGCTGCGGCGCTACGCGCATCTGGGCACCGGCAACTATCACGCCGGCAACGCACGTCTGTATACCGACTACAGCATGCTCACCTCCGACGATGCGCTTTGTGAAGACGTGTCGAAGCTGTTCAGCCAGCTGATCGGCATGGGCAAGACCATGCGCATGAAAAAGCTGCTGCATGCGCCGTTCACCCTGAAGAAGGCCCTGCTCGACCTGATCGCCCAGGAAACCCAGCACGCCAGCGAAGGCAAGGCGGCGCACATCATTCTCAAGGTCAACTCTCTGACCGACCCGAAGATGATTCGCGCGTTGTACAAGGCCAGCCAGACAGGCGTGCGCATCGACCTGATCGTGCGCGGCATGTGCTGCCTGCGTCCGGGAATCGTCGGGGTTTCGCACAACATTCAGGTGCGCTCCATCATCGGTCGCTTCCTCGAGCACAGCCGAGTGTTCTACTTCCTCAACGACGGCGACGAGAAACTGTACCTCTCCAGCGCCGACTGGATGGAACGCAATCTGGACCGGCGTGTGGAGACCTGCTTTCCTGTCGAAGGCAAGAAGCTGCTGACGCGGGTGAAGAGAGAACTGGATACCTTCCTGACCGACAACACCCAGAGCTGGCAGCTGCAGCCGGACGGCAGCTACCTGCGCAACAGCCCCAGCGGCAACCAGAACCCGCGCAACGTGCAAGCCGCTTTCCTGGAAAAGCTGACAGCCCCGGTGATGAGCGCCCGCTGAAGATGATTGCGCAAAGGTTTTAGCGGCGCCGGCAAACCTTTGCCAGCGGGGGCCATGGCAGACTCGTGGCCCCTGATCATCCACGTCGGAGGCCCGCATGTGGGCAATCCTGGGCGCCGCGCTGAGCTTATCGGGCGCGCTGGCCGTCTACCTCGCCTCACCTCACCAGCGCCTGCTCGCTTCTGCCTGGCCGGGCACCACCCGGGTCGGAGCCCTGGGCTGCCTGGCACTGGCGCTGCTGGCCTGGCTGCAGGCGCTGCCGGTGCTGACAGCGGTACTGGTGATGAGCCTGCTGTTGATGTGCGTTTGGACGGCGCTGCCCTTCCTCGGTCTGTACTGCAGGCGGTCGGCACAATGAGCCGCCGCCGTGACCTGAACCGGCACTGGCCGGCCAAGTTGCTCGCCGGACTGGTTGCGGGCCTGGCTCTGGCGTTGGCGTTGAGCGGCTGGTTCACCTGGTTCGGTCCGGGCGGCAGCGATGCGCTGAACAAGTACCAGGTGAGCATGTGGCTGGTGCCGCCGCTGTGGCTGGCGGCGCTCGGCGCCTGCTGGGCGTTTCGCAGCGGCTGGCATGCCTGGGGCTGGCTCGGTGGCCTGGCAGCGCTGGCCTGGGCAATCCTCGCGCTGGCCCGGCAGGTCGGAGGCTGAACCATGCGCAGCGAGATAATCCGCGTCTACAAGGGCGTGCACACCTGGACTGGCATTCTCACCGGCATGGCGTTATTCGTCGCCTTCTACGCCGGGGCGTTGACCGTGTTCAAGGCTCCGCTCAATGGCTGGGCCGAACCGCCCGCCGTGCAGGCGCCGCTGGCTCTGGATGAAGCTGGGCGGTTGGTGGAGCAGGTGGTGGCGATGGGCGTCACGGATTTCACCCTGCACCTGCAACAGAACCCGCAACGCCCCTGGCCGCTGACCTGGCAGCCGCGCGGGGAAAGCGAGCAGCAATTTGCCCGTTTCGACGAGGTGGGTCTGCTGGAAACCGGCCGCGAGCAGCCGACGGCGGTCGGCGAGCTCGTCGACCTGCTGCACCAGACCGCCGGCCTGGTGCCTGGCGATCTCGAGATCGGCATTACTCTGATGGGCGTGGTCAGCCTGTTCTACGGCCTGGCACTGATCTCCGGCGTCGTGGTGTTGTTACCCACGCTGGTGAAGGATTTCTTTGCCGTACGTCCGGGGCGCAATCGCAAGCGTTTCTGGCTCGACAGTCACAACGTGTTGGGCATCGTCAGCCTGCCTTTTCATCTGGTGATCATGCTGTCGGCGCTGGTGTTTGCCTTTCACGATCCGATCTACGATCTGCAGGATCGCTTGGTCTATGGCGGCAACCTGCAGCAGCATTGGGACGCTGGAGGGCCGCTGGCCGGCCTCGAGCGTGGCCCGGAGCCGGCGTCGATGCTGTCGCCGCAGCAGTTGCTGGCTCATGCCCGGCAGGCGGCGCCGCATTTTGAACCGCACACGCTGACCTACCTGCACGCGGGCAAGCGCGGCGCGAGCCTCGGTCGACCTGCTCGGCCTGGCGGCCCTGGCGACACTGCTGATTCCGCTAGCCAGCCTGCTCGCCTGGTTCTGGCCGGATTGTCCCTGGTGGGTGCATCGTGATTGGGCGAGCCTGGCGGTGGACCTGGTGGCGCTGCTCGGTGCCGGCTTGCTGGCCTGGCTGGCCCGCTTCACGGCCCGACGCCTGCGCGCGGCGTCGCCGGATGGGGTCTGGGCGCTGACGGCCGTAGGCTCGGACAGTCGAGCGGAAAACTAGATCCTGGCCCGGGCCTGTTTCGGAGTAAGGCCGAACGCGCGCTTGAACGCCGTGGAGAAGTTCGCCGCGCTGCTGTAGCCGGCCTGCCAGGCGGCGTGGCTGACGCTGACGCCTTGGCGCTCCAGAGCCTCACGCGCCTGCAACAGCTTGTGACGACGTTGATACTCGAACAGCGACATGCCCAGGCTTGCCTGGAACTGACGCTGCAGTGTGCTGACGTTGACGCCGACCTCACGGGCGATGCGTTCCAGCGACCAGTCGACGGCGGTGTCGCTCTGCAGAAGTTCCAGGGTTCGGCGGATGCGCTGATGTTCCTGGGGGCGCAGTCCGCGCTGGGAAGGTGCGGGCTGGCCGCTGGCCAGGCTCATCGCTTCACTGGCGATCTCCAGTGCGCGGCTTTCCAGGTACAGGTGCTGCAGCAGAGGGTTGTAGCCGGGCGGGCTGAGCATCTGTTCTACCAGGGCCAGCAGCCGGCCTGAGGGCTGCCAGTGGCGTGTCGCCAGATGCTGGCGGTCCAGACCGGCCAGTTTGCAGGCGACGGCATAATCGGCACCCGTGGTTTCGAACCACTCCGGGGTAAGGCTGACGCAGACCTTGCGAATCTGTGCGCCACGGCGTGCGCGACGGCGGAACAGCACCGGCTCGGTCAGCGCCAGCGCTACGCCTTCGGCGATCGGCCGACCGTTACTACTGCGGCGACAGCCGATGCTGACACGGTGATCGTTGAAGTCCACGTCGCTGCGACCTTCGAGAAAGATCAGCAGCGCCAAGTGCGGATCGACTTCGGTCTGGGTGGTGAAGTTGTTCATTTCTCGGCAATCGCTGCAGTGCAACGACAGGCCGGAGCGCAACTGGCTCCAGGTGAGGCTGCCGTGGAACAGCTGGTCCGGCACGCCCTCGTTTTCCACCAATTGGACGGATGGGCCGATCAGATCGGTCAGGTTGCTGTGCTTGATCACCTGCGAATTGCTCATCGACTGGAAGCTCTTGTTGGAACGTGGTGGTGTTGCGCAAACAACAAATCCTTTTCCGCAAAGCCTTCGGCCAAACGGTCATGCAAGACTACGCGCCGAAAACTGGTGATACAAATCATTTGCATTTGCGCGCATGCCTTGTCAGGGCTATCCGTGCGGGGGAGCTGTTCGCATGACCATACCGTCGTACCTATCACTCAGCCGACTTGCCGCCGCCACGCTGCTGGCGATGCCGGTGCTGGTCGTCCAGGCTCAGGAAGAGGCGCTGCAACTGCAGGATGTGGAAATCCTGGCCTCGGCCCAGGAGGAGCTCAAGCAGGCGCCCGGAGTCTCGATCATCACCGCCGAGGACATCCGCAAGGCACCACCGGCCAATGACATTGCCGAGATCATCCGCAAGCAGCCGGGCGTCAACCTGACCGGCAACAGTGGCTCCGGGGCGCGCGGCAACAACCGGCAGATCGATATTCGCGGCATGGGGCCGGAGAACACGCTGATTCTGGTGGACGGCAAGCCGGTCACCTCACGCAACTCAGTACGCTACGGCTGGCGCGGCGACCGCGATACTCGCGGCGACACCAACTGGGTTCCGGCCGAGCAGATCGAGCGTATCGAGGTTCTGCGTGGCCCGGCGGCGGCGCGCTACGGTAATGGCGCGGCGGGCGGGGTGATCAACATCATCACCAAGGGGCCGGGCACGGAGCATCACGGCAACGCCACGGTGTACATGAACATGCCACAGCATGACGAGGAAGGGGCCAGCAAGCGCATCAACTTCGGCCTCAACGGCCCGCTGACCGAAAGCCTCTCCTACCGCCTGTACGGCAACCTGAACAAGACCGACATGGACGACGAGGACATCAACGCCGGCCATACTATCGGTGATTTCACCACGTCGGGTCGTGAGGGCGTACGTAACAAGGACATCAATGGGCTGCTGGCCTGGCGTTTGGACGACCAGCAGACCCTGGAGCTGGAGGCGGGCTTCAGCCGGCAGGGTAACATCTATGCAGGCGACTCGATGAACAACGTCGGGGCCGATTTTATCAGCGCCTTCCGTTCACCTTGGATCGGCCGCGAAACCAACACCCTGTACCGGCAGAACTTTGCTATCACCCATCGCGGTGACTGGGCGTTTGGCAGCACGCTCAACTATCTGCAGTACGAGCGGACCCGCAACAAACGGATCGAAGAGGGGCTTGCCGGCGCCACCGAGGGCAACTTCACCGCGAACCCAAACTTCGGCACTACCGAACTGGAAAGCACTACCGCTCACAGCGAAATCAACCTGCCGCTGTCCGGTGCCGTCGAACAGGTGCTGACGTTAGGGGCCGAGTGGGTCGAGCAGAAGATGGACGATCCCTTCTCCAACACTCAGACCACCGGTGAGGCTGGCTCGGTGCCCGGTATCAGCGATGCCGGCCGCTCCACCGAGTCATCGGCGCGCATTTCGTCGCTGTTCATCGAGGACAACATCGAGCTGCGCCCCGGCACCATTCTCACGCCTGGTCTGCGCTTCGACCATCACAGCACCGTGGGCAGCAATTGGAGCCCTTCGCTCAACTTGTCCCAGGACCTGGGCAGCGATTTCGTGCTCAAGGCCGGCATCGCCCGCGCCTACAAGGCGCCGAATCTCTACCAGCTCAACCCCGACTACCTGCTCTACAGTCGTGGCACGGGCTGCTGGGGTGCCAACGGCAGTTGCTATTTGCAGGGCAGCGATAAGCTGGATGCGGAAACCAGCATCAACAAGGAGCTGGGCATCGAGTTCCACCGTGACGACTGGATCGCCGGCATTACCTGGTTCCGTAACGACTACCGCGACAAGATCGAGGCTGGACGTACTCCAGTCGGCAGCGCTGTTGGTGGCAGCAACTCTGGATACGCCAATGCCGACGTCTTTCGCTGGGAAAACGTGCCGCGGGCCGTTGTCGAGGGTCTTGAGGGCACGCTCAAAGTGCCGCTGGCCGCTGGCCTGGACTGGAGCACCAACTTCACCTACATGCTCCAGTCGGAGAATAAGGAAACCGGCGAGCCGCTATCGATCATCCCCGAGTACACGCTCAACTCGACGCTCGACTGGCAGGTGACCGAGCCGCTGTCGTTGCAGGGTACGGTGACCTGGTATGGCAAGCAGACGCCCGGTCGCTACGACTACCAGGGCAACGAGCTCAGTGGTGACGCCCGCCGACAGATCTCGCCCTATGCGCTGGTCGGCCTCAGCGGCACCTATGCGATCAGCGACCAATTGAGCCTGAGCGCTGGCGTCAGCAACCTGTTCGACGAGCGGCTGTATCGGGAGGGTAACGCCCGTGAGGCGGGAGCCTATACCTACAACGAGCCGGGTCGGACCTTCTTCACCAGCATCAGTACGTCGTTCTAAGCGGTTCAGGAGCGCACGAGCCAGACAAAGGCCGGCGTCAACCTGGCGGGGCAGCGACGAAAGTGGCTGCCCCGCGTGCGTTCATTTGATCCGCAGTTCGTAGCCGACGCGTGCCAGCCAGGCGGCTTCAGCCTCGAAGTCGGCGCGGGTCAGCGGGTTGGCGTTCAGCCAGCCGCGCGGGAAAAGCAGTTCGAGGCGTCGCTCGCTGACCTGCAGTCGCACCTCGGAAACGGCTTGGGTGCAGCGGATGTGATGAAACAGGATGGCGAAGCGCAGCAGGATGCAGAGGCGCACCAAGGTGTCGGCATCGGCGCCGGTTTCGCTGAACTTGTCCTGAGGGATGTTGCGGCGGTGGCCGCGCACCAGCAGCGCCAGCATCAGCTGGTCCTGGCGCGAAAAGCCCGGCAGATCGGAGTGCTCGATCAGGTAGGCGCCGTGCTTGTGGTAGTGATAGTGAGCGATGTCCAGGCCGACCTCGTGAATGCGCGCCGCCCAGCCCAGCAGTTCGCGCTGCCAGTTCTCGTTCAGTTTCCAGTCATCGGCAACCTGGTCGAAGGCTTCGAGTGCCTTGGCCTCGACGCGTGCGGCCTGATCGACATCCACGTGGTAGCGCTCCATGAGGAAGCTCAGCGTGCGGTCGCGAATGTCCTCGTGATGATGGCGACCGAGCAGGTCGTAGAGCACGCCTTCACGTAGCGCGCCCTCGGAATGCGCCATGGAGGAAATCTCCAGCGCGTCGAATATGGCCTCCAGGATCGCCAGGCCCGCTGGGAAGATGCTTTTGCGGTCGGGCTTGATGCCCTCGATGTCGAGTTTTTCCACATCGCCGAGCTTGAGCAGCTTGCGCTTCAGCCAGGCGATGCCTTCGGCATTGATCTCGCCGTTGCCGAGCCCGCCGCCCTTGATCGCCAGGCCGACGGCGCGGATGGTTCCGGATGCGCCGATCGCTTCCTGCCAGCCGAGGCGTCGCAGGCCTGGCTCGATGCTCATCAACTCCAGCCGTGCGGCCGTATAGGCCTGAACATAGCGCGCGGAAGTGATCTTGCCGTCCGCGAAGAAGCGTCGGGTAAAGCTTACGCAGCCCATCTGCAGGCTTTCGCGCAGTTGCGAATCGAAGCCCTGGCCAATGATGAATTCGGTGCTGCCGCCGCCGATATCCACCACCAGCCGCTGTCCGGGCGCGCCATGGAAGGTATGCGCGACGCCCGTGTAGATCAGGCGCGCCTCTTCGCGTCCGGAGATGACCTCGACCTGATGATCGAGGATCTCTTCCGCGCGGCGTATGAACTGCGCCCGGTTGCGGGCTTCGCGCAACGCGTTGGTGCCGACGACGCGCACCGCGCCCTGGGGCAGGTGGTTGATCAGTTGGGCGAAGCGACGCAGGCAATCCAGGCCACGTTGCATGGCCGCTTCATCGAGCTCTCTTCTATCGTCGATGCCGGCTGCGAGCTGAACCTTCTCGCCGAGCCGCTCGAGGATCCGCACCTCGCCGTTGCTGGTGCGGGCCAGCACCATATGAAAACTGTTGGAGCCCAGGTCCAGGGCGGCGATTATCGGAGGTGACTCGGTAGATGCGGGAGCAGACGGGGGCATTGGGCGATCTCGATACAAAACACCGATATCCTGACACGATAGACCTCATCCGCCAACGAACAGTGCGGCTCGTGACGCCTGCGTCTTTCGGTCCGTCCACGGCCGGGCTATGATGGCGGCACTTTTCAGTTCCGACCCTGGAGACAATCCATGAGCGACTACATCAACAATGTCAGCGACAGCAGTTTCGAACAGGACGTGCTCCAGGCCGAGGGTCCCGTGCTGGTCGACTACTGGGCCGAGTGGTGTGGCCCCTGCAAGATGATCGCGCCGGTGCTCGACGAGATCGCCAAGGACTACGAAGGCAAGCTGAAGGTCTGCAAGCTGAACATCGACGAGAATCAGGAAACTCCGCCGAAATATGGCGTGCGCGGCATTCCGACGCTGATGCTGTTCAAGAACGGCAACGTCGAGGCCACCAAAGTCGGTGCACTGTCCAAATCGCAGTTGATGGCCTTCCTCGATAGCAACATCTGAGAGCCTGTATACGACTCGCAGCGCGTCGGTCCTGCTGTGTTGAGGCCAGGTCCGGCAAGGCGTTTGTGGCTAACGCGCTTTAGCACGGCCCGAAGGACGAACGAAGCGAGTCATGCTCAGGTGCATCAGTAAGCTTCGCTTCCTCGCCTGCTTGATTTGTTGACGCTCACTCGTCGGGCCAGTCTTTGGCTGTTACTTCCGTTGGTGTTTCGCCTTGCAGGGCTTCAGCCCGCGAGATAGTAATCAGGTTCTGAACCCCAGCGTTCGCCCGAAAAGCCCTCGCAGATGCGGGGGCTTTTTTCGTCGACAGGCTGGACGCTTCGCCTACGCGGTGCTAAATTCGGCCTCGCGACGTTTCTTCCGTCGCCCTCTGCATTCGTCGCCGACGCACTTCAGCCCCATAACGCACAACGCTTCGTTCGTTTCCTGCTGCGCGGCTTCTCAAGCTCAATGCTTTCCCCCTTCCTGATCTTCTTTCTATGAATCTGACCGAACTCAAGCAAAAGCCCATCACCGAACTGCTGGAAATGGCCGAGCAGATGGGCATCGACAACATGGCCCGTTCGCGTAAACAGGACGTCATCTTTTCCCTGCTCAAGAAGCACGCGAAGAGTGGCGAGGAAATTTCTGGTGATGGCGTGCTGGAGATTCTCCAGGACGGTTTCGGCTTCCTGCGCTCCGCGGATTCTTCCTACCTGGCCGGCCCAGACGACATCTATGTATCGCCCAGCCAGATCCGCCGTTTCAACTTGCGCACCGGCGACAGCATCGTTGGCAAGATTCGCCCGCCGAAGGAAGGTGAGCGCTACTTCGCGCTGCTCAAGGTCGACTCGATCAACTACGATCGGCCGGAGAACGCGAAGAACAAGATCCTGTTCGAAAACCTTACTCCGCTGTTCCCCAATGAGCGTCTGAAGATGGAAGCCGGCAACGGCTCCACCGAGGATCTCACCGGTCGCGTGATCGACCTGACCGCGCCTATCGGCAAGGGCCAGCGCGGCCTGATCGTCGCCCCGCCGAAAGCGGGCAAGACCATCATGCTGCAGAACATCGCCAGCAACATCACCCGCAACAACCCCGAGTGCCATCTGATCGTCCTCTTGATCGACGAGCGCCCGGAAGAAGTGACTGAGATGCAGCGCACCGTGCGCGGTGAAGTGGTCGCCTCCACCTTCGACGAGCCGCCGACCCGCCACGTGCAGGTCGCCGAGATGGTGATCGAGAAGGCCAAGCGCCTGGTCGAGCACAAGAAGGATGTGGTCATCCTGCTTGACTCCATCACCCGCCTGGCGCGCGCCTACAACACCGTGATTCCCAGCTCCGGCAAGGTGCTCACCGGTGGTGTCGACGCCCATGCGTTGGAGAAACCCAAGCGTTTCTTCGGTGCCGCGCGCAACATCGAGGAGGGCGGCTCGCTGACCATTCTCGCCACCGCGCTGGTGGAAACCGGCTCGAAGATGGACGAGGTGATCTACGAGGAGTTCAAGGGCACCGGCAACCTCGAGCTGCAGCTGGACCGTCGCATCGCCGAGAAGCGTGTGTTCCCGGCCATCAACATCAATCGCTCCGGTACCCGCCGCGAGGAGTTGCTGACCGCCGAGGACGAACTGCAGCGCATCTGGATCTTGCGCAAGCTGCTGCACCCGATGGATGAGATCGCTGCCATCGAGTTCCTCCTCGACAAGCTCAAGGACACCAAGACCAATGACGAATTCTTCATGTCGATGAAAAGGAAATAAGCGGCAAGCGGCAAGCGGCAAGCTGCAAGTGAACCCGGCGTCGCTTCAGCTTGAAGCTTGAAGCTTGAAGCTTGAAGCTTCGATGAAATACACCGACCTGCGCGATTTCATTCGCGTCCTCGAACAGCGCGGCGAGCTCAAGCGTGTGGCCGTGCCGGTTTCCCCCGTACTGGAAATGACCGAGATCTGCGACCGTACCCTGCGCAGGCAGGGGCCGGCGTTGCTCTTCGAAAAGCCTGCCGGTTACGACATGCCGGTGCTTGGCAACCTGTTCGGCACGCCTGAGCGCGTTGCGCTGGGCATGGGTGCCGAGGAGGTTGGCGAACTGCGCGAGATCGGCAAGCTGCTGGCCTACCTGAAGGAGCCGGAGCCGCCGAAGGGCATCAAGGATGCCTGGAGCAAGTTGCCGATCTTTCGCAAGGTCATCAGTATGGCGCCCAAGGTGCTCAAGGATGCGTCCTGCCAGGAAGTGGTGATCGAAGGCGAGGATGTCGATCTGTCTGCGCTGCCGGTCCAGACCTGCTGGCCGGGCGATGCCGCGCCCCTGATCACCTGGGGCCTGACTATCACCAAGGGACCCAACAAGGAACGGCAGAACCTCGGTATCTACCGTCAGCAGGTGATCGGTCGTAACAAGGTGATCATGCGCTGGCTGAGCCATCGCGGCGGCGCGCTGGATTATCGCGAGTGGTGCGAGAAATATCCGGACCGGCCTTATCCGGTGGCGGTGGCGCTCGGTGCGGACCCAGCGACTATTCTCGGTGCGGTGACGCCGGTGCCCGATTCGCTGTCCGAATATGCCTTTGCCGGCCTGCTACGCGGCTCGCGCACCGAGCTGGTGAAATGCCGCGGCAGCGACCTGCAGGTACCGGCCAGTGCGGAGATCGTCCTTGAGGGGCACATCTATCCCGGTGAGATGGCCGATGAGGGCCCCTACGGCGACCACACTGGCTACTACAACGAGGTGGATCGCTTTCCGGTGTTCACGGTCGAGCGCATCACTCACCGCAAGAACCCGATTTACCACAGTACCTACACCGGGCGTCCGCCGGACGAGCCGGCGATCCTCGGCGTGGCGCTGAACGAGGTGTTCGTGCCGATCCTGCAAAAGCAGTTCCCGGAGATCGTCGATTTCTACCTGCCACCGGAAGGCTGTTCCTACCGCATGGCGGTGGTGACCATGAAGAAGCAGTACCCCGGCCACGCCAAGCGGGTGATGCTCGGCGTGTGGAGCTTCCTGCGCCAGTTCATGTACACCAAGTTCGTCATCGTCACCGACGACGACATCGATGCGCGCGACTGGAACGACGTGATCTGGGCGATCACCACGCGCATGGACCCCAAGCGTGACACAGTGATGATCGACAACACGCCTATCGACTATCTGGACTTTGCATCGCCGGTTTCCGGGCTGGGTTCGAAGATGGGCCTGGATGCGACCCACAAGTGGCCGGGCGAGACCAGTCGCGAATGGGGGCGTGCCATCGTCCAGGATCCGGCGGTGAAGCAGCGCGTGGATGAACTCTGGTCGCAGCTGGGTATCGACTGACATAACTAAACAGTGGCGGTAACCGATTGTTGAAAATCTCTTTTCGCGATCGGTTGAAACTCGCCCGGAGCCTTGACGGGCTTGTCCCGTTCAATGATGACGTGCATATGAAAGTAACCTTGCAGCCCGCCGGTACCGTGCTCGATGTCCGGCCGGGCGAACGCATCCTCGATGCGGCGCAGCGCCTTGGGTATGAATGCCCGAAGAGCTGTCGCAACGGCAATTGCCATATTTGTGCCGCGCTGCTGGTGGAAGGCCGCGTCAGGCAGAACGGGGAAATCCGCGACCATGGCGAGTTGCTGGCCTGCGTGGCCGAGCCGCTGGAGGACTGCGTGGTGCTCTGGGACGGAGTATTGCTGCCGGGCGAACTGCCGGTGCGGGAACTGAGCTGTCAGTTGGCCGACTACCAGGACCTGGGCGGCGATGTGGTACGCCTGCTACTGCGTTTGCCGGCCGGGCGGCAGCCACGCTACTACGCGGGCCAGTACCTGCTGTTGCAGCGCGCGGACGGTGAATGGTCCGCGTTTTCCCTGGCATCGGCACCGGGCGGCGGGCGTGAGCTCGAGTTGCACGTGCTGGCGCGCGAGAGCTCGGTCACTGAGCTCTTGGCGTTCATTCGCAAGCAGGGCTTCGCCCGCATCCAGCTACCGTTCGGTGATGCCCACCTGGCGGAGTTGCCCGATGGCCCGCTGGTATTGATCGCGGCGGGCACCGGGATGGCGCAGATGCACAGCCTGATCGAGCATTGCCGCGCGGCTGGCTTCGTCCATCCGGTGCATCTGTACTGGGGCGTGCGCCGCCCAGAGGACTTCTATCAGTTGCCGCACTGGGACGAATGGCAGGGTATGGCCAATCTGAACCTGCACCGCGTGGTCAGCGATGTCTGCGGTTGGGCAGGGCGCTGCGGCATGTTGCACGAGGCGGTCTGCGAGGACTTTGCTGATCTCAAGCCGTTACATGTGTATGCCAGCGGCTCGCCCGCCATGGTCTACGGCACGCTGGATGCGCTGGTGGAGGCAGGGATGGACCCGCACCAGATGCGCGCCGATGTGTTTGCTTATGCGCCGCGTGAGGATTGAGCGCAGGCCTGATGCAAAAACGCCGGGGCGAGCCCGGCGTTTTCATTTTCAGCGCACCTGCCGTTGTTGCAGCAGAAGATTCTTGTAGCCACTGTCGGCCAGGGTTTTCTGCGCCGCATTCAATTGTTCGCGACTGCTGTAGGGGCCGACCAGTACGCGGAACCAGGGCTCGTCGCGCACCTTGACGTTCTCCACGCGCACGTCCTGTCCAAGCAGGATGATCTGCGCGCGCACACGGTCAGCCTCGGCCTGCTGGCGGAACGATCCGGCCTGCAGGAAGAACTGGACCACCGGTGCTTTGGCCACGGTCGGCGGTGGCGGCGGAACTTTGCCGTTGAGCGCGGCCTGCGCCCGTGCTTCGTCGATCTTCGCTGCCTCTTGCGGAGTCACCGGCTTGCTCGCTGGGGTTTCCGGCTGCTTGGTTTCCGGCGGCAGTATGACTTCCGACTCGGGCAGCAGTGTGTAGAAGTCGTACTTGGGTTTCACCGACTGCCCGCTCGGATCGGTGCGCTTGGGTTGCTCCCGGGGCGGCTTGGCGGGCTCCTTGCTGCGTTTGACCGCGTCGCTGCCAGGTTCCAGGTTCATCAGGAAAACGATGAAGCCGCCGATGACCAGCCCGCAGATCAGCCAGATCCAGCCGGGAACGGGTTTTTTCGCAGGTGCCTGGTAGCGACTGGCGCCCCGCTTGGGCGCGGCTTTCTTCCGTGCAGCCACTTACATCCGCTCCAGAGGTTCCAGGCCGAGCAACTGCAGGCCTTGCTTGAGGGTCTTGCCGGTGAGCGCGGCGAGGCGCAAACGGCTCTGCTTCTGCTGTTCGGTTTCGGCCGCGAGGATCGGGCAGTGTTCGTAGAAGCTGGAGAACAGGCCGGCGAGGTCGTAGAGGTAACTGCACAGCAGGTGCGGCTCACCTTTCTCGCCGACGTTGTTCAGCGTCTCACCGAATTGCGCGAGTCTGGCCGCAAGGGCCATTTCCTGCTCGGCTTCGAGCTGGATGGGTCCGTCGGTCTCGTCGATACCCTTGCCAAGTTTGCGGAACACGCTGGCCACGCGGGTGTAGGCGTAGAGCAGGTAGGGCGCGGTGTTGCCCTCGAAACTCAGCATCAGCTCGAAGTTGAAGCGGTAGTCGCTGGTGCGGTGCTTGGACAGGTCGGCATATTTCACTGCGCTGATGCCCACGGCGCGGGCGATTTGCCGCAGTTCGGCCTCATCCAGGTCGGGATTCTTTTCCTTCACCAGGTTATAGGCGCGCTGTTCGGCTTCATCGAGCAGGTCGACCAGCTTCACCGTGCCGCCGTCGCGAGTCTTGAACGGGCGGCCGTCGGCGCCGTTCATGGTGCCGAAGCCCATGTGCTCGAGCTGCATACCGTCGTGGACGAAACCGGCGCGGCGCGCCACATCGAAGGCCATCTGGAAATGCAGGGCCTGGCGTTGATCGACGAAATACAGCACGCGGTCGGCGTGCAGCGCCTGGCTGCGGTAGCGCATGGCGGCCAGGTCGGTGGTGGCGTACAGATAGCCGCCACCAGCCTTCTGCACGATCACCGGCAGCGGATTGCCTTCGGCGTTCTTGAATTCCTCGAGGAAGACACACTGCGCGCCGTTGTCCTCGGTCAGCAGGCCCTTGTCACGCAGGGCGTCGACGATGCCGGGCAGCTCGGCGTTGTAGGCGCTCTCGCCCTTGACGTCGGCAGGGGTGAGTTTGACGTTGAGGCGGTCGTAGATCTTCTGGCAATGAGACAGCGAGATATCGTTGAAGCGTGTCCACAGGCGCAGGCAATCCGCATCGCCGGCCTGCAGCTTAACCACCAGCTCGCGGGCACGGTCGGCGAACTCGCTGGATTCGTCGAAGCGTTGCTTGGCCGCGCGATAGAACTGCTCCAGATCGGAGAGCTCGGTCTCCGCGGCGGCCGGTTTTTCTTCGAGGTAGGCCAGCAGCATGCCGAACTGAGTCCCCCAGTCGCCGACGTGGTTCTGGCGGATTACCTCGTCACCGAGAAATTCCAGTACGCGGCCGACCGCGTCACCGATGATTGTCGAGCGCAGGTGGCCGACGTGCATTTCCTTGGCCAGGTTCGGCGAGGAAAGATCGATCACCACGCGCTGCGAAGCGCCGGTCTTACGTACTGAAAGCTGTGGATCGACCAGCGCTGCCTCCAGGCGTCCGGCTAGCGCATCGGTGTTCTGAAAGAAATTCAGGAAACCCGGCCCGGCGATCTCGACTTTGCTGACTTGTGCATCCTGCGGCAGCGCCTCGATGAGCTTCTGTGCCAGATCGCGAGGCTTAATGCCGGCTGGTTTGGCCAGCATCATGGCGATGTTGCTGGCGAAGTCGCCGTGACTCTTGTCCCGGGTGTTCTCGACCTGGATTGCAGGTGTCAGCCCCTCGGGCAGCACGCCTTCGGCGGTGAGGCGGTCGAGGGCTTGCTGGATCAGGTGGCGAATGCTGTCTTTCATCGTCTGCTCAGTCGGCTTGGAGGCTTTGCTCGAAAACCGAGCATTATAGGGGTAGCGCCAAGTTGCAAGCCACAGGGGGAAAGACAGGCGTCGAGTAGTGGTAGGGCAGTGAGCGGCGTGGCCGCGAGCGAAACGTCAACAGACCCTAGAACAGATCGATCGGGTCGATATCCAGCGACCAGCGCACCGCGCGGCTACCGGGTAGTTGCTCCACCCCGGGCAGCAAGGCATGCAGCAGACGATGCAACGGGGCTCGCGCATTGCCTTGCAGGAGCAGTTGCGCACGATAGCGTCCGGCACGGCGCTCCATCGGCGCCGGTACCGGTCCGAGCAGTTCGATACCGGTGAGGCCGAGCTGTTGTAGAAGCGTCCCGGCCTGGTCGCAGGCCTGGCCGAGAAAGTCCTCTGCCTGCCCCGGCTTGTGCGCCTCGGCACGCAGCAGAGCCAGATGGCTGAAGGGTGGCAGGCCCGCCGCGCGACGTTCGCTCAGGGCCTGCTCGGCAAAGGCGAAATAGCCCTGCTCGGTCAACTGCACCAATAGCGGATGATCGGCCAGGTGTGTCTGAATGATGACCTTACCGGCCTCTTCGGCGCGTCCGGCGCGTCCGGCAACCTGCACGATCAACTGCGCCATGCGCTCGCTGGCGCGAAAATCGGCGGAAAACAGGCCGCCATCGGCATCGAGGATCGCCACCAGAGTCACGCGGGGGAAGTGGTGGCCCTTGGCGAGCATCTGCGTACCGACCAGCAGGCAGGGCTCGCCGCGGTTGATGGTGCCGAATAGCTGTTCCATGGCGCCCTTGCGCGAAGTGCTGTCACGGTCGATGCGCAACACCGGAAAGTCGGGAAACAGAATGCCCAGACGCTCCTCGGCGCGCTCGGTTCCGGCGCCAACGGGGCGCAGGTCGACACTGGCGCATTCGGGGCAGTTCAGCGGCGGTCGCTCGATATGGCCGCAATGGTGGCAGCGCAGCTCGTTGTGGCGCTGATGCAGGGTCATGCGCGCATCGCACCGCCGGCACTGGCTGAGCCAGCCGCAATCGTGGCAAAGCAGCGAGGGAGCGAAGCCGCGTCGGTTCAGAAACACCAGCACTTGCTGGCCCGCGGCCAGGGTCTGCGCCATGGCCTGTTGCAGCGGGCCGGAAATGCCCGAATCCAGAGGCCGGCTCTTGATGTCCAGGCGCAGGAAGCGCGGCGGCTGGGCCCCCCCTGCACGCTGTGTCAGCTTGAGCAGGGCGTAGCGTCCGGCATGGGCGTTGTGCAGGCTCTCCAGCGAGGGCGTGGCGGACCCCAGCAGGATCGGCAGGTTTTCCTGGCGGGCGCGCACCACAGCCAGGTCGCGTGCGTGGTAGCGCAGGCCTTCCTGCTGTTTGTAGGAGGCGTCGTGCTCCTCGTCGAGGATGATCAGGCCCGGATTCTTCAGTGGTGTGAACAGCGCGGAGCGCGTGCCGATGATGATGTCCGCCTCGCCATCACGGGCGGCCAGCCAGGCATCCAGTCGCTCACGATCGCTGATATTGGAGTGCAGCAGGACGATACGGGCATTGAAGCGTTTCTCGAAGCGGGACAGTGTCTGCGGACCCAGGTTGATCTCCGGGATCAGGATCAGGGCCTGCTTGCCCGCCTGGAGTACCTGGTGAATCAGTTGCAGATACACCTCGGTCTTGCCGCTACCGGTCACACCGGCCAGCAAGAATGGCTGAAACCTGCCGAGGCCGGCGCGTACGGCTTCGAGCGCTGCGCGCTGTTCACCATTGAGCGTCAGTTCCGGTTGCAGCAGCCAGGCGCCCTGATGCATCGCGGCGATCTGGCTGCGCCGCGTTTCGACCCGAACCAGTCCCTTCGCCAGGAGCAGGTCGAGGCTTTCCTTGTTCAACTGCAGCTTGCCGAGCAGCCCATGGGCGAGGCCGTGGGCGTGTTGCGCGATGGCCCTTAGCGCTTCACGCTGGCGCGGCGCGCGGGCCAGACGAGGGTCGTCGAGACGGGCTCCTTCGACCAGATGCCAGAAACGCTCCTGGCGTGCTTCGGCGGGCTCGCCCTGGCGCAGCAGGGCGGGCAGCGCCCAACTCAGGGTGTCGCCAAGGCTGTGCTGGTAATACTGCGCCGTCCACAAACACAGCCTGAATAGCGTTGCCGGTAGCGGCGGGCGGGTATCCAGCAGCTCCAGGGCGGGGCGGAGCTTGTCGTCCGCAACCGGGCTGCTGCTGGTCAGCTCCACCAGAATGCCGATCACCTCGCGCCGACCGAACGGTACCCTCAGCCGAACGCCGGGCAACAGTGCGGCATGTGGCACGCCGGCCGGGGCGCGATAGTCGAACAATCGGCGCAGCGGCGAGGGCAGGGCGAGGCGAAGAATGGGTTGCGGCATGCGTAAGTCCTAGCAATGGCCGTCGATGGTAAACGATTGCGACCTCGCCGGGCCGCACCGGCTGCCTCTAAGGGCCTGAATTCGCCGATCACCTGCTCTTGCATCACATCAGTGCTCTGGTATCATTCGCGCCCTAATTCGTGCGGTACTCGGCATAGGGTCGGGTGGCGGCACAGGTCCTAGAGGATTTTTCCATGAAAGCCGATATCCATCCTGAGTACGTAGAAATCGACGCGACTTGCAGCTGTGGCAACGTCATCAAGACTCGTTCCACGCTGGCCAAGAACCTGAACATCGACGTGTGCTCCGAGTGCCATCCGTTCTACACTGGCAAGCAGAAAGTGCTGGATACCGGCGGCCGCATCGATCGCTTCAAGCAGCGTTTCGGCGTGTTCGGTGCCAAGTAAGCTGGCACCGCGAAGGAAGTCCATGAGGCTTTCCGAGCAACTGAGAAAGGCGTCCCTGGTGGGCGCCTTTTTCGTTTCCGCACTTTTTGCCGCGGCTGCGTCTGCGGCCTGCTCGCCACCCGGTCCGCTGCAGGTTCAGAAGGTGGCGCAGGTGATCGATGGCGACACGCTACGCCTGGACGACGGTCGTAGCGTGCGTCTGATAGGCCTGAACGCACCTGAACTCGGGCGCAAGGGGCGCCGCGCCGAGCCTTTCGCGGAAAGGGCCAAGCGTCGACTGCGAGCCCTGGTCGAGGCCAACGGTGGCCAGGTCGGGCTGCATTCCGGCGAACAGGCTCGCGACAATTACGGGCGCTGGCTGGCGCATGCGTTCGACTCGGCCGGAAACAATCTGGAGGCATCGTTGCTCGCGGAGGGATTGGGTTACTTCGTTGTGGTGCGTCCGAATGCCGCGCTGGCCGCTTGTCATCTCCTGGCGGAGCGAAGCGCCCGAGAGGCTGATCTTGGCCTCTGGCGTCAATCACCGGTGCAGTCGGCACGAAACGTTCGGCAAGGCGGCTTCGCGCTGATCGAGGGTCGAGTGCAGCGTGTGGAGCGCAATCGCGGTGGCATCTGGCTGGAACTCGAGGGCGGGGTGGTCGTTCAGGTGCCTCTTGCGGCGCTGGATGCGTTCGGGCGGGGACAGCTGGACGAGCTGCGAGGGCGTAGCGTCGAGGCGCGGGGTTGGGTGATCGATCGGGCCAGGCGCCAAGGCCCCACGGCGCGATCGCGCTGGCTGATGCAGGTCAGCCACCCGGCGATGTTGGCGGAGACTCAAAAGTGAGTGTCCCTAATACGTGGAATCAAGTCTAAAACGCGGTTAACAGCCGGCTACAAGGCTGGCTTCGGAGCAGGTTGTGAGTGCGCATCTTGTTGGCGTATGCTCGATCGCCTGTCTGTCCCAAGTAAAAATAAACGCGGAAATGCCATGACTGACCTTAAAACTGCCGCTCTCGATTATCACGCCAATCCCCGCCCTGGAAAGCTGAGTGTCGAGCTGACCAAGCCCACTGCAACTGCGCGTGATCTCGCGCTGGCGTACAGCCCGGGCGTTGCCGCACCGGTACGCGAAATTGGACGTGACCCGGCGCTTGCCTATCAGTACACAGGCAAGGGCAACCTGGTGGCGGTGATTTCCGATGGCACTGCCATTCTCGGTTTGGGCAATCTGGGCCCGCTGGCATCGAAGCCGGTTATGGAGGGCAAAGGTGTACTGTTCAAGCGTTTCGCCGGCGTCGATGTGTTCGATATCGAGGTCGATGCGGAAAGCCCGCAGGCCTTCATCGATACCGTCAAACGCATCTCCATCACCTTTGGCGGCATCAACCTTGAGGATATCAAGGCGCCAGAGTGCTTCGAGATCGAGCGAGCATTGATCGAACAGTGCGATATCCCCGTATTCCATGACGATCAGCACGGTACAGCCATCGTCACTGCGGCCGGAATGCTCAACGCCCTGGAAATCGCCGGCAAGACCATCGAAGACGCGAAGATCGTCTGCCTTGGTGCCGGCGCCGCCGCCACTTCCTGCATGAAGCTGCTGGTCAGCCTCGGCGCGAAGATCGAGAACATTTTCATGATCGATCGCAAAGGCGTGATCCATGCTGGTCGTGACGATCTCAACCAGTACAAGTCGATGTTCGCCCACGAAACCGACAAGCGGACTCTGGACGACGCGTTGGACGGCGCCGATGTGTTCGTGGGGCTGTCCGGTGCCAATCTGCTCTCCCCGGAAGGTTTGCTGCGTATGGCCGCCAATCCGGTTGTCTTCGCCTGCTCCAACCCGGATCCGGAGATCAGTCCGGAGCTGGCGCACGAGACGCGCTCCGATGTGATCATGGCGACCGGTCGCTCGGATTACCCCAACCAGGTCAACAACGTGCTGGGCTTCCCTTTCATCTTCCGCGGTGCGCTCGACGTTCGCGCGACTCGCATCAACGAAGAGATGAAGATCGCGGCCGCTCACGCGCTGCGTGACCTGGCCAAGCTTCCGGTTCCTGCGGAAGTATCCGCTGCATATGGGTTGGATAGCCTGGAGTTCGGTCGCGACTACATCATTCCGAAGCCGATGGACCCGCGCTTGATCACTTTGGTATCCGATGCCGTGGCCAAGGCTGCGATCGACAGTGGCGTAGCGACCCTGCCCTATCCGGGGAACTACCCGCTGCAGTCGGTGGAAGACGTGTTCGGCCGCTGACGGGCTGATCAGCCACTTGCCATGGTAGGTGGCTGGAAGCTTGAAACAAAAAACCGAAACCCTTTTGGGGTTTCGGTTTTTTTGTTTCAAGCCATCGGTCAGCGATAGAGGGCAGTCCGAGGTGCCATCCTTGGGTCTGTTGCCATTTCGTCGCGAGCCGCGTTGCCGCGAGAAATGGCGCCAGCCCCTAGAACAGGTCTATCGGCGCCGCTTCCGTGGCGGGGAGGGGGCTGCCGGGCAGAGGTGCGCCGGGCTCCAGTTCGCCCATCTCGGGTGGTGACTCCTCGAGCCGGAACAGCTCGAAATAGGCGTCCGGGGTGCCGGGCGGCGCTGCTCGCCCAGTGTGAGGGTCGACTCTCAGGGTCACCAGGCCTTCCGGTTCGGCGGGTGGGTGCTCGGGGCGCCCTTCAAGGACGGTGCTCATGTAGTTCATCCAGATCGGCAGTGCCACGGTTCCGCCATATTCGCGCCGGCCCAGGCTTTGCGGCTGGTCGAAGCCGGCCCAGACTGTTGTGACGAAATCGGCGTTGTAGCCTGAAAACCAGCTGTCTTTCGATTCGTTGGTGGTACCGGTTTTTCCGGCGATATCGCTCCGGCCCATCTTCAGTGCACGGCGGCCGGTGCCCCGCTTGATCACATCCTGCAGCATGCTGGTCATGATGTAGGCGGTACGTTCATCGATGATCTGCTTGGCATGTACAGGTTGTTCAGCATCTGCGGCATTCTCTGCCGTGTCGTGCTGGGCGAAAGCGATGGTGTTCGAGTTGTCGCCAGGAGCTTCCTGGTTGGTTGCGGCCTTGGAGTCCGGCACGCGGGCAGGGTTTGCCTCGAACAACAGCTTGCCGTCGCGGTCCTCGATTCGCTCGATGAGATAAGGCTCTATCTTGTAGCCGCCGTTGGCGAAGGTGGCCCAGCCCGTCGAAACCTCCATGGGCGTGAGTGTTGCGGTGCCCAGTGCGAGCGACAGGTTGTGCGGCAGATCCTCCGGCCTGAAGCCGAAATGCGTGATGTAATCCACTGCATAGGAGATGCCGATGGTTTGTAGCAGGCGGATCGAGACCAGATTGCGGGATTTGTACAGTGCTTCGCGCAGGCGGATGGGGCCGAGGAAGGTGTTGTTATCGTTCCTGGGCCGCCAGGTTCGGTCCATACCTTCTTCAACGAAAACGATCGGTGAGTCGTTCACCAAGCTGGCGGCATTGAAGCCGGCGTCTAGCGCTGCGCTGTAAACGAAGGGCTTGAAGCTGGAGCCGGGCTGGCGCTTGGCCTGGATCGCCCGGTTGTAGTTGCTCTGATCGAAAGAAAATCCGCCCGTCAACGCCTCGATCGAACCATCCATGGGGTCGAGCGAGACCAGCGCTGCCTGTGCTTGCGGAACCTGGCTGAAAAGAGCTTTTTCTCCCAGCCAGCGAATGCGGATTACATCGCCCGGTTTGACCACGTCGGCGGGCCGCTTGGGAAGCGGGCCGAGACTGTTGGTGCCGAGAAAGGGGCGTGCCCACTTCATACTTTCCCAGGCAACTGCGTGCTCCGCTCCATCGCGGGTCATGGCATGAATTTCGTCGCTGCCCACCTGGGTCACGATGGCGGGATGCATGCCGCTCAGGCTGCGGCGGGTGCTCAACTGTGACAGTTGGGCTTCCGAGTCCGCCTCTGTCAGGCGCGCCTCGGGGCCTCGATAGCCGTGTCGCTGATCGTATTCGATCAGTCCTTGCTGCAATGCCAGGTTGGCTGCTTCCTGGCGTTCGCTGCTGGTGGTGGTGAATACCCGGAATCCATCGGTGTAGGCTGCGCTGCCGAAGCGTCCAACCATCTCCGCGCGGGCCATCTCGGCTATATAAGGTGCGTTCAGTTCGGGCGTCGCGCCGTGATAGGACGCGTCCACGGGGTCGGCCAGTGCCTGTTGCCAGCGCGCTTCGTCAATCGAACCGAGCCTGTACATCCGTCCGAGAATCCAGTCGCGGCGCTCCTTGCTGCGCTCGGGATTGGCCAGTGGATTGAATGCCGACGGCGCCTTCGGCAAGCCGGCGATCATGGCCAGCTGAGCCAGCGTCAGTTCGCCGATCGATTTGCCATAGTAGACCTGCGCGGCGGCTTCAATCCCGTACGCACGATTGCCGAGATAGATCTTGTTGACGTAGAGCTCGAGAATTTCGTTCTTGCTGAGTTCGCGTTCGATCTGCAGCGCCAGCAGAATTTCGTTGATCTTGCGCGAAAAGCTACGCTCGCTGGTGAGGAAGTAGTTCTTCGCCACCTGCATGGTGATGGTGCTGCCGCCGGTCTGAATCTGCCCCGTTTTCAATAATTGCGTGGCAGCGCGCATCAGGCTTTTCACGTCGACGCCATAATGATTGGCGAAATTGTCGTCCTCTGCGGCCAGCAGTGCAGCGATGAAATCCTGGGGGATGTCATCGAAGGCGATAGGAGTGCGGCGCATTTCTCCGAATTGTGCGATCAGCTTGGCATCGCTGCTATAGACACGCAGCGGGATCTGCAACTGGATGCTGCGCAGGGATTCGACGGACGGAAGAGAGGGGTTCAGGTAAAGAAAGGCCCCGCTGAGACTGAGTAACAGTCCGCAGAAAACAGCAAAGCACGACCAAAGGAAAAACTTCAGGAAACGCATTGGGGTTTTTGAATCCAGGGTGGAAGGGGGAAGTAATTGCAGATGATGCTGAAAGGGAAAAACCGGTCACATTATAAGCGGTTTTTTTGCCGGGTAGCCATTTGCGCTTCTGTCAAGGCTGTTATCTAATGTGGATAAACATAATTAATCCGTAAGTCACGGATAAAGATAGGAAATCGGTCGTGCTAGGGCTCTTCACTAAGAAAGCGAATACGCTACTCGGGATCGATATCAGTTCGACGTCCGTCAAGCTCCTGGAATTAAGCCGCACCGGTAATCGGTATCGGGTCGAATCCTATGCTGTCGAGCCGCTGCCGGCGAATGCCGTCGTCGAAAAGAATATCGCCGAACTCGAGGGTGTCGGACAGGCCTTATCGCGCCTGTTGAACAAGGCTAAAAGCGGTGTCAAGTCCGCCGCAGTCGCGGTTTCCGGCTCGGCGGTAATCACCAAGAGCATCGAGATGGATGCTGGCCTTTCCGACGACGAGCTGGAAAACCAGCTCAAGATCGAAGCCGACCAGTACATTCCTTATCCGCTTGAAGAGGTCGCGATCGACTTCGAGGTGCAGGGGCCTGCCGCGCGATCGCCCGGCCGAGTGGAAGTGTTGCTCGCCGCTTGCCGCAAGGAAAACGTCGAGATCCGCGAGGCCGCGCTGGCCCTTGCCGGTCTGACTGCCAAGGTTGTGGATGTCGAGGCTTACGCTCTGGAGCGTTCCTACAGCCTGTTGGCGTCCCAGCTGGGCGCGGGCCATGATGAGTTGACCGTTGCGCTGGTCGACATCGGGGCGACGATGACCACTCTGAGCGTCCTGCACAACGGGCGCACTATCTATACGCGTGAGCAATTGTTCGGCGGACGCCAGTTGACGGAAGAAATCCAGCGGCGTTACGGGCTTTCCATAGAGGAGGCCGGCCTCGCCAAGAAGCAGGGCGGTTTGCCGGACGATTACGAAAGCGAGGTGCTGCAGCCGTTCAAGGAGGCCGTCGTTCAGCAGGTCTCGCGTTCGCTGCAGTTCTTCTTCGCCGCCGGGCAGTTTCATGATGTCGATTACATCCTGCTCGCTGGCGGCACCGCGTCGATTCCCAACCTTGATCGGTTGATTCAGCAGAAGATCGGTACCCAGACGCTGGTCGCCAATCCATTCGCCGATATGGCCCTGAGCGGAAAGGTCAATGCGGGAGTGTTGGCCAGTGATGCGCCTTCCCTGATGATCGCCTGCGGACTGGCGCTGAGGAGTTTCGACTGATGGCGCGGATCAACCTTCTTCCCTGGCGGGAACAGCTTCGCGAAGAGCGCAAGCAACGCTTCCTCGTGTCGCTCGTTGGCGTTCTGATCGTGGCTGGTGGCCTCGTGTTCCTGGCTGATCAGTACTTTCAGAATGCTATCGAGCGGCAGGTCGCGCGCAACGATTTCGTTCGGCAGGAAATAGCCGTGCTCGACAAACGCATCGCGGAAATCAAGGAGCTGCGCGAACGTCGCCAGCAACTGCTCGAGCGGATGAAGATCATCCAGGACCTGCAGGGCAACCGGCCGATCATTGGCCGAGTCTTTGACCAGTTGGTACGTACCTTGCCGGATGGCGTGTATTTCACCGAGTTGAAAATGATGGGTAAGAACATTGCCATTGTCGGTGCCGCCGAATCCAACAACCGTGTTTCCAATTTGATGCGCAATCTGGATGGCTCGGACTGGTTGGACGCGCCGAACCTGAATGAAGTCAAGGCCGTTACGGCTGGTGCTGTCGATCAGGAAAATGTCTTCCGCCTCACCGTGCAACAGACCCAGCCTGCCGTTGCGGCTGAAGGAGGCAAGCCATGAGTCTCGCCGATTCGATGCAGAGCCTGCGCAGTGTCGATCTTTCCGATCTGGACCTGAACAATATCGGCTCCTGGCCGGGCCCAGTGAAGTTCATCAGCGCAGTGCTTTTGCTGGTCGCGGTGCTGGGGCTTGGTTACTACTTCCATCTGAGTGATCTGCAGGTTCAGCTCGATAGTCAGAAAGCTCAGGAAGAAACCTTGAAACAACAGTTTTCGACCAAGGCCTTCCAAGCGGCAAACCTCGAAGCCTACAAGGCCCAGATGGCCGAGATGGAGGCCTCTTTTGGCGCTCTTTTGCGACAGTTGCCCAGTGATACGGAAGTGCCCGGCCTGTTGGAAGATATCACTCATACCGGACTTGGAAGTGGCTTGGAGTTTGAGGAAATCAAGTTGCAGCCCGAAGTGGCACAGCAGTTTTATATCGAACTGCCAATTCAAATAAAGGTTGTGGGTGGTTATCACGATCTTGCGACCTTCGTGAGTGGCGTATCCAGCTTGCCACGTATCGTCACACTGCACGACTTCGAGATAAAACCCGAGAAGAGCGAGACTTCCTCGAAGTTGCATATGAATATTCTGGCCAAGACCTATCGATATAACGACAAGGGGCTGCAGAAATGATCAGGGCCCAAGTTATTGCCGTGGGGTTGGGAGTTCTGCTTCTTTCGGGTTGCGGTGCCGACCGTGACTTTGCAGATCTGCAAATCTATATGGATGAGGTGCGGGCGAAACCGAAAGGCTCGATCGAACCTCTGCCTACGGTTCTGCCCTACGAAGCCTTCACCTATAGCGCGGCCTCCCTGCGGCACCCGTTCCAGCCGCCGATGAAGCTCGACCTGGCACAGCGGCAGAAGGGTTCGAAGGATATTCGCCCTGACGAGACACGCATCAAACAGTTCCTCGAAGAGTTCAATATCGAAAACTTCGTCATGGTCGGGACCTTGACCAATGATGCAGGCATGTATGCCCTGATTCGGGGTGGTGATGGGGTTCACCGCGTGAAGATCGGTGATTATCTGGGGCGCAACCATGGCCGCATCGTTGAGATCAGCGAGGCGGAGGTCGATGTGCTTGAAATTGTGCCTGATGGCGATGGTGGCTGGCTGGAGCGCCCGCGTAGCCTGACCTTGAAAGAGCGCACCTGAGCTTGGGGCAAAAAATGGAAAACCTGTACCGGTCTGCACAACGGAAGCCTTTTATGAACAGCACCCTTTCTCGCCTCGGCCTTTCCCTGATGGCGGCCTTTGCTTCGCCCGCTTTGCTGGCTGCCAACCTGAACGCCCTGGACGTTGCCTCGCTCCCGGGAGATCGGGTGGAGCTAAAGTTGGCTTTCGATGAGCCCGTCGTTGCACCGCGCGGTTATACGCTGGATCAACCGGCGCGCATCGCGTTGGATCTTCCCGGTGTCTCCAGCAAGCTGGATTCGAAGAATCGTGAGCTGGGCGTCGGTAACGCCCGTAGCGTGACGGTCGTGGAAGCTCAAGGACGGACCCGTCTGATCGTCAATCTCACCTCGCTGGTGCCTTATTCGACCCGGGTCGATGGAAATAATCTTTTCGTGGTGCTCGGTGAGAGTGCTGCAGCCGCCCCGGCGGCTGTTGCCCCTGTAGCCGCTCCGGTCGCCCAGCCGGCTCCGGCAGCGTTGCAGGGCAAGTCCATCAGCAACATCGATTTTCGCCGTGGAGATGATGGAGCAGGCAACGTCGTAATCTCCTTGTCGGATCCATCGATCAGCCCGAGCATCGAAGAGCAGGGTGGCAAGATTCGCGTCACCTTCGCCAAGACGCAATTGCCGGAAGCCCTGCGCGTTCGACTGGATGTGCAGGATTTCGCTACCCCGGTCAAGTTCGTCGATGCAACTGCCCAGGGAGGTGCCGCGAGCATCGCCATCGAGCCAAGTGGCCGCTATGACTACCTCGCATACCAGACGGATGACAAGCTCACCATCAGCATCAAGCCGCTGACTGCGGATGAAGCAGAGAAGCGCAACGCCGAGCATTTCGCATATTCCGGTGAGAAGCTCTCGCTTAACTTTCAGGACATCGATGTTCGCTCTGTGTTGCAGCTGATCGCGGACTTTACCGATTTGAACCTGGTTGCCAGTGATACCGTGCAGGGCAACATTACACTGCGTCTGCAGAATGTGCCTTGGGACCAGGCCTTGGCGCTGGTGCTCAAGACCAAGGGGTTGGACAAGCGTCAGGTCGGCAACGTGTTGCTGGTTGCGCCGGCCGACGAGATTGCCGCGCGTGAGCGTCAGGAGCTGGAATCACAGCGGCAGATCGCCGAACTGGCGCCGCTGCGTCGTGAAGTAGTGCAGGTCAACTATGCCAAGGCCGCCGACATTGCGCGTCTGTTCCAATCGGTGACCAGTAATAGCACCACGACAGAGGATCGCGGTTCGATTGCCGTCGATGATCGTACCAACAACATCATTGCCTATCAGACGCAGGAGCGACTGGACGAGTTGCGTCGCATCGTGGCGCAGCTGGATATTCCGGTACGTCAGGTGATGATCGAGGCGCGGATTGTCGAGGCGAATGTGGACTACGACAAGGCGCTTGGGGTTCGTTGGGGCGGGAGCTATGTCAATGATCAGTGGAGTGCCTACGGAAAGGATGGCAGTCGCTCGATTGATGATGATGGTGTCATTAGGCTACCTGGTACAGATACAGTCGGTGGATTCAAGCTGGATGAAGGTGTAGCCCCAGTACCATTTGTTGATATGGGCGTTCTGGGTAGCACGTCTGGCATTGGGATCGGATTTATCTCTGATCATTTCATGTTGGATCTTCAACTTTCGGCAATGGAAAAAACTGGAAACGGCGAAGTGGTATCCCAGCCGAAGGTCATGACTGCAGACAAAGAGACGGCCAAGATTCTGAAGGGCACAGAGGTGCCTTACCAAGAAGCTAGCTCCAGCGGGGCGACCAGCACATCGTTCAAAGAGGCGGCATTGTCCCTTGAGGTCACTCCTCAGATTACACCGGACAACCGTATCATCATGGAAGTGAAGGTCACAAAAGACGCTCCCGATTTCCGTAACGCAATGAACGGTGTGCCTCCGATTGATAAGAACGAAGTTAATGCCAAGGTTTTGGTAAATGATGGGGAAACTGTAGTAATCGGTGGTGTATTCTCGAACAGTCAGTCCAAGAGCGTCGACAAGGTACCATTCTTGGGTGACCTACCATTTCTAGGGCGGTTGTTCCGTCGTGATGTCGTGACGGATGCCAAATCTGAGCTACTGGTATTCCTGACCCCTAGAATACTGAACAATCAGGCTATCGCAGTGAATCGTTGATCGGTGTACAACCTCATCCTCATAGGCCCGATGGGAGCTGGAAAAAGCACCATCGGGCGTTTGCTTGCCAAGGAGCTACGGCTGCCGTTCAGAGACTCCGACAAGGAGATCGAGCGGCGAACGGGTGCCAGCATTCCGCTGATATTCGACGTCGAAGGCGAGCAGGGATTTCGAGAGCGGGAGCACCATGCCATCGCGGATCTTTGCCAGATGGATGGAGTCGTCTTGGCGACTGGAGGAGGCGCGGTGCTACGCCCGGAAAACCGCCGGGTACTGCAGATGGGCGGGCGTATCATCTATCTGTGCACCTCGGTCGATCAGCAGCTTGATCGCACTTCCCGCGATCGCAATCGACCGTTGCTGCAGACGGCTAACCCCCGGAAGGTTCTGACCGATCTCATGGCGATTCGCGATCCGTTGTACCGTGAGATAGCCGATGTCGTGGTCGAGACGGACGAGCGCCCGCCGCGCCTGGTCGTGGGTGAGATTCTGGAAAGATTGCGCAGTCTTCCTCCTCGTGAAAGCCGCGACGAAACTGCGCTATCCTAGCCCCCTTTATACAGGGGGCCCCAATGCAGACTCTTCAGGTCGATCTCGGCGAGCGTAGCTATCCCATTCTCATTGGCGAGCAACTGATCGATGGCGATTTCCTCTCTCGCCACATCCGGGGCAGACAGGTTGCCATCGTCACCAGCGAGACGGTTGCGCCACTGTATCTCGAGCGCCTGACTCGACACCTGCAGGATTTCTCCGTCACGCCGATCGTCCTGCCTGACGGCGAGGCATACAAGAACTGGCAAACCCTGCAACTGATCTTCGACGGTCTGTTGGCTGCCCGCCACGACCGGCGTACCACCATCGTCGCGCTGGGCGGTGGTGTTGTGGGGGACATGGCCGGTTACGCTGCGGCCAGCTACCAGCGCGGGGTCGACTTCATTCAGGTGCCGACTACGTTGCTGTCGCAGGTCGATTCCTCGGTAGGCGGCAAGACCGGTATCAATCACCCACTGGGCAAGAATATGATCGGTGCCTTCTACCAGCCGCAGGCTGTGCTGATCGATACCGCGACGCTGACCACATTGCCCGCGCGTGAGCTGTCCGCCGGCCTGGCCGAAGTCATCAAATATGGACTGATCTGTGACGAGCCCTTCCTGGGCTGGCTCGAGATGAATATGGAGCGTCTGCTGGCGCTCGATTCGCAGGCGCTTACCGAGGCCATCCACCGTTCCTGTGCCGCCAAGGCTGCGGTAGTGGCCGCCGATGAGCGCGAGTCCGGTGTTCGTGCCACGCTCAATCTTGGCCACACCTTTGGCCATGCCATCGAAACGCATCAGGGCTATGGCGTCTGGTTGCATGGCGAAGCAGTATCGGCGGGAACCGTGATGGCGCTGGAGATGTCGCAGCAACTTGGCTGGATTCAGCAGGTCGATAGAGATCGCGGCGTGCGTCTGTTGCAACGTGCCGGCCTGCCGGTAGTTCCTCCAGTGGGGATGAACGCCGAGGACTTCCTGCAGCACATGGCAGTGGACAAGAAGGTGATCAACGGCCAACTACGTCTGGTGCTGCTCAAGGCTCTGGGTGAGGCGGTTGTCACCAGTGATTTTTCGCGCGATGTGCTGGAGTCAACATTGAATGCGGATTACAACGCGCTGATGCCATTGCTCAACGCATAAGGGATTTTCATGACCAGTTTGTCTGCCGACGATTCCTACCTGGACCATTACGGTTTCAGCCACGACCCCTTTGCGGCGCGCGTGCCGGGTTTCAAGTTCTTCCCCGCACAGCGCAAGCCGGTGCTGGGGCAGTTGCATCATCTGGCGCGCTATAGCCAGCTCCTGTTGGTCGTGACCGGGCCGGAGGGAAGCGGCAAGACGCTGTTGCGCCAGGCATTGGTGGCGAGCAGCAACAAACAGGCCGTCATGAGTGTGGTCATCACGCCGCAGGGCACCGCTGATTCCAGCGCCGTTCTGCAGCAGATCGGGCAGGCACTGAATATCCAGCATGCCGACTTCGACGGAGTGATGGCACAGATTGTTCAGTTGGCGTTGACCGGGCAGGAAGTCTATCTGCTGGTCGATGATGCCGAGCAGCTTACCGGTGCCGCGGTCGAGACCCTGCTGCGTTTGGCTGCGGGCAGTCCTGAGGCCAGGCCGCACGTGTTTCTCTTCGGGGAGGATTCGCTGGTGTCCAGGCTGGAGGCGCTGGTCGAAGGCGAGGAGCGTTTCCATGTGATTGCGTTGCAGCCGTACGAAGAGGATGAAACCCGCGAGTACTTGGCCCAGCGCCTAGAAGGTGCCGGTGCAGGGCTCGCAACTTTGTCCGAGGAGCAGATCGCTCGTATCCATGAGCAGTCCGGTGGTTGGCCAGGGGTGATCAACCTGGTGGCGCGTGAAGAACTGATCGAAGCGATAAAGCACTCGAAAGCCCGCAAGGCCACCAAAGGCTGGCCGTTCCCCTTGCCGATGAAGCATCTGCTGGCGGTGTTCGCCATGTTTTGCGTGATCGTGGTTGCGTTCCTGTTGCGAGGCGGGGAGGACAAGCCCGAGGTGCAAACGAACACGCCTCTGGAGTTGGGCAATGCTCCACGCAGTGCACCGGAGTCGGCTGCCAGTCCGGTTACGCAGCCTGTGCCGCCTTCGAAGATCGAATTCGAAACGCCAACGGTAGCCGAGCCGGTCAATACCGATAGTGCTGCAGCGGCTGTCGTCGACCCAGAAGAAGATATTTCGAAAGAAAATTCCACGCCCGCTGCGCACCAGGATGGTGCGGTTCCGAACCCCGCTGTGGCCCAGAAGGAGGCACCAGCGCCGGTTCCGCAACCTGCTCCAGCGCCAGTGGTGTCTGAGGCGTCCGCTCCCAAAGTGCCTGAAGTCGTTCGACCTGCAGCCAAGTCCGTACCTGCGGCGCCAACCGCTTCGGCCTACTCTTCCTGGTATGCCGAGCAGGGAAGTAACCGCTATCTGGTGCAGGTCTTGGGCACGCGAACGGAGAGGAACGCGCAAGCACTGATCGCCCAGCGCGGTAGTGACTATCGCTACTTTGTGAAGGAGCATGAAGGTAAGCCGCTCTACGTGGTCACCTTTGGCAATTTCGCCAATCGTGCGGCCGCTTTGGCCGCGATCAAGACGCTGCCGGCCGTGCTTCAGTCCGGCAAGCCTTGGGCACGTAGCTTTGCCAGTGTCCAGAAGGAAATACGTAAGTAAAGGTAAAAAATGCCCTAAAAAAGTGCGTAATGCACCTTTTTGGGGCTTGCAAAAAATAATTGTGTCGTTCTAGCGCGCTTTGTAAACTGCTCCCCCTTTGCTCGCGTCCAAGTTGGGGCGTCGCTCTGCCTGGCCAGTAAGGGGTTGATTTACAACGTATTAGTGTTGGAGCGCCTATGAGAGCAGGTCTGTTTCGTCCTGAAGAGTTCAAGGATAACTGCGGCTTCGGTCTGATTGCCCACATGCAGGGCGAGGCAAGCCATCACCTGCTTCAGACCGCCATCCGATCACTGACCTGCATGACCCACCGCGGCGGCATCAACGCCGATGGCAAGACCGGCGATGGTTGCGGGTTGCTGATGCAGAAGCCGGATGCGTTCCTGCGAGCCATGGCCCGTCAGCACTTCGATGCCGAACTGCCGGATCTGTATGCGGTGGGCATGGTCTTTCTCAGCCAGGATGCCACCAAAGCCGATGCCGCTCGCGCGTGCTTCAACGAGCAGATCGCCGCCCAAGGGCTGACCCTTGTCGGCTGGCGCGAGGTGCCGGTCGATACCAGTGTGCTGGGTCGTCTGGCACTGGAGCGACTGCCGCGCATCGAACAGGTATTCGTCAGTGCTGAAGGCCTGTCCGGGCGTGAGTTCGGTATCAAGCTATTCATGTCCCGTCGCCGGGCCGAAGTGGCCCTCGCCGAGGACAAGCAGTTCTACGTCTGCAGCTTCTCCGACAAGGACATCATCTACAAAGGCCTGATGATGCCGGCGGACTTGGCGCAGTTCTTTCCTGACCTCAGCGATGAGCGTCTGGCCACCGCTATTTGCGTCTTCCACCAGCGCTTCTCCACCAACACCATGCCGCAATGGCCGTTGGCGCAACCCTTTCGCTTTCTTGCCCACAATGGCGAGATCAACACAATCACCGGCAACCGCAACTGGGCCCAGGCGCGCCGCCTGAAGTTCGCCAACGAGCAGCTGCCGGATCTGCAAAGCCTTGATCCGCTGATCAACCGTAGCGGTTCCGACTCGTCGAGTATGGACAACATGCTGGAGCTGCTGGTCACTGGTGGTATGGACCTGTTCCGCAGCCTGCGCATGATCATTCCGCCGGCCTGGCAGAACATGGAAACCATGGACCCGGACCTGCGCGCCTTCTACGAATACAACTCCATGCACATGGAGGCATGGGACGGTCCGGCCGGCGTGGTGCTCACCGATGGCCGCCACGCGATCTGCCTGCTCGATCGCAACGGCCTGCGCCCGGCGCGCTGGGTCACCACCAAGAACGGCTACATCACCCTGGCCTCAGAAGTCGGCGTCTGGGACTACCAGCCCGAGGATGTCATCGCCAAGGGTCGTGTCGGCCCAGGTCAGATCCTGGCCGTGGATACCCACACCGGGCAGGTGCTGCACACCGACGATATCGACAACCGGTTGAAATCCCAGCATCCCTACAAGAAGTGGTTGCGTCAGTACGCACTGCGTATCCAGTCGACCCTGGACGACAACGATCATGGCTCGGCCTTCTATGATGCCGACCGGCTCAGGCAGTACATGAAGATGTTCCAGGTCACCTTCGAGGAGCGTGACCAGGTGCTGCGCCCGCTGGCCGAGCAAGGCCAGGAGGCGGTGGGCTCCATGGGTGACGATACGCCTATGGCGGTGCTGTCGCGCCGGGTGCGCTCGCCCTACGACTATTTCCGCCAGCAGTTCGCGCAGGTTACCAACCCGCCGATCGACCCTTTGCGCGAAGCCATCGTGATGTCCCTGGAAACCTGCCTGGGCGCCGAGCGAAACGTCTTCGAGGAAACCGCCGATCACGCCAACCGTGCGATTCTCACCACGCCGGTGATTTCGCCGGCGAAGTGGCGGAGCATCATGGAGCTCGATCGACCGGGCTTCGATCGCCAACTGATCGAGCTCAACTACGATGAGTCACTGGGGCTCGAAGCGGCGGTGCGCCGCATCGCCGACCAGGCCGAGGAGGCCGTGCGCGGCGGCAAGGTACTGCTGGTGCTGAGCGACCGCAACATCGCGCCCGGCAAGCTGCCGGTGCATGCATCGCTGGCGGTGGGTGCGGTGCATCATCGACTGATCGAAACCGGCCTGCGCTGCGATTGCAACATTCTGGTGGAGACCGCTACCGCGCGTGATCCGCACCATTTCGCGGTGCTGATCGGCTTCGGCGCGACGGCGGTCTATCCCTTCCTCGCCTATGAGGTGTTGGGCGACCTGATTCGTACTGGCGAAGTGCTCGGCGATCTCTACGAAGTGTTCAAGCATTACCGCAAGGGCATCACCAAGGGCCTGCTGAAAATCATCTCGAAGATGGGTATCTCTACCATCACCTCCTATCGAGGTGCCCAGCTGTTCGAGGCGGTGGGGCTGGCTGATGAGGTGGTGGAGCTCAGCTTCCGTGGTGTCGCCTGTCGCATCAAGGGTGCGCGTTTCGTCGATCTCGAAGCCGAGCAGCAGGCGTTGGCAGGCGAGGCCTGGAACAACCGCAAGCCGATCCAGCCGGGCGGCTTGCTCAAGTTCGTCTACGGCGGCGAATACCATGCCTACAACCCGGACGTAGTCGGTGCGCTGCAGCGGGCGGTGCAGAGTGGCAACTACGGATTGTTCAAGGAGTACACGGCGCTGGTCGACCAGCGTCCGGTGTCCATGCTGCGTGATCTGCTCAAGCTGAAGGTGGCCGAGCGGCCGCTGGCGCTGGAGGAGGTTGAGCCGCTGGATGCGATCCTCAAGCGCTTCGACGCTGCCGGCATCTCCCTCGGAGCGTTGTCGCCCGAGGCACACGAAGCGATCGCCGAAGCGATGAATCGTATCGGCGGGCGCTCCAATTCCGGCGAGGGCGGCGAGGACCCGGCTCGCTACGGCACTACGCGCAGCTCGAAGATCAAGCAGGTCGCCACTGGCCGCTTCGGGGTGACGCCAGAATATCTGGTCAATGCCGAGGTGCTGCAGATCAAGGTGGCCCAGGGCGCCAAACCGGGAGAGGGCGGGCAACTGCCGGGCGGCAAGGTCAACGGCCTGATCGCCAGGCTGCGCTATGCGGTGCCGGGTGTGACGCTGATTTCACCTCCGCCGCACCATGACATCTACTCCATCGAGGATCTGGCGCAGCTGATCTTTGACCTCAAGCAGGTCAACCCCAAGGCGTTGGTATCGGTGAAGCTGGTGGCCGAACCCGGTGTCGGCACCATCGCTGCCGGTGTCGCCAAGGCCTACGCCGACCTGATCACCATCTCCGGTTACGACGGCGGCACCGGCGCCTCGCCGCTGAGCTCGATCCGTTACGCCGGTTCACCCTGGGAACTGGGCCTGGCCGAAACCCACCAGACCCTGCGCGGCAACGATCTGCGCGGCAAAGTTCGGGTGCAGACCGACGGTGGCCTGAAGACCGGCCTCGACGTGGTCAAGGCGGCGATCCTCGGCGCCGAAAGCTTCGGCTTCGGCACCGCACCGATGATCGCTCTGGGCTGCAAATACCTGCGCATCTGCCACCTGAACAACTGCGCCACCGGGATTGCCACCCAGAACGATCAGTTGCGCAAGGACCACTTCATCGGCACCGTGGACATGGTGGTGAATTTCTTCACCTTCGTCGCCGAGGAAACTCGTGAGTGGCTGGCCCGGCTCGGTGTTCGCAGCTTGCAAGAGCTGATCGGGCGTACCGATCTGCTGGAAATCCTGCCCGGTGAATCCTCCAAGCAGGCACATCTGGACCTCACGCCCCTGCTGGGCAGCGATCGGATTCCCCTCGACAAGCCTCAGTACTGTCAGGTGGAGAAGAACCCGCCGTTCGACGAGGGCCTGCTGGCGGAGCAGATGGTCAGCCTGGCGCGCGAAGCCATCGACGCCAAGAGTGGTGGCGAGTTCGAGCTGCAGATCGGCAACTGTGATCGCTCCATCGGCGGCCGCGTGTCCGGCGAGATCGCCCGTGTGCATGGCAACCAGGGCATGAAAGACGCGCCCATCACCTTCTGTTTCAAGGGGACTGCCGGGCAGAGCTTTGGCGTATGGAATGCCGGCGGCCTCCATCTCTACCTGGAAGGTGATGCCAACGATTACGTGGGCAAGGGCATGACCGGCGGCAAGCTGGTGGTCACGCCGCCGAAGGACAGCGCCTTCCGCTCGAAGGACTCGGCGATTATCGGCAATACCTGCCTGTACGGTGCCACCGGCGGCAAGCTGTTCGCCGCCGGCACTGCGGGTGAGCGTTTCGCGGTGCGCAACTCCGGCGCTCACACCGTGGTGGAAGGCACGGGCGACCATTGCTGCGAATACATGACCGGCGGTTTCGTATGCGTGCTGGGTAAGACTGGGCACAACTTCGGCTCGGGCATGACCGGCGGCTTCGCCTACGTGCTGGACATGGACAACAGCTTCATCGATCGGGTGAACAACGAGCTGGTCAACCTGCAGCGCATCACCGGTGAGGCGATGGAGGCCTATCGCAGCCACCTGCAGGGCGTGTTGCGTGAATACGTGGCCGAGACTGGCAGCGCTTGGGGTGCCGAGCTACTGGAAGACCTGGACGACTACCTGCGTCGCTTCTGGCTGGTCAAGCCGAAGGCGGCCAACCTGGCTTCGCTGCTGTCGAGTACCCGCGCGAATCCGCAATAAATAAAAGCAGCTTCAAGCCGCAAGCCTCAAGCCACAAGGGGTACGAGGCGCGGCTCCGTGATCGTCTTGCGGCTTGCAGCTTGAAGCTTGCCGCTGCTGTTAAGAGGTTTTGAAATGACTGACCGTCTGAACAACGACTTCCAGTTCATCGAGGTCGGGCGCAAGGATCCGAAGAAGAAACTCCTGCGCCAGCGCAAGAAGGAATTCGTCGAGATCTACGAACCCTTCAAGCCGCAGCAGGCGTGCGAGCAGGCACACCGCTGCCTGGGGTGCGGCAATCCGTACTGCGAGTGGAAGTGCCCGGTGCACAACTACATTCCCAACTGGCTCAAGTTGGTGTCCGAGGGCAACATCCTCGCCGCCGCCGAGCTGGCCCACCAGACCAACACCCTGCCGGAAGTTTGCGGGCGCGTCTGTCCGCAGGATCGCCTGTGCGAAGGCGCCTGCACCTTGAACGACGGCTTCGGCGCGGTGACCATCGGCTCGGTGGAGAAATACATCGCCGACACCGCCTTCGCCATGGGCTGGCGACCGGACCTGTCCCAGGTCAAGCCGACCGGCAAGCGTGTCGCCATCATCGGCGCCGGCCCGGCCGGCCTGGGTTGTGCCGACGTGCTGGTACGCAACGGCGTGGCCCCGGTGGTGTTCGACCGCAACCCGGAGATCGGCGGCCTGCTGACCTTCGGCATTCCCGAGTTCAAGCTGGAGAAGAGCGTACTCAGCCGGCGCCGCGAAATCTTCAGCGACATGGGCATCGAGTTTCGCCTCAACACCGAGGTGGGCAAGGACGTCAGCATCGAGCAACTGCTGGCCGACTACGACGCCGTGTTCATGGGCATGGGCACCTACACCTACATGAAGGGCGGTTTCCCCGGCGAGGATCTGCCGGGCGTGCACGATGCCCTAGATTTTCTTATCGCCAACGTCAACCGCAACCTGGGCTTTGAGAAGTCCCCTGATGACTTCGTCGACATGAAGGGCAAGAAGGTGGTGGTGCTCGGTGGTGGCGACACCGCAATGGATTGCAATCGCACCTCCATCCGCCAGGGCGCCAAGAGCGTGACCTGCGCCTATCGTCGCGATGCGGCGAACATGCCCGGCTCGCGCCGCGAGGTGAAGAATGCCAAGGAAGAGGGGGTGAAGTTCCTCTTCAACCGCCAGCCCATCGCCATCGTTGGCGAAGGTCGGGTGGAAGGCATCAAAGTGGTGGAGACTCGCCTGGGTGAACCGGATGAAAAGGGTCGTCGCAGCCCCGAGCCGATTCCCGGCTCCGAAGAAGTGATCCCGGCCGATGCGGTGCTGATTGCCTTCGGCTTCCGTCCGAGTCCGGCCGACTGGTTCGCCACGCAGGATATCCAGACCGACGGCCAGGGGAGGGTGATCGCGCCGGAAATGGGTACGTTCAAGCATCAGACCAGCAACCCGAAGATCTTTGCCGGCGGCGACATGGTGCGCGGCTCTGATCTGGTGGTCACGGCGATCTTCGAAGGACGCCAGGCGGCGGAAGGCATCCTCGACTATCTGGATGTCTAAAAGCGATAAGTCGATAAAAGTGCTTGAGGCTGGAAAGCCGGACGAGAAAGCTTGACCGGTATTGTTCCGTAGCGATCCCCTCCAGCCTGACATGAATCAAGGCGATCATAAAAGGCACGGTCCCCTCCGTGCCTTTTTTCATGGGCTTTGCGACAATGCTCGGCACTTTTCTGCTGGAACCCAGACATGACTGCCTTGAAGAACGATCGTTTCCTTCGTGCCCTGCTCAAGCAGCCTGTCGACGTCACCCCGGTGTGGATGATGCGGCAGGCCGGGCGTTACCTGCCTGAATACCGCGCCACCCGTGCCAAGGCCGGCGATTTCGTGAGTCTGATGAAGAATCCGGAGTTGGCGTGCGAGGTTACCCTGCAGCCGCTGGATCGCTATCCGCAGATCGACGCGGCAATTCTTTTTTCCGACATCCTCACCATCCCTGATGCCATGGGCCAAGGGCTGTACTTCGAAACCGGCGAAGGGCCGCGCTTCCGCAAGCAAGTCAGCAACCTGGCCGACATCGAGGCGCTGCCGATTCCCGATCCCGAGCAGGATCTTGGCTATGTGATGGACGCGGTACGCACCATCCGCCGCGAGCTCAATGGACGCGCGCCGCTGATCGGCTTCTCCGGTAGTCCCTGGACGCTGGCCACCTACATGGTCGAGGGTGGCTCGTCGAAAGACTTCCGCAAGAGCAAGGCCATGCTTTACAGCGATCCCGAGGCCATGCATGCATTGCTGGACAAGCTGGCACAGTCGGTGACCAGCTACCTCAATGGTCAGATCCTGGCCGGTGCACAGGCGGTGCAGATCTTCGATTCCTGGGGCGGTAGCCTCTCTGATGCGGCCTATGGCGAGTTCTCGCTGGCCTATATGAAGAAGATCGTCGATGGGTTGATCCGTGAGCATGAGGGGCGCCGCGTGCCGGTGATTCTCTTCACCAAGGGTGGCGGCCTGTGGCTCGAATCCATGGCCGATGTAGGCGCCGAAGCGCTGGGTCTCGACTGGACCTGCAACATCGGCAGCGCCCGGTCGCGGGTGGGTGACAAGGTGGCGCTGCAAGGCAACATGGACCCGGCGGTGCTTTATTCAAACCCTGCAGCGATCCGCGCTGAAGTTGCACGCATTCTGGCGGCTTACGGCCATGGCGTTGGTCATGTGTTCAATCTGGGCCACGGTGTTACTCCGGAAGTCGACCCTGAAAACGCCAAGGCCTTCTTCGAAGCGGTGCACGAACTGTCGGCACAATATCACCGGTAAGCGAACGTAGAAGAGGGAGGCTGGGGCGAGGTTGCCAGCCTCTCTTTTCAAGGCTGCTTTCTGGTCCCGAGCATGGCAGTTTCCAATATTTGGGTACTGTACTGCTGACTCGCAGGTCCAGTTGTTCGTTCGAAACTTTCGGCCTGACTGGAAGAGCACTCGACGCTCGGGGCGCGAATGGGCAGGCACCCTCGGCGCCGCTGGCGCGGGCCGAGGAGTGGGGCGTTTACTTGACCTTGGCCAGGCTGCCCTTGAGGGCGACGCCCGCGATAACCGCGCCGGCGTGGCATTCGTACTTGCTGCTGTCCTTGTACTCGACGTGCTTGTAGTTGCTGACGATATCCACCACGGCGTTGGCACCAGCGGCCTTGGCCGCCTTTTCCATACCGATCAGCGCGGACTGAAGGGCCCAACTGCAGGCAGCTTCGTCCGTCTTGTTGAAGGCATTGGTCTTCTTGCTGGTGGTCACGTCGCTGCGGATGATCTTCGCTCCCGCCGGGCGCTTGGCGAGGTAGAACTTCACGCTGCCATCCAGTCGACCCGCAGCGGTGGCTTCGGCGACCGCTGCATCAAAGGGCAGGTAATGGGCGGTGTCACGCGCCTGACTGATACCGGGCAGGGTGCAAAGCACGAGCGCCGCACCGATCCATGTGGTTCTTTTCATTGTTCATCTCCTTGCGGTGTTTTGAGCAAAACGTTCAGTCGGGCTGCTTAAAGCGTAGGCGAGGCAGCGGATTTATGAGCGTTCCGAGTCTGCTTTTAGCGCAGCATTGCCAACGTAGGTGGTTCCAAGTGCCTGTCAGGACCAGCGGCGGAAGATCAGGGAAGTATTGATCCCACCGAAGGCGAAATTGTTGTTCATCACGTATTGGTGCTGCATCGTCCGTGGTTCGCCGACCAGGTAATCCAGGTCGCCACAGCGCGGGTCGATGGCGTCCAGGTTCAGCGTATGGATATAGCGGTCCCGATTCATCATCTCGATGCTGAACCAGGACTCTAGCGCGCCGCAGGCACCCAGCGTATGACCGAGATAACTTTTCTGCGAGCTGATCGGCATGCGCGTACCGAACAGTGCCTGAGTCGCCTGGGTCTCGGCGATATCGCCCTGCTCGGTGGCAGTGCCATGGCCGTTGACGTAGCCGATGGCTTCCGGCGCGAGGCCGGCATCCTCCAGCGCCAGCTCCATGGCGCGGCGCATGGTCAACTGTTCCGGCTTGGTCGCGTGGCAGCCGTCGGCATTGCTGCCGAAACCCACCAACTCGGCATGAATGGTGGCGCCGCGCGCCAGGGCATGTTCCAGCTCCTCGAGCACCAGCATGCCGGCGCCTTCGCCGATCACTAGGCCGTCGCGCCCGCTGTCGTAGGGGCGCGGCGTGGTGTGTGGCGCGTCGTTTTTCAGGCTGGTGGCGTAGAGTGCATCGAAGACCATGGCTTCGGTGGCGCACAGCTCCTCGGCACCACCAGCGAGCATCATCGGCAGACGACCGAACTTGATCGCCTCGTAGGCGTAGCCGATGCCCTGGCTGCCGCTGGTGCAGGCGCTGGAGGTGGGGATTACCCGGCCGGTCAGGCCGAAGAAGATGCTGATGTTGGCCGCTGTGGTGTGCGGCATCATGCGGATGTAGGAGTTGGCATTCAGTCCGTCGGCCACCGAGTTGAGCAGCATATTGCCGAACGCCTTGATTTCCTCGGTGCTGCCAGTGGACGAGCCGCAGGCGACGCCCATGCGGCCATCGCGAATGCTGCAATTGTCGAGCAGGCCGGCGTGCTGCAAGGCCTGTTCGGAGGCCTTGACCGAAAGCCGCGAGACGCGTCCCATGCTGCGCAACTGCTTGCGTGTCCAGTGGGCCGGCACGGCAAAATCGTCCACCGGTCCGGCCAGGCGAGTGTTCAGCTCGCTGAAACGCTCCCATTCGTGCATGAAGCGAATGCCGCTGCGGTTGGCGCTGAAATTGGCCTCGATGCTGACCCAGTCGCTGCCCAGTGAGGTAATGCCGGCCATGCCGGTGACGACTACGCGCTTCATCAGCATAGCCCGCCGTTGACGGCCAGCACCTGGCGCGTGATGTAGGCAGCTTCGGCCGACATCAGGAAATTCACCGCAGCGGCCACCTCCTCGGGCGTGCCCATGCGTTGCGCCGGAATCATCTTCATCATCTCCTCGATCGGCAGGTCTTCATCGAGCATCTCGGTGTCAATCAGCCCCGGTGCGACGCAATTGACGGTGATCCGGCGCTTGCCCAGTTCCACCGCCAGCGCCTTGGCCGCGCCGATTACCCCGGCCTTCGACGCACTGTAGTTGACCTGGCCGCGATTGCCGATCATGCCCGAAACCGAGGTGATGCAGACGATACGGCCTGACTGGCGGCGGCGGATCATCGGCATGGTCAGCGGCTGCAGGACGTTGTAGAAACCGTCCAGGTTGGTGCGCAGCACTTGGTCCCAGTCCTCGTCGGTCAGCGCCGGAAAGGCCGCGTCGCGGGTCAGGCCCGCATTGCAGACCACGCCATAGTAGGCGCCGTTGGCCTCGACGTCGGCTTCCAGTTGCTCACGGCAGCTGGTGCGATCGGCAATGTCGAATTGCAGGATACGCGCCTGGCGGCCCAGCGCCTGGATCTCTGCTTGGACGGATTCGGCTTCATCGCGGCGGGCGCGACAGTGCAGGACGATATCGTAGCCAGCGCGGGCCAGGCGCAGCGCGATGGCACGGCCGATGCCCCGACTGGAGCCGGTAACGAGGATGGTTTCACTCATGGGGTTCTTCCAGGTAGCGCGCCACTTCGGGCGGGCGGAACACGTTGAGACGTGCCTCGGCATGGATGCCGGGACCGTCGAGATGGCATTCGAACACGCCCATGCCGTTGTCGTCCTGCAAGGAGCGCAGGGCGCGAATCCGCAGTTCGCTGCCGAGAGCAAAGTGCTCGACGCTGCACTGGTAGTTGCGCGTGCCGAGCAGAAAGCCCAGTTCGACCGGCAGGCCCGCCTGGCGTGCCTGGCAGCCCGCGAAGGCGGCGACGCTCTGGGCCATGATCTCGATACCGACCCAGGCGGGCAGGGTGCCGTCCGGCAGGCTCAGCAGGCCGAGCCGCACTTTCAGGCAGGTCACCACGGTGTCGTCATCGAACGATTCGACGGCATCCAGCAGGATCATGTCTCCGGCGTGGGGCAAGAGTTCGGCAATCGGCCAGGCAATCACGGCGCATCTCCCAGAATCAGGCTGATGTTGTTGCCACCGAAGGCGAAGGAATTGCTCATCATGCGGCGCGGTGCCGAACGGCTCAGATGCGTGCCGGGGGCGACCAGTTCGAGTGACGGCAGGGCCGGGTCCTGCTGGCCATCCCACAGGTGCGGCGGCAAAAGCTGGTCGGGATTGAACGGCGAGAGGCACAGCCAGCAGAAGGCTGCTTCCAGCGCGCCGGCGGCGCCCAGGGTATGGCCCGTCATGGGTTTGCTTGACGAGCAGGGCACGCCGCCGGGAAACAGCGTGCTGATGGCCAGGCTTTCCATCGCGTCATTGTGCGCGGTGGCGGTGCCGTGCAGGTTGAGGTAGTCCAGCTGCTCAGCGGCGATGCCGGCCTGCTGCAATGCCAGGCGCATCGCTTCTATGGCGCCTTTGCCTTGCGGATCAGGTGCGGAGATGTGATGGGCATCGGAGCTGGCGCCGGCGCCGAGCAGCGCGATCGGCGCTGGCTCGCGGCTCATCAGAAACAGCGCGGCGGCCTCGCCGATGTTGATGCCGTCGCGGTTGACCGAAAACGGATTGCACAGGCGTTCGCTGGTAGCCTCCAGCGCGCTGAAGCCCTGCAGGGTCAGGTCGCAGAGGGTATCTACACCGCCGCAGATCACCGCGTCGCAAAACCCGGCATCCAGCAGCCGTCTGGCGCTGAGCAGGGCGCGTGCGCTGGAGGTGCAGGCGGTGGATATGCAGTAGCTGGGGCCGGCCAACTGCAGCCAGTCGCTGAGGAAGCTCGCCGGCGCCGAGAGCTCCTGGTGGCCGTAGTGGTAGTCGTCTGGCAGTTGTCCGTGCTGGATCAGCCCGGTAATACCCTGAGTGGACTCCTGGATGCCGGTGGTACTGGTGCCCAGCACCACGCCGATACGCTCGGCGCCGTAGCGCGCGATGGCCGCGCGGATCTGTGGTTCGATCTCTTGCGCGGCCGCCAGCAGCAGTCGATTGTTGCGCGTCTGGTAGTACAGGTCCTGGAAAGGTAGGGCCGGGAGTTCGCCGGGAACCGCGCCGACCGGCAGTTGACGGCTGGCAACCGGTTGGGGGTACGGCTGCATGCCGCTGGTATCGCCGGATAACAGGCGCGCGGCCACTTCAGCCTTGCCTCGGCCGAGTGCGCAGAGTATGCCGAGCGCGTTCAGGTAGGCGGTCATCTAGGGCTGGCTCCGTCAGGCGCGGCAAGGGGGGCGACACCATAGGACAGTGCCGCGCCGACGTCGAGATCGAAACGCTCGGGCTGGGTGTAACGCACTCGCCAGTGGGCGCCATTACTCGCCACCAGAGCGCGCTCGGCATCGCGCACGTGCAGCTCCTGCGCCGCATACAGCCTGTCCAGCTGATCGGCTGGGGTCAGGGCAAACAAGAGTGCTGCAAAGAGCTCGCGCGCCTGGGCATTGGGAGGCAGCAGGCCATCCGCCTGCCAGCGGCCATCGACGAGCAGCTGGCGCGCCAGCGGCACGCCGAGAGGGCTCAGCAACGACCAGCGCAATGCGGGCCCTTCCTGCTGGATTACCAGCAGCCAATCCTGCGTTCGCGAGCCGTCACGCTCCTGGATGTGCAACTGCAAGGGCAATCGCAGCCGCGGCTGTTCGCTGGGCAACGGCAGCTGCTGGGCACAGCCGCTCAGCAGTACCGTAAGCAGAGGCAACCAGAGCCAGGCGCGACAGGCGCTCATGCGGGACGGGTCAGCGATCGCCACGGCAGAGTTCGGTCAGTACGCGCAGACGCCGTCTGGATTCGGCGACATAGGGGTTCTTTTCGTCCCAGGCATAGCCGGCGAGAATCGAGCTGATCATCCGGCGGATCTCCGGCTGGGCGTGTTCGTAGTAGATGACGTCCTGGAAGCTGCAATCGTACCAACCCTCGACATAGGTCCGGAAGGTATCCACACCGCGCTTGAGCGGCACGGCGAACTCGCTTTCCCAGTCCACATGCTCGCCCGACAACTGGCGGTGCAGCACCGCTGCGGCCATGCTCGATGAGCGCATGGCGATGGTCACGCCCGAGGAAAACACCGGATCGAGGAATTCGGCGGCGTTGCCCAGTAGCGCGAAGCCGGGGCCATGCAGTGACTTGACGTTGGCCGAGTAGCCGCCGATCAGCCGCGCTGGGGTATCCCACTGAGCGTTCTTCAGGATGCGCCTCAGGTTCGGCGCCTCATGGACGAATTCCTTGAGGCAGGCATCCAGGTCTTCCGGGCGGCCCTCGTAGCGCTCGGCGCTGGCCACCACGCCCAGGGAGCAGCGGCCGTTGCTGAAGGGAATGGTCCAGTACCAGACGTCACGCAGCTCGGGGTGGGTGGTGATGAGAATCTTGTTGCGGTCGAACTGCGGGTCGTCAATGCGATCCTCGATGTGGGTGAACACCGCGCGGCGTACCGGGAAGCTCGAGGGCGCTTCCAGATCCAGCAGCCGCGGCAGCACCCGACCATAACCGCTGGCGTCGAGTACGAAGGCCGCTTCGATGTGATATTCGCTGCCGTCGTTGCGGCGGGCATGCAGACGCGGGCGGGGGCTGGAGAAATCCGCCGCGATGATTTCCTCTTCATAGCGGATCTCGACACCCTGCAGCTCGGCCTGGTCGGCCAGCAGCTTGTCGAAATCGGCGCGCTGCACCTGGTAGGTGCTGCCGTGGCCCTCGGTGAACTTGTCGCGGAAATCGAATTCGGTGTAGCGCTCGCCCCAGCCGAAGGCCGCGCCGTGCTTGGTCTGGAAACCGGCCGCCTGGACCGCCTCGAGCATGCCGGCTTCCTCGACGAAATCCAGGCAGTGCGACAGCAGGCTCTCGCCAATGGAGAAGCGCGGGAAGCGCTGGCGCTCGAGGATCAGCACGTCATGGCCCTTGCGCTTGAGCAGCGCGCCGGCTATGGCCCCGGAAGGGCCGGCACCGATAATCACGACTTCACGTTGTTGCGAATCAAGTTGCGAATCAAGTGGCGCCATGCTGGCTCCTTGCCTTTGGTTGGGGTTGCGATGAGATGGCCCAGGGGGCCAGCAGAAAACTGAACAGCAGACCGAGGCTCACCGAGAGGCCGAAGTTGCTGACTGCGGGCGTGCTGGACAACGCCAGCAGGCCGAACGAGAGCCAGGTGGTGGTGGCCGCCAGCAGTGTGCCGACCAGGCTCACTGCGGCACCACCAACCTGTTCGCGCATCAGGATGGCGTAGTCGACGCCGATGGCGGTGACCAGCAGCAGGCCGAACAGGCCGAACAGCGTCAGCGGCTGACCCAGCCAGCCCAGGCAGGCGAGACTTCCGAGCGCGGCCAGCAGCGGAACGGCCAGGCAGCGCGCCGCTCCCCGCCAGCCGAATGGCAGACACAGCAGCAACAGGATCAGCGCGGCGGCGATCGTCTTGAGCGTTGCGGCCTGGGTCTTGGTATCGGCGAACAGGGCGTTCAGTTCGGCGGGGCGGTCGATCAGGCTGACGCCGAGCAGGCCCTCGGTCAGCCCGGCCAACGCGGTGCTGTCCTTGAGACCTTGCAGGCTGACCAGTCCGGCCACGCTGCCGTCCTGCTGGCTGCCCAGCCAGAGCGGGCGCCAGGGTTCGCCCAGCGGGCCGGCAAGCACCTGCTCCAGGGTTGGGGTCGATTGTGCCTGCAGGGTGGCGAGCTCGCTCTCCAACTGATCCTCGCTGACACCGAGCGCCAGCAAGGGTGCGCTTGCCTCCAGCAGGTGCGGAAGGGCGAGTTGCAGGTTTTTCTGGGCAGTCGTGGGGGCGGCGAGCTGGCTAAGGGCCAGGTAACCGCTCAGTTTGCGCTCGGCAACCAGGTCGTCGAGACGCGTGGCCAACGCTTCCTGGCTGGCCAGTAGCTCATCGGTGCTGGCGGCGCGGACCAGGAAATACTGGCTGGTGGGCTGGAAGCCGGTGATCTCGCCAATACGCATGGCCTGCTCCTGCAGTGCTGGTGCCCGGCTGACCCACTGGCGCAGATCGTCCTTGAACGACACCTGCAGCATGCCGCCTGTGCAGAACAGCACGAATACGACGAGCAGCCAAGGCGTGGGAATGCGACTGAGCAGTGACCGGCGCAGCTTCATCCAGCGTTCGGCCCAACCCAGGGGCGCCGACCAGGGTTGCAGCGGGCCGCTGAGCAGCCAGGGGAGCAGGCAGGTGGCACAGGCAAAGGCGCCGGCCAGCCCGGCAGCCGAGAACACTGCCACCTGGCTCAGCGCCGGAAACGGCGTGAAAGCCATCGCCAGATAACCGATAACGTTGGTGGCCAGCGCCAGAAACAGGCCGGGAAGCGTCAGGCGCAGCGCGCGATGGCTGTGCCAGGGCTGCAGGGTCCAGCTTTTCGACAGGTAGTGCAGCGGAAAATCGATGCTCACCCCCACCAGACTGGCTCCGAGCACCAGGGTCAGCACATGGATCTGGCCAAACAGCGCGATGCACGCTGCTGCGCCGCTGAGCGCCCCCACTACGACCGGCAGCGCCACCAGCAGTACGCGCGGCGTGCGGAACAGCAGATGCAGCAGGCCGAGGCTGGTGATCAGCGAAATGCTGCCGATCAGGCTGGCTTCCTCGCGCGCCTGGCGTTGGCCGTGGGCGGCATGCAGCAGACCGCCCGCGGCCAGCAGTTCACCCTGGCTGGCCTCGGTGCGGTCTCGTACTTCAGCTATCAGGCGCTCGACCTGCAGGGGCAGGCTGTCGTCGAAGGCATCGCCGTGGGTGCGCGCATGAATCACCGCCCAGCGCTGCCCCTGGTACTCGGCAGCCAGGTGCCCATCCAGTCCCGCCTGGACATTGCCCGGCTGTAAGAGCTGGCTCTGCGCCAGATCGGCGATACCGAACCAGTCCTGCTCCACCGGTACCAGCGCGTTGCCCTCGAAGGGGTTGTACAGGCGTTGCAGGCGTTGCTGGATGAAGGCCTCCGGCCCGGCGATCAGGGCCTCGCGACTGGCTGCGTCGAGGAGCGCCAGGCGATGCTCGAGCAACTGCTGGCGCAGCGCGGGCAGATCGGTATCGACGGAGCGTCGAACCTGGGCGAACAGGCCGCTGGCCTGCAGCGAGTCGGTGATTTCGCCAGCCAGGGCGTCGGCCTTGACATCATCCGCGTGGCGTACCAGCAGCATCAGGTCGCGATTCAGCGGCTCCTGCATGCGTGTTTCGGCCAATTGCTCCAGCTCGCCCGGCGCGCCGCTGGGTAGTAGTTGCAACAGATTGGCACTGACTGGCGGGCCATCGCGCCATTGCCAGGTGGTGAGTCCCACCAGGCCCAGCAGGGCAAGGAGAAACAGCGCGGGAATCCAGCGTGGCAGGCGCAGGGCGGCCTCAGTGGGTGAAGTCATGTTGCTCGACCGCACTCAACTGATCATCGACTTCTGTGCTTTCCAGCAGCAGCAGGGTGCTGTCGCCCTGGATCTCCAGCAGCTCGATGAGTCGGGCCGTGGTGCCTCCCTGGATGTGAATGGCGCTGAAGATCTGCTGCAGCAGCTTTGAACGCGGAGTCAGCGTCAGCGTCCAGTCTGCAGCTGTGCCGAGCAGATCCAGCTGAAAGTCCCGCTGCAGCGCTTCAGTGTCTCCGCCGAGCACGGCCAGGAAGAGTTGGTTCTGCCGCGCGGCCGCGGGTTGCTGATCGGTCGGCTCCCAGCCGCTGGGGGTCCGCTGGGCGATACCCGAACCGCTGATGCGGTAATCCTGCTGCAGGGGCTGCTGAAGCGACCAGAGCAAACCATGCTCGCGGGCCAGGACGAACTGGCCATGACTGACCAGTGGCTGGGGCAGGGCGCGCAGGTGCTTCTGCTGGACGAACTGCCCGCGGATCACAGCCGGCTCGCGCAGTTGCTGGCTCAGCTGGGCCAGATCGAAGGCCTGGGCGGCGGCCGCCACCATCAACGTCAGGCACAGTGTCAGGAGCGCTCGTGCGGCAAGGCTGTGGATCATGCCAGCGCCCGTTTGACGGCTTCGACGAAGACCCTGGGCGAGGCCAGTTGCATCTCGCGGCTGGCGATCTCCACGGCCACTTGCACGCTGGTACCACGGGTCATGCGTTCGCCGGTCTCGGCATCATTGATCAGGTAGTTGATCTTCAGGCGATTCTCCCATTCGATCAGGTCGGCGCGCACGATGATGCGCTGGTTGAAACGTGCGCCGCGCATGTAGCGCAGCTGCACGTCGATCACCGGCCAGGCGTAACCGGCGTCGCGCATCTGCTGGTAGTTGTGGCCGATTCGATCGAGCAGCGCGCAGCGGGCCACCTCGAAATACTTGATGTAGTGGCCGTGCCAGACCACATCCATCGAGTCGACGTCGAAAAAAGGTACCAGGACTTCGACTTCCGCCTGCAATACGCCGCTCTTACGCATAAAGCCTCCAGTGTCGATCACGGATACGTTGCAGGCACAGGCGCAGTTCGCCTTCCAGAGCGCGGTCCTCGACCAACGGCGGGAAGTCCTCGGCCAGCTCGGTACGCATCTCGCGCAGCGGCGCGGGCAGCGGCCGTGCCTGTTCGTCACGCTGACGCAGCCAGACGCCCTGGTTCGCCGCGATCAGCGTGGCCGCAGCCACCTGCTCGGTAAGCTCCAGGCTGCGCAGCGCGTCGCGGGCGGCGATGGTGCCCATACTGACCTTGTCCTGGTTGTGGCATTCGGTGGAGCGCGAGAAGACGCTGGCCGGCATGGTGTTCTTCAGTGCCTCTGCGGTCCAGGCGCTGGCGCCGATCTGCACTGCCTTGAAGCCGTGGTTGATCATTGCGGTGGTTGCCGGCGCGCCGGAAAGGTTGCTCGGCAGGCCATGGTTGTAGCGGGTATCGACCAGCAGCGCGAGCTGGCGGTCGAGAAGGTCGGCGACGTTGCCCACCAGGTTCTTCAGGCTGTCCATGGCGAAGGCGATATGTCCGCCATAGAAATGCCCGCCGTGCAGCACGCGCTCGTTTTCCGCATCGATGATGGGATTGTCGTTGGCGCTGTTCAGTTCGGTCTCGATGAACTGGCGCAGCAGCCCCAGGCTGTCGGCCAGTACGCCGAGCACATGTGGCGCGCAGCGGATGGAGTAGCGGTCCTGCAGGCGATGCAGCGGTGCGGTTGGCGCATCGATCGCCAGATCCTGGCGAATCCAGGCGGCGACCTGGTTCTGCCCGGCGTGGGGCTTGGCGGCGAACAGGCGTTCGTCGAAATGCTCGGGGTTGCCTTCCAGCGCCACCACGTTGAGCGCGGTGATACGTGTGGCCAGCTTGAGCAGGTAATCGGCGCGGGCATAGGCCAGGCAGGCCAGGCCGGTCATCACCGCGGTGCCGTTCATCAGTGCCAGGGCTTCCTTGGGGCGCAGGGTCAGTGGCGTCCATCCCAACTGACGGTGCACTTCGGCGGCGCTGCGACGTTCGCCCTGGTACATCACTTCGCGTTCGCCGGCCAGCGTCGCGGCCACATAGGACAGCGGCGTCAGGTCGCCGCTGGCGCCGACCGAGCCTTCTTCGGGAATCAGCGGCAGGATGTCGTGCTCGAGAAAGGCCTGCATGCGCTCGAGCAGCTCGATGCGCACGCCCGAAACGCCATGGGTCAGCGAGCGCAGCCGCGCGCCGAGTACGGCGCGGGTCGCTTCGGCATCCAGCAGCTTGCCCAGGCCGCAGCCGTGAAAGGTGAACAGGTGTTGCGGCAGCGCCTCAACCTGCGACAGCGGCACCGCCACCACACAGGAGTCGCCGTAGCCGGTGGTCACGCCGTAGATCACCCCTTCGCGGTCGAGCAGGGTGTCGAGGAACTGGGCGCCGCGGGCAATGCGCTGACGAAAGCCGTCGTCGGCCTGCAGGCGTGTCGGTGCGCGGCGTTCGGCCACGGCCAGCACGTCCTCGATGCTCAGGTGGTTCTCGCCAAAGATCACGGATTCAGGTGCGGCGTCGTTCATGTGCGTTCCAGAAAGGGTAGAAGTTGAACCATTGCAGCGGTGCCTCCAGGCAACGCGCCGCCAACTGATCGGCGTAGCGCTGCACGCATTGCTGCACGATCGCATCGCGCTCGCTGCGGCGCCAGCGAATGCGCTCGGCGAAGGGGTGCAGGTGGATCCGGTAGCGTTCGCCGTGTTTCAGACAGAACAGCAGGTTGACCGGGCATTCCAGCAGCCCGGCCAGCAACCAGGGGCCCTGTGGAAAGGCGGCCGGCTGACCGAGGAAATCCGCCGTGGCGGTACGTGCGCCATGCAGCGGAACGCGGTCTCCGGCGATGGCCAGCCATTCGCCGTCCTCGAGTCGCCGGGACAGCTCCAGCATGATCGCCGGGTCCAGCTCGCTGACTTGGATCAGGCGCAGGTTGCTCGCGCCGGATTCATCCAGCAGGCGATTGAAACGCTCGGCATGGCGGGTATGCACGAGGATGTTCATTCGTGCCTTGCCGCCGATCTCGGCCAGCGCACGACAGACCTCCAGATTGCCCAGGTGCGCGCCCACCAGCATCTGCCCGCGCTGGCCGCCAGCCCAGATCTGCGGGCGGATGCCGTGGGGGTCGTCCACTTCGAGCTGACTCAGGTCGATGCGCCCGTTCCAGACATCGATCTTGTCCAGCAGGGCGTCGGCGAAGGCCATGAATTGCCGATAGACCGAGCGCGCGCTGGGCGCCAGTTCGCCACGTCCGCTCCAGTTGGCCAAGTGACGCTGGTAGGTCCGGATGCTTTCGCGAGCGCTGCGCCCGAACAGATAGAAATACAGCACGATCAGGTACAGCAGCGGCGTGAGGGCTCGTCGCCCGAGCAGTCGCAGCGCCCATGCCGTGAACTTCATCAGGGCGAAACTGCCGCGCTCGCGTTGCGCCGCCCAGTGCGGGTTGCGTTGCGCCTGACTCATCCCTGCCACCGTCGCCAGAGCAGCGCGGGTGCACGCAACAGCATGCCGCCGAACAGCCGGGCATGCATGCCCGAGATCAGCAGGTTGTCGCGGCACAGGCGAAAGTGCGAGACGCCGTCGGCCGGATAATGCACCCGCGTGGGCAGCCAGACCATTGGCTGCGCGCGCCAGTGCAGGCGCACCAGGATCTCGGTGTCGAAATCCATCCGCGAACCGAGCGATGTCGAGTCGATCAGCGCCAATGTCGGCGCCAGTGGATAGACGCGAAAGCCGCACATGGAATCGCGGATCGAGGTCGACAGGGTATTGATCCAGACCCATACATGGGTCAGGTAGCGACCGTAGAGACGGCCCTTGGGCACGCTGGCGTCGTATTGCGGGTAGCCGCAAATCACCGCTTCGGGCGCCTGGCTGGCGCGATCGAGGAACAGGCCGACGCGGCTCAGCTCATGTTGACCGTCAGCGTCCACCTGCAAGGCATGGCTGAAGCCCAGACGCGCGGCTTCGCGCAGGCCATTGATGACTGCGGCACCCTTGCCCTGGTTGTGGGTGTGGCGATGCAGGTGGACCGCAGGGTGCTCGGCCAGCCGATCGATCACCGCCGCGGCCATGGCGGACGAGCCATCGTCCACCAGTACGCAGGGCAGGTCTTCGGCTTGCAGTGCGGCGACGACGGCGGGCAGGGTCCGCTCATGGTTGTAGACAGGTATCACGGCACAGGGCTTGAACCAGTCTTCTTCCGGGGCGGAGCTGGCGAGCGGTAGCGCTTCGGCACAGGACGAAGAGGGGCAGGCCGTCATGCCGGCGCTCCCAACAGAATGCGCCCGGAGGAGCAGGGCGCATCGCCGTTGCGGTAGCTGAAGTGCAGTTTGCTGCGCTGGGCGTCGAAGCGCAGCGTCAGGTACAGGCGATCACCGGGGCGCGCCAGTTGCTGGAACTTCAGTACCTCCATGCCCTGGAAACGTGGCGGCAGGTCCTCGATCAGCTGGCGTGCCAGGCTGATTGCCCAGTCGATCTGGACCACGCCGGGCAGCACCGGGGTCTGCGGGAAGTGCCCGCTGAAGTGAGCCAGGTCCACCGGTACGCCCAGCTCCAGGTGCCATTGATCGTCTTCCTGGCGCTCGCCCAATCGCTTCGGCGTCAGGCCGCGCGGCGCACGCAGCAGCGCTTCGAGTTGCGCTTGCGGCAGTTTGCCCTGGGCATTGCAGGGCATCTGCCGCACCAGCCGCCAGCGTCGTGGCAGGGCCAGGGCTTCGCAGTATTGCGCCAGGTGCTTGCGCAGTGCCTGGGTCAGGGCGCGGCGGCCCTGGTTGCGCAGGGCATGCAGGCCGGCATCGCTGAGGGCGATCAGGGCGGCGAGGAAGGCGCGATTGTCCTCGATGACGCTCAGCCGCGCTTCGCTGACGAAAGGGTGTGCGCTCAAGGCGCTTTCCAGCATCGGCAGGGAAATGCGTTTTTCTTCCAGTTTGACAATGCGGTCGAGCCGGCCCAGCAGTTTGAAGCGGCCATCGGCCTGGATTCGCGCGGCATCGGCGGTCTGTTCCACATGGCCCGGAGGCAGGCAGGGCGAGGCGATGCGCAGTGCGCCCTGTTCGTCCTGGCTCAGTTCGACGCCGGCGAAGGGCTGCCAGAGGCTGCCGCCCTGGCGCCAGGCGATGCCGCCGGTTTCCGAGCTGCCGTAGATTTCCGTAGGTGCCTGATTCAGTCGCTGCTGCAATTGCTGCGAGGCTTCTGCGGGCAACGGTCCGCCCGAGGAGAACACCCGGCGCACCCGGCTCAGCGCCGGCCAGTCGAGGTTGTCGCCCATGCGCTTGAGCAGCGCTGGGCTGGCGACCAGGCAGAAGTCGGCCTGCTCGCGGCTGGCCAGCTGAATGTCTTCAGGGAAGGGCAGCGCCCTGCGCAATAGCGGCCGCCCCGCGCACAGCGGCCAGAGCACGCGGAACAGCAGCCCGTAGATATGCTGCGCCGCCACGCTGCCGATGATGCAGGCCTGGCCCAGCTCGGCGCCCCACTGGGCTTCGAGCACTTCGACTTCGTTGGCCAACTGGCGCAGGCGCTTCTCGATCAGCTTGGGCTCACCGCTGGAACCCGAGGTGCAAAGCAGCAGGTGGCACTGGTCGAGATCCAGCGGCGCGGCAGGCAGCGTCTCGCCCAGCAATTCCGCCAGCGTGCTGTCGCCGGCCTGATCGGTCAGCCAGAGATCTGCCTGGTCCGCCAGGCGCTGGCGGGTGGCGGGTTGTAGATCGGCTGGCAACAGCACCGTGACCCCGGCACGCCAGGCGCCCAGCAGGGCGATGGCCAGGTCGCCGGCATCTTCCAGATGCAGCGCCAGTCGGGTGATGTTGCGGCTGCGCAGTCCGCCGGCCAGGCGTAGTGCCTGCTGCCGCAGCACTTCGTGTTCGAGCACCGGGCCGAGTGCCGCCGGCCGTGAGGTAGGCGTTTGCTCGAGTAGCTGGTCCAGCGCAATCCAGTTCATGTACGGCTCCTGATTCGCTGGCGTACCAGCCACTCACCGGCAAACAGCAGGCCCATCAGCAGATAGGCGATCAGGCCGGTGTAAAGCGTCCACCATGCCAGCGGTGCCCAGAGGGCCAGCGCGGCGGCAACGGCGGCGTTGAAGATGAAGAACCCTACCCACAGCCAGGTCACCTGGCGCGTGTAGCGCACGGCGGCCGGCGGCAATTCGGGCTCGGTCAGGCGTGCCAGCCGCTCGACCATCGGCATGCCGGACAGCAGGCTGCTGCCGAACAAGCCCAGCAAGGCCAGGCTGATCAGCACCGGATACCAGCGCAGCAGCGCGCCGCTGTCGGCCAGGCCGAGCAGCAGGCAGAACGCCAGGGCAAAGACGCCGATCGTCCGTTCGAGGGGCGAAGGTCGACCACCGAGCAGACGAGCCAGCCAGAGGGCACCCAGCAATACGGCGAACATGCGTGGCGTCAGGTGCCCCATGCCCAGATAGACGGCGAAGGGATAGAGCAATCCGGCCACCACCAGGCCAAGGCCGATCAACCGGGCGACGCCCGCTTTGCGTGCTTGCATCAGTTGCTTCCGGGAGCCGAAATGCCGGGCTCAGGCCGTTTCGGCGTTGACCAGGCGGAACACGGCCTCGACCACGTCGCCCACGGTACGCACCGACTTGAACTCCTCGGCGGCGATCTTCTTGCCGGTCTGGCGCTTGATGTGATCGATCAGGTCGACGGCGTCGATGCTGTCGATTTCCAGGTCCTGATACAGGTTGGCTTCCAGGCTGATGCGCTCGGGCTCCAGCTCGAAGAGTTCGACCAGTGCGTCGCGCAGGGTCAGGAAGATTTCATCACGGCTGTTCACTTTATATTCCCCCCTCAGGCGACGACACGGTTGGCACTGACGTAGTCAGCCAGGCTGTCGACACTGGCGAAGTGCTTGCGGGTGTCCTTGGCGTCGGCGTCGATCTTGATTCCGAAACGCTTCTGGATGGCCAGGCCCAGCTCCAGCGCGTCGACCGAATCCAGGCCCAGGCCTTCGCCGAACAGCGGCTGGTCGGCGGCGATATCTTCTGGTGTGAGGTCTTCCAGACCCAGCGCATCAATGATCAGATGCTTGATCTCAAGCTGTAGTTGGCTCATCGAGTGCGAGCTCCTTTATGAAGTGTTGGTGCAGATGGTCGTTGAGTCGCCGTGAGGCGATGGGCGCTGCGCCCTGGCTGGCAAATACCTGGGGGTCGATATCATCGCCGACCCGCAGATGAAAATGGAAACGCCGTGACGGAATGCGGTACCAGGGCTCGGCCTTGGTCAGGGTGGTGGGGCTGACGCTGATCACCACGGGCGTGACCCGCTTCGCGCCGCGCAACGCGATGGCCGCCGCGCCACGATGGAACTGCGGTGGCTGGCCCGGCGTGGTGCGCGTACCTTCGGGGAAGATGATCAGGGTCTGGCCTTGCTGCAGGGCTGCGGCCGCTTCGTCGAGCATTTCGGCGCTGCCGTTGTTGCTGATGTATTGCGCCGCGCGGATCGGGCCGCGGGTAAAGGGGTTGTCCCAGAGGCTCTGCTTGACCACGCAATTGGCGTCGCGAATCAGCGAGACCAGCACCACCACGTCGATCAGCGAGGGGTGGTTGGCGATCACCAGCTGGCCAGGTCGGCCAAGACGCTCCGCGCCCTCGACCTCATAGGTCAGCACGCCGCTGCGATACATGAACTGCACGAAGAACCAAAATAGGCGGCTGTTGGTCAGACGCGCCCGGCGGCGGCGCGCGAAGGCATCGCCGGGCAGGCGGTCGATGATGGGGAACACGATCAGCCGCAGGAACAGGCCGCCGAGTCCGAACAGCGCGAACGACAGGCCGGTCGCGACCAGGCGCCATAGCCAGGGTGCATTGGGGCGGTTGTTCACTGATTCCGTTGCCAGTTCCATCGACGTCTCTTCCATTGATGCTGCCAGCAGGAGCGGTCGGTGAGCAGTGCGCGTACCAGTTCCAGTGCGTGTGGCCATTCGCTGGGCGCGGTCTCGTCTTCGATCGCGTCCAGATGCAGTTGCCAGCTGCAGCCCGGCTTGAGCAGCAGTGCGACGGCGTAAGGAAAGCTCACGTCACCGATCCAGGGTTGATAGACACTGGGCGGTTGATCCTCGGCGATCACCAGCAGCACCGCTGGCGCCCCTTCGGCCAGCAGCAGCGCGGCTTCCATGACGGCATGTTCCAGGCCATCGCCCTCGGCGGCCAGGGCGGTCATCTCGCTGCCATCGTTCTGCAGGATCGACCACAGGCCGATCACCGCGTTATGTACAGACAGGCTGAACTGAGTGGGCGATAACGCTTCCTGGCGCGCCAAGTTGCTGAGGATCGCGAAGGTTCGAGGGGTCTCGCCGTGGCGTGAGGCATACACCAGGGGCATCGGCGGTTGGCCTTCGGTCAACGGCATGGCGACCGCGAAGGCCATGCGCGCCAGGCGACTCAGGCGGCGGCGCTGCATGGCCGGCAGGAAGCTGACATCCGGCTGGCCATCATCGGTCAACGGGCCCGGCGCAACGGCCCAGACTTTCCAGTCGTCCGTGCTTTCCATGCCCGGTGCCCAGGCTTGCCATTGATCGATGTCGAATTGAATCACGCTAGGCTCAGTTTTCTGCAGATTTTGTTATTGGCGTATCGGTCCATGAGCGGCGCCTATCGGTGAATGCAGCACAAAAGTGCCGGCATTATCCAATCGCCATCCATGCGAGGCAAACACTGCTGATGGGAGGTTGCCCTTCTGGGTGGAACTTTTCCACAGCGGCGGTGTCTGGCTGCGTGCTTCGCCCAGGTAAAACGGTCAGATGCCCTGCTGGGCAGCCCACGCCAGCAACTGCGGCAAGGGCATGGCGCCGTTCTGACGCGCCACTTCGTGGGCGTTCTTGAACAGGATAAGGCTGGGGATGGAACGGATGCCCAATTGGCCGGCCAGTTGTTGGTTGGCTTCGCTGTCCAGCTTGGCCAGTCGGCAGCGACCCTGCAGTTGAGCAGCGGCCTGCTCGAAGGTCGGGGCGAAGCTTCGGCATGGCCCGCACCAGCTGGCCCAGACATCCAGCAGCAGCGGCAGGTCGCCTTTTATCTGCTGCGCGAAATTACCCTGGTTCACCTCGAAGGGCTTGGCTAGCAGCACCTCGCTCTTGCAGCGTCCGCAGCGCGGATGCTGGCCGACGCGGTCGGCTGGGATGCGGTTGAGCCCGGCGCAATGTGCGCAGGGTACGACGAGCGAATCGGTCATGAGCGTGCTCCTGGGATACTTCATCTCTGATGACGACGGATGGAGAGTATCAGGGGCGAGACACGCGGGAGAGGGCTCTGCGCCTGACGGGGCCTCAGTCGCAATCCTCTGCGAATGAAGCCCGCGGCCTGTCAGCCCTTCGAGGCCGCCAGTGCCTGTTCCAGGTCGGCAAGAATGTCGTCGATATGCTCGATACCGATCGACAGCCGCACCATGTCCCGTGGTACGCCGGCTTTTTCCAGCTCCTCGTCGCTGAGTTGGCGGTGGGTGGTGGAGGCGGGGTGGCAGGCCAGGGATTTGGCGTCGCCGATGTTCACCAGGCGAACCACCAGATCGAGGGCGTCGATGAAGCGTGCGCCGGCATCGAAGCCGCCCTTGATGCCGAAAGACAATATCGAGGCGGGCGTGCCCTTGGTGTAGCGCAGCGCAAGCTCATGCTCGGGATGGTCGGGCAAGCCGGCGTACTTCACCCAGGCGACCTGCGGATGCGACTGCAGGTAGGTCGCGACCTTCAATGCGTTTTCGCAGTGGCGCTCCATGCGCAGCGCCAGGGTTTCCAGGCCCTGGAGGATCATGAAGGCGTTGAACGGCGACAGCGCAGCGCCGGTGTTGCGCAGCGGTACTACACGGCAGCGGCCGATGAACGCCGCAGGACCGAATGCTTCGGTGTAGGTAACTCCGTGATAGGACGGGTCCGGCGTGTTGAGCAGCGGGAAGCGCTCCTTGTGATCGGCCCAGGGAAACTTGCCGGAGTCGACCACTATGCCGCCGATGCTGGTGCCATGGCCGCCGATGTACTTGGTTAGCGAATGCACCACCACATCCGCGCCATGTTCGAACGGTCGGCAGAGAATCGGCGTGGCCACGGTGTTGTCGACGATCAACGGCACGCCATGCCGGTGCGCGGCATCGGCCAGCGCCTGCAGGTCGATGATGTTGCCGGCAGGGTTGCCGATGGATTCGCAGAAGACCGCCTTGGTGTTCCCATCGATCAAGGCCTCGAGTGCAGCGATGTCGTCATGGGCGGCGAAGCGTACCTCGATGCCGAAACGTGGCAGGGTGTGAGCGAACAGGTTGTAGGTGCCGCCGTACAGCTTGGCCACCGAGACGATGTTGTCGCCGACTCCAGCCACCGTCTGGATGGCATAGGTCACGGCAGCCATGCCGGATGCCACGGCCAGCGCCGCGACGCCGCCTTCCAGGGCCGCGACACGCTGCTCCAGCACGTCGTTGGTGGGGTTCATGATGCGCGTATAGATGTTGCCGGCGACCTTCAGATCGAACAGGTCAGCGCCATGCTGGGTGTCGTCGAAGGCGTAGGACGTGGTCTGGTAGATCGGCACCGCCACGGCCTTGGTAGTCGGGTCGGGGCTGTAGCCGGCATGGATGGCCAGGGTTTCCGGTTTCATCACGCATTCCTTGTTCTTGGCTGAAATGCCACGAGCATGGAATCAAACGAATGCGAAAGCAATGACTCAGGGCAAGCTGAGCGTCACACCGGTGCCAGCGGCCAGAACCAGGGAATCACCAGCGTCGCGGCGCCCCAGAGCAGCAGGTTCAGTGGAATTCCGACCTTCAGGAAGTCGCTGAAGCGATAGCCGCCAGCGGTGTAGACGAAGGTGTTGGTCTGGTAGCCGATCGGCGTCGCGAAGCTGGCGCTGGCGGCGAACATCACCGCCACCACGAAAGCCCGTGGGTCGATCCCCAACTGCTGCGCCAGGCCGATGGCGATGGGCGTGACCAGCACCGCGACGGCATTGTTCGACAGCACTTCGGTCAGGAACGAGGTGAACAGGTAGATGAACGACAGCATGAACAGCGGGCCTGCCCAGGGCGTCAGTGTGACCACGCTGGAGACGATCAGCTCGACCAGCCCGACCTTGTCCATGGCCACGCTGATCGCCAGCATGCCGAAGATCAGGCTGAGGATCTTCCAATCCACCGCTTTGTAGGCATCCTCCACGTCCAGGCAGCGGGTCGCCAGTACCGTTGCCGCACCGATGATCGCCAGCCCTTCGATGGGCATCACGCCCAGCGCCGCCAGCAGCATTACCGCCAGGGTAGTGATGATCGCCAGCGGAGCCTTGTCGCGACGGTAGGCGCGCTCCTGCACGATGTTCAGGCTGATCAGCCCGCCGTTGTCGGCGAAGCGCTTGATCTGCGTGGCCGAACCTTCGACCAGCATCACGTCGCCGAACTGCAGCTCGAAGTCGTCGAAGTTGCCCTGGATGTTCTCGTCCTGACGATGCACGGCCAGCACGTTGATGCCATAGCGCGCCGACAGGTCGAGGTCGCGCATGGGGCGGTGGCTGAAGCGTGAATCGCGACCGACGATGGCTTCTACGAGCGTCACGTCGTCGCTGCTGATGGTTTCGAAAGCATCACTGCGGCTGAAAGCCAGATGGCCGGTGCCCCGCAGTTCGACCACATCCTTGACCTGGCCGTGGATGACCAGCAGATCCCCGGCCTGCAGCGCGAAATCATGCTCCGGACGGCTGAACAGCTTGGCACCTCGATTGACCTGGAGTACCTGCAGGCCACTGCCGCCGTTGAGGTTGGCCTCGCTGATGCTCTTGCCGATCACCGGCGAGCTCTGCGGTACCCGCAGTTCGGTCATGAAGGTGCGGTCCAGGTGCGGGCCCAGCAGTTTGGAAAGGGTATCGCGCTCGGGAAGCAGGCGCTTGCCCAGCGTCAGCATGTAGGCCATGCCGACCACCGCAAGAAACAGTGCCGCACCGGTGATCTCGAACATGCCGAACGGCTCGAGCCCCGCCTTGCGTGCGACGCCATCGACCAGGATGTTGGTCGAGGTGCCGATCATAGTCAGCGTGCCGCCGAGAATGGTGGCGTAGGACAGAGGAATCAGCAGCTTGGATGGTGTCGTGCCAGCGCGCCTGGCCAGCGAAATGGCCACGGGTGTGAGGATCGCCACCACCGGGGTATTGTTGAGAAAGGCAGAAATAACCAGCGCGGTGATGGTTAGGCCGGCCAGCACCCGCGTGGGACTGGTACCCACCAGATCGCCCAGCCAGGTGCCCAGCGCATCGATACAACCGGTTCGCTCCAGCGCCGCGGAAATCACGAACATGCAGGCGATGGTCACTGGAGCCGAGTTCGACAGCACCCCCAGCACCTCTGCCGGCGCCAACAACTGCGCGGCGATCAGCACCGCCACCGCGATCGCCACGACGATATCCGGGCTCCAACTCTCGCGCACGAAAGACACCAGCACCCACACCAGCACGGCGCAGACGAAATAAAGCTGCAGCGATTCAGGGAGCATGGGTTTCCTTAGCGTAGCGACAACCAGAGCGGGCCACCCAAGCGACCCCGCGGCGCACGATAGAGGGTGGGGCTTAGAGTGTCTAGAAACCTTTTTTGATGTTAATAGATGATTTAGTTATTAGGTGGATCGAGAAGAATTTTATCCAGACGTCTGAGGCCTTCCCCCAGAACCGCTATTTGATTAACGGCGCAAAACTCTGAAACAAGCAGAAAAGCAAAAGCCGCGCAGTGCGCGGCTTTATTAAGGTGGTGGGCCCACACGGACTCGAACCGTGGCCCAAAGGATTATGAGTTGCCTAGAAACGCTGCAAGCCCAGTGAAATCATGCGTAGCTTAGCGCAGGTACAGTGAACTGAAAGTAGCGTGGTTACTGGTGTTGAGCGTAATTTGGTGAAATGGGGAGAAGCTGGGCACTGTACTGCTGGTGTACTGTTTCTGTATCGCTAAACGGTCAGGTTCGGCATGTCTTGTGATGCCAGCTGATCCACGGCCACTGATAATAGGCCAAACAGGTCTATTTCAGACCATCCTTAGCACCAGAGAAAGTCCGGCGTATACCTATCGATAAACGCCGGCAGTGCTACTGACTAGCTTTGTGAGCTATGCAGATTCGCCGATAGAGTCTCTTTTCAACGGCTCATGATGCATCAGAAGATCGAACCTTACGTAAAACTCTACAGGTTCTTCGGTCACCTTGAAGCAGTCGTACAGACCCGCTGGGACAGGTACTAGAATGCGGTTGTTGGCGACTATAGTGGTAGTCGTCAACGCCGTGCCACCAGCATCCCCCGAGGTTCGCGAGCCCCTAAGCTCAATGTCGTAATACAGACTGACTCCCGAATTTGCCCCCGAGAACAGATAGACAATTCGACGGCCAGCCCAGGCGACCTGGGTGGAGTGCGGCCATTTGAAAAATTCCAGTTCTTGCTGAAACAAACGATCTGATAGCGCAAGGAACATCTTGTAGTTGTTGAGATGAGGTAGCTCTTGATCGGTCGTTAGCAGACGTTCATCAATACTCGTATCGAGCCTTAGTATTGGAGAGCCCGCAACCGGCGCGGCTACCGGATGATCGCTGGACGCGGGAACAGCTGCGTTGATTACATCGGGCAAAACTTCTTCAACCGTACCGACTTGGCGTGCGTTCACATGCTGACTTTGTACTGCCGTGACAGCCACTGCCGCATTGAGAACCTGGCTGATCTCGATCTTGCCGCTAAGGTAGTCAGCAATTAACGGTTCCAACGATCCGTTATCCTCCCGGTCAAGTCGGTAGAGTTCTCGTTTGCGCTCCAATGAGCGCTGGAGTGCGTCGAGCCCCGAACGCTGAGAGCTGGGCACGAACGTCTGGATGTGGGAATAGATATGCACCCTTACTAAATCTTTCGTGAAGCTTTCCAAAAGATCAAACGACGTGCTGATATGCCGGAGTACGGCCCGCACTGCAGCCCAGTTTCGGGATAGGGTTAGGATGACCTTATCGCCTTGCATCTTGGGAATGATCGTTACCCCGTGGGTGATGTCAGCCCAAATGATTTGCACGTCATCAAGCATATAGTCGTTACGCAATACCCTCACTAGCGCAAATGTCAAACTGACCTCTTCACGAGTCAATTCACTGGGTGCGTATTCATTTGTGACCGTGGCATGGTTGGGGATGCTCGGAACGTTCAGTACTTGCGCTAGGTATCGACGCTGTAGCTCACGGCGGGGTTGATTTTGGCTGATGCGAAGAAGTGGGATTTCTGAGCCCGAAAACATTTTGATGAGGTCCGGGTCCGTGCCTTCGTATGACTGCATTTCAACGTGTGCAAAATGATTGGACAACATGCCCATCTCGACTTGCTCATCCCCATCCTGCACCTGAATTTTGATGCGGCTGGCTAATTCTGTCCGATTGTTACTCACCAGATATTGCTGGAAAGTTTGCAGGATATCCGCAATAGGATTGACCGCTAGAAGTTCGGTCAACTGACGCTCAAGCGCAGGGAATATCCTCGATGCTTCTGCAATCGACTCACGGGTTAACGCTTCACGGCCCGCCGTCGGCACAAGAAAGGGGAGGTCTGCAAAACCGCCTAGTTGATAGGTGCTTGCGACGGGCAGTGGCGCAAGCCCAAAGCTGGAGCGTAAGCCCATGATCGATCCCATGCCGTTGCGAAGGCACAGTGAACCTTTGATCGGAGTTCCATCCAAGGAAAACTGCGTGCACATAACGCCGACACCGATAGTGCCGGATACAAATGCCTCAAGTTCAAACGCCATTGCGTCAGCTTGAACACTGCATTTACCGATGGATGGCCACCCCGTTATACCTACGGACTCCATCTGATTTTTTTGGCTGACAAGGTCGCCGTTGATCAAGATAGGAACAGCAAGAAATCGTACGAACTGACCGATGTACGCTTTCAAACCCTCCAGGTCGAGTTGTGCGTTTCCGTCAAGCGCTGCAACGATGGTTGTACCAATCGGCGTAGACTCGTCGAGCTCCTCAAAACCGATGCAGTCCTGGCCGATTTTCAAATTGCGCTTTTGCGCGGTGGTGCGGTAGCCGATTTCCTCGCCCAGCGTACGGGTTGTCACAGAAAGCTCTGAGCACACGCCGAAGTTTGCCATCGCGCCAATGCCAAACGTACCAATCACCCCAGCTTTGCGTGCGGACTCCGTATTTTTACCGGATGAGCCGGCTTTCCAGAAGTTTTCACGTAGGACGGTTTCGGACATGCCAATTCCGTTATCTGTTATCGATATCGATCCCGCAGAAACCTTGATGTCAATCAAAAAGCCGGCAAGCTCGCGACCTTCTGCGTCAGCCCGCATGAGAATGGCGTCATAGCTGTTCTGAACATTCTCCCGAACCATTGCGAATGGTGAGTCGTAAATCTGCTTCGAGAGAATCTCAAGCACGCGGTCGGTTTCAACCTGAAAAGGAATATTTGTCGACATGATTATTTGCCTCTCAAGGTTGCTTGGCAGATTTCGATACGGTGTTTAACGGCAAGCTCTGTGCTTTCCCGCGCAAAGTCCGAATCGATCAATATCCGGAGCGATGGCCAATCGTGCATGCCCTCGTAGGCGTCACATAGCAGTAAGAAGTCTGCAGCAGAGGAGGGGGGATTGAACAACTTAGCGATTTCTTTCCAGTTTTTTGCTGCCGTTAACGCATTGGCGCCAATCTGCCTGGCCCAGGGGTCGCTCATGTGCATCCGAACGAGCTCGAACGCTTGCACGGCATGACCCTGGTGGATCAGTTGATCTGCTCGACTGGCCGCATCGAAGATGGAGCGTCCTAGGGCGCGCTGTTGCGCGAGCTTGAATCCCATGGAGCTGCCGCAGAACTCTGTCACGTAGCCCCGTTCCCAGATCGGTGAACTGAAATCACTGTTGGTCATCGCCCTGACGTGGATAGTACCAACGCCTGCGTCCTGGTCGAGAACCACCAAGTTATAGGCTCTCATGCGTCCTGAGGGTAGGGAGCCTGGTCCGCCGCAAAGGGTTCCGGCACTGATCACGGATATGTGGCGCTGGCTGTCCGCCGAGAAGCGGTTCTCTAGGAGCTCTGGGCGGTGTTGGTGTCCATGCATCCCGATGGAGCAATTTGCATCCATAAGGTGGCGAAGAAAACCAGACTCGATGTAGTCATTTTCTTTGGGGCCGCCCTGAATGCTATGGTGCCAAACTCCAATAATCAGCCGGCCATCCTTTGCTCTATCACTGACTTCGTCCATTGCCCGAGTGATCGCCTCCACCGAAATGTGCCCTGTGCGATTAAACAGGTCATTTTCATGACAGCTGGAAAACCCTACGATGCAAACTCCATGTTCTGGGAAGTCATGAATAGAGAATTGCTCTTCCGGAATGAGTGAAAACTTACGTTTCCCCTCATAAAAGCGTTCGTAGAATTTCGCGTATGGCTCAAGTCGTTGGTGGTACAACGTCAGGTTTTCAATTTCCAGCACTTCGAACGCATCAAGGTTTAGCCGCAGATTTGATTCAGGCTGCATCAGTTTGCGCGCGAGGTTTTTCTTCTCTTGGCCGTCGCTGGGCATCGCCACGGGTTTGAGTGCCCTGCTGACGTGCAGCATGCTGATGTCATGGTTGCCAGGCACCAGGATGACCCGCTCCCTTTGGCCGTCGAAAAAACGATCGGCAAGGCCGGTCAGAGTCTCGTACGCCTCGTCGTATTGTCTTGCCAGCTTGGCATCACCGTCGGTTTCAGTACCGCTAACGCCATAGACGATATCTCCGCTGATTACCGCAAGGTCGGGTTTTGGAATGCCTTCGCCAGTGGTGTAGCGATCCATGTCCCGCCCGAGCGATGACAAAAGAGTTCCTGTGCGGATACGGCTTTCAGCGTCCCTATGTAGATCTGACAGATGCATGATGGTCGTCGTGGGCATAGCGTAGATCCGAGATTTGAACGTCTAAAAAATGGGGGCAGATTCATTTACCTGCCTAGTAATTGCTCATCAAAGTAGCCGCTATCCAGCTTTGGGCGTGACGGCTAGGTAGCGCAGGATCGGTTCAATGAACTGGTCGTATGTTGGGGCGGACATTGCGACTCCAGGCGCAGGATTGACGGTATGGGCGCGTGTTAAAGGCTTTGCATGGTTCTGCATTTGGGAAACGCCGAGCATCCCCAAAATTGCTGCCCTGCTTTAGGGCCTGATTTCACGGTGCGGATCAGTAGCGCGCTGCCACATTTCGGACATTGCCGCTCTGCGGTTGGATCGCTGCGGCGCTTGAGGTTTTGTACGTGCTCGCGGTGGGTGGCGAGAGTGGGCGCGCGGCGGCCGGTTTGCAGGGCTTGCAGCATGGCGTCGACTTCAGCCTCGCTGAATACCGGCTGCTGGAACGACTGGATATAGCGGATAGAGCCGATGCCCTGGGTGACGTTGGCCGGCACTTCGGTTTTGAAAGTTCTGCCACCGACAAAGGTGATGACCGAGTGCAGGTGCTCTGGATTGACGCCAAGGGTGGCTTCCAGGGCTTTGAGGTGCTTGTAGTTCTGCCGCAGCGGGTTCTGGAATTTGAAGGTGTGCTTGTAAAGCTTCTGCGTCCACTGCGCCTGCTTCTCGCTGCCGAAGATCCAGCCGCTCATATTCTTCGTTTCCAGCACGAAGATGCCGTAGGGCGAGAGGAATACGTGGTCGATCTGCGTCGTGCCGTCCGGTGTGTTCAGGGTGACGTTGTGCAGGCGGCGGTAGGTCTGCTTGTCTAGCTGCCAATGGGCAAACAGTCGCACCAGGAGTTCGCCAATATGACCCTTGGCCCAAGGCGACTTGAGCAGGCCGATCAGCAGCATCAGTGGGATAAACCAGCCCAGCGTGCCCCAGACCTGCGCGATGATAGGGGTGAAGTCCATTTTCCTGTCCCTGGATAATCCTGAATTAACCGGATAGTACCGAAACTAGGCGTAATGGCACTACAGCATTAGGCGGCGCTGCTTTGTCGCTGCGGGCGCGTTTTGAGCGCTTGCCTAGTGCTGTATCTGGTAACGCGTGCTGCGCCCGCCGCCCGGTAGCCTAGCAAGGCAGCCTTTCTCAACAAGGTCGCTCAGGTGACGCGTGGCGGTAGCTTTCGAGACCTTGGCCACGGCTTGGTATTGGGCGGCACTGATGCCGTTCTCGAAACCTCTCTCGCCGCCATCCAGGAGGCGGTTAAGCACTTTGATCTGCTCGGCAGATAAGGCTTGGCTGCGGTGAGCCTGCCAGAAGCGCGCCTTGGTCAGTGCACGGTCAATACGAGCGAGAGCCTGCTCCAGGCTCTTGAGCAGTGTTGCGAGGAACCATTGCAGCCAGGCGGTGATATCCAGCATACCCTTCTGACTGGCTTCCAGGATGCGGTAATAGCCGGCGCGGTCGTCGAGGATGCTCGCTGACATGGCGTAGAAGCGGATGGCCTGCTGCTCGCCCTGAGCCAGTGCCAAGTCGGTGATGGCGCGCGTAAGGCGACCGTTGCCGTCATCGAAGGGGTGCAGCGTAACGAACCAGAAGTGCGCAATGCCGGCACGTAGAAACGGGTCGAGGCTGGCATCGCTGCGGCTGCTCTCGAACCAGGCGAGGAAGTCGTCCAGTTGCGCTTCCAGCCCGGCGCGGGGTGGGGCCTCGAAGTGCACGGTAGGGCGGTCGAGCCGGCCGGAAACTACCTGCATGGGCTCTTCGCCGCGCAGCATGCCGATGCGTAGCGGGCGGGCCAGCAGGTGGTCATCACTGGGGAACAGCCAGCCATGCCAAGTGAACAGCCGCTGCAGATCGAGTGGCTGCTGATAGGCATGGGTGGCATCGAGCAGCAGTTCCGCCAGGCCTTCGGAGCGGGAGGTGGTGCGGCCTTCTTCGTTCAGTCCCAGGCGCCGTGCCAGTGATGAACGCACCGAGCCGACATTCAGCTGTTCACCTTCGATAGCTGATGAGGTGACGATGTTTTGCAGCATGGCATCCAGGCTGCTCTGCACCTCGGTGTCACCACCTACAGCGCCGAGCATCCCAAGTAGGCGGCCCTGGGCCTGGCCGCACGCGCGCAGCAGCGGGGCAAGCGCATCGGCTTGCCAGCTGAAATGCGGCCAATTGGGGTGCTGCCAGATCCAGAGAGGGTCATTCATGGGGGCTGCTCGCCTGTGAGCCGATTAGCGAGCTTATTCGGCTCACGTTATGAGCCGATAATGCCGGCTATTCGGCTCACTGTCGACTTCATACAGTCCTTAACCCCTCAGTTGCTTCCTGGTTTCAGGTTGCGGAGCCGCTGCGCTGGAGGTAAATGCGGCACGGTGTCTCTTCTCCGGCACGATGTGCCCAGGCTTTCTTTGGTGTCGCGCTTGGTGCGGTTGGCCTTTCGTTCGTGAGCCACGGAGTAGCTGGGCTGGCATGCTGGCGCTGTACCGTTCCGTACTGCGGACCAAAAGTTTGACCCGCATGCCACAATCGTAGAAAGCAAAAAGCCGCGCAGTGCGCGGCTTTGGAGTTGGTGGGCCCACACGGACTCGAACCGTGGACCAAAGGATTATGAGTCCTCTGCTCTAACCAACTGAGCTATAGGCCCTCAGAAGGAAGGGCGGATTATACCGGGGCCTTGGTGGAGCGCAACAGAAGGCTGGTCGGGGCGGCTTGGGTTGTAGGCGCTAGCTCTGCTTGCCGACCAAAGCGTTGGAATGGAGGAAGGTGGCAGATCAGAAAAGGCTATGTCTGAGCTAACTGTTGCAACAGGCTAAGCTGATCATGACGTCTCCACATACGGGAGGTGAATCATGAGAGCGAATCATTTCAACAGCTGGATTGCCCGGCTCTCCCAGCTCAGCCCGGGGCAGC
>JBKEBY010000035.1:0-34140 GCA_047973445.1 Pseudomonas sp.
CCGCTGGCACCCCACGGACGCAACTCGCTGGACTGGCAATGCGGGCAGCTATTGGGCGTGGGGATCATATCCTGCGCAAGAGGTCCTGATACCGAAAGGCATCTCGCCAATTGCTCACGCTGCCCCGGGCTGAGCTGGGAGAGTCGGGCAATCCAGCTGTTGAAATGACTCGCTCTCATGATTCACCTCCCGTATGTGGAGACGTCATGATCAGCTTAGCCTGTTGCAACAGCTAACTCAGACATAGCCTTTTGTTATGCACGGGCTGGATTACCAGAAGGTGCCGCACAGGATGAACATGTGGCTGCGTTCTTCGCCATACCAGTTGACCGAGGCTGACGAGCCCAGGGTGTTGTTTTGTCGAACAGGTTATTGGCGTTTAAAGCACGCTCCAGTTGTCGTCGAGTTGGTACTCAAGCATGGCGTTCAGATGGCATAGCCGGCCTGACGTTACGCGCATTGTTTGGCCGATTACTGAAAGAACGCATGCATTGGGAAAGGGTGTTCCGCGTTGTCAGTACGAAAAAGCGCACCCTTGCAGGGTGCGCAGTGGAGAATCAATAGCTGTACTTCAGTGAGAACATGAAATTGCGTGGAGCTCCATGGAACCCGTAGCCGCCACTTACGGAAGTGAAATGCTCCTTGTCGAACAGATTGTTCAGATTGACTGAGCCGAGCAGGTTTTCGGTGATTTCGTAGCGGGCCATCAGGTTGACCAGTGCATAGCTGCCTTGCCAGTACACATCCTCACCAATTTTGCTCTGCCAGTTCACTCCGCCGCCGACAGTGAGCTTGCTCAGAACCCCTGGCAAACGATAGGTCGTGAAGGTCTTCAGGTTATGCCGGGGCAGGCGAGTTAGGATGCGGTTGTTGTCCTTGTCAGTGGTGACGCTATAGGAGTAACCGCTGGTAAATTGCCAACCTTCGGCCAGCTCTCCGTTGAACTCCAGTTCCACGCCCTTGGTTGTGGCGGAATCTGAAACGTCGTACATGTACGTATCGCTATTCCAAATGGCCAGGTTTTCCTGTTCATTCTTGAATACGGACAGGCTGGAAGTAAGGCGTCCGTCATTGAAGCTGGCCTTGATCCCGGCTTCGTAGCTGATGCCCTCTTCCGGCTTCAGCGGTGTGCCGTTGTATTCGATGATGTAGTCTTCCTGCGGCTGGAATATCTTGGTGTAACTGGCGTAGAGCGACCAGGTGTCATCCAGGGCCTGCACGAGGCCCACATAGGGAATGAACACGCCGCTTTCCCGGCTGCGGACGTCATCATAGCCCTCATATTCCATGACCCGCTTCCAGTCGATTACACGGCTCCCCAGAAGGAGGCTGGTACTGTCTGTCAGTTGGAAGCGGGAACTCACGTAGGCGCTGTACTGATATTCGTTGCGCACGCTGTTCCCGTAATCGATGAATTCGGGTTTGGGCATGGCACCAACGTCATGGAAGTCGGGAATGTTTCTATCGTAGCTGGGGGACAGACCATACTGGGGCCCCTTGGCCCAAAGGTCGGACAGGGTGATACCGGTAATCAGTTCATGCTCACGCCCGAAGAGGGAGAACGAGCCCGTGGCGTAGGCATCCAGACCGAATTGCTCGGAATTGCTTGTCCAGCGGGCGGGCCAGAGGGTTGCCCCAGTGCCGGTGGCCTGATCGATCGGCCCCCTTATACTGGTGAGATACGCATCGTATTCATTCTGGGTGTAATTGAGCTCGACTTTTCCACTCCAGCCTGATCCGAACTGCTGTTCGAGCGAGACGAAGACATTGTTCAGTTCCTGATCATAATGTGACCACTTAGGCCATTTATAGTCGTTTGCGCTGGAGTTGATCCTCTGTCCGTTGCTGAAGAACAGCGGTGTGGCTCTGAACTGCGAGTTGCTGTCTCGCGTCAGGTGGCTGAAGCCTAGGGTAAGCAGGGTGGTGTCGCTCAGATCGAATTCGCTGATGCCGTACAGAACGAAATAATCCTGTTCGTAACGATCAACCCAGGCATGCTGGTGCTTGTAGTCGGCAACCAGACGGCCTCGGATATTGCCGCTTTCATTGAGTGGCCCAGAAACATCCATTCCACTGCCGTAGCGCTCCCAGTTGCCCGCCTCGGCGGTGAGGTTGGCCTGCGGCTCATAGGTTGGCCGTTTGCGAATCAGGTTGACCGTCGCCGATGGCGTTCCCAGACCACTCATCATGCCGGTTGCACCTCGTACGACCTCGATCCGGTCATAGATGGCGGTGCTGTGCAGGTAATTGCTCAGTGTGGAAGAGGTCGGTACCCCGTCGACCTGGAAATTGTTGATTCTGGAACCACGTGCCCTAAAATCGGGGCTGTCAGCTCCGATTTGGGAGGTTTCTACGATGACGCCCGCAGTGGCGTTCAGCGCATCGATCATGTTGTCGAGTTTCTGATCGTCGATGCGCTGTCGGGTCAGCACAGTAATCGACTGCGGGGTGTCCTGTGGCGACAAGTTGAGACGAGTGGAACTGCTGGTGGAATAGGTGGTGTAAGAGCCGGTGCCCTCGGTTATCGAACCTGGCGCCTTGCCGGAAATAGTGACAGCCCCCAAGTTCAAGGCAGTACCGCCCGAAGCTTGCTCGGCAATCACGAAGCTGCCATCCGCGTTTTCCTGCAGCGACAGCCTGGTTCCCTGCAGCAAACGCCGCAGCGCCTGTTCGACACTCAGCTCACCGCTCACTGCTGGCGCCTGCAGACCTTCGGCCACTTCAGTGGCGAACAGGATGCGGCTGCCGGTCTGCCCGGCCAGGGCGTTGAGCGCCTGATCCAGCGGCTGGGCTGGCAGGTTGAGGGCAAAGGTGGCTTCCTGCGCATGCAGGGTCGACGCCAGCAAAAGGCTGGCGCTCAACAGGGAAAGACGACTGAGCCGCGAGCGGCGTGATGCTGCTTTGTTGTTCATGGAACTCCCCAGGTGACGCGATCAGAAATGACGTTCACAGGGAGTGGCGAATAAGCACCCGTGAATGTTGAGGCCGGGATGCAAAAAATTCTCATTATTTTTATCAAGACAGGAGCCGGGTGTTCGCTGGTCATGCAGAACTTCATTGGCGCCAGCGCCACAGACTGAAACGCAGTGCGTGGGTGGATGACGCTCTTTTCATCCACCATTGCGATTGCAGAGAGGTGGACGGATGAAGCGGCGTCCACCCTGCGGAATGAAGCCTGCAGCTGCTTTTGGCCCTTTACCGCCCACTGACCAGCACACTGCCGTCGCCTGTACGACTGAGCATCACCGGCAATATCGCCGGTAGCAGGTCGATCAGCGATTCCACCGCCGAGCTGTCGAATTCGCCGGAGACGCGCAACTCGCCCAGGCGCGGATCGCTCAGGCGAATCGGCGCCTGGCGATAACGCTGGATATCGGCGAGCACGTCGCGCAGCAGAGTACCGTCGAAGCGCAGCTTGCCGTGCTGCCAGGCCGTGATCTGTTCGATCTCGACGGCTGAGACAGCGCCAACTCGTCCGGCCTGCGCCAGCACCTGCTGGCCGCCATCGAGACGCTGCGCCGACGACTGGCCGCTGGAGACTTCGACCGCGCCCTCGATCACCGCCACGGCCACGCCGCGACTGTCGCTGCGCACGTTGAACACGGTACCGATGTCGCGCACGGCCACATCCTGGCTGCGCACGATAAACGGCTGGTCGCCATGTGCGACGGTAAAACTAGCCTCGCCGCTGACCAGCTCGATCTGCCGGCTGCGCAGGCGCTGCTCGATGCGTAGATGGGTGGCGCTGTTGAGCTGCACACGGCTGCCATCGCCCAGCTGCAGGCTGTCGCGCTGGCCATAAGCGGTACGGATGTCTTCGCTACGCCAGGCCGGGTCAAAGGCCCACACCGCGCCAGCCAGCAGCACGACGGACAACCCGCCACCCAGCGCCCGCTTGCGCCGCTGCTGCCGCGCGGTCTGCGCCTTGGCCTCGGCGAGCAGGGCTTCGCGCGGCGGCACACGGCTGCGCAGCGCCTGTTCAAAAGGAGCTAGCGGGTCGCCAGTGCGAGGCTTTTCCGCGGGATCGATCGGTTTCATGGCTCAGCCAGCGCCCGTCGCGCCGGCTCCCAGTCGCGGGCGATGCTACGCATGGCGCGAGCAAAGTGCTGGGTCACCATATTGCTGGAAATGCCCAGCTCTTCAGCGATCTCGCGCTGCGCCATGCCATGGATGCGGTGCAGCAAAAATACCTGGCGCGCCCGCGCCGGCAGTGCGTCGATGATCGCCAGCAGGGCATCGAGTTGTTGCTCGAAGTCCAGTGCGGCGGCGCCATCAAGTTCGTGCACGTGCCAGTCCGGCACCTCGGCGGTCACTTCGAAGTAGGCGTTGCGGGTGTTATCAGCACGGCGACGGTCGATGGCGCGGTTGAAGCTGGCCCGACGCAGGAAGGCGAATGGCAGCCTCACCGGCTGCTGCGGCGGCTTCTCCAGCAGTTGCAGACAGACGTCGTGGACCACCTCGCGGGCGAACTGGCTGCCCTGGAAACGCCGGCGAATGTACTCGACCAAGTCGCCGTAGTGCAGCGCCAGGGCAGCGACCAGTTCGGCATCAGGTGAGGACTTGGCCATTGCGGACGATTCGCGGCTACATGAAAGTGAGTCTCATTATACCCAGAGCATTCTGAATGCCTAGTATGGAGACACTGCTTGCACGTCACGCCCTCGCTCAGCGGCTCCAGCGATGGGCGGCGACTTGGTCGCTGTCGCGGCCGTCCACCCAGCGCGAGCCTTCGGGCGTCGTTTCCTTCTTCCAGAACGGCGCCCGCGTCTTCAGGTAGTCCATGACGAAGCGGCAGGCGTCGAACGCCGCCTCGCGATGGGCACTGGCGGCGCCGACGAAGACGATCGGCTCGCCCGGTTCCAGCGGGCCGACCCGGTGCAGGATGTCCAGCTTGAGCAGCGGCCAACGTTGTACCGCTTCGTCGGCAATTTTCCCGAGCGCCTTTTCGGTCATGCCCGGCGCATGCTCGAGGAACATGCCGGCCACGTCCCGGCCATCATTGAAGTCGCGCACGTAGCCGACGAATCCGGCCACCGCGCCGATGCCCAGGTTGGCCGCATGCAGCGCATTGAGTTCGGCACCGGGATCGAAGGGTGCCTGCTGGACACGAACGCTCATGCTCACCCCCCCGTCACGGTGGGAAAGAAGGCGACTTCGTCACCGTCGACAATCGGCTCGTCCAGGCCGCAGAGTTCCTGGTTCCGCGCACACATGAGGTTCTTCTCGGCCAGCACCTCCCACGCATTGCCCCTGGCCAGCAGCGTGCGCCGCAGGTCATCGACAGTGTGAAGGCTCGCATCCCACTCCAGCTGCTCGGCATCCAACCCGAGGGTTTCACGATAACGTGCGAAATAATGCAGATCGATCATGCCGGAACCTGCCAGTGGCCACTCTTGCCACCCAGTTTTTCCAGCAGCCGCACGCCTTCGATGACCATGCCTTTGTCCACCGCCTTGCACATGTCGTAGAGGGTCAGCGCGGCGACGCTAACAGCGGTCAGGGCCTCCATCTCGACACCTGTCTGCCCCGCCAGTTTGCAACGGGCCTGGATACGCACGCGATCCTCTCCTTCAGGCTCCAGTTCGACCTTGATGCTGGTGAGCAGCAGCGGATGGCACAGCGGGATCAGCTCATGGGTCTTCTTCGCCGCCTGGATGCCGGCGATACGCGCCACGGCGAAAACGTCGCCTTTGGGATGGCCGCCCTGCTGAATCATTCGCAGGGTCTCGGGGAGCATTCGCACCAGCGCTTCGGCCACTGCCTCACGCGCAGTTACCGCCTTGGCGGTGACATCCACCATGTTGGCGCGGCCCTGAGAATCGAGATGGGTGAGCATGGGGAATCCTGCTGAAACGATAAGGAACAGCAGTTTAGCTCAGCTGGAAGCTGGAAGCTGGAAGCTGGAAGCTGGAAGCTGGAAGCTGGAAGCTGGAAGCTGGAAGCTGGTCACTGTGCTAGCCGAGGGCGAACGTCGTCAAGCTTTTGCTTCAAGCTTCCAGCTCATGGCTTACAGCTTCCGCGCAGCGGGCCTACATATGCGCCTCCGCGTACTCGGCCAGTACCGAGCGCGGCACACCTTGCAAGGTGATGTGAACGCCGAGGGAGAAGTCCTTGAAGCGTTCGGTCAGGTAGGTAAGGCCCGAGCTGGTCGCCGACAGGTAGGGCGTATCGATCTGCGCCAGGTTGCCCAAACAGACCACCTTGGAGCCGTTGCCGGCGCGGGTGATGATGGTCTTCATCTGGTGCGGGGTGAGGTTCTGGCATTCGTCGATCAGGATCAGGCTCTGCTGGAAGCTGCGCCCGCGGATGTAGTTGAGCGATTTGAACTGCAGGGGCACCTTCTGCAGGATGTAGTCGACGCTGCCATGGGTGTTCTCGTCATCCATGTGCAGTGCTTCGAGGTTGTCGGTGATGGCCCCAAGCCAGGGCTCCATCTTCTCCGCCTCGGTGCCAGGCAGGAAGCCGATGTCCTCGTCCAGCCCCTGTACGCTGCGGGTGGCGATGATGCGTCGGTAGCGCTTGCTGACCACCGTCTGCTCGATGGCCGCGGCCAGTGCCAGGATGGTCTTGCCGGAACCGGCGGCACCGGACAGATTGACCAGATGGATATCCGGGTCGAGCAGCGCGAACAGCGCCAGCGCCTGGTGGATGTCACGCGGGCGCAGCCCCCAGGCCTCCTGATGCAGCAGGGGCTCCTGGTGCATGTCCAGCAACAGCAGCTCATCGGCCTTGATGCCCTTGATCCAGCCCACGAAACCCTGTTCGTCGAGGATGAACTCGTTCAGATGAACCGCCGGCAGGTTGTCGATCAATTGCACCCGGTGCCAGGTCCTGCCGTGGCCCTGCTGGGTCTCTACCTTGCTGACGCGGTCCCAGAAGGAACCGCTGAGGCTGTGATAACCGCGTGACAGTTGCCCAACGTCATCAACCAGCTTGTCGGTCTGGTAATCCTCGGACGCCACGCCGCAAGCACGTGCCTTCAAGCGCATGTTGATGTCGTTGGTCACCAGCACAACCGGCACTCCAGTACTGCGCTGCTGCAGCTCGACCACTTGGTTGATGATCTTGTTGTCGTTGAGGTCTTCCGGCAGTTTCGTATTGACGCTTCTGCTCATCAGGATCGACAGGCTGCCGCAGGCTTCACCACCATTGCGCTGGATGGGAACGCCGAGCTCCACCTCTTCAGGCGTGGCGTTACCCAGCACCTTGTCGATCAGGCGGATGACCTGGCGGCATTCGGCGGCCACGCTGTGCTTGCCGCTCTTGAGCTTGTCCAGTTCCTCCAGCACGGTCATGGGAATGGCGACCTGATGTTCTTCGAAGTTCAGCAGAGCATTGGGGTCATGGAGCAGGACGTTGGTGTCCAGAACGTAGAGGGTGGGCTGAGTAGCGCGGGGTCTGCCGTAGTCATCCATACGCGATCACCTTTTCCGTAGAGCCGGACGACGGAGCGTCTGAGCGCACCGCCACTTGGGACCACCGAAAACGGGGCAGCAGGCGTGGGCAGCAGGGGCTTGGGGCCACCCAGGGGCCGCCACCTGTGTTGCAGGTTTCGGCGGTCTGTATGAGGTAATAGCGCAAAAGAGATGACAGAAAAAAGTCTTTTCGTCGAGATCGCGACTTTATTTTGCATCTCGACGAATAGGCCTTGGCGAACTCGTCTCCGCGGGGCTAGAGTCGACAGCTCCCTGCGCGCTTTCGTCGCACAAAACTCCCGCCGCTACCTTCTCTCCAACATTCTGGCTACTGCTGCCCAATCATTTCCTCGGCACGCCCCGGCTGGACGATTAAACGGAACGAACAGGCCCATAGCTGGAGCCAGCACCGCCATAACGCCTAGAATCGCCGCACACGGACAGGAGACTACCCATGCTGATGGTGATTTCACCGGCCAAGACGCTCGACTACGACACACCGCCGGCGACCCAGCGTTATACGCAACCCCAACACCTCGACCACGCCGAACAACTGATCGAACAACTGCGTGAGCTTTCCCCGCTGCAGATCGGCGAGCTGATGCATCTGTCCGACAAGCTGTCGGCGCTGAACGCAGCACGCTACGGCAGCTGGACACCCGATTTCACACCGGAGAACGCCAAGCAGGCACTGCTCGCATTCAAGGGCGACGTCTATACCGGCCTCGCTGCCGAGGATTTCTCCGAACAGGATTTCGACTTCGCTCAGCACCACCTGCGCATGCTGTCGGGCCTCTATGGCGTGCTTCGTCCGCTGGATCTGATGCAGCCCTACCGACTGGAGATGGGCACCAAACTGACCAACCCGCGCGGCAAGGATCTGTATGCCTTCTGGGGCGAGCGCATCAGTGGCTGGCTGAACGAAGCGCTAGAGGCCCAGGGCGACGAGGTATTGCTCAACCTGGCCTCCAATGAATATTTCGGCGCGGTCAAGCGCAAGACGTTGAGCGCACGCGTGATCGATGTCGACTTCAAGGACTGGAAGAACGGCCAGTACAAGATCATCAGCTTCTATGCCAAGAAGGCGCGCGGTCTGATGGCCCGCTACGTGATCAAGGAGCGCATCCAGAGCCCGGAACAGTTGAAAGCGTTCAGCTATGACGGCTATCGCTACAGCCCGGAAGACTCATCGCCAGACCGTCTGGTATTCCTTCGCGACTCGGCTGCCTGAGCCGACACCCTCCGCGAGCCACACGGCTCGCGGTCCTCTCTGGCTGACCACAGCCATCGTGACCGGCAAAACGCCGTCCATCGCCCTCCTCGCGCTTGCCGATCAGCGGCAGCGCCCGCGGGAACTATCCACAGACACCGGCAATCATAAGCGCGTACCGGCAATTCCAGATGGAAAGGGACGTCGCACATGAAGGTGCAGTGGGACTCGAATCAGCATTTACGCGGTGTCAGGCATCAGTGCCTGGCAGGGCCGCAGACGGTCAACTCGCCATGCGCCATCTGGCGCTGTAACACAGCACCTCCCTTACCCGACCCAGTGACCAGCCAAGCGCCATGTCACACAGGGAGCGGGGCGACTCCCCTACAAGACCGGACGCTCACCCACATCCGGCGACGATGCGCGACGAGTCAGCATTCCTGACCATCCAGACGGACAAGAAGAAGCCATTCTCTCAATGATTCAGGAGAAACAACATGATTCCGGTGATCCTCTCAGGCGGTAGCGGCTCCAGACTATGGCCGTTGTCGCGCAAGCTGTTCCCCAAGCAGTTTCTTGCGCTGACCGGCGAGCAGACCCTATTCCAGCAGACTGTCGAGCGGCTGGCTTTCGAGGGCATGCAACCGCCGCTGCTGGTGTGCAACAAGGAACACCGCTTCATCGTCAAAGAGCAACTGGCAGCTCGCAAGCTGTCCGTACAGGGCCTGATGCTTGAACCATTCGGCCGCAACACCGCCCCGGCAGTCGCCATCGCGGCGATGAAATTGATCGAGGAAGGCCGTGACGAGTTGCTGCTGATACTGCCAGCCGATCACGTCATCGAAGATCAGAAAGCCTTCCAGCGCTCACTGGCCCTGGCCACCAACGCGGCCGAGAACGGCGAGATGGTGTTGTTCGGCATCCCCGCAACCCGCCCGGAAACCGGCTACGGCTACATCAAGTGCAACCTCGACGATCGCAGCAACCTGCCCGAAGGCATCAACCGTGTGACCCAGTTCGTCGAGAAACCGAACGAAGAGCGCGCCCAAGGTTACGTCGAGTCAGGCGACTATTACTGGAATAGCGGTATGTTCCTGTTCCGCGCCAGCGTGTTTCTGGACGAGCTCAAGAAACACGAGCCGGATATCTACGATACCTGCGCCGTCGCGCTCGAGCGCAGCGTGAAGAATGGTGAAGAGGTGCTCATCGATCCCGCTACCTTTGCCTGCTGCCCGGACAATTCGATCGACTACGCCGTGATGGAGAAAACAGCACTGGCCTGCGTAGTGCCCATGTCCGCTGGCTGGAGCGATGTCGGCTCCTGGTCGTCGATCTGGGACGTTCTCGAGAAGGACGCCAACGGCAACGTCATCAAGGGCGACGTGATCGCCGAAGACAGCCGCAATTGCCTGATCCAGGGCAATGGCAAGCTGGTTACCGTGCTCGGCCTGGACGACATCGTCGTGGTTGAAACCAAGGACGCCATGATGGTCGCGCACAAGGACAAGGTGCAGGACGTCAAGAAGCTGGTCGCCAAGCTGGATCAGCAGAACCGTTCGGAAACCCAAAACCATTGCGCCGTCTATCGCCCCTGGGGCTGGTACGACTCAGTGGACATGGGTGGCCGCTTCCAGGTCAAGCGCATCTGCGTAAACCCGGGCGCTGCGCTGTCGCTACAGATGCATCACCACCGGGCCGAACACTGGATCGTCGTCTCCGGTACAGCCCAGGTGACCTGTAACGAGAAAACCTTCCTGCTGACCGAGAACCAGTCCACCTACATCCCGGTGACCTCAGTGCACCGTCTGGCCAACCCGGGCAAGATTCCGCTGGAAATCATCGAGGTTCAATCTGGCAGCTACCTGGGCGAAGACGACATCGAGCGTCTGGACGATGTCTATGGCCGGGCCGAAAGCGACAGCACCCGAACCCAGGCAGTTCGCTGAAGAAAAACCTGATAACCGCGCGTCATGCGCGGTTATCAAGCTTCTAGCATCCCTCGGTCAATCCGCCATGATCGCCACCACAAAATAAACGATCACACCACACTCGGATGAAGTCCGTTTGCACTCGCTCTATCGGATCAGTATCGTGATACAGGTAGAAGGTGCAGAACTCGCAGCGATATTTCGATCCGAAACGCCATCGATACGACCGTAACCGGACATTCAAGCTTTTCGCAGTCTCACTCGCAACCGCATATTCCCTGCAACAGCAGTCCGCCCTCATCAATCAAGAACCGAACAATCCTGTATGAGGTGCCTCGGCCAATTCAATTGGCATGATGAGCTGCCCTGCCTGTCGTCTTCGACGACAGAACGCAACACAACCAATTCGATAGCAATAACAGGTAAATACGTGACCAAAGAAGAACTACGTGCCGAACTGGAACGACAGGCCAATCGCTTTACGAACATATATGGCGGCGAGGTAATCACCTACGCAGCGCAGCCCGACCCCGAACGCAAACCTTGGCGCAAAAAGCCCAGCATTCTTGATCAGGCGTTTCAGCAGGAGCTGGAAAAGATCGAAAAAGAACGATCGGAACAAAACACGAGCAACAGCGAGTTCGACGCATAGATATCGCCGACCTCATTACCTGTGCTCGATTGATTGCACTCTTTCTTACATATTGCGTAATTTATCGTTTACCGCCCAGTAACGAACCCAGCAGGCCGCGCGCCAACTGTCGCCCAAATTGGCTGGCGGCCTGACGAAGCGCACTCTTGACGGTTCTACCGGCAAGCTCACCCAGGTCATCGCCCAGACCGGCTCGCTCCGTTTTATGTGCCGTTTTTTCCACTGCAGGCTCTTTCATGGCCTCTTTGGCTCGCTGCGCAAGCACTTCATAGGCCGACTCGCGGTCGATCGCCTGATCATAGCGTCCGCGCAACGGCGATGCGGCGATCAAGGCATGACGCTCCGACTCACTCAACGGGCCGACTCGCGACTGCGGTGGCGCTACAGCCACCCGCTGCACCATGGCCGGAGTGCCCTTCGCCTCCAATCCGCCCACCAGCGCCTCGCCAATTCCCAAATCGACAAGGGTGTCGAGCGTGGAGAATTCGGGGTTTGAACGAAAACCTTCGGCCACCGCACGCAACGCCTTTTGCTCTTTCACCGTGAAAGCCCGCAGTCCATGCTGGATGCGCAGCCCCAGCTGGGCCAGCACCTCGTCAGGCAGATCAGCTGGCGACTGAGTGACGAAGTACACCCCGACGCCCTTGGAGCGAATCAACCGTACGACCTGCACCAGCCGCTCCTGCAGCGCTTTCGGCGTATCGCTGAAAAGTAGATGGGCCTCGTCGAAGAACAGCGCCAGCAACGGCTTGTCCGCATCGCCGCGTTCGGGCAGTTGCTCGAACAACTCGGCCAGCAGCCAGAGCAGGAACGTCGCATAGACCTTGGGCGCCTGATGCACCAGTTGGCTGGCGTCGAGCAGATGAATACGCCCTCGCCCATCGCTGGTCGGTTGCAGCACGTCCTCAAGTCGCAAGGCGGGCTCTCCGAACAGCGCCTCTGCACCCTGTTGCTCCAGCGTCGCCAACCGCCTCAGCAACGCCTGCGAGGATGAGCGTGCAAACAGGGCCGTATCCTCGCCCAGCAATTGGGGGTTGGCCTGCAGATGATTGAGCAGCGCCTTGAGATCCTTCAGGTCGAGCAACAACAACCCCTGCTGGTCGGCCACCTTGAAGGCGCAATACAAGGCCGACTGCTGGCTATCGGTCAGCTCGAGCAGATTTCCCAGCAGCAGCGGCCCCATCTCGGTGAGCGTCGTACGCAAGGGGTGTCCGCTGATGCCCTGGATATCCCACAAGGTTACCGGATAGGCCTGCGACTGGTGATTCAGCCAGGGCATGCTGGCGATGCGCTCGGCAATCTTGCCCTGCGGCGCACCAGCCGCACCCAGGCCGCACAGGTCGCCCTTGATGTCCGCGGCGAACACCGCCACCCCAGCATCGCTGAACTGCTCGGCCAGTCGCTGCAAGGTGACCGTCTTGCCGGTACCAGTGGCGCCAGCGACCAGGCCATGTCGGTTGGCCAGTTTCAATGACTGCGTATTCGGCTCGCCATTCCCTTCGGCACCCAACAGCAAGCGATCGGTCGTCGGCATTCCAGTTCTCCCTCACAGTGAACGCAATCGTGGGCTGGGCTCGTTCGAGGAGTCGCCTGCTCGAGGCCCTTTTTCATCCGCCCGCTGCATGCGCCGCCAGAGCCGCTCGGCATCGGGGAACTCGGTACCATCCTCGGGGCCCAGACAGTCGGGATCGTAGCGCTGGGTACAGCCGCTACCAATGGTTGGTGGGGTCTTGGCTACAGCCCTGTCCAATGGATCACGCATGCAGCCTCGCCCCCGCCTTGTCAGTTGAAGACCATCGTCTTGTTGCTGTGCACCAGAACGCGGTCCTGCAAGTGATAGCGCAAGCCTCTCGAGAGCACCATCTTTTCCACGTCCTTACCCAGTCGAACCATATCTTCGATGCTGTCGCGATGGCTGACACGCACGACATCCTGCTCGATGATCGGCCCGGCATCCAGCTCTTCGGTCACATAGTGACAGGTCGCCCCAATCAGCTTGACGCCACGCAGCGACGCCTGATGGTAGGGCTTGGCGCCGACGAAAGAAGGCAGGAAGCTGTGGTGAATATTGATCACCCGCTGGGCGAACTCCTCGCACAGCTCCGATGGCAGAATCTGCATGTAGCGCGCCAGCACTATCACGTCAGTCTGGTGGTCGCGCACCAGCCGCTTGACCTCGGCAAACGCGGCAGCCTTGTCGGCAGGGTCCACCGGAACGTGGAAGTAGGGAATGCCGTGCCATTCCACCATGCTGCGCAGGTCATCGTGGTTGGAAATCACGCATGGGATTTCGCAGTCCAGCTCGCCGCTGTGCCAGCGGTGCAGAAGATCGGCCAGACAATGCGATTCGCGGCTGGCCATCAGCACTACACGCTTGCGCTCGCTGGAGTCGGTGATGCGCCATTCCATCGAGAATTCCCGGGCGATCGGCGCAAAAGCCTGGCGGAAACCTTCAAGGTCGAAAGGCAGCGAATCGGCTCGAATCTCATGACGCATGAAGAACCAGCCACTCTGATGGTCGGAGTGATGATTGGCTTCGGTAATCCAGCCGTTGTAGGTGGCCAGAAAATTACTGACCTTGGCCACGATGCCGACGCCGTCGGGACAGGCGATGACCAGCCTGAAAGTGCGCATTAACGATAACTCCGACTAACAAAAAAGACTGCGTATTCTAACGCAGCGGACAAAACGGCAGCCATCTTCTCGCAAAACGAAGCAGCACCGGCTTCACCATCCGCCGCTCGAGTGGATCCGCACGGAATACCTCTCGACCTACAACAATCTCCCCACAAACCAGGCGGACATGGAGAGTTACAAATCAGCAACCACATGACTCGACACAAGTTGCGCCACCAATATTCTTGGACGACGTCACCCGTCATGAGGGACGCCCCTCCAGGAAATGAACTAACGTTCCCGTACCGCGGTCAGGTACAGCCCCGCCTTACGTCTTTAAGCAGAACCCAATGCAGCACATGGGCGGACTCGCTTCGAAGCGTTCATTAAATACGCGCAACTCAACTGGTTTATCTCCAGCGGAGCACAATAATCGATCTTATTTTTTGGACTATATTTACTTGGCCATTGTGCCTGTCTATGATTGCTGCACTTGCGTTCCAAACCTATACCAAGGAAGCCATATGTCACTTATCAACGAATACCGCGCTACCGAAGAAGCCATCAAGGAGCTTCAGGAACGCCTGAAGTCGCTCTCGGCAGATGACAAGCTGCAAAAGGAGCTGGAGTTCGAAGGCAAACTGCGTGAACTCATGGGTGAGTATCAGAAATCCCTACGCGATATCATTGCCCTGCTCGATCCTGAGGCCCGTACCGGCAAGGCGCAGCGCGCTGCCCGGGCTCCAGCTACCAGCAAGCGCGCTCGCCGCGTCAAGCAGTACAAGAACCCCCATAACGGCGAAGTGATTGAAACCAAGGGCGGCAATCACAAGACGCTGAAAGAGTGGAAAGCGAAATGGGGCTCCGACGAGGTTGAGGGCTGGGCAACGCTGCTCGGTTAATCTCGCTGCTTCCAAAAGCCACTTGGCCGATCATGCGCTGCATGTTTCGCCAAGTGGCTTTTTAGTTTCTGCAACTAGCAGACCGTTGAAAACGTAGGCGAGGCGGGCAAGACGAGGTGCAACGACCAACGGGAGTAACAGCCGCAATCTGGCCCGAAGGATAAACGTAGCGAATCAAACAGCCGAAGAAGCGCAGTTTAGTGTTCTAAATGAGTATTCTGAGGCTGTTTTCAACGAAGCATTGCCAACGCAGGTAGTTTTTCAACAACCTGCCACCGATCGCTCAGTCTTTCAGGCCATAGCGCTCTCGCAACTGGCAGACATGGGCCGACCATTGCTGCAGCAGCCCGACTTGTTCCGAGCTCGCCTGCGTCTGCACTTCCCTCATGGCCTGTTCGAATTGCGCGAGGGTGTTGGGAGCGCCCCACTCCGGTAACGTCAGCCGCTTCTGACAGAACAGATGCCACTGTTGCTGTTCCGCGTCCGAAAGACTTTGCGGAAAATTGCGGGCACGGTAACGGAACAGCAACTCGGGGAGTCGCGGGTCATCGAACGGTAGCGTCCTCAAAGTACTATCCGGCGCCGGATGGTTCCTGACCTGCTCGCATAGACGACGATCACGTTCCCCCAGAAAACCGTCATAAAGTTGCTGCTCGGGATCCTCCAGTCCGACAAATGACTCTTCGGCATATATATCGCCAAGTTTCGCATTCCAGACGTCCCGACAATCACGCAACTGCTGTGCACGTGTCTCGCAACTGTCCAGATCGAGCCCCAGCCGAGCGATGTCCGGCGCACGGAGGACGCTCATCGGCAGCAACACCGGGCAGCGATTGACATGGACCAGCTTGAGCGGAACCGGAAGCTGGTTCTCAAGCTCATCACGGCGGGTATACAGCCGTTCGCGAAGCGTCTCAGCGCTCTCTTCCCATAGGGGCGAGCACTCAACCTGCAGGTCGCAAACGATCAGCGCATTGCGATTGCGCGGGTGCCAGGCCAACGGCAAGACCACGGACAGGTAGTGGCGGGCCGCCGAAAAGCGTCCCGAGATATGCACCATCGGTTTGAGCAGTTGCACCTGATCGAGCACAGCTTGCTTGCGGCGCAGGTCATACAGATAGCGATAGAGTCGGGGCTGGCGCTCGCGAATCAGCCGAGCCAGGCCGATGGTGGCGCGCACATCGGAGAGCGCGTCATGCGCCTGCAGATGCTCCAGACCATTGGTCGCGCTGAGCCGCTCCAGCTTGAGTGTGACTCGACCATCCTCCTCCGGCCACACCATCCCTTCGGGGCGCAACGCATAGGCCGTGCGCACCAGGTCGATCAGGTCCCAACGGCTGTTGCCGCCTTGCCACTCGCGCGCATAGGGGTCATGAAAATTGCGATACAGGCTGTAGCGCGTAACCTCGTCATCGAAGCGCAAGGTGTTGTAGCCGGCACCACAAGTTCCCGGCAGCGACAGTTGCTGATGCAGCAGATGGACGAATTCGGCTTCGCACAGCCCCTTGCTGGCGAGCGTCCCAGGCGTGATCCCGGTCACCAGGCAGGCGGCTGGATGCGGCAGGATGTCGTCACTGAGACGGCAGTAGATGTTCAGAGGCTCGCCAATCTCTTCCAGCGCCTCGTTAGTGCGAATGCCGGCGACCTGCAGCGGTCGATCGCAGCGCGGGGAGACGCCGGTGGTTTCGAAGTCATACCAGAAGATGCTGGACGTCACGGGATATTCCTTCTCAATCATTGGCGCTTAGTCTACCGCGCTGCTCGACAACCAGGCGGCGCCATGGCGGTGGCTTGTACGCGCGAATGCGCAAAATGCAACGCAGTTTATGGCCAACGCCTGCGTTCGATGATTTCATGTCGCCTTATATACAACCGGGGCAATTGATCCCGTGTCGACAGACGCATAGCATCCGGCTGGACTCGATCAAACCATGGCACACGTCCTCATTGTCTCCTGACTCCTCCTCATCAACACCGCTGGACAACCTGCACCGGATTGAAACACCGGAAGGCATCGATCTGCTGTTCCGGCCTGCCGGTCTGGTGCCCCGTGCGCTGGCGTTCGCGCTGGATCTGGCCATCCGCGGCGCGCTCCTGATGGTGTTGATTCTCGGGCTCGGGATGCTAGGCAAGTTCGGCCTGGGCGTTGGCGCGTTGCTGCTGTTCCTTGTGCAATGGTGGTACATGGTGCTGTTCGAAGTGCTCAACCAGGGCCGCACACCCGGTAAGCAATGGCTGGGGCTGCGCGTGGTCCATGACGATGGCACGCCAATCGGCTGGACCGCCTCACTGACACGCAATCTGCTGCGCTTCGTCGACCTGCTGCCCTTCGGCTACTTTCTCGGTGCGCTCTGCTGCCTGAACCATCCCTCGTTCAAGCGGCTCGGCGACGTCGCCGCCGGTTCGCTGGTGATCTACCAGGAATGCCCGAGCGCCACGCCCGAACTGCCTGAAGCCGAACCGCAACTACCCCCGTTTACGCTGGAGCCCGCCGAGCAGCGCGCGCTGATCGCATTCGCCGAGCGCCAGGCGAGCCTGTCCGCCGAACGTCGGCAGGAACTGGCGGCGATTCTCGCCGAGCCACTGCAGACGTCCGCCGTGCAGGCCGAAGGCCGCATCAACGGCATCGCCCGCGCCTTGCTGGGGCCGACATGAAACAGCACCTGTTCATGAGCCGCCATGATGCCGAATGGCAGGCATTCGCCGCCCAGCTCGAGTCACTCGAGCGTGGCGGGAAGACCGCAGCCACTGCCTGTCGCGACTTTCCCGCCGCCTATCGCCGGCTTTGCCAGCAACTGGCGGTCGCCCGGGCGCGTGGATACAGCGAGCATTCGATCGCTCATTTGCAGCAACTGGCCCAACGCGGCCATCAGCAGCTCTATCGCCACCGCAGCCCGTTGACCGGACGCCTGCTGGGCTTCGTGCTGGGTGGCTTCGCGCGTCTGGTACGCAAGGAATGGCGCTACCTGCTGGCCGCCAGCCTGCTGTTCTACGGCAGTCTGCTGGGCAGTGGGTTGCTGGTCTATTTCGTTCCCGAGCAGGTCTTCAGCTTCATCGCCCCCGAGCAAGTCGAGCAGATGGAAGCGATGTACGATCCGCAGGCCCGACGCCTGGGCCGCTTCAGCGAGCGCGGCACCGGCGATGACTGGTTGATGTTCGGCTACTACGTGATGAACAACATCGGTATCGCCTTCCAGACCTTCGCCGGCGGCCTGCTGTTCGGCCTGGGCAGCTTGTTCTACCTGTTGTTCAACGGCCTGACGATCGGTGCGGTGGCGGGCCATCTCACCGGCATCGGCTATCACCAGCCGTTCTGGTCGTTCGTCATCGGCCACGGGGCATTCGAGCTTACCGCTATCACCCTGGCCGGCGCTGCCGGACTGAAACTCGGCAGCGCGCTGATCGCACCTGGGCGCCACACTCGTAGCGAAGCACTCAAGCTGGCCGCGCAAAAGGCGGTACGCCTGGTGGCCGGCGCCACACTGCTACTGCTGATCGCCGCCTTCATCGAGGCCTACTGGTCGTCGATGACCTATGTCGATGCCTCAGTGAAATACGCCGTGGGAATGTTCCTGTGGCTGCTGGTCGGCCTTTATCTGTGGCGCTCGGGCAGGAATCACCATGCGCCTGAATGAAGCCAGCATGGAAATTCGTCCACGCAGCGCCTGGGAGGCACTGGATCTGGGTTGCCTGCTCGCACGCCGCCATGCCGGCCTGCTGATGCTGAGCTGGGCCGCATTGACGCTCCCGCTCTTCGCTGTCATCAGCATCCTGTCATGGCAATACCCGACCCTGTCATTGCTGCTGTTCTGGTGGTTCAAACCGCTGTACGAGCGGCTGCCGCTGTTCATCCTCTCGCATGCGCTGTTCAGTGACACACCCACACTCAGACGCAGCTTCAGGGCATTGCCCGGCGTGCTGCGACCGCAGTGGCTGGCAAGCGTGACCTGGCGGCGCTTCAGCCCGACGCGCAGCTTTGATCTGCCGGTGCTGCAGCTCGAGGGCCTCTCAGGCGCCACCCGCCGCGAACGCCTGACCGTGCTGGGGCGCCGCAACAGCAGCGCGGCGACCTGGCTGACCATCGTCGGCATGCATCTGGAAGGAGCCTTGTCGCTGGGTCTGCTGGCGCTGCTGTATTTCGTGATACCTGCACAATTGCTGACCGAGCTGAGCTGGCACGAACTGCTCGGCCTGGGCAGCGAAGCGCTCTGGCTGGAGCACCTGACCAACCTGCTCTACGCGCTGGTGCTGGTGGTGTGGGAACCTATCTACGTAGCCAGCGGATTCAGCCTTTACCTGAATCGCCGCACGATACTCGAGGGCTGGGACATCGAACTCGCCTTTCGCCGGCTCCGAACCCGTTTGATGCCCATGCTGATGCCGCTGCTGCTCGGCTTCGGCCTGCTGTTCGTGCAGTCACCGGAGGCGCTTTTGGCGGCGGAACCCACGCAAGCCACCACTGAGGCTAGGCCCGAAGCCCAGCGCCTGCTCAATCAGTCGCTGACCAGCCAGGCGGCCAGCCAGCGCATCAGCGACATCCTCGATCAACCACCGTTTCGGCATTCGGAAACTGTGACTCGCTGGCGCTTAGGCAACGAAACTTCGGAAAGCGAGCCTGGCTGGTTCGCACGCGTACTCGAACGCCTGCTAAAGGCCGAAGGGCTGCAACACAGCCTGGACACCCTGATGACGGTCATCGAAGTGCTGCTCTGGGCAGCGCTGTTCACCGGCGTTGCCGTGCTGCTCTGGCGCTATCGAGAGTGGCTGCAACTTTATGCCGAGCGCTTCGGCCGCCCGTTTCGCAAACCCCAAGCTCCGCCCGAGATGATCTTCGGCCTGTCGGTGACACCTGAGAGCCTGCCTGCGGATGTCGCCAGCGAAGTCGAGCGACTCTGGTCGACACAACCGCGCCAGGCCATAGGCCTGCTGTATCGCGCATTACTAAGCCGCCTGCTGCATGAGCAGCAATTGCCGCTGAAAAATGCCCACACCGAAAGCGAAGCACTGCAGCTCATTACCGCTCTGGAGCAACCTGCTCTCACCCGGTTCGCATCCGCGCTGACCCACCATTGGCAGAACCTCGCCTATGGTCATCGAACACCGCCGGATACTGCCCGAAGCGAGTTGTGCACAGCGTGGCGCGAACTCTTCACCGTAGAGTCTGCGGCATGAATCCGCGCAGATACTGGTATGCAGCCGCGGGCCTGGCACTACTGCTGCTAGGCGGGCTGGGTGTCTATTTCTCGGGCAATTTGCAACCCTACGAAACCACTATCGAGCATGGCCCTGCCCCCGAAGCCCGACAGGACCCTTATCTTGCGGCGCACCTATTCCTGATCGATCAAGGTCGTCGGGTTACACGCAGCGAAAGCCTCGCCAACATGCCAGCCAAGGATGAGGTTCTATTGCTGCTCGGCGAGCGCGGCGCAATGACTCCGCCACAGACGCAGCGGGTGCTGGACTGGGTCAGCGAAGGTGGCCACTTGGTATTCGTTGCCGAACGCCTGTGGGACGAGCACAGTGCCCGTAGCGGCGACCTGTTGCTCGATGCCTTGAGTCTGCAACAACATCTGGCAACCGACCACCTGCCCGCCGACGAGGCCGCACGAGCGATCGGCGTCAAGGATCAGCCACAGCTGACACGTCTTTACCTGGAGAACGAGAACGCACCGGTCTATCTCGCATTCGACACCGACTACCACCTCTATGACGCTGGCCATCGTGCACACGCCTGGGCCAACAGCGTCGGGGCCACGCACATGTTGCAACTGCGGCATGGCAAGGGCCTGGTTACCGCCCTGACCGACGGTTGGATCTGGCAGAACGATCGGATCAAGGAATACGACCACGCCTGGCTGCTCTGGTATCTCACCCAGGATCGTGCCGTGACGCTGGCCTACCACGGCGAACACGACGGCCTGCTCACCCAGTTGTTGCACCACTTCCCCGAGGCGCTGGCCAGCCTGGCGCTGATGTTGCTCTTCGCAATCTGGCATTTCGCGCAACGTCAGGGGCCGCTGCTACCGGCGTCTGACCACGGGCGCCGACAACTGGAAGAACACCTGCGAGCCAGCGCCAGCTTTCTCTACCGCCATGCCGGCCCGCAACAGGCGCTGGCCATGCTGCAACAGGATATCCAGCGCCGCGCCCGCCAGCGGCACCCCGGTTTCGAGGAACTGGTCGTCGCCGAACAATGCCGCGTGCTCGCCACGCTGTCCCGACTTCCCTTGCCAACCATCGAACAGGTCCTGCGCCCGGCTCCAGTCAAAATCGGCGTCAGCGACTTCACCCGTCAGGTCGCCCACCTGCAACGCATCAGGAATGCCCTATGAGCGAAACCACTCCGCAAACGAACGATACGATGGCGACGGTCAGTCGAAACCAACGTGCCAGCCAGTTGGCGCAGGCCTTGCGCCAGGAGTTGCACAAGGCCGTGATCGGCCAGCATGAAGTGGTCGATGGGCTGCTAACAGCACTGATTGCCGGGGGGCATGTGCTGGTCGAGGGTGTTCCCGGTCTCGGCAAGACACTGCTGGTGCGCGCTCTGGCACGCTGCTTCGGCGGGGAGTTCTCGCGAATCCAGTTCACCCCGGACCTGATGCCCAGCGACATTACCGGCCACGCGGTGTACGACATCGCCAGCGAGCAATTCAAGCTGCGCAAGGGCCCGGTGTTCACCAACCTGCTGCTGGCCGACGAAATCAACCGCGCGCCAGCCAAGACCCAGGCCGCGCTGCTGGAGGTCATGCAGGAGCGCCAGGTCACCCTCGAGGGGCGCGCACTGGTCGTGCCCCAGCCGTTCATGGTGATGGCCACCCAGAACCCCATCGAGCAGGAGGGCACTTATCCGCTGCCCGAAGCCGAACTCGATCGTTTCATGCTGATGCTGCGCATGGACTATCCCCAGGCCGACGAAGAAGTGGATATGGTGCGCCAAGTCACGCGCTCGGTGCGGACCGACATCCTCGACGTCACCGCACTGCGCGTGCTGCTGCAAGCCAAGGACGTACAGGCTCTGCAGAAGATCGCCAGCGAACTGCCGGTGGACGATCAGGTGCTCGACTACGCCGTACGGCTGGCCCGCGAGACGCGCAACTGGCCTGGTCTGACGCTGGGCGCCGGCCCCCGCGCCTCGATCGCGCTGGTACGCTGCGGACGCGCTCGGGCATTGCTGCGCGGCGGCGAGTTCATCACCCCGGACGACATCAAGGGCTGTGCGCTGGCAGTGTTGCGCCACCGGGTACGGCTGTCGCCGGAACTGGATATCGAGGGGCTCTCGGTGGATCAGCTGCTGCAGCGGCTGCTCGACCAAGTACCGGCGCCACGCCTGTGATTCGCCGGGTAACGGATAACCACCGATGAATCCGTCGCGTCGCTTGCTGGCGGCCCTGGCCGTGCTCTTCGCACTGGCGCTGATCATCGGCGTGCTGTCGGCATTCGCACTACCGGCGCAGGCGCTGCTGGCCAATCTCTGGTGGGGGCTGCTGCTGAGCCTGGCGCTGCTCGCCCTGTCCGATGCCATCCGCCTGCACCGCTCGCCTTCGCCTCCTCTGCAACGCAGCCTCCCCGGCAACCTGCCGCTGGGCCGCTGGAGCGATGTGCGCCTGCGGGTACAGAACGATCTTCACCAACCGTTGATACTGGAAGTGTTCGACCAGGTACCAGCCGGTCTGACGTTCGAGCAGTTGCCACAACGCCTGCAGCTGGCCCCGGCGGAATACGGCGAGATCGGCTATCGCCTCAAAGCGATCCGGCGTGGGCGTTATGAATTCAACCACTGCGAAGTCCGCCTGAGCAGCCCGCTGGGATTATGGCGCAGCCGGCGGATTATCCCGCTACATGCACAAACCCGCGTCTACCCGGACTTCACCCGCCTGCATGGCGCTCCACTGATGGCAGTGGACAACTGGCTGAGCCGGCTCGGCGTGCGCCAGCAGCCGCGCCGCGGGCTCGGCATGGAGTTTCACCAGTTACGCGAGTACCGCGAAGGTGATGTCCTGCGGCAGATCGACTGGAAGGCCACCGCGCGCAAGCGCATGCCGATCGCCCGAGAATATCAGGACGAACGCGACCAGCAGATACTGCTGATGCTCGACTGTGGTCGACACATGCGCAGCCAGGATGGCGAACTGGCGCATTTCGATCATGCACTCAACGCCAGCCTGCTGCTCGCCTATGTGGCGCTGCGCCAGGGCGATGCCCTGGGTATCTACGGCTTCGCGGCTGCCCGGCCATGCTTCGTCGCGCCCGCCAAGGGACAACAGCAGCTGCCGCAACTGCTCAACAATGTCTATGACCTGGAAACGACCCTGCAGCCAGTCGATTTCCATGCGGTGGCCGCCGACGTCCTGGCCCGCCAGAAACGCCGTGCGTTGCTGGTGCTGCTGAGCAACCTGCGCGACGACGACGGTGAGCTACTGGAAGCCGTGCAGCGCCTGTCGCGGCAGCACCGGGTTCTGGTGGTCAGCCTACGTGAAGAAATTCTCGACCAACTGTGCCAACGGAAAATCGGCAGCTTCGATGATGCCCTGGCTTACCTCGGTACTCGAGATTACCTTGGCGCCCGCAGCCAGTTGCACCAACGCCTGCTCAGCCACGGCATCGCGGTTCTCGATGTGTCCCCGCATGAACTGGGACCACAGCTGATTGGTCGCTATCTGGCCTGGAAAAAAGCCGGAACGCTTTAGCAGGCTGTTAGGGGCTGGTGCCATTTGGCGATGCAACTCGGCTGGAGACGAAACGGCAACAGATCCTAGCCAGGCTCATGGTTCCGGCAGCAATTCTCACCGGGGGTCCGGCAGGCGGATGGGCTCAAATGGGCAAGATGCCCGGCCGCCGGCATCGCCGGCCGGAAGCTGAAGTAGTGACGCAGAGCCACGATCATGTCCTTGATCTCGCTCGAAGGGCTGAGCAGGGAGAAACCCGAGTCGAAGCTTCCAGGGGTGACGTCCTCGCGCGACCAGAGACAGATTGCACTGAAATCAATGAAGCGCATCAGACCATCCTGGCCCGGAATCTTCAGTCGCATCTCGAAACGCGCATCAAGCATCATCGGATAGGGGCTGATCAGCATCAGGCCGCTCTCGGAAAGATTGCCGATGAAACCCAACGGCCGGTCGGTGAGACGGTTGAACACGTTGAGGTAATAGGGCAACTGATGTCGCTGAATGCGTCGCTGTTTGAGCATTGTTTTCGGTTCCGGCCAAGCACGGCCATGAATCCGGCCGTTCAGTTGCAGTGCTGTTCAATGCGGCCAGCCAACTGCCGGCGCGCCGCGCTCACCTCTTCCTCACTGTAGTAGACGCGCTCCCCCTTTGCATCGGTGCGAAAGTAGCGCCTTCCTTGTGCCAGCTTCGACAACTCATTACGCAACCGCCGACACTCCTGCTCTCGCCTGGCATGCTCCTCGCTGGCCGACTGATCGGCGGCTTGTTGCTCCTGGCGCCGCGCTTCGAAAAAGCGCTCGGTGCGTGCCTCTCGTGCCCGCGTGGCTTCGTCTCGCTCAATAACCTGCGGCCGAACCTCGACCTGTTCGGCTCCCGGCCCCGGTCGTGCGCCAAAATGCACCTGCCCCTGCGCATCGACCCAACGGTAAATCTCGGCCGATGCCAGCAATGGCATGAAAAAGAACAGCAGTAGGGTTATGCGCATGGGTTCCGTCCCGACCCGTCGTTGCGACCGGTCTGCGTTAGCGTTTCGTGGCGTGGGTGACCACTACTTCCTCATCGGGCCGATAATGCCCCAACTGACGCAAGGTCTCCAGCCTCGCACGCCCACGATAGGCATATTCACTGGCCGGATAGCGCATCAGAATGAACCGGTAAGTCTGTGCGGCGTCAACAAACAGGCCCTGCCGCTCCAGGCACTGGCCGCGCAACAGGGAAATCTCCGGCTGCAGATTGTCACGCTGGCGGCTGCGACGCTCGGCCTGTGACAGCGCGAGCATTACCTGCTCGCAATCGCCGGCCCGATAGTGCTGATAGGCCTCGTCGAGATGACGATCGAGCGCCGAGCGACTGCTGCAGCCGACGCTGACAGCCGCCGCCATTAGTATGAAAAGTGTGCGCATGATAACTCCTCCGGTTCCGGCTTATCGGCCGCCAGGACAAAAGCTTCAGCAAGGTCTGTTGCCATTTCATCCGTGATCGTGGCGAAACGGCAACAGCCACTAAAGAGTAGTGAGCCGGTGACGATGACTACAGCCCAACGGCGTAGTAGCCTCCCGAGCAATCTGAAAAAGGAGCACTGCATGACTTCGCGCCGTACAAAAATCGTCGCTACGCTGGGCCCGGCCAGCAACTCGCCGGACGTGCTGGAAAAGATGATCCTGGCCGGACTGGATGTCGCACGCTTGAACTTTTCCCATGGCACCCCGGATGAACACCGCGCCCGTGCGCAACTGGTTCGGGATATTGCCGCGCGCCACGGCCGTTTTGTCGCTTTGCTGGGCGACCTGCAAGGTCCGAAGATCCGCATTGCCAAGTTCACCAACAAGCGCATTGAACTCGCCGAAGGCGACAGCTTCCGTTTTTCGGTAACCCACCCGCGCGATGCCGGCACCCAGGACGTGGTGGGCATCGACTACCCCGATCTGGTCAAGGATTGCAGCGTCGGCGACGAGCTGCTGCTCGACGATGGTCGCGTGGTGATGCGCGTCGACAACGCCACCGCCGACGAGCTGCATTGCACCGTACTGATCGGCGGCCCGCTGTCGGACAACAAGGGCATCAACCGCCGCGGCGGCGGCTTGACCGCACCGGCACTGACCGCCAAGGACAAGGCGGACATCAAGCTGGCCGCCGAGATGAATCTCGATTACCTGGCCGTCTCCTTCCCTCGGGATGCCGCGGACATGGAGCTGGCCCGCCGCCTGCGCGACGAAGCCGGCTCCAGCGCGTGGCTGATCGCTAAGATCGAACGAGCCGAAGCGGTGGCCGATGACGAAGCACTCGACGGACTGATCCGTGCCAGCGATGGCGTGATGGTCGCACGCGGCGATCTAGGTGTGGAGATCGGTGACGCCGAACTGGTCGGCATCCAGAAGAAGATCATTCTGCACGCTCGCCGCAACAACAAGGTGGTGATCACCGCGACCCAGATGATGGAGTCAATGATCCAGAGCCCGATGCCGACGCGAGCCGAGGTTTCCGATGTAGCCAACGCCGTGCTGGACTACACCGATGCCGTGATGCTCTCGGCCGAAAGCGCCGCCGGCGAGTACCCGGTCGAGGCGATCAAGGCCATGGCGCGCGTCTGCGTTGGTGCCGAGAAGCACCCCACCAGCATCAAGTCCGGCCATCGCCTCGGCCAACACTTCGCCCGCAGCGACGAAAGCACCGCGCTGGCGGCGATGTACACCGCAAACCATTTTCCGGGCGTCAAGGCAATCATCAGCCTGACCGAAAGCGGCTATACACCGCTGATCATGTCGCGCATCCGTTCCTCGGTGCCGATCTTCGCGTTCTCGCCCTACCGGGAAACCCAGGCACGGGTGGCGATGTTCCGTGGCGTGCAGACCATCCCCTTCGATCCAGCCGCACTGCCGGCCGACAAGGTCAGCCAGGCCGCAGTGGACGAACTGCTCAAGCGCGACATCGTCAGCATCGGCGACTGGGTAATTCTGACCAAGGGCGACAGCTACCACGGAACCGGCGGCACCAACACCATGAAGATCTTGCGCGTGGGTGATTCGCTGATCTGATGCACGATGCGATTCGATGGGAGGCAGGCGGAACCCGTGCAGCCGCTTCTCCCATCGAGTTTTCAGCCCGCGGTACCATCCGACCATTCGGCGCCGCTGCCCGGCACATCCACCCAGCTCGCCTCGCAGCGATTGCGTCCACCGTGTTTGGCCCGATACAGCGCTTCGTCCGCACGCTGCAGCGATTCGTCCAGGTTGTCGCCAGCATCGAGTAATGTCATTCCTACCGAGAGACTCAGCTGACCGCACGGCAGGCTGGTGTCCGTCGGTTCGGCACTGGCGAAGGCTTCGCGTAACCGTTCACAACAGGCGCTGAACTGCTCGGCGTCGGTACTCGGCAGCAACAGGACGAATTCTTCTCCACCATAGCGAGCCAGGATATCGCCATCACGCAGACAGGAACGCGCAACCGCCGCGAAGCTCTGCAGGACGCGGTCACCGGTTGCATGGCCGTACTGATCGTTGACCCGTTTGAAATGATCCAGATCGATCAAGGCCAACCCGGACTGGTGCCCCTTGCGCAACCTGTGCACCTCGGTTTCGGCCCGTTTGAGAAAATATCGGCGGTTATAGAGACCGGTCAGCTCATCCGTGGCGGCCAGATCCTCCAGCTGCCGCATCATGCCTCGCAACGTCTCCTGATGGGCCTGCAATGCGAAGCGCCGCTGGCGCATCCGCTGGCGAAGACGATTGACGTAGCCAACGAAAAGACACATCCAGACCAGTGTGACCAGCAGGACGCAGGCCTGCAGAATCACGGCCTGGGGCTCGACCAGGCGCTCAAGCTGCAGGTCCACCAGGCTCAAACCAACGAAGCTGAAAAGCGCCAGCGCGGCGTAACGGACGAATACCTTCGGCGGCAGAAACACCGCGAACATCAGCACCAGCAGGTAGAGAACCAGCAGCGAGCCACGGTTACTGCCGAGGTTGAAGAGGAAATAGCTCAGCCAGACCAACGCTACCAGCACCTGCGGCTCGGTCAAACTGGGGTCGCGAAAGCGCAGGTTGTGGCCGCTGATGAAAATCCAGAAGAACACCAGCTGACTTACCAGGATCAGCCCCGCGCAGAGCAATGCGGTATCCACCGGCGCCTGGTAGAAGCCGCCCACCACCGTGATCCAGGTGAGCAACAGTGCCAATCCATAGGTTCCTGCAGCCATTGCAAACCGCTTGGTTACCAGTTGCTGTAAAGCCCGCTGATCGGCTTCATCCCAATCTACACGCATGGAATCCTTCCCAGTGTGGCAATTTGACGCACTTTACGCCCGTCGCTAATAAAAGCCCATAACTCCCTGCTATCGCCCGCACCAACCACTTCGCTGCGAACCCTTCATCGACTTGCCTGCACAAAAAGAACAGGATCAGCCATCGAGGCATTAATGCCTCGACGATCCGGTGACGCCTAAGTAGCGCAGCATTTCCGATATGCATCCCTTCACCTTGGGTCCGTCTGTGTACCCGCCTGGCGGGCGGGTTATACTGCCGCGCCTTTTTTATCCAGCGTGTAGGTATCTCTAGACACGCCCCATCTCCGCCCCGCCAAGAGGACGCGCTGCATGACCGTGATCAAGCAAGACGACCTGATTCAAAGCGTTGCAGACGCTTTGCAGTTCATTTCCTACTATCACCCCGTCGACTTCATCCAGGCGATGCATGAGGCCTACCTGCGAGAAGAGTCGCCCGCTGCGCGCGACTCCATGGCACAGATCCTGATCAACTCTCGCATGTGTGCCACCGGTCATCGTCCGATCTGCCAGGACACCGGCATCGTCACCGTATTCGTTCGCGTCGGCATGGACGTGCGCTGGGATGGCGCCACCATGAGCCTGGACGACATGATCAACGAAGGCGTGCGTCGCGCTTACAACCTGCCGGAAAACGTCCTGCGTGCTTCGATCCTCGCCGACCCGGCAGGTTCCCGGAAGAACACCAAAGACAACACCCCGGCCGTCATCCACTACTCCATCGTCCCCGGCGACAAGGTGGAAGTGGATGTCGCGGCCAAGGGCGGCGGCTCCGAGAACAAGTCGAAGATGGCCATGCTCAACCCGTCCGACTCCATCGTTGACTGGGTTCTGAAGACCGTACCGACCATGGGCGCTGGCTGGTGCCCGCCGGGCATGCTCGGCATCGGCATCGGCGGCACCGCCGAGAAGGCCGCGGTAATGGCCAAGGAAGTGTTGATGGAGCACATCGACATCCACGAGCTGCAAGAGCGCGGCGCGCAGAATCGCATCGAGGAGCTGCGCCTGGAGCTGTTCGAGAAGGTCAACCAGCTGGGCATTGGCGCCCAGGGCCTGGGCGGCCTGACCACCGTGCTCGACGTCAAGATCATGGACTACCCGACCCACGCCGCCTCGCTGCCGGTATGCATGATCCCCAACTGCGCCGCTACCCGTCACGCCCACTTCGTGCTCGACGGCTCCGGCCCGGCTGAGCTGGAGGCGCCGGATCTGGACGCTTATCCGGACATCGTCTGGGAGGCCGGCCCGAGCGCGCGCCGCGTCAACCTCGACGAGATCACCCCGGAAGAAGTGCAGAGTTGGAAGCCGGGCGAGACTGTCCTGCTCAACGGCAAGATGCTCACCGGCCGCGACGCTGCGCACAAGCGCATGGTCGACATGCTGAACAAGGGCGAAGAGCTGCCCGTGGATCTCAAAGGCCGCTTCATTTACTACGTCGGCCCGGTCGATCCAGTCGGTGACGAAGTGGTGGGCCCGGCCGGTCCGACTACCGCAACGCGCATGGACAAGTTCACCCGCCAGATCCTGGAAAGCACGGGCCTGCTGGGCATGATCGGAAAATCCGAGCGCGGCCCGATTGCCATCGACGCGATCAAGGACAACAAGGCCGTGTACCTGATGGCTGTCGGCGGCGCCGCCTACCTGGTCGCCCAGGCGATCAAGAAGTCCAAGATACTGGCCTTCGCCGAACTGGGCATGGAAGCCATCTACGAGTTCGAGGTGAAGGATATGCCGGTCACCGTCGCGGTCGACACCAACGGCGAGTCGGTGCACATCACCGGCCCTGCAATCTGGCAGCAGAAGATTGCCGAGAACCTCGCGGTGGAAGTGCAGTAAAACACTTGCGCTGAAAGCAGAAAGCCCGGCCTAGTGCCGGGCTTTCTGCTTCTGCCTCAAAATTCAGCCTCGACCGCGAGATCTGACAAATAGCGCTTCCAGTTTCTCTCGCGCCCAGGGTGTGCGGCGCAAGAAGGTCAGGCTCGACTTGATGCTCGGTTCGCTCTTGAAACAACGGATATCGATTCGCTGGGCAAGCCCTTCCCACCCATACCGGGCCTGCAACTCGACCAGCATGGCTTCGAGGGTAATGCCGTGCAACGGGTTCTTCGGGGTAACAGTCACATGGGTCCTCTCACGAACACGACCGGTCGCGCTCCTCGACAATGGCGGGCCTGCCGACTCCAATCCGGCAGAGGATAGCCATCCTACAGCTTTATCTCGGTGCCCAGCAGCTTGAGAAAGCCCGCCAGCCACGCTGGATGAGCAGGCCACGCCGGAGCCGTCACCAGATTACCTTCTGTATGCGCCTGATCAACCGGGATATCCACGTACTCGCCACCGGCCAGCTTCACCTCCGGCGCGCAGGCGGGATAAGCACTGCACCCACGCCCCTTCAGCACACCCGCGGCTGCCAGCAACTGCGCACCATGACAGACCGCCGCAATCGGCTTCTTCGCCTCGTCGAATGCGCGCACCAGCGCCAGTACCTGCTCGTTCAATCGTAGATACTCGGGTGCACGACCGCCGGGAATGAGCAACGCGTCGTAATCCTCGGCGCGTACCGCGACAAAATCGAAATTCAGAGCAAAGTTGTGTCCCGGCTTCTCACTGTAGGTCTGGTCGCCTTCGAAGTCGTGAATTGCAGTACGTACGGTGTCGCCAGCCTTCTTATCGGGGCATACCGCATGAACCCGATGGCCGACCATCTGCAATGCCTGGAATGGCACCATGGTTTCGTAATCCTCCGCATAGTCGCCAACCAGCATCAGGATATTTTTCGCTGCCATTGCATCATCCTCCATACAGGGTTTGAAGCAGGGCTCCGCTCCACGAAGCTTCAGCCGCTGCGATTGAATATATTGATCAGCAGTCGATCCAGCCAGCCCCACATGCGCTGGTACAAGCGCAGATGAAGCGGCCTCCCGTACCACTTGGGCAGGTCGATCTCCATGCTCTCGCAAAAGTCGTGTTCGAAGCTTCGTTCCACCTGCACCGTCAGCGAGCCATCGATAGCCTCGAGGTTCGCCTCAAGATTCCAGCGCAGGTTCCAATGATCGAAGTTGCACGAACCGATGCTGACCCAATCGTCCACCAGCACCATTTTCAGGTGGGAGAAGTGTGGCTGATATTCGTGAATCCGCACGCCTGCTCGCAGCAGCCTAGGATAAAAACGCTGGCCGGCATAGCGCACCGAAGGATGGTCGGTATTGCGGCTGGTCAGCAGCAAACGCACCTCCACCCCGCGCCGTGCCGCGCGAATCAGCGCCCGACGGACCTTGCCAGTGGGAAGAAAGTAAGGCGTTGCCAGCCAGATACGCTTTTCTGCATACAGCAGGTTGCGCAACAGGCTGTGAAGAATATCGCGATGCTGTCGCGCCGCGGAGTAAGCAACCCGGCCCAGCCCTGTGCCTTCAGGGCACAAGGGGATCTGCGGTGCCTTCTGGGGAAGGGGCAATTGCCAGATCCGGCGCCTCAAACAATGCACCCATTGACTGTCGAACAGCTTCTGCCAATCCTGCAACAATGGACCGGTCATCTCGACCATCACTTCATGCCAATGCTCGTCGGGTTTCTGCGGATCCCAAAATTCATCGGTCAAGCCAGCGCCGCCCACATACCCTTTGCAACCATCGATCAGCAGGATCTTGCGATGATCACGGTGCAAATTGCGAAACCTCAGGTGCAGCGACAGCGGGTTGTACAAGCGCAGCTCTACACCCGCGACAGCCAGACGTTCACGGCTTGCCTGACTCATCTTCAGGCAACCAAACGCGTCGAACAAGCAGCGCACTCGCACACCACGCAGCGTCGCCGCCTCCAATGACTGGATCATCCGATCCAGACAATGACCGTCCTCTACCAGATAGAACTCAAGATCGACATACCGCTCCGCTCCCTCAATGGCAGCGAGCATGCCCTCGAAGAACGCGGGACCATCGATCAGCAGACGGAAAACGTTGTCGCTACGCCAGGGGAATACGGCTCCGGTCAGCATCAAAAGAAGCTACCTGCGGTATTAAAAGGGCAAGATTGTTCGGATAAGCAACACAATGGAATCAAATCCTTTTTCCATGAAGCGGACAGGAAGCTTCAACGGCACGCGTTCGAGCTGGAGCAGTACAAAAACAGGCCTAGCTTTATCCAGCCCCCTCTGCAAGACAAGACGGCGCCCCCTGAGACGGGTGAACGCTGCCTGACCTTCACGAAAACTGCAAATACCGCCTGTTATAGGTGCTCGAAAAAAGGAGTTCCACAAGATACCTAGCGTTATTGAACACTGGCTTCATCTTCGGAAAATATCCCGAACGCCCTCATCGCCTTTTGCAGACGCAGAGTCTGGGCATTGCGACCCAGCTCAAGCACTCCATTGTCGCGCCGCCAGAGATCGGCCCAGGGCCCTGCTGTCGCCTCCAGCGCGCTATCCAGCTCGGAACGCAACACATGAAACTGCTCGATCAGCGCACCCAGCAGCACATACGTAGTGGAATCATGCGGCGATTGTCGGCCGAGCTCCGCGCCGCTGGTCAAGACGGCTATCAAGCGCAACACCAAGCCTTGTGGCCAATGATGTTGCAAGCCCACGCCCAAGAGCCAAGCCGTAAGTGCCGCCAGGACGTAAAGATCTTCGAGGCTGCGAAAAGGTTTGACGTAGTCGCTCCAGCCATCTCCACCCAGCCTTTCGCCGTAAGCCTGCTCGAGCCGCAAGCGAGCATGAGGGATGTCCGGTACCAGCGGTAACGGTCGGCCTGTCTCCAGCTGAACGCCAGCGTTCTCGGGCCGAACCACGAACAATCCGAGGCGCACCGGCTCATCCTGCTGCTCCTCACGTGCCGACACCAATAGCCAGGAGGCCGAGGCACCAGCGGTTACGAAATCCTTGCTGCCGGTGAGCAGCACACCCTTTACTCGAGTAGCCATGTCGCTTGGATGCAATTTGCGGTTTTCCGTTACGCAGAGCGCTCCGATACCCTCCGGAGCATTCGCCCAGAGCGCACGTAACGCAGCTTGGTAGCCAGCGAGAAAGGCCAGCCCCGGTGTTGCCGCCATCCGACCGCCGTATACCGCTAACGCGAACGGACCTTGCTTACCAACTCGCGCAACGACCTGCGCATACCAATCCCCCAGCCCTGCCGAAGGCTGGATCGACGGCAGGAATCCGAGCAACTCATGCCATGGCATCGCCACTTTCATCTTCGCCACCTCTCACCCAGCAGTTCGTAAGCTCTCCACAAACCACACGGCAGGTAATCCAGCCACGAGGAACGTGAGACGAATCGGAGCAGCATTACTTCAATTTTTGCGGCCGGATGTCCACCACATCTCCTATCGGTGCATCTTTGATGGGCGACAGTAAGTGCGGCGAGATGTTCCAGCGTTGCCCATTATCACTGACCACGGTGACGGTCTTGCGGTTGAACTTCATGACTGTACCGAACAGCCGCCCACTGTGGGGTGAGTCAAAGCTTACCCGGGTGCCTGGATGAAACTGCATCATCGAGTGGTGAGCTTCCAACGATTCCAGCATTTTCAGGCGCTCAATGATGCGGTGATTCAGCGCGACCAACTCATCGATACCCAGATGATCAATCTTGATATTCATGATGTTCTCCAGTTCGTAAGCGCCGCCTCCGTCCGCAAGAAGGAGGTTTGTTTTCAGGAAGCAGAAGTCGGCGAACAGTTCCACGGCGACAGGGCTTCGCAGCCCTCAACATTCTGTGCCGTTGGAAAATGCTCAAGGACGCAGCACAGCCAGGAAAGGTGCCGGCGCCGGATTTCATGGCGCTGAATTATACCGGCTCAGGCTGGCCGCGTCGCCGGCATCGGGCCTGCCTCGGCCTCCAGACGCTTGAGCCACAGACAGAAGCCGTGTAAGCGCTCCATAAACCCCGTCCGCCCGGACGGGGATTGTTTTCAGGAAGCAGTGGCAGAAGCCGGCGAGCAGTTCCACGGCAGCAGTGCTTCGTAGTCTTTGACGCTCTGTGCCGCGGGCAGGCCAAGGATATGACGCAACCAGGCGTAGGGCTCATGCCCGCTGGCCTTCCACCTTGATATCCACTCGACTCGACCAGGGCGGTCAGTCCGTTGATGGATTCACAGAAGTCGACGGGCTTGGGATAGAGGTAGACCTTTTGCACGTGGTCTGTGGGATTTCTATCGCTTTCCCGGTTTCGCTGGACATCTTCAGCCGGTAGTTTTCTTCGACACAAAGACAAACCCCCGATCCTCTTACGAGGATCGGGGGTTTGAGATAGAAGCTTGACGATGACCTACTCTCACATGGGGAAACCCCACACTACCATCGGCGATGCGTCGTTTCACTACTGAGTTCGGGATGGGATCAGGTGGTTCCAACGCTCTATGGTCGTCAAGCAATTCGGTTGCTGCCTCGGGGTTGAGCCGCTGCAGCGAATTGGGTATGTGATACTTGGATGTTACCTTGTTACTTCGTCCTGGTTCGCTTTGCGAGCGATGC
>JBKEBY010000063.1:0-42196 GCA_047973445.1 Pseudomonas sp.
AGGCGGTCGAAGTAGACAAACAAACCGAAAAGACGCATCGCTCGCAAAGCGAACCAGGACGAAGTAACAAGGCAACACCCGAGTATCACATGCCCAATTCGCTGCAGCGGCTCAACCCCGAGGCAGCAACCGAATTGCTTGACGACCATAGAGCGTTGGAACCACCTGATCCCATCCCGAACTCAGTAGTGAAACGACGCATCGCCGATGGTAGTGTGGGGTTTCCCCATGTGAGAGTAGGTCATCGTCAAGCTTCTATCTCAAACCCCCGATCCTCGTAAGAGGCTCGGGGGTTTGTCTTTGTGTCGAAGAAAACTACCGGCTGAAGATGTCCAGTGAACCACCCAGGGTCGTCCGAGCAGGTTTTCTTCGCCCCGTCGGTCATCATGCGGATTCTGAGCGCAGCCCCGAAGACGCCGACTCACCGCAGTTGGCCATGTTCAATGAAGCCAAAACCCTGATTCCCTGGAGCTGCCTGCCGACAAACGCATCCTGATCGCAAAGCCTCGTCAAAGGAAGACAGGGCTTATATCCGCCCCTTCGTCATCGGCCGCAAGAACTGGCTGTTCAGCGACACGCCCAAGGGCGCCATGGCCAGTGCGCAGATCTACAGCCTGATCGAAACTGCCAAGGCCAACGGGCAGGAGCCTTACACCTGGCTGCGTCATATCCTTGAGCGCCTGCTCGCAGCACAGAGCGTCAAAGACTACGAAGCGCTGCTGCCGTGGAACTGCTCGCCAGCTTCTGCCACTGCCACTGCTTGCTGAAAACAAACTCGTCCTAGCGGACGGGGTTTATGGAGCGCTTACAGCGCGACGAGCCCCGCCTGTTGCACCAGTTCCAGCAGTGGCTGCGGATAGACTCCCAGAAAGAACGCCAGCGCCGCGATGGCCAGCAGCACCATGCCCCCGGTGCGCTGGCCCCAGTTGATCGGGGCGTCGTGGCGGCGCATGCCTGGTTCGACCAGATACAGCGTCACCATCACCCGCAGGTAATAGAACAAGCCCACGGCGCTGCCGATGATCAGCGCGCCCAACAACCACCAAAGCTGGGATTCCACGCCCGAAGCGATCACGTAGAATTTGCCGATGAAGCCTGCCGTTAGCGGGATGCCGGCGAGTGACAGCATCATCAGGGTGAACACGACGGTGAGGTAGGGGCGGCGCCAGAACAGCCCACGATACTCATAGAGCGCATCGGCATCGCGGCCCTGGAAGGGGCTCGACATCAGGGTTATCACGCCGAAGGCGCCCAAGGTGGTCAGCACATAGGTCACCAGATATACGCCGATGGCTTCCACCGCGAGACCCTCGCTGGCGATCAGCGCTACTAGTAGATAGCCGAAGTGAGCAATCGACGAGTAACCCAGCAGTCGCTTGAGGTTGCTCTGGTTCAATGCCAGCAGGTTGCCGATCAGGATCGAGGCGATGGCGATCAGGCTCAGCGCATCGTTCAACCAGCCGCCGCTCGTGGCTGGCGACAGTTGATACAGACGCAGCAGCATCGCGAACACCGCCACCTTGCTGACGGTGGCCAGGAAGGTCGCCACCGGAGCCGGCGCGCCTTCGTAGACATCTGGCGTCCACAGGTGGAAGGGGGCCAGCGAGAGCTTGAAACCGAGGCCGATGAGCATCATGCCGATGCCGGCCTGCACCAGTACCGACGAGCCTTGCGCGGCCAGGCTGGCGCCAAGACCGGCGAAGCTGAGGCTGCCCGATTCGGCGTAGAGCAGCGCCATGCCGAACAGCAGGAAAGCGCTGGCGGCGGCGGAAAGCACCATGTACTTGATGCCCGCTTCCAGCGACCGCTTGTTGAAGAAGGCGTAGGCGACCAGCCCGTAGACCGGTACTGAGAGCAGTTCCAGACCGATGAAGAAGCCGGCCAGATGTTGTGCGCTGACCAATACCAGCCCGCCGGCGGCCGACAATGCCATCAGCAGATAAAGCTCTTCGCGGTTACCCGGGAAGCCGTCGGCGCCGGCTTTCTCGCCCAGGTATGCATGGGCCAGCGTTACGCAGGCCAGTGTTGCGACCAGCACCACGGCGCTATAGAAATAGGCGAAGGCATCCAGCCGCAGCAGCGGCGTCACGTCCAGCGGCGCGACCCGCAGCGCCGGCACTATGGACACCAGGGCAAGCGTGAGGCCCACCGACGTGACGATGAAGCTGAGCCCATGGTCGCGCCGCCAGGCGATGGCCAGCATCACTGCGATGGCGGTGGCGCCGGTGATCAACAGGGGCAGCAGGGCGATGAGATGTTGCTGTGTGAATTCCATGGCGAGACTACCGGGCCGAAACTGTTGGGGTGAATGCGGTATCGATCCATTGCAGCACACCGCTCATGGTGGCAAGCGAGGTGTCGAACACCGGCTGCGGATAGATGCCGAGCAGTACCAGCAGCACCGCCAGCAGCAGCACCATGCCGATCTCGCGTGCGTCCAGGCCTTGCAGCAGCCCTTCGGCCTTGGTCGGCCCGAAGTAGGCGCGGTGGATCATCGCCAGCGAATAGATCGAGGAGAAGACCAGGCCGAAGGTGGCGATCACCACGACCCATGGGGAGTTGGCGAAGGCGCCGAACAGCACCACGAATTCACCGATGAAATTGCCGGTGCCGGGCAGGCCCAGCGAGGCGGCGGCGAAGAACAGGCTCAGTGGTGGCAGCCAGGGCAGACGCGACCACAGGCCACCCATCTCGCGCATGTCCCGCGTGTGCAGGCGCTCATAGAGCTGGCCGCTGAGAATGAACAGCGCCGCGGCCGAGAGGCCGTGAGCGATCATGAGCACCACCGCGCCCTGCAAGGCGAGTTCGCTGCCGGAATAGATGCCGATCAGCACGAAGCCCATGTGCGAGATGCTGGAGTAGGCGATCAGGCGCTTGATGTCGGTCTGCGCGAACGACAGCACCGCGCCGTAGAAGATGCTGAGCAGGCCGAGGCCCATGGCGATGGGCGCGAAGTCCATCGAGGCTTCCGGGAACAGCGGCAGGGCGAAGCGGATCATGCCGTAGGCGGCGGTCTTCAGCAGGATGCCGGCCAGGTCGACGGAGCCGGCGGTGGGCGCCTGGGCGTGCGCATCGGGCAGCCAGGAGTGCAGCGGCACGATGGGAAACTTCACTGCGAAGGCGATGAAGAAGCCCAGCATCAGCAGGTACTCGACGCCCGGTGCCAGATCGGCCTGCAACAGCAGTTGGTAGTCGAAGGTCAGCACACCGGTGTTGTGGTAGTTCACCAGCACCAGGCCGAGGATCGCCACCAGCATGATCAGGCCGCTGGCCTGGGTGTAGATGAAGAACTTGGTCGCCGCATTGATCCGCGAACGCTTGCCTTCCGAGCTGTGACCCCAGAGCGCGATGAGGAAGTACATCGGCACCAGCATCATTTCCCAGAAGAAGAAGAACAGGAACAGGTCCAGGGCGAGGAACACCCCGACCACGCCGCCGAGAATCCACATCAGGTTGAGGTGGAAGAAGCCGACGTGGCGCTGGATTTCCTTCCAGGAGCAGAGCACCGAGAGCACGCCAAGCAGGCCGGTGAGCATGATCATCAGCAGCGACAGGCCATCGAGCGCCAGGTGCAGGTTGATGCCGAAGCGCTCGATCCAGACGTGCTTGAATTCCACGGCCCAGTTGGCCTCGGCGCCAGGCGCGGGGGCGAGCTGGTAGTTGCCGCCCGCCCACAGCCAGAGGCCGAGCGCGAGTAGCAGCGTCATGGTGAGCAGGGCGATCCAGCGCGGCATGCTCTTGTCGAAACGTTCGACGAACCAGCAGAGCAGGCCGCCGATGAAGGGAATCAGGATTAGCCAGGGCAGAATCACGATTTCGAGTCCTTGCGCAAATTCAGAGCAGAACGATGCCGAGCAACAGCACGGCTCCGCCAACGATGGACAGGGCGTACCAGCGCAACTGGCCGGTCTCGCTGCGGCTCAGCAGCACATGGCTGCCCCGTGCCGTGCGCGGTACCAATCCGATGGTGGCGTCGATGGGGTCGCGGCCCAGCAGGCGGGTGAGCCAGAGGTAGGGCTGCACGAAAAGCTTGTCGTAAAACCAGTCGAAGCCCCAGGCGGCGTACCACCAGGCCGAGAGAAAACGCCCCGGCGCGCTTTGCGCGATGGCGCTGGCCAGGCCGCGCTTGCCGAGGAACAGCAGCGCCGCGAGCAGAATGCCGGCCAGGGCGATGGCACCGGAGGCGATTTCCAGGCTGTGCTTGGCTTCACCACCGGCATGGCCGACGCTCTGCGGCAGCACGCCGGCCAGCGGCGGCACGATCATTGCGCCGAGAAAGGTGGAGAGCACGATCAGCACAACCAGCGGAAGGTTGTGGGCCAGACCGCGACCGGCATGCGCCTCGGTCTTCGCCTCGCCGTGGAAGGCGATGACGATCAGGCGGAAGGTGTACAGCGAGGTCAGGAAGGCCCCGAGCAGACCTGCATACAGCAGACCGCTGTGGCCACTGGCGAAGGCTTCCCAGAGAATTTCATCCTTGGAGTAGAAGCCGGCAGTGATCAGTGGCAATGCCGCCAATGCCGCGCCGCCGACGATGAAGCTGGCGTAGGCCAGCGGCAGTTTTTTCCACAGCCCGCCCATCCTGAAGATGTTCTGCTCGTGGTGGCAGGCGTTGATCACCGAACCGGAGGCGAGGAACAGCAGCGCCTTGAAGAAGGCATGGGTCATCAGGTGGAAGATCGCCGCGTCCCAGGCGCCGACGCCGAGCGCGAGGAACATGTAGCCGATCTGGCTCATTGTCGAGTAGGCGAGGATGCGCTTGATGTCGGTCTGCACCAGCGCGGCGAAGCCGGCCAGCACCAGGGTCACGCCGCCGACGATGCCCACCAGCTCCAGCACGTCCGGCGCCAGCAGGAACAGGCCGTGGGTGCGGGCGATCAGGTAGACGCCGGCGGTGACCATGGTCGCCGCGTGGATCAGTGCGGAAACCGGCGTCGGGCCGGCCATGGCGTCGGCCAGCCAGGTCTGCAGCGGCAGTTGCGCGGACTTGCCCACCGCGCCGCCCAGCAGCGCCAGGGTTGCCAGGGTGATCCACAGATCGCTCTCGGCAAACTTCTGCGGTGCCAGCGCCAGCAGTTCCGGGATGTTCAGCGTGCCGAGCTGGACGAACAGGATGAACAGACCGAAGGCCATCAGCACGTCGCCGACGCGGGTGACGATGAAGGCCTTGAGCGCGGCATTGCCGTTCTTGCGCTCCTTGAAGTAGAAGCCGATCAGTAGGTAGGAACACAGCCCCACGCCTTCCCAGCCGAAGTACAGCAGCAGCAGGTTATCGCTCAGCACTAGCAGCAACATGCTGAAGATGAACAGGTTGGTGTAGGCGAAGAAGCGCGAATAGCCCTCTTCACCGCGCATGTACCAACTTGCGAACAGGTGGATCAGAAAGCCCACGCCGGTGACCACGCCGAGCATGGTCAGCGACAGACCGTCCAGATGCAGGCCGAAGGCGACGCTGAAGCCGACTACGTTCAGCCACTGCCACAGGTGCTGGCTGAACACGCCGTTCTCTGGCGGTGTGGTGTTGAACTGCCAGATGCACAGGGCGTTGATCAGCGCCGACAGGCCGATCGAACCGACACCGATCACGGCGGCCAGGTTCTCGGAAATACGCCCGCGCGAGAAGGCCAGCAGAAAGTAGCCAAGCAGCGGGAAAACGAAGGTCAGGAATAGTAGGTTCATCCGCGCATCTCGCTTGCAGCGTCGACATCGAGGGTGTTGAAGCGGCGATACAGCTGCAGCAGGATCGCCAGGCCGATGGCGGCCTCGGCGGCGGCCAGGGTGATCACCAGGATGAACATGACCTGCCCATCCGGCTGCGCCCAGCGGCTACCGGCCACGACGAAGGCCAGGCCGGCAGCGTTCATCATCACTTCCAGGCTCATCAGCATGAACAGGATGTTGCGCCGCACCATCAGGCCGACCAGCCCCAGGCAGAACAGCACAGCGGCGATGGCCAGGCCGTGCTCCATTGGAATCGAATGCATGGCTTACTCCTTCGCCTCGTGGCGGCCCAGATGGAAGGCGGCGACCAGCGCTGCCAGCAGCAGCATGGACGCCAGCTCGACTGCCAGCAGGTAAGGCCCGAACAGGGTGATGCCGACTTCCTTGGGGGTGACTGTGGTCAGGCCGGCTGGTGCATATTCCGGTGCCGAGAACAAGGCCCAGAGCAGCTGCGCCAGCAGGATCGACGCCAGCAGCGACGGACCTATCCAGACGCGCGGCGCCATCCAGGCGCGCTCCTGGCTGGCGGTATTGCGACCGAGATTGAGCATCATCACCACGAACACGAAGAGCACCATGATGGCGCCGGCATAGACGATGATTTCCAGCGCACCGGCAAAGGGCGCACCGAGAGCGAAGAAGCACATCGACACGGCCAGCAGCGAGGTGATCAGGTAGAGCAGGGCGTGCACCGGATTGCTGCCGGTGATCACCCGCAGCGTGGCGACCACAGCCACGCCGGCGGAAAAGTAGAAGGCGAATTCCATCAGCAGAACCTCGATTCAGGCGCGAACTGCTCCCTCTCCCGCCGGGAGAGGGTTGGGGCGAGGGGGAAATGTTCCTGGCGGCTCCGAATTCTCATGGCAGCAACCCCTTGACGTTGATCGGCTCGGCCTCGTTCTGCGCGGCACCCTTCGGCTTGCCGGCGATGGCCAGGCCCGAGACGCGGTAGAAGTTGTAGTCCGGGTATTTCCCGGGGCCGGAGATCAGCAGGTCTTCCTTTTCGTACACCAGGTCCTGGCGTTTGTATTCGCCCATCTCGAAATCCGGCGTCAGCTGGATCGCGTTGGTCGGGCAGGCCTCCTCGCAGAGGCCGCAGAAGATGCAGCGCGAGAAGTTGATGCGGAAGAACTCGGGGAACCAGCGGCCTTCGTCGGTCTCGGCCTTCTGCAGCGAGATGCAGCCCACCGGGCAGGCCACCGCGCAGAGGTTGCAGGCCACGCAGCGCTCTTCGCCGTCGGGGTCGCGCGTCAGCACGATGCGACCGCGATAGCGCGGCGGCAGGTAGACCGGCTCTTCCGGGTATTGCAGGGTGTCGCGCTTGCGAAAGCCGTGGCTGAAGACCATCACCAGGCTGCGCAGTTGGGTGTAGGTGCCTTGGAGCACCGCGCCAATGTACTTGAACATCGAATTCTCTCCTTACTGGGCCGCGGCCAGCACGAGCGCGCCGGTCACCAGCAGGTTGATCAGGGTCAGCGGTAGGCAGAACTTCCAGCCGAAGGCCATCACCTGGTCGTAGCGTGGGCGCGGCAACGAGGCGCGCAACAGCACGAACAGCATGATGAAGAAACCGGTCTTGATCGCGAAATAGAAGAACGACAGCCAGGGCAGGGTGTCGAGGAAGGGGCCGTGCCAGCCGCCGAAGAACAGCGTGGTCAGCAGCGCCGAGATGGTCACGATGCCGATGTACTCGCCGACGAAGAACATGCCCCATTTCATCCCGGCATATTCGACGTGGTAACCGTCGGCCAGCTCCTGCTCGGCCTCCGGTTGGTCGAACGGGTGGCGGTGGGTGACCGCGACGCCGGCGATAAAGAAGGTACAGAAGCCCAGGAACTGCGGAATGATGAACCACAGGTTCTGCTGCTGGTACTCGACGATGTCACGCATGTTGAACGAGCCGACCTGGGCGACGATGCCCATCAGCGACAGACCGAGGAACACCTCGTAGGACACCGTCTGCGCCGAGGCGCGCAGGGCACCGAGCAGAGCGAACTTGTTGTTGCTCGCCCAACCGGCGAACAGCACCGCGTACACCGTGAGGCCGGCCATGGCGAAGAAGAACAGCAGGCCGATATTCAGGTCTGCCACGCCCCAGGTCGGGGTGACTGGCACGATGATGAAGGCCAGCAGCAACGAACTCATCGCCACCACCGGCGCCAGGGTGAAGATCAGACGGTCGGCGAACGGTGGGTTCCAGTCCTCCTTGAAGAACATCTTCAGCATGTCGGCAGCGATCTGGAACATGCCGAACGGCCCAACCCGGTTGGGGCCGTAGCGGTCCTGCCACCAGCCCAGCAGGCGGCGCTCGACGAAGCTAAGCAAGGCACCGCACACCACCACCGCCAGCATGATCACCAGCGCCTTGATGACGGCGATGATTACGTCGATCACTTCGGGAGTCAGCCAGCTCATCGCGACGCCTCCAGTTCAGTGGCCAGGCAACTGCCGTTCAGTATCGGAATGCCTTCAAGGCCGACCGGCAGACCGACCAGGCCAATGCCCAGGGATTCATTGATGCGCACCGGCAGCTGCAGGTGCCGATCGGCGACCCGCAGGCTGAGCAGCGCGCCTTCGGCCACGCCGAGGCGCTGGGCTTCGGCATCGGCCAGGGCGACATAGGGCTGCGGGATGCGGCTCTGGATCGGTGCAGCGAGCGCTGTGGTTTCCTCGCTGCCGAACAGGTGATGCAGCGGCACCACCTGCCAGCTGCCAAGCGCGGGGGCGAAGGCGGCGGGTGCGGATTTCCAGGCCAGATCCTGGCGGACGTCGTCGAGCAGGCGCACACCGGGGTCGCCGGCACGCAGATGACCGCCGACTTCGTCCTGGAACTTGTTCCAGGCCTGTGGCGAGTTCCAGCCCGGCGACCAGGCGAAGGGAATCTGCTGACGATCCTCCTTGCTGCCGGAATAGCCTTCCATGGAATAGGCGAACGGCGAATCCTGATCCTGCGGCTGACGCGGTTCGTGCACGCTGATATTGGCGCGCATTGCGGTACGGCCACTGTAGCGCAGCGGCTCGCGCGCCATCTTCAGGCCCTTGATGCGGAACGAGAAAAGCGGCGCGGCAGCCAGAATGCCCGAAAGCTGTGGGTTGGCCGCGGCGCAATCGGCGGTAGCCTGATCCAGATTGGTCCAGTCCACGGCCTTGCCTTGCAGGGTGCATTGCAGCGCGTGCATCCAGCGCCAGCCTTCGCGCACCAGGATATTGCCGTCGTAATAGCTGGGCTCGAAGACCTGGAAGAAGCGCTGCGCGCGGCCTTCCTGGCTGACCAGGGTGCCATCGGCTTCGGCGAAGCTGGCGGCCGAGAGCACCAGATGGGCCTTGGCCGTGGTGGCCGTCTGCTGGTGATCGGCGACGATGACGGCCTTGGCGGCGGCCAGCGCCTTGTCCACCTTGGCCTGATCGGCGCGGCGGTAGAGGTCATTCTCCAGCACGATCACGGCCTCGGCAGCACCGGCGATCAGCGCGTCCAGCGCGGCATCCGCGGATTCGCCGCCGAGCAGCGCCATGCCGAGGCTGTTGGCTTCGGGCACGATGAGGCTGAGGGAGGCGTTCTTCTGGCGATTCTTCAGTGCCTGTGCGATGTTGCCGGCGGCTTCGATCAGGCTCTTCTCGCCCAGCGAGGATCCGCTGATCAGCAGCGGGCGCTTGGCGGCGAGCAGGGCGTTGGCGATCCGTTGCACCAGCTCACGGGCCTCGACTTCCAGGCCGTCCACGGCCGGCGCACTGGGGTCGATGGCGTGGGCCACGGCGAAACCGAGGCGCGCCAGGTCGGCTGGCGCGGCGTGCACGCACTGTTCGGCGATGTCGTCGAGACGGGTTTCGCTGACGCTGGCGATGAACACTGGATGAAGGGCGTTCTGCGCGACGTTCTGCACTGCCGCCACATGCCAGTCCTGGATCTTCATCGAGGCGGCGATCTCGGTGGCCTTGCCCTTGGCGGCCTGACGCATAGCCAGCGCCATGCGCGCGGCCGTCTGGGTCAGGTCCTCGCCGAGGATGAACACCGCATCGTGGCTTTCGATGTCGCGCATCGTCGGCACCGGCAGTGGGCCGTTCTGCAGCAGTTGGCGGATCAGCCGGATGTTTTCCAGTTCGTCGGCGGCGATGCCGCTGTAGAAGTTTTCCGCGCCGACCAGCGCACGCAGGGCGTGGTTGCTTTCCAGACTGGCGCGTGGCGAGCCGATGCCGATCACCCGCTTGCCGCGCAGCAGCTCGGCGGCGCTGTCCAGAGCGGCGTCGATGCCGAGCCTGTCCGCACCCAGCAGTGGCTGGCGTGGACGATCGCTGCGGTTGACGTAGCCGTAGCCGAAGCGCCCGCGGTCGCAGAGGAAGTAGTGGTTCACTTCGCCGTTGAAACGGTTCTCGATGCGGCGGATTTCGCCGTAGCGCTCGCCGGGGCTGATGTTGCAGCCGGATGCGCAGCCGTGGCAGATGCTCGGCGCGAACTGCATGTCCCACTTGCGGTTGTAGCGCTCGGAGTGGGTCTTGTCGGTGAACACGCCGGTGGGGCAGACCTCGGTGAGGTTGCCGGAGAACTCGCTTTCCAGCACGCCGTCTTCGACACGGCCGAAATACACAGTGTCGTTTGCGCCGAACACGCCCAGGTCCTCGCCGCCGGCGTAGTCCTTGTAATAACGCACGCAGCGGTAGCAGGCGATGCAGCGGTTCATCTCGTGGGCGATGAAGGGGCCGAGCTCCTGATTGTTATGGGTGCGCTTGGTGAAGCGGTAGCGGCGCTGGTTGTGGCCGGTCATCACCGTCATGTCCTGCAGGTGGCAGTGACCGCCTTCCTCGCACACCGGGCAGTCGTGCGGGTGGTTGATCATCAGCCATTCCACCACGCTGGCGCGGAAGGCCTTGGCTTCCTCGTCTTCGATGGAAATCCAGCTGTTGTCGGTGGCGGGTGTCATGCAGGACATGACCAGGCGACCGCGGGTGTCGTTCTCGTCGCTGTACTGTTTGACCGCGCACTGGCGGCAGGCGCCGACGCTGCCCAGCGCCGGGTGCCAGCAGAAATAGGGAACATCGAGGCCGAGGGACAGACAGGCCTGCAGCAGGTTGTCCGCCCCATCGACTTCGTAGTCTTTGCCGTCTACGTGGATAGTGGCCATTTCTAGGTCTTCTCATCCCGCTTGCGCGGGTCAGGCTAAAAGGAAATCTTTTTTCGCTTCAGGCTTCAGGCTTCAGGCTTCAGGCTTCAGGCTTCAGGCTTCAGGCTTCAGGCTGGCTGTTGTGGTGTGGCGCTCACCTGGATCACGCCCGCCTCGAACTCCGAACGGAAGTACTTGATCGCGGCGCCCAGCGGCTCCACCGCGCCGGGCGCGTGAGCGCAGAAGGTCTTGCCCGGGCCGAGGAAGTCCACCAGCCGCAGCAGGATGTCCAGGTCCAGGCGTGTGCCCTGGCCGCGCTCCAGTGCGCGCAGGGTCTTCACGCTCCAGGGCAGGCCGTCACGGCACGGCGTGCACCAGCCGCAGGATTCGCGGGCGAAGAACTCTTCCATGTTGCGCAGCAGCGAGACCATGCTGACGGTGTGGTCGACGGCCAGCGCCAGGCCGGTGCCCATGCGAGTGCCGACTTTGGCGATGCCGCCGGCGTACATCTGCGCCTCAAGGTGCTGGGGTAGCAGAAAACCGGTGCCGGCGCCGCCGGGCTGCCAGCATTTGAGGGTGTAGCCATCCTTCATGCCTCCGGCGTAGTCCTCGAAGAGTTCGCGCGCGGTGACGCCGAAGGGCAGTTCCCAGATGCCGGGGTTCTTCACCTTGCCGGAGAAGCCCATCAGTTTGCTGCCGTGGTCTTCGCTGCCGGGACGGGCGAGCGACTTGTACCAGTCCACGCCGTTGCCGATGATCGCCGGCACGTTGCACAGGGTTTCGACGTTGTTGACGCAGGTCGGCTTGCCCCAGACGCCGACGGCGGCAGGGAAGGGCGGCTTGGCGCGCGGGTTGGCGCGGCGGCCTTCCAGCGAGTTGATCAGCGCGGTTTCTTCTCCACAGATGTAGCGACCGGCGCCGGTGTGCACGAACAGTTCGAAATCGAAGCCGCTGCCGAGAATGTTCTTGCCCAAGAGACCCGTGGCCTTGGCTTCGTCGATGGCGCGGTTGAGGTTGCGCGCCGCATCGACGTATTCGCCACGCAGGAAGATGTAGCCGCGATAGGCCTTGAGTGCGCGGGCGCTGATGATCATGCCTTCTACCAGCAGGTGCGGCAGCTGTTCCATCAGCAGGCGATCCTTCCAGGTGTTGGGCTCCATCTCGTCCGCGTTGCACAGTAGGTAGCGGATGTTCAGCGATTCGTCGGTGGGCATCAGGCCCCACTTCACGCCTGTGGGGAAGCCTGCGCCGCCACGGCCCTTGAGGCCGGATTCCTTCACCTTCTGCACGATGTCGGCCTGGGCCATTTCGGCCAGCGCCTTGCGCAGCGCGGCGTAGCCGTTCTTCTGGCGATATTCGTCGAGCCAGACCGGCTGGCCGTCATCGCGCAGGCGCCAGGTCAGCGGATGGGTTTCTGCGCTACGGGCGATGCGGTTGGCCGGACCGAAGGATGCCAATTGCTTCATGACGCTCATTGATAGGCCTCCAGCAACAGGGCGACACCGCCGGGCTGAACGTCGCCGAAGGTGTCGTCGTCGATCATCAGGGCCGGGGCCTTGTCGCAGTTGCCCAGGCAGCACACCGGAATCAGCGTGAAGCGGCCATCGGTGGAGGTCTGGCCGGGCTCGATACCGATTTCGTTACGGATGCTGTCGAGCACGCTTTCATGACCGCCGATGTAGCAGGTCATGCTGTCGCAGACGCGGATGATGTGGCGGCCCACCGGTACGCGGAAAATCTGACTATAGAAGGTGGCCACGCCTTCGACGTCGCTGGCCGGAATGTCGAGGATCTCGCCGATGGCATCGCAGGCGCCATCCGGCACCCAGCCGCGGGCCTTCTGCACGATCTTCAGCGCTTCAATGGACGCCGCGCGCGAATCTTCGTAATGGTGCATCTCGTGCTCGATAGCCGAGCGTTCGGTTTCGCTAAGGATGAAACGGTCAGTCTTGATCAGAGTGCTCATATCAGCGGTCCACGTCGGCCATAACGAAATCGATGCTGCCCAGGTAGGCGATCAGGTCCGGGATCATGCTGCCGCGGATCACCGAGGGGATCTGCTGCAGATGCGGGAAGCTGGGCGTCCGAATGCGCGTGCGGTAGCTCATGGTGCTGCCGTCGCTAGTCAGGTAATAGCTGTTGATGCCCTTGGTCGCTTCGATCATCTGGAACGACTCGTTGGCAGGCATCACCGGCCCCCAGGAAACCTGCAGAAAGTGCGTGATCAGGGTCTCAATGTGCTGCAGCGTGCGCTCTTTCGGCGGTGGCGTGGTCAGCGGGTGATCGGCCTTGTAGGGGCCTTCGGGCATGTGCTTGAGGCACTGCTCGATGATCTTCAGGCTCTCGCGCATCTCGCCCATCTTGACCATGCAGCGGTCGTAGGCGTCACCGTTAACCGCCAGCGGCACCTCGAACTCGAAGTGCTGGTAGCCGGAGTAGGGGCGTGCCTTGCGGATATCGAAGTCGCAACCGGTGGCACGCAGGCCGGCGCCGGTGGTGCCCCATTCCAGCGCCTGCTTGGTGTTGTAGGCGGCGACGCCCTTGGTTCGTCCGATGAGGATGCTGTTCTTCAGTGCGGCCTTTTCATACTCGGCGAGGCGCTTGGGCATCCAGTCGAGGAATTCGCGGACCAGTTTGTCCCAGCCGCGCGGAAGGTCGTGGGCGACACCGCCGATGCGGTACCAGGCCGGGTGCATGCGGAAGCCGGTGATGGCTTCGATCACCTGGTAGGCGCGCTGGCGGTCGGTGAAAGTGAAGAACACTGGCGTCATGGCGCCGACGTCCTGGATGTAGGTGCCCAGGTACAGCAGGTGATTCTGGATGCGGAAGAATTCGGCCATCATCACGCGGATGAAGTCGACGCGGTCCGGCACCTTGATGCCGGCCAGTTTTTCCACCGCCAGCACGTAGGGCAGGTTGTTCATCACCCCGCCGAGGTAGTCGATGCGGTCGGTGTAGGGAATGTAGCTGTGCCAGCTCTGGCGCTCGGCCATCTTCTCGGCGCCGCGATGGTGATAGCCGATCTCCGGCACGCAATCGAGGATCTCCTCGCCATCGAGCTGCAGGATGATGCGGAAGGCGCCGTGGGCCGAGGGGTGGTTCGGGCCGAGGTTGAGGAACATGTAGTCCTCATGCTCGCTGTGGCGCTGCATGCCCCAGTCCTCGGGCTTGAAGCGCAGGGCTTCCTGCTCCAGGTCCTGCTTGGCGGCGTTCAGGCTGTAGGGATCGAACTCGGTGGCGCGCGCCGGGTAGTCCTTGCGCAGCGGATGGCCTTCCCAGGTCGGTGGCATCAGCATGCGGGTGAGGAACGGGTGTCCATCGAAGGTGATGCCGAACATGTCCCAGATTTCACGCTCGTACCAGTTGGCGTTCGGCCAGACGGAGACGGCGGTGGGCAGGTTCATGTCGCCTTCGCGGAGCGCGACCTTGATCATCACGTCACTGTTTCGCTCCAGCGACATGAGGTGATAGAAAACGCTGAAATCGGCGGCGGGTAGGCCCTGGCGCTGGGTACGCAGGCGCTCGTCGGTGGCGCTCAGGTCGTAGAGCATCACATAAGGCTTGCTGACCTGGCGCAGGAAGCCCAGCACCTCGACGAGCTTTTCGCGGGGCACCCAGAGCACCGGCATACCGGTCAGGCTGGGTTGCAGCGTGAAGGTCTCGGCGCCGAAGTGCGCGTTCAGTTCGACGACGATATCCTGGTCGTCAGCCTTGTAGGGCGGGATGTACAGAGCATTGCCAGCAGTCATGATCTCGGTCGCTTTCGGTCAACGTTTGGGTGTGTGGAGGCCTTCCGGTCGGGAAAGCTGGGATTCACACGTCGTCGGGGCTGCGCAGGTTGGTGACCTGGATACGCTGTTCGCGTCGCTGTTCCCTCTGCGACGGCATCTCGGCGCGATAGACGCCTTGATCGCCGACGACCCAGGAAAGCGGGCGTCGCTCCTTGCCGATGGATTCCTGCAGCAGTTGCAAGCCTTGCAGGAACGCCTCGGGGCGGGGCGGGCAGCCGGGTATGTACACGTCCACGGGGAGGAACTTGTCGACCCCCTGAACGACCGAGTAGATGTCGTACATACCACCGGAGTTGGCGCACGAACCCATGGAGATGACCCACTTGGGTTCGAGCATCTGTTCGTAAAGGCGCTGAATGATCGGCGCCATCTTGATGAAGCAGGTACCGGCAATGACCATGAAGTCGGCCTGGCGCGGTGAGGCACGGATCACCTCGGCACCGAAGCGGGCGATGTCATGAGGTGCGGTGAAGGCGGTGGTCATCTCCACATAGCAGCACGACAGTCCGAAGTTGTACGGCCAGAGGGAATTCTTGCGCCCCCAGTTGACCGCGCCACTCAGCACGTCTTCCAGCTTGCCCATGTAGATGTTGCGATGAACCTGGTCTTCTAATGGATCGGCAACCGTCTCCTGCTGACCGATCGGATAACGGTCATTGACCGCATCCGGATCGATCCGGGTAAGTTTGTATTGCATGTGAAGAGCCTCATTGTTTTAGCTTCGCCTGTCGCTCGCGACGGCTGGATGGCGCCCAATCGAGCGCACCCACCCGCCAAAGGTAGACAAGACCCGCCAACAGAATTGCTATGAATACGGTTGCTTCAATGAGGCCCGCCCAGCTGCTTTCGCGCACCGAGACAGCCCAGGCAAAGAGGTATAGGGCTTCAACGTCGAAGATCACGAAGAGCATCGCGACCAAATAGAATTTTGCGGAGAAGCGCAGTCGTGCGCTGCCCGTGGGAAGAATGCCGGACTCGAAGGGCTCGTTCTTGGCACGACCCCAGGCCTTGCTGCCGAGCATGCTGGAAGCGCCGAGCATGAATGCGCAGAGCGCAAGGACGCCGAGAATGAAGAAGGCAAGCGCCCAGTTGTGAGGCAGGCTTGAAGCAGTCATGCCGGACTCCTTTTCGGAACGGCTGGAAGGCTTTACGGAACGCTTTGTGTGACAACACGTCGCACGTGTTCGATGGTGCAGCATTCTAGGCCCATCGGTTGTGCAAGTACATGGGGTGCTGAAACTTTCTGAAATATTATTTTTCGAAGTGCTGAATGCGGCGCGGTAGGTGCGCTGGTGATGTCCAGTTGGGGCGTATTGTCGCAGGGGCGCTTGAGCATCGTATTGACGAGAGGCGTCGTTGCGATGTTATCCGCCGATCCAGAAAGCAAGGCGAAGAGATATCAGGGCAACAAGTGATTGCACTCTTCCGACGCGGCTTGTCCGGTACCGCGTCCGTTCAGGTGTGCTGAGGTTTCGTTTGCTCGGCGATTGACAGCGCCTGCCGCACTTTTCTAAAGTTTTGTCCATGCGCCGATTTAGTCAGCTACTTGCGGGGCGCCTGAAGCCAAGGCTTCGAAATACCGCTAAAGCGCTGGTTCCGGTGTTGCCTCCCACCGCTGCCCAGCGGAATTCTCGAGGCGTGGAAATCTTCAGCATGAGCGCACAGCAAGTCTCGTTACGTCTGGCCCCGATCACCAGCGGGCCGATTCGATCCCATTCCAAAGTCCTTCTCGGTGGAGCCCATCAGCCGTCGCTGCTGCGTTACCTCGACGGCTGGCCGCGGCGCAACGGCAAGGCCAGGGCGCTGCTGGTGCAGTTCGCCAGGGTGGATGAGTCGTTGGCGCGTTTTGCCTCCGACAGCTTCGATCTGGCGGTGATTCAGGCGCCTTCTGCCGAATCGCTGCACGACTGTATCCATGAGTTGACACGTGTGGCGCGGCAGGGGTTGATTGTCCGCCGCTAATGGCCTGCACGGACTCTTCGTAGCGTGGGCGGCGACGAAGCCTTGCCCACGAGTCTGTCAGGCGTGAGTACGGTTTACTTCTTTGTGGCACCGCAGGAGTCTGTTTGCGGGCGAACCGTGGTGACGCGTAGCGCCTCCTGGATATAACACCCGCATGCCTGAACTTGTCAGCCGCATAAGCGGCAATGCCCGATCATTGCCGGGCGTCAATGCTCTGCATCATTATCAATGCAGGCCACCCCTTTGGCCTTGAATACCTTGACCACCTCACTGACGAAATTCACCACCAGCGCCCGTTCATTGGCAGGCAAGTCCTGAATCATCTCACCTATGGATTGGGCGTGGTCCGCGATGCTGGCCGGACCAGTGCGGAAAAGGTCGCTCGGTGAGCACTCCAGGATCTCGGCGATCTGCTGCAACCGGGGGAGCGTCGGTGATATCACGCCGTTTTCCATGCGGCTGATCGTTTCCTTCTCGACGCCCATGATCTCCGCTACCTGTGCCTGGGTTAATCCTTTGGCCTTGCGGCGGACGGCGATCACCATGCCCACCTCGTATGCCAGTCCTCTATCCTTCATGCGCTTAGCCTCTTACGTCATTGCATATGACGTTTTGAGTTATTTTCTGAGCGCAGACTCCATAAGCGAAGGACGTTTAACGTCAACATCATAGACCTTATATATCATCTTTTTAGTTGACCCCTATCACGCCAGGAGGTGATAGTTGTGCTTTCAGAGTGATATCTAGGATCTGTTGATGCGTCGCTCTCGGCCCGAAGGGGCGTTCCAAATAGCCTAATGTGGCGTTGCGGGACTTGGCACAGGAATGCCATTGCCTGCATCCCGCGGCTTGCGGAACGCTGCCTGGCCTGGCGATATTTGGTGCAAGCAACACGACTTGCGAAAAAACGTCAACAGACCCTGGGGCACTTTGTGGTTGCATCGGGGGAAATGGAATGCTGGCCAACCTGAAACTGCGCACAGGGATATCGATCATCTTCTTAACACTGATCGCAACCCTGCTGGTGTCGACTTTTACGGCCTGGAGAGGCGCCAAGACCAGCGCGGCCAGTAACGAGTTTTCGCGCCTGGCGGTGGAACTCAACGAGATGGTGCTGCGCTTCAAACTCTAGGGTTTGTTGACGTTTCCTTCGAGCCGAGGCCCGCAAAGAACTTCTTATGCCAAGTGCACACGAACTCATGGTCCTGACCCAAAAGGCGCTTGCCAGCATGCTGAGCACGGCCTCCCTGGCGGAGCAGGCGTCTCTGATCTGCCGGGAAATCGAACGCACCGCCCCGGATGCGATGGCCTCCATCCTGCTTGTCGACCAGCAGGGTGTGTTGCGTCCGCTGGCCGGCGCCGGCCTATCAGCCCGGCAAGTCCAGGTGCTGGAGGGGCTGGCCCTCGACAGCCTGTGCGGCAAAATAGACGACGCGATATTGGCCGATACGGCGGGCACGACGCAGGAGAGTCTGTACGACACCGGCGTAGCATCGAGCGCGAAGTGTTTCTGGGCGGCCCCAGTACGCTTCGGTGACGGCCGGGTGCTGGCCATGCTGGTGATACAGCCGCAGGAGGCTGCCATGCCCAGCGCGCTGTACCGGAGCATGATCGATACTTGCATCCCGCTCTGCGCCTTGGCTCTGGAGCGGGAGGAAAGCCGCGCCAGCATCGAGCGGCTGTCGTTCCATGACGAACTGACCGGCTTGCCCAATCGCCGCCTGCTGCAGGTCCGTGCCGGGCAGGCCATCGCCAAGGCGCAGCACGATCGGAGCCCGCTCGCCGTGCTGGTCGTCGACCTCGACCGTTTCCAGCGGATCAACCATTCCCTCGGCCAGCCCGGCGGTGATGAACTGCTGCGTCTGGTCGCTCGGCGCCTCGGGGAAGGCCGGCGCTTCTGCGATATCGTCGCTCACCTGTCGGCGGACGAATTCGCGCTGGTGCTGCCGGGCTGCGATGCTGAGCAGGCTGCCGCCTCGGCGCGCTGCCTGCTGATGGCTCTGGGCAGGCCCTGTCGTGTTGCTGGTGTCCCGTTTGGCTTGTCGGCCTGCCTGGGAATCAGCCTGTTTCCCGGCGATGGGCTGGATGTCGATACGTTGATTCATCGCGCCGACGTAGCCATGCAACGAGCGAAGACCTGCGGGCTGGGCCGCTTCTGTTTCTTCAGCGAGGAGCTGCAACGCTCGGCCCTGGAGCTGTCACTGGAAGAGGACCTGCGAATCGCCATCGAGCAGAATCAGCTGCACCTGCACTACCAGCCGCAGGTCTGCTTCAGCGATGGCCGGTTGCGTGGGGTGGAGGCGTTGGCACGCTGGTCTCATCCACGCCTGGGCGACATCTCGCCTACCCGCTTCGTAGTCCTGGCGGAGCAGTGTGGGCTGATCGATGCGCTCGGGCGCTGGGTCTTGCGCGAGGCCTGCCATCAGTTGGCCGACTGGCGCCGCCGGGAACTGGCGGTCCCGGCGATATCGATCAACCTGTCACCCTCCAATTTCCATGACCCCGAATTGCCGGCGACTATTGCTCACATGCTCGCGCAGCATGGACTTCGGCCTGACGAGCTGATGCTGGAAATCACTGAAAGCGTGTTGATGGACACCAACCCGACGTTCCTGAGGATCCTGCGCGAGGTCCACGAACTGGGCGTTCTGCTGTCGATGGATGATTTCGGTACAGGCTTCTCAAGCCTGAGCCACCTCCATCGCCTGCCGGTGCAGGAGCTCAAGCTTGATCGCAGCTTCGTCTTCGACCTCGAGTGCGACGGCGCCAGTCGCACCCTGAGCGATGCCGTGCTGCACCTCGGTGAGAGTCTGCATCTGTCGGTAGTGGCCGAAGGGATCGAGACCGAGGCGCAGCGGTGCATCCTCATGCAGCTGGGTTATCAGGTGGGGCAGGGATATCTGTTCTCTGCCCCATTGCCGCCTTCGGAGTTGGAGAGCTGGCTGGCGAACCGCTCAGTCTGAATGGTCCGCGTCGCCTCCGATGAGTGTCGCGAGGTGGCTCAAAAAGGCGCAGAACGATTTGGCGTGCCTTGCTTTGGCGCATCCTAGCCAGCAAGCAAGTCGTTCATCGTGATGATCTGTTCGGCTACCTGAATCAGCTTCTGTTGCCGGCTCATGGCCTGGCGGCGCATCAGCGTATAGGCCTCCTGTTCCTGGCAGTCGCGCATTTTCATCAGGATGCCCTTGGCCAGCTCAATGCGCTTGCGTTCGGCCAACTGCTGATCACGCGCCTGGAGTTCGGCGCGCAGGGCACTGTCCTGTCTGAAGCGCGCCATGGCCACTTCCAGGATGGACTTGAGCCGATGCGCCTGGATGCCTTCGACGATATAGCCGCTGACACCGGCCTGAATGGCTCTGCGCATGGCTTCGGGGGCATCGTCATCGGTGAACAGCACGATGGGCCGTGGCTGGCCGTGGCTGAGTCGCTCCAGAGTCGCCAGTGTGGAGCGGCTGGGGGAATCGCTTTCGATCAGTATCATCTGGGGGCGTGCGGTCTCGATCTGCTCGGCCAGATCGGGGTACGGCCCGGCTTGCTCGATGACTTCGAAACCGGCCTCTACCAATACACTTCTGAGGCGGCCGGCGTTTGCCGGTATGTCGTCGATCAGGAAAGTACGAAGCATGGCGTGCTCTCTCGCGTGCGGGATCGGCAGAATCGTTCGTCGCGCCGAGCGCTCCGAATGGAACTGTCCGAAGCAAGCCGTATGCCAGGCCGCCGGCGCAGCAACGCGGTTTGCAACGAAACGGGAGCTAGCGTGGATACAGCGGGGGTAATGCGCTCGAATCCTGTTCCTGGCTCGCCGCGGGGAGGGGGGGCAGGTCCCGGACCGCCTGCCATAGTGCTTCGCCCTGCCAGCGCTGGCCGGTTTCGCTGTACAGGTTGCCGTTGAGCCCATCCAGGGCATCGGAAAGAGGCACGAAACGGGCCGCCATATCCGCCAGGGTTTCTGGTTGCTGACGTGCCCAGGCATCGAGAGCCTGACGTGACGCCTGGCTGTCGTTGGCCTGACAGGCGCGCTTGAGATCATCGAGCAGGCTGCGTGGTGTCGGGCCGGTCTGCAAAGTACGCAGTACTGCAGGCTGGTGCCGCGCGTGAAGCCACAGCGCAAAGCCCAGCAGGGTGGTCATGGCCAGTACCAGGCTGCTCAACTGCCAGGGCCACAGAGGTGGCCCTTCGACAGTGGCGGCAGAAGTTGTCGGGGCTTGCGGCGGGCCTTGCTGAAGTTCGGGGTTTTCAGCGACATGGAGGGTGCGTGCGGTGAGTTCGGTGTGCTCCAGGCGATCTTCCTGAGTGTTCCACCAGGTTATTGCGATGGCCGGAAGCTGGATTTCACCCGATTGTGTGGCGATCAGGGCTACGCGCTGTTCGCGACTACCGGTCAAGCCGGATGTGGTCGCCTCGTTGGCCAGGCTGGGCTGGTCCGGATAGCTGCGCAGGCCGGCAACGGCGGAGGCCGTGGCGACTGCAGGCAGTTGGGTGCTGGAAAGACCTTCGGCCTTGAGCAGCAGGCTACGGGTCAGCGAGTCGCCCGCGCGTACCTGATCGGGCTCGGGGCTCCAGGCTTCGACCAGCGTCATGCTGGCCGCAGGCAACCAGGGAACATCGGCGGGATAATTGGCAGGTTTGGGGAGAACCTCCAGCGGAATGGAGGGCGACTTGACCTGGGTCGGTCTGCCGAAGCGCGAGCCGAACGGCAGATAATCGCCGTTGGAGGCGACGGCCGTGGTAGCACGAAACAGTTGACTGGGAATGTTCAACTGACCGCTTTTCTGCGGGAACAGCGCATAGCGGATCTCGATGACGCCATGGCGTATGCCGTTGATGTCCTTTTCATAGGTGCGCCAGGTGCCGAGCTGTTCGACCAGTGCATCGGAAATCTGCAAGGGTGACAGGGTGCTGTCGTCGTACAGCGAAACTGAGTGGTAGATGCGCAGCGTCAGGATCACCTGGGCCTGCACGTAGACGCGCTCGCGGTCGAGACTGGCGTCGATGAATATCGGTGCCAGCCTGTCACTGGCCTCCGGGGTGCCGGCTTCCTGCACCTGCAGGGTGATGGGCTGGCTTTGCAGGTCGCCCAGCCGCAGCGGCGGAACCACCACGTAGCCGGTTTGCCGTGGCTGCAGGGTGACCTGCCAGCGGGTGAGGGCGACGGCTTGTCCGCCGACGCTGGAAAGCTGGTTCATCTGGCGGGTCGCGGATACCTCGAACAGCTCCTGGAGCGGTTGCATGTCGGGCTTGCCGAAGAAGGTGGCGCCCTGTGTTTCCAGCGTCAGTTCGACGGTCTCGCCGAGGCTGAGCTGGGTACGGTCGACACGGGCGAGCAGTTCGGCGGCATTCGCCGGACAGCCAAGCAGGAGCAGGAGAAAGACAGCGGTCAGGCGCATCATCGGTTCGTTTCCTGGCGCTTGCGTTGTTCGAGAAGGAATTTGCGGCGCAGCAGTTCACCCGGATCGTCCGGTATCTGCCTCAGCCATTGGTCGGTGGCCTGCTGCTGCTCGGTGAGAGTTGGCAACTGCTCCGGTGGGGCCGGAAGGCTCGAGTCTTCGCCGGGCTGAGGTTCCACAGCTGGAGTGGCCGACGCATTCTGCTCCGACTGCTCGCCTTCACCTTCCGTCGGCTGGCTCTGGGCGGCACTGGAGCTGGACGAGGGGGGCGCGGTGGCGGAATCGCTCTGTTCCGGTTGGGAGTTCTCTTCAGGCGCTTGCTGAGCTTCATCGTTCTGTTTCGTTTGGAGCTTCTGCAGTAGCGCCTCGGCGATGGCTCGGTTCTGTCGTGCAGCGTCGAGATCCGGCTGCAGTTCCAGCGCCTGGTCGTAGGCTTCGATGGCCTCTTCCAGCTTGTTGTCGTGAGCCAGCGCATTGCCACGATTGTAATGATCGGCCGCGCTATCGCCCTCGGCGAACAGCTGTGCGGCAGCGGCATAGTCGCCAGCCTGATAGTGGGCGAAACCCTGCCAGCGGGGATTCTCGAAGCGCTGCGCAGCGTCGGTCGGACGCTGTGCTTCCAGCAGGCGCTGGCCCTGCTGATCGGGGCGCAACCAAAGATCATCGAGCTCGAATGCCTGGGCCGGTGGTGGAGCCAGCAACAGCAGCGGCAGGCAGAACAGCCAGCCGCGCCGTGCGGCACAGGCGGCTAGCAGCAGTAGCGGCAGCAACAGCCAGTGGCCCTGGTCGAGCCAGGCGCTCAGTTGCGTGGCTTCGCTGGTCTGATGCAATACATTGCTCGCTTCGTGCAGGCCCAGCGCCAGCAGATCCGCATCGTCCAGGCTTGCAGGCTGGTAGCGTCCGCCCAGCTCGTTGGCGAAGCGCTGCAGCCCCTTGGCGTCCAGCCGCGGAATCAGGATGGCCCCCTGCGCGTCCTTGAGAAAGCCGCCGTCCTGTTGTGCAATGGGCGCGCCCTGTTCTGTGCCGATGCCGAGTATCGACAGGCGCCAGCTACTGCCTGCCAGCTGCGAGGCGATGCCGGCTCGCTCTTCAGCAGCCAGCGTACTGCTGATCAGCAGCAACTGGCCGCGACCCTGTGCGCCTTGCTCGAGCAGCGTAAGCGCCTGGGCCACGGCGAGGTCGGCGCGGTGGCCCTCCTTGGGCATCAGGTCCGGCCTGATCGCGTCGAGCAGGTTCTCGGTCGTGGCCAGGTCGTCGGACAGCGGCACCAGCGTGTGGGCGCTGCCGGCGAAAACCACCACGGCGGTCTGTGCATCCTGGCGCAATCGCAATAGGTCGAGCACCTTGTGCCGGGCATGTTGCAGACGGGTCGGTTGCAGGTCGCCGGCGAGCATCGCGGGTGTCATTTCCAGCAGCACCACCAGCGGCGCGGCGCGTTTCAGGCTCGGTTGTTCCAACTGCTGCCAGCTTGGCCCAAGCAGGGCGAGCCATGTGAGCAACCATGCGCCGCCCAGAGCCAGCCAGGGCAGCCGGCTGTTGCGAACGCGACCACCGGTCAGCAATGCGTTGTGAAAGGCGACGGGAAGCAGGCGCTGCCAACTGCCCGCCTGGCGCTGACGATGCCAGAGGTGCCACAGCAGCCACAGTGGCAGCGGCAGGATCACTAGCCAGAACGGACGCAGCAGGTGAGGCCAGATATCCATCATGGGCGCTGCTTCCAGTTCCAGGCGTGCTGCAGCTGGGTGTGCCAGAGCCGCGCGACCACCAACAGCAGACTGATCAGCAACGCGGCTGATAGCGGCCAGACATACAGCGCCTCGGACAGGCGCGCCTGGGTCAGTTTCTGTGCCGCCGGCTCGAGCTGGTCGAGGGTGTTATTGATGGCTTCCAGCTCCTCACTGCTGTGGGCGCGGAAATACTGCCCGCCGGTCTGTTCGGCGATGGACCTCAGGGTGCTTTCGTCCAGATCCAGGCTGGGATTGAAGCCGAACTGGCCCAGCAGTCCGCCTGCCTGTGCATCGGCACCGATGCCGATGGTGTGGATTTTGACGTTTTCCTCGGCGGCCAGTCGCGCGGCCAGCAATGGCTCGACTTCGCCCCCGTTGTTTGCGCCGTCGGTGATCAGCACCAGCACGCGGCTTTCGGCAGGCCGCTCGCGCAGGCGCTTGACGGCCAGACCGATGGCATCTCCGATGGCGGTTTCGTTACCGGCGATGCCCACCATCGCTTCTTCCAGCCAGGTGCGCACGGTCTGTCGGTCGAAAGTCAGCGGTGCCTGCAGGTAGGCCTTGCTGCCGAACAGGATCAGGCCGACCCGATCGCCGCTCCGCTCGCTGATGAAGTTGCCGAGCAGATGCTTGACCAGTGTCAGGCGCGTGATTTCTTCACCTTCCCATTGCATGTCGGGATAGTCCATGGAGCCCGAGACATCCACGGCCAGCAGCAGATCCCGACCGCTACTGGGCACCGGCAGGGGCTCGCCGAGCCATTCGGGGCGCGCGGCGGCGAACAGCAGAAGCAACCAGACGACCAGATAAGGCAGTTGCTGGCGCCAACCGGGCAACACGGCACGGGCACGGCGACCAGCGAGGGTTTCCAGCTCCGACAGAAAGGCGATCTTGAGCGCGGCATCACCACTGTCGGCAGGCGGCAGCAGCCAGCGTAGCAACCAGGGCAGGGGTAGCAGCAGGAAGACCCAGGGCCAGGCCAGCTCAAACATGCTTGCGAATCCAGGTATCGACCGCCTGCTCCAGGCCCTGGATGGCCTTGTCGTCGAGCCGGCATTCGGCGCGATAGACGCCTTCGACCAGCACCATCCAGCGGGTCAGGCCTGCGGCGGGGCAGCGGTTGTCCAGAAAGGCCAGCCAGGCGCGTCCGCTGAGGGTATGCGACTGGGCTTCGGGATAGCGGATGCGACACAGGCGTTTGAGCAGGGCATTGAGTTGTTGCAGCCACTGGTTGGCCGGCTGGCCGTCGTAGGGTTTGCTCAGTTGCGCCAGCTCGTCGAGGGCGATCTGCCGTCGTGGTTCGAGAAGAGCCTCGGCCTCGGTGTTGGCCTGGCTTCGGCGCCGCCAGGGCTTGACGCGCCATAGCAACAGGCAGCCCAGCAGTCCGGCGGCGAGGAACCACCAACCTGGAGCAGGTGGCCACCAGGAAACCGGGGCGGGAGCAATCAGAGGCGCCAGCTCGTCCAGCGGGTTCATCGACGCCCCTCCGACTTGGCGCTTAGGTATTCGCGCAGTTGGTCCACCAGTTCGTACTGCGTGTTGAGTGGCATCAGGATGACGCGAAGACGGTCGGCAAGACGTTGCCAGCGCGCCATGCGGGCCTCGCCGAGCTGGCGATAGGCCTGGCGAATGCCTGCATCCCGGGTGTCCAGTTCCAGACGTGCGCCGTATTGAGCGAAGCGCAGCAGGCCGGCGGCGGGCAGGGCGCGGTCGAGCGGATCGAAGACGGGCATCAGCAACAGATCAACATGCCGTCCCAGCAGGCTCAGCTGTTGTTCGGCGGCCTCGCTCAGGGTGCGTTCGTCGCAGAGGACGACTGCCAGGCTACCGGGGCGCAGCACCTCACGGGCACGACGCAGGGCGAGACCGAAGGCTTCGGGATCGACTCTTTGCTGACCGTCGAGCTGGCGATTGACGCGCACCAGGCGGTCGAGCAATTGCAGCAGGCTTTGCTTGTTGCGGCGCGGCTTGATTTCATGCTCTTCGCCGTTGCCGAAGACCAGCCCGCCCACTCGGTCGTTGTGAGCCAGCGCAGCCCAGCCGACCAGGCTTGCTGCCTGGGCAGCCAGCACCGACTTGAAATTCAGGCCGCTACCGAAGAACAGGTGCTGGCTCTGCTCGACCAGCAGATAGATGGGGCGCTCGCGCTCTTCATGGAACAGTTTGGTGTGCGGTTCCTGGGTACGCGCCGTGACGCGCCAGTCGATGGTACGAACATCGTCTCCGGGCTGATAGATGCGCACCTGGTCGAAGTCGATGCCCCGTCCGCGCAGCCTGGAATGATGCAGGCCCACCAGTGGACTGCGCCGGTGCGGCGTGGAGAACAGAGGAACCTCGCGCACCCGGTGGCGGATGTCGATCAGCTCGGCGAGCGTCACCCGGATGCCGGGCGCGTCCTCGCGCAGCTCCTCGCGGGCGGCTTGCATCAGGCCACCGCCACCACGTCGAGGATGCGTTGCAGAACCCGATCCTGATCGATGCCGGCCGCTTCCGCCTCGAAGGAGAGAATCAGGCGGTGGCGCAGCACGTCGAAGAACATCGCCTGGATATCTTCGGGGCTGACGAAGTCGCGCCCGGCCAGCCAGGCGTGGGCGCGGGCGCAACGGTCCAGGGAAATGGTGCCGCGCGGGCTGGCGCCGTAGGCGATCCAGTCGGCCAGGTCGCTATCGAACTTGGCGGGCGTGCGGGTGGCCATCACCAGTTGCACCAGGTATTCCTCCACTGCATCGGCCATGTATAGCCCGAGAATTTCCTTGCGGGCGGCAAAGATGGCCTGTTGGCTGACGCGATGCTCCGGAGTGCTTTCGCCATTGATGGCTTCGCCCCGGGCCTGTTGCAGGATGCGGCGCTCCACCGAGGCATCGGGGAAGCCGAGCTTCACGTGCAGGAGAAAGCGATCCAGCTGTGCCTCGGGAAGCGGGTAGGTGCCTTCCTGCTCGATGGGGTTTTGCGTGGCCATTACCAGGAACAGGGGTGACAGCTCATAGGTGCTGCGACCGATGCTGACCTGACGTTCGGCCATGGCTTCCAGTAGCGCCGACTGAACCTTGGCCGGCGCCCGGTTGATCTCGTCGGCCAGCACCAGATTGTGGAAGATCGGCCCCTGCTGGAAGACGAAGCTGCCGGTCTCGGGGCGGTAGATCTCCGTGCCGGTGATGTCGGCGGGCAGCAGGTCGGGGGTGAACTGAATGCGGTGGAATTCGGCCTCCACGCCGCCGGCCAGCTCCTTGATCGCGCGCGTCTTGGCCAGGCCTGGTGCGCCTTCAACCAGCATGTGGCCGTCGGCCAGCAGGGCGATCAGCAGGCGTTCGATCAGGCGGTCCTGGCCGAGGATCTGAGTGGAAAGCATCTGGCGCAGGGCGATTATGGCTTCACGGTGTTCCATCGTATCGAGTCTTCCAGAGATGAAGCGGCGGGACGTTTCACGGCAGGCGCCTAATCGATGCGAAGAGCGGCCTATCTGAGCCGAGCTGGCAGGCCGCTCGAAAACGACTTGTGCTGGCAATTTTGCCGATTCCGCCTGCGTTTTTGATAGCCTGCTGGAGGCGTCACTTTACTGCATCGCAGGCTGTCTAGACTAACCTTGAACCTACGAGGTGTGGCGCCAGTCACTATCGAGTCCATTCTCACCCAGTAAGCCCAGTGGAGTACAAGATGGCGTTCTTTACAGCGGCCAGCAAAGCCGATTTCCAGCAGCAACTGCAAGCAGCCCTGGCACAGCACGTCGACGAGTCTCTTCTGCCGCAGGTAAGGTGCTTCGCCGAACAGTTTTTCGGCATCGTCGCCCTTTCCGAACTCACCGAAAGACGCATGTCCGATCTGGTTGGCTCCACCCTGGCTAGCTGGCGCCTGCTGGAGCGTTTCGACCCGGCCACGCCCAAGGTGCAGGTATTCAACCCGGACTACGAGAAGCACGGCTGGCAGTCGACCCATAGCGTGCTGGAAGTACTGCACCCGGACATGCCGTTCCTGGTTGATTCGGTACGCATGGAATTAACGCGCCGTGGCTACAGTATTCACACCCTGCAGAACAGCGTGCTGCAGGTGCGGCGTGATGCCGAAGGCGGCCTGCTGGAATTGTTGGCCAAGGGGGAGAGCACCGAAGACAGCAATGCTGAATCGCTGATCTTCATCGAGATCGACCGTTGCGCCAGTGCCGCCGTCATGCACGAACTGGAGCAATCGCTGCTGGGGGTGCTTGCCGATGTGCACCTGATCGTCGATGACTTCGCGGCCATGAAAGACAAGGCGGAGCAGCTACATGCCTGGCTCGGCAACCTGCAGAACGCGGAGGAAGGGCAACTGGCGGAAATCACCGATTTCATGCGCTGGCTGGCTGACGATCATTTCACCTTCCTCGGCTATGAAGAGTTCAGCGTGACGCAGCAGACCGATGGTGCTCGCATCCGTTATGACGAGGCTTCGTTGCTGGGCCTGTCACGCCATCTGCGCACCGGGCTGGACGAGGCCGATCAGTTGATCGTGCCCCAGGCGCTGGCCTACCTGCGCGAGCCCCTGTTGCTGTCCTTCGCCAAGGCGGCGACGCCGAGCCGCGTGCACCGGCCGGCCTATCCGGATTACGTATCGCTGCGGGTGATGGACGATCAGGGCCGGGTGGTCAAGGAGTGCCGTTTTCTCGGCCTCTTCACCTCCTCGGTCTATACCCAAAGCGTGCGTCGGATTCCCTATATCCGCAGCAAGGTGGCGGAGGTAGTCCGGCGTTCGGGTTTCGACGAGTTGGCGCATCTGGGTAAGGAGCTGGGCCAGGTACTGGAGGTGCTGCCCCGCGACGAGCTGTTCCAGATGTCCCTCGACCAACTGTTCGACACAGCCATCGCCATAGTGCAGATCCAGGAGCGCAACAAGCTGCGGCTGTTCCTGCGGGTCGATCCCTACGGTCGCTTCTGCTATTGCTTGGTCTATGTCCCGCGTGACAGTTACTCGACCGAGACGCGTCTGCGTATTCAGCAGGTGCTGGTCGATCGCCTCGGGGCCAGCGGCTGCGAGTTTTCTACCTATTTTTCCGAATCGGTGCTCAACCGCGTGCAGTTCCTGCTGCGCCTGGATCCCGCCCGGCCACTGCAGATCGATGCGGCGCAGCTGGAGCAGGAAATCATCCAGGCCTGCCGCACCTGGCAGGACGATTATTCGAGTCTGGTCAACGAGCGCTTCGGCGAAGCCCGAGGCACGGAGATCCTGAGCGACTTTCCGAAAGGTTTTCCCGCCGGTTATCGCGAGCGTTTCACTGCGCATTCGGCCGCGGTGGACATGCAGCACATCCTCAGCCTGAGCGATGAGCAGCCCCTGGTAATGAGCTTTTACCAGCCAGTCACCACGATGGAGAGCCGCCTGCATTGCAAGCTCTACCATGCCGATCGGCCACTGCCGCTGTCCGACATGCTGCCGATCCTTGAGAACCTGGGCCTGCGTGTACTGGGCGAGTTTCCGTTCCGTCTGCGAAGCAAGGAAGGGCGGGAATACTGGATTCACGATTTCGCCTTCACCTATGCCGAGGGGCTGGAAATCGACCTGCTGGAGATTAACGAGCCGCTGCAGGATGCCTTCATCCAGATTCATACCGGTGCGGCTGAGAATGATGCCTTCAACCGGCTGGTGCTCACGGCCGGCCTGACCTGGCGTGAAGTCGCGCTGCTGCGGGCTTACGGGCGTTACCTCAAGCAGATCCGCATGGGCTTCGACCTGGGTTACATCGCCAGCGCGCTGCTCAATCACACCGATATCGCGCGCGAGCTGGTGCGCCTGTTCAAGACCCGCTTCTATCTGGCACGCAAGCTGGGCGAGGAGGATCTGGCGGACAAGCAGCAGCGCCTGGAACAGGCGATCCTGAGTGCGCTGGACGAGGTCGCGGTGCTCAACGAAGACCGCATCCTCAGGCGCTATCTGGCGCTGATCAAGGCGACCCTGCGCACCAACTTCTATCAGGCCGACGCCGATGGCAAGGCCAAGAGTTACTTCAGCTTCAAGCTCGATCCGCGCTCGATTCCGGAAATGCCGCGGCCGGTGCCGATGTACGAGATTTTCGTCTATTCGCCGCGTGTGGAGGGCGTTCACCTGCGCGGCGGCAAGGTCGCCCGAGGCGGGTTGCGCTGGTCGGATCGCGAAGAGGATTACCGCACCGAAGTACTGGGTCTGGTCAAGGCGCAACAGGTCAAGAACGCGATCATCGTTCCGGGAGGGGCCAAGGGTGGTTTCGTCCCGCGCCGCTTGCCGAGCGGCTCGCGTGACGAAGTGTTCGCCGAAGGGATCGCCTGCTACCGAGTATTCATCAGCGGTCTTCTCGATATCACTGACAACCTCAAGGAAGGCAGGGTGGTGCCGCCGGCCCACGTGCAGCGCTACGACGGCGACGATCCTTATCTGGTCGTGGCGGCGGACAAGGGCACCGCGACCTTTTCCGATACCGCCAACGAAATTGCCGGCCAGTATGACTTCTGGCTCGGCGATGCCTTCGCCTCCGGCGGGTCGGCCGGCTATGACCACAAGAAGATGGGCATCACCGCCCGCGGTGCCTGGGTGTCGGTGCAGCGGCACTTTCGCGAGCGTGGTATCGACGTGCAGCGCGACAACGTCAGCGTGATTGGCATCGGCGATATGGCTGGCGACGTGTTCGGCAACGGCCTGCTGATGTCCGAGACGCTGCAATTGGTCGCTGCGTTCAACCACCTGCACATCTTCATCGACCCGGAGCCGGATGCCGCGCGCAGCTTCATCGAGCGCAAGCGTCTGTTCGAGTTGCCGCGTTCGTCCTGGGCCGATTACGACAGCTCGCTGATCTCCGAGGGCGGCGGTGTGTTTGCCCGTTCGGCAAAGCGCATCGCCATCACGCCGCAGATGAAACAGCGCTTCGCCATCGAAGCGGACCAGCTGACGCCGGCCGAACTGATTCACGCGCTGCTTAAGGCGCCGGTGGATCTGCTCTGGAACGGCGGCATCGGCACCTACGTGAAGAGTGTGATGGAAAGCCATGCCGATGTCGGCGACAAGGCCAACGACGCGGTGCGGGTCAATGGCAGCGAGCTGCGCGCCAAGGTTGTGGGTGAGGGCGGCAACCTGGGGATGACGCAGCTGGGGCGAGTCGAATACGGCCTGCACGACGGCGCCAGCAACACCGATTTTATCGACAATGCCGGCGGGGTGAACTGCTCCGATCACGAGGTCAATATCAAGATCCTGCTCAACGAGGTGGTGGCCACTGGCGACATGACCGGCAAGCAGCGTGACCAACTGCTGTTCGAAATGACCGATGACGTCGCCGAACTGGTGCTGCATGACAACTACAAACAAACCCAGGCGTTGTCCCTGGCCGAGCATCGCGCAGCGCAGCGCAGCGGCGAGTACAAACGCCTGATCGGTGCGCTGGAGGCGGGTGGGCTGCTGGATCGGGCGCTGGAATTCCTGCCCACCGATGAAGCGCTCAGTGAGCGTGCCAGCCTGGGCAAGGGACTGACCCGCGCTGAGCTGTCGGTGCTGATTTCCTACAGCAAGATCGAACTCAAGGAGGCGCTGCTGGCGTCGCGGGTGCCTGACGATGCTTACCTGGCGCGCGACATGGAAACGGCCTTTCCGCAACGGCTCACCGAGCGATACCGTGAAGCCATGCTGCAGCACCGTCTGAACCGGGAAATCATCAGTACCCAGATCGCCAATGACCTAGTCAACAACATGGGTATCACCTTCGTTCAGCGGCTGTGCGAAGCCACCGGAATGAGCGTCGCGAACGTCGCCGGTGCCTATGTGATCGTCCGCGATATCTTCCATCTGCCGCACTGGTTCCGGCAGGTCGAGGCTCTGGATTACAAGGTCCCGGCCGAATTGCAGTTGAAGCTGATGGGCGAGCTGATACGCCTGGGCCGCCGCGCGACACGCTGGTTCCTGCGCAACCGCCGTAACGAACTCGACGCGGCTCGTGATGTGGGCCATTTCGGCCCGAGGGTCGCCGCGCTTGGACTGAAGCTCGATTCTCTCCTGCAAGGCGGCACGCGCGAACTGTGGCAGGCGCGCTATCAGCGCTACACCGAGGCCGGTGTACCGGAGTTGCTGGCGCGAATGGTTGCCGGTACCAGCCACCTCTATACGCTGCTGCCGATTCTGGAGGCAGCTGATGAAACCGGGCAATCGCCAGCGCAGGTGGCGGCCGCCTATTTCGCCGTCGGTGGTGCGCTGGAATTACCCTGGTACTTGCAGCAACTGACCGCTCTGCCGGTGGAAAGCAACTGGCAGGCACTGGCACGCGAAGGCTTCCGCGACGATCTGGATAATCAGCAGCGAGCCATTACCGTTTCGGTGTTGCAAATGGACGGTGGGCCTGAGGAACTCGATGCGCGGACCGATGCCTGGCTGGCGCAGCGGCAGTATCAGGTCGAACGCTGGCGAACCATGCTCGCCGAACTGCGTACCACCAGCGTTGCCGATTACACGATGTATGCGGTGGCCAGCCGGGAGCTGCAGGATCTGGCGCAGGGCGCGGCGAAGAGCTGAGCGCCTTTCGCCGCGAGGGCGGGCTCCTGCGAAAGCGGTGCGGTGTGCTGTTGATCTGTGGAGCGCCGTCCCCGGTGCGAAGCCTTTTACCAGGCGCGTGCCGGGACAGCGGTTGCAATTGGCCGGTGCCGCCCTCATCTAGAAGATCTTTCTTGTGTTGCGTGCATTTTTCTTATGACTACCGCTCTGTCTATCAGGCAGCTGACCAAGGTTTACGGCAACGGCTTCGAGGCGCTGAAAGGTATCGATCTGGACGTGGCCGAGGGTGACTTCTACGCACTGCTGGGCCCCAATGGTGCAGGCAAGTCCACCACCATCGGCATTCTTTCCACGCTAGTGAACAAGACCGGCGGCACAGTGAATGTCTTCGGACACGACCTGGATCGCGACCCTTCCGGACTCAAGCGCTGTCTCGGGGTGGTGCCGCAGGAGTTCAACTTCAATCAGTTCGAGAAGGCCTTCGACATTCTGGTGACCCAGGCCGGCTACTACGGCATCCCGGCGAAAATTGCCAAGGAACGCGCCGATCGCTATCTCAACCAGCTCGGACTGTGGGACAAGCGAAATGTGTCCTCGCGGATGCTTTCGGGCGGCATGAAGCGGCGCCTGATGATTGCCCGTGCGCTGATTCATCAGCCGCGCCTGCTGATTCTCGACGAGCCCACTGCCGGCGTGGACATCGAACTGCGCCGCTCGATGTGGTCCTTCCTGACGGAGCTGAACCGGGAAGGCATCACTATCATCCTCACCACGCATTACCTCGAAGAGGCCGAACAGCTGTGCCGCAACATCGGCATCATCGACCACGGTCGGATCGTCAAGAACACCAGCATGCGTGAGCTGCTCAAACAGTTGCACGTCGAGACCTTTCTGCTCGATCTGAAGGAATCGCAGCTGGTGCCACCGGAACTGGGCCATTATCCGGCGCGGCTGATCGATCATCACACCCTCGAGGTGCAGGTGGAGAAGGAGCAGGGCGTAACCGAGCTGTTCCGCCTGCTGGCGGCTCAGGGTATCGAGGTACTGAGTTTGCGCAACAAGACCAACCGGCTGGAGGAGCTATTCGTTTCGATGGTGGAAAACAACCTGCCGAAGGCGCGCCAATGAACGAGGAACTTCGCTCCAACCTTGTGGCATTGCAGACCATTACCCAGCGTGAAATTCGCCGCTATACCCGCATCTGGCCGCAGACACTGCTACCGCCGGCGATCATCATGGTGCTGTACTTCGTCATTTTCGGAAATCTGATCGGCGAACGAATCGGCGAGATGGGTGGGTTCAGCTACATGGACTACATCGTGCCGGGGCTGATCATGATGGCGGTGATCACCAACTCGTACAGCAACGTGGTCTCGAGCTTCTTTAGCAGCAAGTTCCAGCGCTCGGTGGAGGAACTGCTGGTGTCGCCGGTGTCACCCCACGTGATCCTCATAGGCTTCGCTCTGGGCGGTATCACGCGAGGGCTGGCGGTGGCCTTCATCGTCACGCTGCTGTCGATGTTTTTCACCGATCTGCAGGTGCATCACCTGGGCGTGACGCTGCTGGTGATTACGCTGACGGCGACCATCTTCGCTTTCGGCGGTTTCATCAACGCAGTGTTCGCGCGTAATTTCGATGACATTTCGATCATCCCGACCTTCGTGCTGACACCACTGACTTATCTGGGCGGAGTGTTCTATTCGATCAGCCTGCTGTCACCGTTCTGGCAGACGCTGTCGCTGGGCAACCCGATCCTGCACATGGTCAATGCTTTCCGTTACGGCATCCTCGGCGTGTCCGACATCCGTATCGGGGTCGCCATAGCCTTCATGGCAGCAGCGGCGGCAGTCATGTACCTGTGGTCCATCCGGCTGCTGAAGAGCGGGCGAGGCATGCGTCAGTAGTCCTTTCCGTGCTCTGTGCCCTCGTGGCAAATGCAGACGAGGCCCTGCCGGCGTAGCCAAGGGCTTCGCCCCGAGGGGCTTCCACAAAGCACAGTCGCAGCGCTGTATGGGAAAAAGTCCCCGAGCGCTATACACTTGCGCTCATTTTTTGTACAGGTTCCGCCCATGCAACATCCTGCCGAACTCTCCCCGCTGGGGAAATCCAGCGCTTACGTCGCAACCTACAGCCCGCAGGTGCTGTTCCCGATTCCTCGCGCGCCGAAATGGACGGAGCTGGGGGTTACGGCCGAGACCTTGCCCTATCAGGGCGTGGACATCTGGAACTGCTACGAGCTGTCCTGGCTGCTGCCGTCGGGCAAACCGGTCGTTGCCATCGGAGAGTTCGTGATCCCGGCCGATTCGCCGAACATCATCGAATCGAAATCTTTCAAGCTCTACCTGAACTCGCTGAATCAGTCGGTGTTTGAGAGCCGTGAACATCTGCTCGATGTGATGCGGGGCGATCTTTCGGCGGCGGCCGGCAAGCCAGTGGAAATTCGCTTGCGCAGCCTGGCAGAAGTCGAACGCGAAGGTATCGTACCGCTGCCGGGACGCTGCATCGATGAACTGGACCTGAGTATCGATCACTACGATTCACCGCGTGCCGATCTGTTGCGTTGTGACTCCGGGCGCCGGATCGAGCAGACGCTGCACAGCCATCTGCTGAAGTCCAACTGTCCAGTGACGGGTCAGCCGGACTGGGGCTCGGTGGTGGTGGAATATCACGGGGCAGCGCTCGACCCGGCGAGTCTGCTGGCGTACCTGGTGAGCTTTCGCCAGCATTCGGACTTCCACGAGCAGTGCGTGGAGCGCATCTTTCTCGATCTGCAACGATTGCTGCAGCCGGAGCGGCTGACGGTCTATGCGCGTTACGTACGTCGTGGCGGCTTGGACATCAATCCTTACCGCAGCACCGAGGCGTTGACACCCGTCAACGGGCGCCTCGTCAGACAGTGAGCGAAGGAGGGAAGGAGCGGGCAGCTGTCGAACTCGCTCCGTCCGGGCTTCGCGCCCTTTCGACTATCGTCGGTTCATATCCCCATATTGGCCAAGGCCTGCATGATATTGCGTAGCGTCATGGCGGTACTCGGGTGGCTGACTTCGAAGCGTTCGACCGCCAGATTGACGCCATCGACAAGAGAGTCGTTGGATACGCCTTCGGCCTGATTGGCCAGGCGAATCTCGATGTCGTTGGCAATCGCCTGCAGCGAGGCGCGTTCCTCTTCGGTCAGGGGCGTGTCCTGGGTCAAGTGATTTCGCAGTTCGTCGAGCTGCGACTGCAGATCATGTTCCGCCATATTGCTTCCCTCTCGTGGTTGTCGGGATGACGTCTGGTTGCTACCAAGGGTAAACCAGCCACCGATGCTTGTCTGTTCCTTAGAGGCAGTGGTGGCGTCGGTAGTTTCTGGGCTGTGGAACGAAGCGAATGGATTTATACTGCGGCGCTTGACCGCGCAGTCGCGATATTCAATCGGAGCAGAGGAGCCAGCGATGCAGAAGATCGACACGGATTGGTTCGGCTATGTCAGGGGCGCCCTGCTGGCCGTGGTGGTGCTCGGTGCACCGTCGCTGCATGCGGCTGAGGAAGATCCGTGGGAGGGGGTCAATCGTGCGGTGTTCCGGTTCAACGATACGCTCGATACATATAGCTTGAAACCGCTCGCCAAAGGCTACCAGAAGGTCACGCCAGATGTGATCGAAGCTGGTGTCAGCAACGTGTTCAGCAACCTGGGCGAGATCATCGTGCTGGGCAACGATTTGTTGCAGGGTAAGTTTCGCGATGCCGGCATCGATACCAGCCGCATCCTGTTCAACACTACTTTTGGCGTGCTGGGAGTCTTCGATGTAGCAACTCGCATGGGGCTGCCGAAGAATGATGAGGACCTGGGCCAGACGCTCGGTGCCTGGGGGGTGGGGAGCGGTCCCTATGTGGTACTGCCGTTGTGGGGGCCAAGCACCTTGCGTGATGCCGGCGGACGAGTGGGCGACAGTTTCCTGAGCCCTTACCGTTACATCAACGATGTTCCGGTGCGTAATACCTCCTTCGGCGTCGACGTTGTCGATACCCGCGCCAGCCTACTCTCGGCCGAGAAGATGATCACTGGCGACAGATATATATTCATTCGCAACGCCTATCTGCAGAACCGCGAATTCCGTACCCAGGACGGTCAAGTCGAAGATGATTTCTGATAGGTAGTGGCAGCCGCCTGCATTCGCTGTGGCGGCGTGCTCCCACGCGGAGCATGGGAGCGGTCAGGGTCGTAGGGCGGCGTTGAACGAAGCGATAGCCGTCAATCAATTCATCGACAGAATGGCTAATCCCAGGCCCTGGCGGCCATCGTCGAGTGGCTCGACACGCACCACTTCCGTTTCGGCATCCAGCCCTTTCAATTCCCTGTGCTCGGACGGAATGAAGATACGAACCCTGTCGCCCAGTTGCAGGGAGGTAGGTGCTTCTACCTGCATGCCGGTGCTGGACAGATCCAGGCATGTGCCTGAGAAGGACTTGCCATCCTTGGAGAGGGTGATCGGCGTGTCCACATGCATCCGAATAAAGTCGCGTTTTTCGCTGTAGTTCCGGTCGCTCTGGGTCATTGTCCCGTCCTTTGCGGCATAGGTTTGCAAGTTCTTATAGCCTCCGCCAAATCTCCCTGTAAAGTCGCAGACCGAGCGGCAGCGCACGGCTTGAAACGCCGGTCGTATGGGAGTACCGTCTGCGCCTTGAAAAGACCCCTTGCTCCGCCGTGTGCGGAGCCGATGCTTTCGCCAATCATCCTGGCGGATTCGCCTGGTAGGAACATGCAAAGCCCAAGCGCGACGCTACTGATCATAGATGACGACGATGTGGTTCGAGCCAGCTTGGCTGCCTATCTGGATGACAGCGGATTCCGGGTTCTGCAGGCAGCCAACGGACCGAAAGGGTTGGAGCTGTTCGATTCCGAGCGTCCTGAGCTGGTGATCTGCGATCTGCGCATGCCGCAGATGGACGGTCTGGAGCTCATCCGGTTGATCAGCGAGCGTCAGAACGACCTGCCGATCATCGTGGTGTCTGGTGCCGGCGTGATGAACGATGCGGTGGAAGCTCTGCGCCTGGGCGCCGCCGACTATCTGATCAAGCCCCTCGAAGACCTGGCGATGCTGGAGCACTCGGTGCGTCGTGCGCTCGATCGTTCGCGCCTACGGCTGGAGAACCGCCGCTATCGCGAGCAACTGGAAGCCGCGAATCGCGACCTGCAGGCCAGTCTGCACCTGCTTCAGGAAGACCAGAATGCCGGGCGCCAGGTGCAGATGAATATGCTGCCGGTGACGCCCTGGACCACCGACGATTTTCATTTTGCGCATCAGATCATCCCATCGTTGTACCTGTCCGGAGATTTCGTCGATTACTTCCGGGTCGACGAACACCGGATCGGTTTCTACCTGGCGGACGTCTCGGGCCACGGCGCCTCTTCGGCCTTTGTCACGGTATTGCTCAAGTTCATGACCACCCGGTTGCTCTACGAATCGCGCCGTGGCGGCATGCTGCGTGAATTCAAGCCATCCGAGGTGCTGGATCACATCAACCGCGGGCTGATCAACTGCAAGCTGGGCAAGCACGTGACCATGCTCGGCGGCGTTATCGATCAGGAGCGCAACGTGCTTCATTACAGTATCGGTGGGCACCTGCCGATGCCGGTGCTCTACGATGGAGAGAGCGCCCACTATCTCGAAGGTCGTGGCCTGCCGGTCGGCCTGTTCGTTGATGCGACCTATGATGATTTCGAAATGGTGCTGCCGGAGCGATTCAGCCTGACGTTGCTGTCTGATGGCATTCTGGACCTTTTGCCCGGCGATACACTCAAAGACAAGGAGTCCGCATTGCCGGAACTGGTGGCTGGTGCCGGGGGCACGCTGGACGGGTTGCGTGGCGCATTTGGCCTGGCCGCGCTGCATGACATGCCCGATGACATCGCCTTGTTGGTGCTAAGCAGGAACCTTGCATGAGTACTGGTAAGATCCAGTTCGCCGAGCAGGATGGAACCTTCGTACTGAAGTTCGTGGGTGAGATTCGCTTGACGCTCTGTTCTGCCCTCGATGCGACGATCGAAAAGATCTTCGCCTCCCTGGATTTCTCCTCCATCGTGATCGATCTGACCGAGAGTCGCAGCATCGACAGCACCACGCTTGGGCTGCTGGCGAAGCTCTCCATCCTGTCGCGGCAGAAGGTCGGCCTGCTGCCGACCGTAGTGACCACCCATCCTGATATCACCCGTCTGTTGCACTCGATGGGGTTCGATCAGGTATTCAATATCGTCGACCAGCCGTTGCCGTCACCCGAGCAACTGGCGGACCTGCCCAGCCAGGATCAGTCCGAAGAAGTGGTGAAGGCCAAGGTGCTCGAGGCCCATCGGATTCTGATGAGCCTCAACGAATCCAATCGCGAGGCCTTTCGCGACCTGGTCACGGCACTGGAGCGGTCCTGAGCCCGACGCTTGTCAGCGACTTGCAGAAGCTGCGAGTAGCGTCTCGAGTTTTTCCTGATCACGCGCGAACTGACGGATACCCTCGGTAAGCTTTTCGGTGGCCATCGCATCTTCGTTGAGCCCCCAACGAAAGCCGTTCTCGTCGATCTGCACGCGTGGCTCGGAGGCGCGCCCTGGCGACAGTTGGCGCTCCAGCATGCCTTCCTGTTCGCCCAACTGGCCGAGCAGTTCGGGGCTGATGGTCAGACGGTCGCAGCCGGCGAGGGCCTCGATCTGGCCGATGTTGCGGAAGCTGGCGCCCATCACTACTGTGTTGTAGTCATGGGCCTTGTAGTAGTCGTAGATGCGGCTTACCGACTGCACACCGGGGTCTTCGCTGCCGGCATAATCGCGGCCTTCGTGCTTCTTGTACCAGTCGTAGATGCGCCCGACGAAGGGCGAGATAAGGAACACGCCGGCATCGGCGCAGGCCGCCGCCTGGGTAAAGGAGAACAGCAGCGTGAGGTTGGTCTGGATGCCGGCTTTCTCCAACTGCTCGGCGGCCCGAATGCCCTCCCAGGTCGACGCCAGCTTGATCAGCACCCGTTCGCAATTGATGCCGGCTTCGGCGTAGAGGCCAATCAAGCGCTCGCCACGCTCGATCATCGCCTGGCTGTCGAAGGACAGCCGTGCATCGACTTCGGTGGAAATGCGGCCCGGTATCAGCTTGAGCACCTCCTGGCCGACCGCTATCGCGAAGAGATCACAGGCCAGCCCGATATCGCCGTGACAGCGTAACATCGCCGCGTTCAGATGCTCCGTATAGCGGGACATGCCGGCGGCCTTGAGCAGCAGGGAGGGGTTGGTGGTGGCATCGATTGGCTTGAGCCGGGCGATGGCGTCCAGATCGCCAGTGTCGGCGACGACGGTGGTGAATTGCTTGAGTTGTTCCAGCTTGGAAGTCATGAGAACGCTCTATCCGGTGAGTGACATGACCTTACCCGAGCCAGTCTGCCCGCTCAACGGGTGAAGGGACGGGTGCGGACAGGGATAGGAACCAAAACTGGGCGCGGTGTTCCCTGGCTCGTATCAAATGCTTCTGGTTGGGTGTGTCATTGCATTCGCCGCACTCTTTTTAGTCCCGCATGGTTGTCGATGCAGGCCAGTTTCAAGAGCGTCGAGACCGAGCAAATACTCCCTCTCCCCGTTGGCGAGAGGGCCTCCGATCAACGACCTTCGAGCAGCTCGATAGCCTGGTCGAGCAGGGCGAGCGGCGCCTGGGTCTTGTGGATATCCACCGAAAGCAGCTGGCGAAAACGCCTTGCGCCAGGGAAACCCTGGGCCAGTCCGAGCACATGGCGGGTGATGTGGTGCATCGCGCCGCCATCTGTCAGGTGCCCCTCGATGTAAGAGCGCATCGCTCGCAACGCATCGGCCCGGCTGATCACAGGGGCGTCGCTGTCGAACAACTGCTGGTCGACCTGCGCAAGCAGATAGGGATTGTGATAGGCCTCGCGACCGAGCATCACTCCATCGAAGGTCTGAAGATGCTCGCGGCACTCCTCGAGCGTCTTGATGCCGCCATTGAGAATGATCTCGAGGTGGGGAAAATCCCGTTTCAGCTGCGCGGCGACGTCATAGCGCAGTGGAGGCACTTCGCGGTTCTGTTTCGGCGACAGCCCTTCAAGGATTGCAATGCGCGCATGCACGGTGAAGCTACGGCAACCGACTTCCTGCACCTGGCCGACGAAATCGCAGAGCTCGGCATAGCTGTCGCGCCCATTGATGCCGATGCGATGCTTGACCGTCACGTCGATGTTCACGGCATCGCGCATGGCTTTCACGCAGTCGGCCACCAGTGCGGGATGCGCCATCAGGCAAGCGCCGATCAGGTTGTTCTGCACACGGTCGCTGGGGCAGCCGACGTTGAGGTTCACCTCGTCATAGCCAGCCGCCTCGGCCATTCTCGCGCAGGTAGCGAGATCCTGCGGGTTGCTGCCGCCCAGTTGCAGGGCCAGCGGATGTTCGGCCTCGTCGTGGCGCAGAAAGCGCGCAGCATCGCCATTTATCAGCGCGCCGGTGGTGACCATCTCGGTATAGAGCAGGGCCTGGCGTGATAGCTGGCGCAGAAAGTAACGGCAATGACGATCGGTCCAGTCCATCATCGGCGCCACGCTGAAGCGGCGGGAAGGCGAGGGGCGCGTGGTGGCGGCGTGCGGTTGGCTTTGCGGTTGCATGTTCGATATCTGGGATTACAGCAAGGAGCGGCATTGTATTCGATCAGCGTCGTCAGTTGCCGGCCTGCGACGAACGCAGTCGTAATTGGCCGATTTGGGGCCAATCAATGGCCCACGATCAATGGGGTCAGAGTTATTAATTGGCGCGCCGGAGCGTTATCGTTTTCCTTTCCTGCGCAGAGGAGTACTCCATGGCTCGTTTGCCTCGTCTGTATTTTCCCGGCTGCGTCCAGCACGTTGTCCAACGTGGTAACAATCGGCAGGCCTGCTTTTATGAAGAGGTAGACTACAAGGCCTACCTGTCCTTTCTGAAAGATGCAGCCAGCAAATACCGAGTTTCCATTCACGCCTTTGTGTTGATGACCAACCATGTGCATCTGCTCGCCACGCCCAGTGATGAGCAAGGCCTCAGCCGCTTGATGCAGGCCCTGGGGCGTCGATATGTTCAGTATTTCAATTTCACCTACGGCCGTACCGGCACCTTGTGGGAGGGTCGATTTAAATCGACCCTGGTTGATAGCGACAGCTACCTGCTAACGGTTTACCGCTATATAGAGCTGAATCCGGTTCGAGCGGGCATGGTTGCCCATGCGTCGGAATATCCTTGGTCAAGCTATCAGGCCAATGCCTTGGGCAAGCCTGTCCAACTGCTCACGCCACATGCGCTGTATCTTCGGCTCGGCAACGCGGAAGAGGAGCGCTTGAGCGCCTACCGGTCTCTTTTCCGGGGCCGTTTGCCTGACTGGAAACTGCAGGAAATTCGCGAGGCGACGAACAAGGGATGGGTGCTAGGCGATGATCGATTCAAGGCTCAGATCGAGGCCAAGACTGGGCGGCGAGCCACGCCTCTGGGTCGGGGCGGGGATAGGAAATCAGAGAGATATCGAGAAATGCGCGGCTAAAGCCGGTTAAATCAATGACTCTGACCCCATTGATCGAGTAACCACCTTGCACCGGGTTTGGCCTGGTTGTGCTATCGGTTTTCTGCTCACTACGGTAGTTGACACCTGCGCCTACACGCCACCTTCCAAACTCGCCTGGAAGCTGATAGTCGGACCAGAGGCGAAAGATATGCTTGGGTCCATAGTTGAATGGTTTACCGATTAGATTCTTATCGGCGTCATCTAAGTACTCGTTGCGATTGTATGTATAGCCACCACTGATCTGCCAGCCTTGTACCAGTTCACCATGGGCTTCCACTTCGAAACCTTCGCTACGAACCTTCCCGGCAGCACGCGAGCAATACCAGCCGTCACATACCATCGGTGAATCATAGTCGGTGACGGCACGATCATTCTGCTCCACACGGTAAACTGCCAACGATGTATTGAGAGCGCCATCGAACAGTTCGCCCTTGATGCCTGACTCGTAGGCGACGCCCGTCATGGGTGGCAGGACAGTCCGTTGTGCAT
>JBKEBY010000012.1:0-77682 GCA_047973445.1 Pseudomonas sp.
AACCGACGGGCACGCTGTCGGACGCGTTGTAGACCAGCCGCGGTGGCGACGTTGTGAGCGCCGCCCAACCCAGGGCAGCCAGGCTGCCGGCGAGCAGCGCCAGTGGCCACCGCACGCCGCAAGCACCAAACGTCATGACGTGGCCTCTGGGAACTGCCGCTCCAGCACTTCGCGCAGCATCTCTGCCATCGTTACGCCACGGTCGAAGGCCGCCAGCTTGATGCGCGTACGCAGTGCTGGCGTGACATCCAATGTCAAGCGGGCGCTATAGCGCTCGACCTTGCCGTTGTCGACGGTGGCGCCCTGGCGTATCCAGGCTTCGGCCTGCGGGTCGGCCAGTGGGCGCGCACCGATACCGATGCGTTTGCCACTCATGGTGACCACCTCAGCAGTTCGTCGACCAGACTGCTCACCTCGCGCGCGGCGGCGCTGTCCGGTGCCAGTTCGCATGCCAAACGACCTGCTGCCACGCTCTCGGCGAAGACGATGCGCTGGCGTACTTCGGCCTGCAGTGCCGGTAGCGGTTGGTCGGCCAAGGCGCCGCGCGCTTCGCGACCGATCACCGTGGTGCTGACGCGACGATTGATGGCGAACGCCGCGCGCAGCGTCGGCCTGAACACCTGCGCTTCGCGGATCAGGTTGACCATCTCCGCGCTGGCCCACAGGTCGTAGGGGCTAGGCTGCACCGGGATCAACACGCGATCCGCTGCCAGCAGCGCCGAGCGGGCGAGGGCGGCGATGCGCGGTGGCCCGTCGATGATGATGTGATCGGCGCTACGAGCCAACTCTGGGGCTTCCTGGTGCAGCGTCTCGCGCGCCAGGCCGACGGCGCTGAACAACCTGGGCAAGCCCTGCTGGCTGCGCCGCTGCGTCCAGTCCAGCGCCGAGCCCTGCGGGTCGGCATCGAGCAGGATGACGTTCTGCCCGCGTAGGGCCAGTTCGCCGGCGATATGCGTGGCCAGGGTGGTCTTGCCCACCCCGCCTTTCTGGTTGAGCAGGGTGACGATCATGGCCGGACCTCCCCGACCAAACCGCCCCTATCAGCACCTGCCCACACAGCGGCGCTGCCCCAATAACAAGTTAGAGCTTTTAAGTTAGTTAAGTTAAGAGGAGCTGAAAGCCGCGCCAGTCGTGGCCTGTAGCGGAGTCCGTGCGCCTGATAGCACGATGGGAATGCGCCTGATAGCACGAGCCCGGTTGCGCCTGATAGCACGACTGCATTCACAGCTTGTCCGCAAGTTATCCCCGTGCCGTCTACGGCACGCGCCGGAAGGCGAGCAGCTCGGTCGATGGGGGCAGGTGAACGACCTCCAGGCGATATCCCGGAAGTGGCTGCCGGGCGACCAGAGCACGCACATCCAAAGCAAAGTCCGAATAGCGCGCCGAGCTGCCGGATTTGCGGTACAGGTGGCGAAAGTCGAACTGCCAGCCGTCCTCCTGCTTGCCGCCGTGCTTTCGCACCAGACGGTACAGCCAGCGCTCGATGCCGCCGGTGAGACGGAAGTAGGCCGGGTCGATGGTAAGCACCAGGGCCTGATCCAGCACCCCGCTGTAGAACCAGTCCGGCAGGATCAGCTCGATGCCCAGTGGCCGGCCATCCACCGCTGCCAGCTCCTTCCACTCGTTGATCCAGGAAAAACGCTGCAGGCGCCGGCCGGTGGTCTCGCGTATCGAGGTGGCCACGCTGGTCGACTGCAGCCGATCCAGGGCGGCCTTCAGGCGCTGGTAATCGCGCAGCGAGGTGCCGCGGCCGATGAAGCGCAGGATCTGGTAGGGCGTCGCACGCATCAGGCGAGAGGTGGGGATGCCCGCATCGCGCGCCTCGACAAGTTGGCTGGCCGCCCAGATCAGGATGTCGGCATCCCAGATCGTGGCGATGCCATGCTCCAGCGTGCCTTCCACACGCACCGTCACCTCGCCTGAGCGAAAGTCGATTGGCACGGTGCGTCGCGATTTGGCCAGCGAGAAGAACGGATGCGCCATCAGATCCTGGGCGTCGCGTGGCGCCATATCCCCCGGCAGGGCGCGGAACAGATCCAGTTGCTCGCCCTGCGAAGTCAAATCGAGATGCCGACAGTTCATAGGCGAAGGTTTCACTGATCATCACGCTGCGCTCCCGGGTGGCGGTCGAGGTACTCGGGATCGAAGGTGGTCTCGAAGCTGCGCTCACCGGCCCAGGCTTCGAGATCGGTAAGCGCGTACATCACACGCCGACCGAACTTGTGGAAGCGCGGCCCGCCGCCGATCACCCGCTGCTTCTCCAACGTGCGCGGAGACAGCCGCAGGAAGGCCGCTGCTTCGTTGTTGGTGAGCAGGGCAGGCCTGTGGCGCTTGCGCCTCAATAGCGCCCTCCACGGGCCGCATGGCATGCGCCGTCGGCCCGGCCTTGCGGTGCAGTGGGGCATCGAGATCGATGCGGCGCGAGTGATGGGAAAGATTGGTTGAGTGCGACATGGTGTGTCCTCCGTTGACGCGGGAGGTGCACCGTGCGGTAGCCGTCGCGCTCGATCATGCCAGGTTGGGTCTGGGCGAATGCGCAGGCAGGAGGGGCGAGGATTGATACCGTGAAGGTCTGGACGCTGACCGGGTACGCCCAGCTACGCGCGTCACCGGCCACGGTGCCCAAGCACGCCAAGCTCCGCGCGCGCAGCCTACGGATTTATGGGTCTGCGGCTTTCCACAAAACCGGAAAACCGCATCGGCGGATTTCCGTAAATCCGTAAAAGCGTAAATCCGCTTCCCCACCAATCCGTAAATCCGTGGATACGGATCGACGGATTTGGGTAAAACCGTAAGACCGTAACGGTCTCAATCAGCAGGCGGTACAACGTGGTTGCTCCAGGCTGGTCACCGGGCGCGCGCGCCCGTGCATCAGCCTTGCGGGTGGGGCGCGCGGGTGGCCGGCAGGACAGGGGCGCAAAAAACAAGGCACCGGGTTGTCCCGGTGCCTTCCGCTGGGTTAGCGATTCCAGAACACGTGCACCTGCTCGAAGCCGGTCTCCAGGGTGAACAGGTCGCCGCTGTACTCCATGTCGCGGGCCATGGCGCGGTAATCGATGTACATGGCGAGGTGTTGCGGAATGCTGGTGGTTTCCTCGGTCAGCTCCTGGGCGTAGTCGGCCAGCGAGCTGTAGCAGCCGCAATAGTCTTCCTCGGCCGCTTTGCGCGCCTGCTCCAGGTCGTTGAAGTGAGCGAGTAGAGCGCCGCCGAACTCTGGGTACTCCTCGATGAAGCAGGCGATCTCATGGGCGTTATCGAGACCTTCGTACTCACCGAGACGGTAGCCGTCGAAGCCTTCAAAGTCATGGATGGCATACTCCTCCGCACCCTCTACCGGTGAGGCCGCCAGCATGGCGTCGACCTGCGCTTGGATGTCGTCCAGCTCCAGGGTGGCATCGATCCAGACGCCATGCAGATGACCGGCGTTGTAGGCGGCCAGGTCGGCAACGTAGATCCTGATTTCTTCGCTCATGGCTTTTGCTCCTTCATCTTCAGGGTTCTGCGCTTGCGCTGCGCATGAACCCCTGCCGACTAGGGCGACTAAGGCGGTCGTGAAAAAATCAGGAAAAATCGCGGAGGCTCCACCCAGCGCAGCGGCCGGGTGGAAACCGTCTATTTTTCTTGATTTTGAGGGGGCAAGAACCCCTGCCTTTAAACAGGGAGAACGTCACTACGGGTGGTGACAGCAATGTGTTCCGCCGTCGGCAACTGGTAGGCCCCGGCTAATAGCAGTCAGTCGGTTGGACGGATCCCAAACTTGTTCAAGAGCCAGAAAACTAAGTGGGCGCACGTTTCATTGCGCCATACTTTCCCCTAAGGTATGGCACATTGACTTCGTTGGGAACGGTTCTCGGGGATTGCATGGACGTACGTTATTGGGAAGGAGGTCTCCATTCGTTCGAGATCGACGCTATTGACAAGATGGCCAAAGCATTTGGGCCTCGGGAGTTGCCTCAGACGCTAGGGGCAGGCTCTACCAAAGGGAAGTCGTTTGACGTCCTGAAACAATTGAAGAAATCTGAGGCAGGCCACGGCGTATGGCCTTGGCGCGGCTACGCAGGCTTTCGTTTTGCGAACTCGCGGGGCTCGGATGGGGAGTTTGACCTTGTCATCGTCACCCATAGCCTCGTTCTTGTTGTCGAGCTTAAGCATTGGCGCGGTGAGATCACCAACCACGGCGGAAAATGGCACCAAGACGGGAGGGAGACAGAGGTTTCCCCAGTAGACAAAACCCGTCGAAAAACCTTCGAGCTGAGGAAACGAATCAAGAGCCTCAAGTCTCGACTGCCTAACGGGAAAGAGCCCTGGATTGACTTCTGCATTGTGCTCAGTGGCAACTGCACTTTGAATCTTCCTGAGGTCGAGATGCAGCATGTCATGCTGCTGGGCGACTTTCTGGAAATGGCCGACCCGAAACGGTTCAAAGAGCGATTCAACGCGCGGTCGAACATCGGCTTGAACCAGCATTTTGACTTCTTCGATGACATCATCAATGAGGGAACGGTCAAGCCAAAAGAGCTTGTTGTCGATGACTACCGCGCGCAGTCTCAGGCGGTGTTCACGCACCCCACAGAAGTCTATCGAGAGTACGACGCGGTCAATATCCATAACAAGGATGACCGTGCGATGGTCAGACTGTGGGATTTTTCGAAGCTCGATGATATCCGTGCTAGAACGGCTGAGGGACGGTGCCGAATTCTCTCGCGCGAAAGGGATGTCATGGTCTACCTACGTCTGCGCGATCAGGATTTGATGAATCGTTGCGCTCGCCCGAAGCGTAATGCCAGCCCCGATAGTGTCACCGAGCAATACGCTGAATTGCTTGAAATTCCGGATGGCCATTACCGCCTTAACGAGTTCATTAACCGTTTCGTGGAGCGGATGACGGCGCTTGAACGCGTCCAGCTTTTCAAAATCCTTCTGGCCCAATTTGCCGGGATGCATGGCTTCAGCATTGCTCACCGTGATCTCGGCGACCACAGCGTATGGTTCTCGCCATCGTCTTCGATCGCGCTTTCCAATTTCATCAGCGCCTATTACCAGCCGGTCGGTACTCTGGGCGATCTACGTACCTTGCTGAGCATCGGTGCTATCGCACTACCGGAAGACCAGGGCACCGCGATGGAAGGCAGTACGCCATTCCGTCGTGATGTCTTCGCGCTCGGGCTGATGGGTTGGCATTTGCTTCAGGCACGGCCAATGCCTTTGAAGCTCGACATAGCATACGTTGCAAGTATTCAAACTCAGGTTGAGTCTTCCGAGGAGTGGCCTGCAAACGTCCTCGTGCAAGCATTGCAGAATGATCCAAAGGAGCGGTTCGATGACGCCAGCGCATTTCAGCAGGCATTGAGCGAATCCACACCGGACAACTCTGCCAGTTTTGAATTTGATAACCGGCGGCTGGACGTATTCTCTACCGATCTACGGCTGAGCTCCGCTTACCGGGAGGACGACGAGCCTATCGCCGATACGGCCGAGAAATTGATTTATCGATCCGGTCCTCTAGTCGTGAAATCCTGGCCCTCGATCAATGCCCGGGATCCCAAAGACGGCCAAGGGCCGATGTTGATGGCTTTCTTCGAAGTCTTGGAGCAGCTGAAAGGCAGCGGTTTTACCTTTCTACCAAAAATTCAGCACTTTGGTTACGACCGTAGCGGTAACCCATTCCTGGCTCAGGAGCATATCGATGGTGAGCACTGGGATGAGCTGCAAGGGTTGTCGGTTGAGACCCGTCTCATCGTCGCCCATGGGCTCATTGAGGCAGTTGAAGGTTTGCATGGCCAGCAATTGAGCCACGGCGATCTGCATCCACAGAATGTCAAAGTCAATGTCGGCTCAACTCCCGAAAATACCCAGGTCTACCTGCTCGACTGTCCAGATTTCTCGGCTTCAGGTGCGTTACCGGTCAATACCCGCTACAGCCCCGCATTGGAAAACTGCACCCCTGCAGAGCGAGACAACTTTGCTGTAATGCGAATGGTATTTGAGCTTCTGGACATGGACTGGGACGTCCCGTCGCAGAAGGATATTCCCGCCCTGAGGGCCGCCGTCGCGCACGAGATGGATACCGAGTCCGGCTTTCTTTCCTTGGAGCGATTCAAGGATGCTCTGGAAGTCGCTTTCACTCCTGTAAAAACGGTTGAAACAGTCTCTGTCGTCCTAAGAAATAGAAGTGGCGAGGCATTTGAGATCCTACCTGACAACGGGAAAGTATTTGTTGTCGTGAAGCCCAGCCAAAGAACCCCCACCAAAACCCTGGAAGTCACGTTCGCAGGTGTCGGTGGGCAGTTGATGACCGAATTTAATCCTGCCTCCAAGCAATTCGTAAATGCGTTCAGGGCCAATCAGGAAATGCGAGTTCCGGCCTATGTGGCGCGTCAGTCAAACCACCACATAGAGGCGCGTTTCAGCGTTTCGGGCGGTACCAGCGCCAATGTTTATGAACTGACCAAGTTTCTAGCCAAAGACGAGGCGTTTTTAAACCTTGCGGCGCAGGTGCATGACGCTGAGGTGCGTAAGCAAGAAGCGATTGAAGGCGGTGAAAGTGTTGCGGACTCGATTACCGGCGAGGACGAGGACAACGGACTGGCCCTAGATGAGGCCCAGTTAGAAGCTGTGAAAGTGCGCAGTTTCCCTGTGAGCCAGATATGGAAAACCATCACCGCCACTGAGCTTGAGGCCCAGCCTTCTTTCCGTGTTTCCGAAGAGCCACACTTCCACAAGGATGGCGTAGGCCTTTTGATTCCATACGCCATGGATGCTAAGGCCCTTGAGGGGTTCGAGGCGGGAGACAACATCCGACTGATCCTAAGGGACGGGGGCAAGGATATTGATATAGGTGAAATCAACCTGGGCATGAGCGTGCGTGATGCTGTCTACGTCCTTGCGTCCAGTCGTTCGAAACGCGTACAGGCTGGCTCCCAGTTGTTCCTCCAAAGCCAGCAGAACAAGACATCAATGACGCGTCGTCGTAGTGCGATGGAACGGATTCTAAACCGGCAGTCAGTGCTGCCGGAATTAATGGATTATTTCGACGAGAAATGCACGCTGGTACCTAGGAGGTATTCTGAAGAGCCTACTGACGCGGACTTTGCAGTGTACGAACGCACCACTGCTAGTGGTACGGTCATCGGACTGAATGGAGCCCAGCGCGCAGCATTCACCCAACTCATCACCACAGGGCCAGTGGGCCTTTTGCAGGGACCTCCGGGGACAGGTAAGACGGAGTTCATCGCGGCATTCATCCATTATCTGATCAGCAAGGTCGGGGTGCGAAATATCCTCCTCGTCAGTCAGTCTCATGAGGCTGTGAATACTGCAGCAGAGCGTATCCGTGCACACTGCCGTCGACTGGACACCGAGCTTAACGTTGTGCGCTTTAGTAACCGAGACCAGGTTGTCTCTGAGGAGCTGCTGGACGTTTATTCTCGCAATATCGTCGACCGCCAGAGAAATGGATTTAGTGCTGAACTAAAGGAGCGTGTGGGCTCTATGGCTTCTTCGCTGGGGTTGGGCAAAGCTTTTGTCCAGGCGATGGTTGATGTGAATCAGCGAGTGTTCCACTTGGTTCGGTCGTTGAAAAAACTGGACGAAGAAATTCAGTGTGCACAAGGAGACGGAGCAGATCGAAAGGCGCTGCAAACGCTGAAATCTTCTTTGTTGGGCGAGTTGAATCTGAATGCCAGCTTTTTTCTTGGCGAGTTAGTTGAGGAAGAAAGTACACCCCAGGAATTGCTTGAGCGCATCTATGACCATGTCCAAACCATTCATGGGGTTCGGGCTCCAGAGTTCAAACATTGCCTTGACCTAATTCAGCTTTCTCAGGAGTACGTTGAGCGCCTGTCGAGTAACAGGGCCAACTATGATGAGTTCCTGATGCGCTCCAGAACATTGGTTTGCGGTACCTGCGTGGGTATCGGCCTGCAACATCTCAAGCTTGCAGAAAACCATTTCGATTGGGTCATTATCGACGAGGCTGCTCGGTCGGCGCCGAGTGAATTGGCGATCGCCATGCAGGTGGGCTCTCGGGTGCTACTGGTCGGCGACCACAACCAGCTGCGCCCTACATATGAGGAAGAGCATAAGGTAGCCATTGCCCGTTCCCTGGGCGTTACCACTGGCTCAGCTGAATTCCAGCAAGTCATGCGTAGCGACTTTGAGCGAGTGTTCCAATCACCGTATGGGCGCGCCACTCGGGCGACGCTCAATACGCAGTATCGAATGCTCCCAGCGATTGGCGATCTGGTTAACGAGATCTTTTATGACATCGATCTTGAGAACGGCTACAGACCAAGTCCTGCCTACTTTTCACAAAAGGTTCCTGAATGCCTGTCCCATGTGGTCACTTGGGTCGATACTAGCGAGTTAGGCAAGAAAGCCTACGACAGCGGAACGCTGAGTCTGTCTAACAATGCTGAGGCGGATGCGATCATACGGCTATTGGAGGAAATTGCAGAGGACACCGAATTTTGCGCGGGCATGGCCAAGGAGATGGCTGAGTCGCAAGAGCCTCCAATCGGGATCATCTGCATGTATCTTGATCAGCGAAAACTGGTGAGAAAGAGGTTTGCCGAGAAAAACTGGTCGGAGGAGTTCCGCAAGCTGGTAAAAATCGAGACCGTCGACAGTTATCAGGGTAAAGAAAACAATATCATCATCGTTTCCCTGACTCGAGCCAAAGCGGATCAATCACCTGGCTTTTTGGCGACCCCAAATCGTATCAACGTAGCGATGTCACGCGCGATGGAGCGGTTGGTCATCGTAGGCAGTTTGAGAATGTGGAGCGGCAGGAATGCTAGGCTTCCATTGGGCCAGGTAGCGAGTTTTATCCAGAAAAAACAGGACAAGATAAACTACTGCATCAAACCAGTGACGCCGGCCAGGAGGGTTGTCTGATGGAGCTGAGCCCAGTTGCTCTATTCGAGTTGGACGTAGTGGTTCCTGCGCAACAATTCCGTATTGAGTACACCCTTGTGGACAAAGGGGGGCTGCCAGTCGTACCGGAGTTTCTTCTGCGGCTGCTCAAGATTTCGGCGCTGTTGCCTGCTGAAATCGCCAATTATTTCGGGTTTACGGCTCAAGAGCTCAGTTTTGCGATCACACCGTTTCTACAAACGGGGGAGCTTAAAACGCGGCCTGATGGACGAATAGAGTTGACAGATAAGGGCCGTGGCTTGTTTGCCGGCAACCATGAGTCACCGATTGTGAAACGCAAGGAAGAGCGCGAGCAGATGTTCGTATTTGATCTCTTGGCGTTTACTTGTCTTGGAAAAAGTCTTGGAGGTGCAGACTCAAAACGGTGTCTGGAATTGCAGGCGCCAAGCGATACGCTTTCCGAGTCCGGTGCAAAGGCCGTCGGTGCATTCATGCGTCAGATTTACGACATTCACCGCGCTGGTCATCTAGGCGGGCAGGCGCAGGATGCGGGGCCGCCGGAGCTCTACAAGGTCGCAGGCGTTCAAAAGGTAAGGGATGGCTGGGAGAAGATAGAAGAGCGTGTAAGCCTGGATGCTGACTCTCGGCAGGTTCGCTTTGTCGCGAAGGAGGGGCTGCGCGAAAATGAGATCTACATGCGTCAGCGTACGGAGCAGTTGAGCCGCCTGCTGGGTAGAGAAAACCTTGATCAGGTTCTTCAGCTCGCCGACATCTTGGGAGATTCGGACGCCTACGACTTCGTGTCTTCGAATGGTCTGGATCTCTCCGCGTTGTACTACAGCGCAAGTGCTGTTGCTCAGGTTAGAGAATCGTCCGGGCTGCGGCTTTTGGGATCACTTCAGCTACAGCAAAACTGGGATAGAGTTTCTTCGGTGCTACGCAAACATCAGAAAGCGCTCCAAAGTGAATCGCAAGCTGACCCGATCAGCCTGTCCTGGATGGCTCCGGCATCTCATGAACTCTGGGGCCGTTCTGCCAGACATGCACAGATTTGCAGCGATTTTTCTGAGCTCTCAAAAACAAAAAGCAGGGGAGGCGCGAATGATGGAAAACCTGTTTTCGACGCTAAGATTTTGATCCCTGTTGCCGCCAGCGATGATTGGCCGGCGATCAAGCGAGCAAAAGGAGACTGCAATAATGCCAGACTACTTCTGTGCGGCTTTGTTGAGTCAGAGCAACTCGCGCCGCTAGAGGCAATCGTTATTCAAGGCAAGTGCGCGGTCGTGATTTATCATTTGGTTTTGCCGACGTTGTCGCCGGTGCCTATCCCATTCGGGTTCATCACGGAGGATCCCGTCAAGATCCTTAATGTTGAAAACCTGATAAACCGCACGATGGGGGAGTATGTCACAGGTAACACACAGCGGTACCTCGGTAGCTTTGAACGTCCCGCCGTCTGAGTGCAGTGACTGGAGCCGCAGAGTCTGGGATTAGTTGACCACTACATACTCCGCCAGCACCAGTTCAGAGTGCTACGCCTAGGGCAGCGGTTAGCTTGGCAGGTGAAGCGACGACCTGCGACCGAAGCGCTGGGCAAGCGGTTGAAGGATGCCGCACATTTACTTGTCGGCCCTGAAATACGACCTGTAAGGGATGTATTGCGCGCGGATGACATCGACGAAATCACTGACCTTCATCGCTCTTGGTCGTTCTCCAAATGACTTCTGCAGTGAATCGTAGAACACATTGATGCAGATGGATATACCCGGGCTGTTCTGGGGCGCCCGCGTTATTGAGGCGTCCCCAAACTTGACGGTATGTTACGGTTCGCGCGAGCCGGCAGGCCGGCTCGCTAACATCCGCTTTACAGTTCTAAGGAAAGGGGACTAGCGACCGACTGGCCGCAGCACCTGGGTGAGCATATGCGCTGGTGGACGCGGCTGAGGAAGCCCACCTCAAAGGCTCTCCGTTCTATCGCACATGGTAGTAAGTCGCGCTCGGCAATCATGACTGCCCAGAGCCAACCACTGCGAGCATTATCCAACCAGCTCTGGGCCAACATTGCGCCCTGATTGAACGCCTCCTTGCAGTCGGTGGCCCAGGTAATTTCCACACCTGGGTGGCCGTCTCGAGGTGGAAGGCAGGTCAGTACACCTTTGCTCATCTCGCACCTCCTCGCGCCTCGGATAGAGCGCGGCGATAGAACACGACCATCTCATCGAGCAGAGCTAGTGCTGAATAAGCAGCGATGCGCACGCGCAGATCCGCGGGCTGCAAGCCTTCAGGTTCGGCCAGTTGATCCAGCAGATTGCCGAGCATCACGCCACGCAGTTCAGCGGCAGCTTCAGAGGGTAGGGGAGAGCGTTCGGATTCATGCAGCGGGCTCCGCTGCAGGGGGAAAGGTACAACGCAGGATTCGAACTCAGCCATGGCGCACCTCCCGATCAGAGGTGGACAGCAAGACCTGAAGCCCAAGGCGGAGCTCTCGGGTAAAAAAGGGGTAGCGCATTTTCCTTATGCTCCTCAGACGATTAAGGAGCCGCCTACCGCCGTTGCTACACGGTAATGGAGGCGGACCGTGCGGGGGTAGCAAACCGGCGTCCGAGGGAACCGGCCAGGCAAAAGCCTGCCCCACACGGCCCGCCATAGAAGTTAAGCAACCAAGCACATCGAATGCCGGCTACTCAAGCTATGGCGCTACCGCGCCTCGAACGAATCAGGTTGCTACACCCGGCCGTGGGACTTACCACGACGAGCGCACTCTAGCCCGAGGGTTTCAGGATGGCAACCTAGTGTGGCGTAGTGGAATGATGGTTAGTATTTGAGTCACCCAAGCAGGGGCGATTTCTGGGGCCTTGGTGGCCGTGCATCTATTCGCGGTAATCGCTGGAGGGAGGCAAAAACATCTACCATTATCCTCAGTCTGGTTAAATGATGATCACTATGCGACGGATACTCGCATCATTTAGACTCGGTGCGCACACGGTAGCGTAGCAAAATGCTATCGTGCGTTGCGTCAAACTGATCACCATTGCTCTCTATGAGCCAAGATGCATGTCGATACAGAAACTTTCCGACTTGACCCAACCGCAACGCGACCGTCTCGCGTTTGTGGAGTTGCGCATACGCTACATCGGGGAGATTCGCCGTCAGGACTTAGTGTCGCGGTTTGGCATCCAATCTGCCGCTGCCACACGGGACTTGGCTCTGTACAAAGAAATCGCTCCCGGCAACATCGACTACGACCCCAAAGCGAAGGCTTACGGTCTGGGCACGAATTTCCGGCCGGTCTTTGATTTTCCTCCAGGGCGAGTAATGTCGTGGCTGACTCAAGGTTTCGGCGACGGCGAGCCCATGCATATCAGCGCCTGGGTGATCAGCGAGCGCCCGTTTTGCCTCACCTACCCAGATCTGGATGTACTGGCAAGCGTGACCCGGGCAATTCACCAGGAATGCCCGCTTGGCATTGACTACCACTCCATCTCCAGTGGCCACACTCAGCGAGAGATTGTCCCGTTCGCATTGATCGATAACGGCCTCCGCTGGCACGTTCGCGCCTTCGACCGAAAATCTCAGGAGTTCCGGGATTTCGTCATAACCCGTATCAAAACCCCTGTCGTGCTCAAGGGACTGCCAGTAGCGCCGCACGAGAGAAACGACCAAGACATTCAATGGACTCGGGTCGTCGAGCTGGAGTTGGTGCCACATCCGGATCAACTTCGACCAGAGATCACCGAGATGGACTACAGCATGGAGGAGGGCGTCCTGCGGATGAAGCTGCGTGCCGCGACAGCCGGATACATTCTACGTAGATGGAGCGTGGACTGCTCTCCTGACCATAGCCTGCGTGGGCATGAGTACCGGCTTTGGCTAAAAGACCCTCTGGCGCTTTATGGCGTTGCAAATGCAACGCTTGCCCCAGGTTATCGAGCCCCGACACCCCACCCAATCGGCGGAGGGGCTGCATGAGTCACTTTGATCTTTTGGACGTTGTTCGGCGGGGCATGAAATCCGGCCCTGTCACACTGGACCAATTGTGGGTGGACCACGGCACGCAATGGCATCAGCTGGGATGGAGTCGTGCACAGTTGAGCCTATGGCTGGCTTGTACGCCGTCCTTGCAACGCTGTGAATTGCCCAGTGGTGAACTAGCGTGGTCTCTCAATGCTGGGCCAGGCCATGCCGCCCCTAGTCTGGCCGACGAAATGGTGGCGCTACTACAAAAGGCGGGCCGCCCCATGCCCTTGGTCCAGCTCATCAGCAAATTGCCGACAGGCTTGGTGGTCACCGAGCCGATGCTGCGCAGTGCAGCACAACAAGATGCTCGACTCGAATTAAAAGGCCCGCTACTCAAGCTGGCTTAATGGATACACAGGACAGAAGAACCCATGGCAACCGAACAAACGCTGGATCAACGCTACCAAGCCATCCGCGCCAATTACAGCGACTACATCGAGCACACCCCGCTTAATAGCGATCACGATTTCGTCAAAGCCGGGCTGATCTGGGGAGAAGACCAAGGCAACCAGACTCCCTCAGTGTTGCTGATCGCCCTGGAGCCGGGGCATTGGGACTACTCCCGCGAAGACAAGCTGGATCAACTGGCTTACGAACTGCTGACCAGCGTCAGTGGGGATTGGCCTGTGTTTGCCCATCTGCAAGACGACAAAAACATCCGCTGCTACAGCCTGTTTGGCGTCGATGGCAGTGATGGCACCCACTCGGTGGACGAGGTGCCGTCCATCGAGCTAATTCGCAATTACGAAAAGCTGGAAAAAGACCCGACCTTCCGCTGGTCGATGCGTATCTACACCCGTCTGATGCACCGCTTTGACGCCTTCCATGAACAGGTCTTCCAGACCGTCAAGGATCGCGTCAACGACAAGAACGACATCATCGAGGAAGTGGCCAAGCTGCTATTCCTTGAAACCTTCCGCGTCCATCACGGTGATGAGCTCAGCTTTACCGACCACGAAGGCAAGACCCAGCGCTTTCGCGAGGTGTTTGACCATCGTTACGTGGCCAAGCACGGTGCCAAGGCAGTCGAGCAAATCAAGGCAGCCTTTGAAGCCTTTAAAGCACACGAAGACTACGTGGTGGTCAGCGATGACGCTACTCGCAACGCCATCTTCCCCAGCGACTCCCACTTACGCCTGACGCAGCCGGAAAACTACCGCACCTTGCTGGAAGCCATGCAAGACCTTGGGCCGGTAACGGACAACCAGGGGCGTATGATCGCTGGTAAAGAAGTGGGCACCTTGGCCGATGTGGCGGGCGATCTGCTGGGCCGGGTATTCGATGTGTTCCTGCGTGCAAACTTTGAATCCAAAGGTGGCCTGGGGGTGTACCTCACGCCCAACCCGGTCAAGCAGGCTATGTTGGAAATCGCCATGCACGATATCCAGCAAGACAACGCCGCTATGGAGCGCCTAACCGCTGGTGCCTTCCGCTTTTGCGACCCCACCTGCGGTTCGTTCGGCTTTGGCTCCGTGGCGCTCAGCCACATCGAGAGCGTGATCGATCATCTGGGCGGCATGAGCGATGCTCAGAAAAAGGCGCTCAAGCAAACCCTGCGCGACACCGCCTTCACCGGTGCCGATGCGGCCCCACGCATGGTGATGCTGGCCCGTGTCAACATGGCTCTGCAAGGGGCACCCAAGGCCAAGATTTTCTACACCGACAACTCGCTCACCACCAAGGCTTTCAAACCCAACAGCTTTGACCTGATCTGCACCAATCCGCCGTTTGGCACGCCCAAGTTCACCAGCGACAAAAAGGGTAAAGAATCCAAAGAGCGCTACGAAGCGCAGATGGAGCAAGTGTTGGGTGGCTTCCGCCCGGCCAAACTCGAAACCGAGTACGTTGCTTATTACGATTACGACAAGAAAACCTGGCAAGACCTAGGCAATCTCGACCTAGATGAAGATGGCAGCCCCAGGTGGCCTGGCTACCGCACCGATTTGCGCAATGTGTCCACCGGCAAAAAGGCGGCCTACAACCTTTTCCCCACCACCAGCGGTTTGGCCTTGGGCAGTAAGCCCGATGGCAAAGGCAACTGGAAACCGGTGGGTGCCACCATCGACCCGGCCGTGCTGTTTATCGACCGCTGCCTGCAACTGCTGCGCCCCGGTGGCCGCCTATTGATTGTGTTGCCCGATGGCGTGCTGTGTAACTCCGGCGACCGCTATGTGCGCGAGTACATCATGGGCAAGAAGGATGAGGTAACCGGCCAGTTTGTAGGTGGTAAGGCCATCGTGAAGGCGGTGCTGTCACTCCCAGCGGACACATTCAAGCTCTCGGGCACGGGTGCGAAGACCTCGGTGCTCTACCTGCAAAAACGCAACGCCAGCAATGAGCACCCAGAGCAGTTCCTGCCGGAGCCGCAAGGCGATGTGTTTATGGCCGTAGCAGAAACGCTGGGCTATGTGGTGAAAAACAATATTGAGGACTATTCGGCTGGCGTGCCGAATGACCTCGACAAGATTGTTGGCGCTTATAAGCGGGGTGAGTGATGTATACCGTTCGTATCCACTCACAGCTTGAAGATCGGCTTGATGCTGAGTTCTATAACCCGGAAGCACTGAAAACAGTGCAAAAAATTGATGGGCTTGGAAAAACAAAGCGTCTCGGACAGCTCATCGCCGACGGGTACCGCGTGGTCTATCACGGGACGGACTCCATAAATGGTATTCCTGAAGAAAAGCTCCTGTCATTCCTTTCTCCGACACAAATTGATGATCAAGGTAGCATCGACTTCAGCGCTGCCGATAAATTGCCGCTTTACTACAAAGACGACTATCCGAAGGGTTTGGCCGTAGCTGGTGAGTTGCTGATCGAGGTAAAGGGAAATGTATCTAAGGTAGGCGTCGTTCCAGAGGCGTTTCCAAAACACCTGATGGTCAGTGGGTCGCTTTACAAAGCATCTTTCAACGCCGACACGAATTCACGTTACGTGCTGGCATTTTTGAAATCAAAGCATGGCCAAGTGCTGAAAAATCGACTTACAAGTAACACCATCATCAATTACATAGCCAAGGATGCGCTTTACTCCATTCCTCTGTTTGCAGCGAACTCCGATGTACAAAAATACATCGGAAACAAAGTCCGCCAAGCCGAGCACTTGCGGGCTTGGGCGAAGGAGTTGCGTTTGTCTGTGGATATGGTGCTGGATCAGCTTTGTTTGCCCACCACTGATGTACCGTCAATGGTCAATTGTGTTTCGACTGAGCGCTTGGAGGCAAGACTTGACCCGCGCCCTTATCGCACGCACTACATAAATTTGGTAGATCAAATAAAAGCCATCAAGCACAGTTGTGTGTCAGATGTGGCGAAATTGGCGTCAGGCTGCCCTGTATCGAGCAGCGACTTTATTGAGGGTGGCGAAGTTCCCTTGGTGAGGATTCGCAATATTGGATTTGACGAGTTCATTGATCTTGATACTGGGGTTGCCAAAGAACTTCACAAGGAGGAAGCGAAATATCAAGCAAAAGAGAACATGATTGTTCTTGGCATGGACGGCATCTTTCGTGCTCAGTTTTTCTTAAGTGACGAGTTGCCAATGCTTGTCAATCAACGGGTAGGCATGATTACTGCCAACGACATTCGTGCTGAACTGTTGACTCATTGGTTGAATAGGCCCGAAGGGCAGATGCAGCTTAATCAATGGGCAGTCAAGACAACCGTCGAGCACACTTCGCTTTCGGACATTGGGCGGGTTCGTATTCCACGCTTAAACGCGGATGTAGAAGATGATTTGGCTGACAAGCTACTCGCCGCGCGGCGGGCTTATCGTTATTCGCGCTTTTTGACGACTAGCGCAAGTCTTCTCGTCGAGGCCCTAATCGAAGGCCGGCTAACTGAAGCTGAATTGCTCACTGCCGAAAAGGCACTGCAAGCAGGCAACGACCGATTGGATCGATTTATTCTGCGCCGATTGAATACTGGTGGAATCGATGGCCAAGGCCCGGCGCTGTTTGGTGATATGGACGAGCTTTACCGCGTGCTCACACTTGCCGAGGGAGATTGATGACCAGTCCCCATGTCACTTTGGTTGCCTTGATCTCGCACTTGCGCGCCTTGCTCACAACGGGCTTTATGCCTGACATTGCAAATGAGTGCGACGGCTCGGCGCTGTTACGCAACCTGGCTCACCCGGTAGAGCCAGATGGGACCGGCGACCAAGGTAATGGTAAGGGGGCGCAGGATCATCTGGGCGCTGGTACAGGTTGGATTATCAGCCAGCGCCTACTCGCCGTACGCCCGTCCTTGGCGTCTGACGCCGAGTTGCTCTGTTCCCTCCTGGCACAGCACTCTGAGGTGCGCCTTGCATGGCTGGCGATTGCCGCTGCGCGCTGTAAAGAGGCGGGGGAGATGGCTGCTCAAACGGCGGCTCAGGGAAACAACACTGCACCGCTGGTGGAGTTGGTATCTGGCTTGGGGCCAGCCGCTGCTTGGGTGGAATCGGCCTTGGAAAGCGCGCGACTCACTGCCAGCCCCTACGCTGCGCTTGAGCGGGATTTGCTGGGCGTCAGCTTTGAGCAGGCGGCAGCAACGCCTGCACTGGTACGTATTCTGGCTGTCGCCGCCCAGTTGGCCGCGTTTGCCGATGCGCTCCCTCCCTTACCCAAAGTGGACGCCAGCGGCATCCATGCGCAGCAGAATTGGGTACTGGGACGACTATTGGCATTGCCCGTTGTACTGGACCTTGCCGATCAAAAGCCAGCCATCGATGCGCACGTGATCTTGCAGGGTGGCTTGGTGCCTGCAATACCAGAAGGCCAAACCACCATGAACTGGGTGTTGGCCCAGCCCTGGGCGCTGCTGCTAGCCATGCTGGTGTTTGCGCAGGATGCCTGGCGCGCAGAAAACCGCGGCGGTTTACTACTGGAATTGCCTGCAGGTCAGAACGCTTTTGCGCCAGCTGAAATTGCCGTCACAGTGATTGGCACTGAGGGCGACGAGGTGCGCTGTGGCACGCTGGCCGACCTGCTGTTGGGCATGCTGGCAAGGCTAGGTGTGGCCTGCTTTCCGCAGCAGCCCATCGCGGCAGAATTGAATGCGCAACTGTCACCGTTGGTGGGCTTGTTGCTCAAGCACGCGGTCTGGCGTTATCAGGACGGGGCCAGTAGCCAACTAGGCCAGTTCCAGATTCATCCGCAGTTTTCTGATCAGTGTTACAGCCTGCCCGCGAGCCGGGTGTTTAACCGCACCGGCAAGTTGTTGTGGCAGGCCGCACGCTTGGCTGCCGAGGCACTGTATCAGGACTACAAGAAAGTCTATCAACACCGTTCCGTCCGCGAACCGGAGGCGGCGTATGTGGTTCAGGGGGAACCTACTGCATGAATAAAAACGATCAGCTTTCCGCCGCCGATATTGTCGACCTGGCCCGTCTCCATAGCTGGGCGGCCACCGGTGTTTCCGATTATCCGCCGCGTGATCCCTTGGTTGGCCAGAGTCGCTTCTTTAAACGCTATCGCACCTTTATCCACACGGTGGATCAGGAGGCGGACAACTTTGCCCATGTGTTTGCGGTGGAGGCGGAATGGGGGCGTGGTAAATCGCGCCTTGGCCATGAGCTGATCGCCCAGATCAACGATTGTTCCAAAGGCTGGTTTGTACGCGAAGACGGTGCGCAGCTCGAAGATAAAAAGCTGTTTGATCAGGCTACGCAAGATAAGTACCTGGCGCTGTACATCCGATACTCCCAAGTCGCCTCCGACTACCAGAACTCGGACAACTGGTTTGGTTTTGGGCTTTACAGGGCGCTGCTGCCGCTGGCGACCGGCAAGTTTGATGGTTCGATTCAAAGCAAAATTGCCGAGCAGGCACTGCATCGTTTAAATCCAGCGGGCTTCGACCCTCAACAGCTGGCGCAATGCCTGGAGCTGGATCAGGCTCACTCTGAAGAGTCACTCTACGAAGAAGAAGGCTTGGTCGTGCGCCTGGTGCAGGCTGCCTATAGCTATCTGGAAAAATTTGGCATTGGCTATGTGCTGGTAGTGCTGGACGAGCTTGAAACCGTGGCCGAGGCGGCAACGTTTGGATTGGAGCAAGACGACGCCAAGCGCCTCGATGGCCAAGCCATCCGCCTGATTGGCAAAGCCATCAAGGAGGAGGACCCGCGACGCAAGCTGCCTTGGCTGCGTTATGTGGCTTTGTGCTCGCCCTTGCTGGGCCAGCAGTTGCGGGAGATTCAATCCGTCGCTCGCCGTTTTGAGTTGGTGGAGCTGGAGCACAATGCCTTTGCCGATGTGTCTGACTATGTGGCCCAGCTCAAAGTCGAGCGCAAGTTGGCACACGACTACCCTACTGGGCTGGTTGAAGCCGCCTATGCCATGAGCGGAGCCAACTTTGGTTGGTTCAACGTGATCATGGCCAATGTGGATGCGGTGCTGGCTCAGTACGCGGCAGTGGGGAAGCAAGTCACCGATATGGGCGTGCTGTTCGATGCGGTGGTAGAGAGCTCTGGCCGTGTCGCTGAGCATGTGCTGGACAAGCACGCCATCGAGGGCATCAAGACCGGTGATCACGATCTGCGCGCCACCGCGCAGTCGTTGCTGTACGGCCAACTGCCTGTATCACTGGATGTAGCATCCGTGCGCTGCAAAGAGCTGTTGCAGCTGACCAATGAGGATGGCGAACCAGTCGCCAGCTTGTATCGCAAGATGCCTTTTGACGCGCTCCAATGCCGCCAGGCGCTGGAAGAGGCCAAGTTCAAACGAGAAAAGGACGAATGGCTATACCCCGCTGTCGAACAGGCACTCAGCCTCACGGCCTTGCTGCAAAACCTGCGTACCTTTGCCATCAATGAGGCTGAGAAAGATGTGCTGCTGATGCCGCTGTCGCGCGGAGAGTTCAAGCATCTATTGAGTTTGCTCTACGACCACCCGGCTGTGGAGTTTGCCGCCGATGCCCTTTGGCAAAAGCTGATTGGTGGCGACCAGTTCATTCCAAGTGAAGAAGCCACGCATATTGGCCCCAGCGTTGCCATGTTGCTGAGACTGGACTTGCGCTACCGCAACCAGCAACACAGTTCGATGATCTTCCGCGACCCGGCGGATGCGGCTGTGCACGAAGCCGCGATGAAGAGCTTCTTGCAGGCCAGCGGTCACAACCCGGGCCTGCGCTGGACGGCACGTCTGATGGGTTTAATGCGTTTGCTGGACAAGAATTGGCAGTACGCACAAACGGGTCTCTCCAACAAAGAGAGTCTGCACATTCAAGCCAGCCCACGTGGGCAAGGCGCAGGCCAGCGTGGTGGCTTGTTGTATTGCGAGGGGTTGAAGCTGCACCCGGACAATCTGGCGTGGTTTGCCTGGGTGAACAACCGTGAGGAGCTGGACCGCCTGCAGCAATTGTCGGCAATGCGCCGTACTGATGAAGGGCGCTTCCCGGTGATGGCTTTCACTGCTTCCACCCACTTGATGGAGCAGTACAACCGGGGAGATGTAGAAGAAGAGCTCAAAGACGATCTATTGCTCTATTACCTGAACCCTAGCGAAGTGGACCAGTTGGAGCGCATCGGCATGTTGCCCGAGCAGTGCAAGGTCTTGGTACTGGATGAGTCGCGACTGACCAGCAAGTTCAAGAACAAGCTCAACGCTCTGCGTGACTTTGCCTATCAAGCGATCCATCAATGGCGTGCCCGCTTGAATGAGCGCGGCTTAATTGCTTGGCCGCTCAAGCCTACCGGCAAGATCAACACGCAGGACCGCGATCTGCTGCTGCAGGCCTGGACCTTGTTTATGTTCAAGGGGCCGACCCTTTCTGGTCTGAATGATCTGGAAACCAAGCACGGTATTGATGCTGAAGATGTGGCATCGCTGATGCAACGCCTGGCCTTGCCAAGCAAGCTGCTCAGCCTGGGTTTTACGAAGGATGAGCATGCAGGCTTGTTTAGCGATTTGGCCAACCCGCAGCAGGCGCAAGCCAAGTTCCCCTTCTTCTTGGCGCATATAGCAAACCCGGCCAGCACACAGGAATGGACACTGGAGAAGGCCAAGCGCGACTGGTACTGGGGCTACTTGCAACATGCCAACGTGACCGCCAAGAACGTGTTCGATGACTGGATGTGGTGGTGCGGGGAGTTGCATTTGTTGCAGCTGCAAGATGCCACGGCCGCAACAGCCAAATGGCAAAGTCTGCCACGGGCCAAGCTGGATAACGCCATCAACGAGGCGCAGAACTGGTTTAACGGCAACGGTGCCGACGGCTACAAGGCTGTGGTTGCCAAGTTGGAACTTGTTTTCGGCTATGACCGCATCCCAGGGCTCTTCGCACCCATGGGTAAGTCACCCGCCGGCACTGAAACGGTGGAAGCGCACGAATTGCTCAAAGCAGCCCGCTCCGCCTTTGACGCGCTGAAGGTCGACGAAGAAGCGCTCGCTTTGCAAGGCCCCAATGCTTTGTCTGCTATTGCGAGCAAGATGTCGACTCTGCTTGCCGGGCGCTTTGAAGTGCTGCAGCGCGTTGCGGGCGTTAAACCGGAGTACGTGCCTAATATCACCTTGGGCAATATCAATACCCTGCGCCTAGACGATAAGAGCCAATCGCTCTATCAGCGCATCGAACAGGCCCGGCTGTTTGCAGATTACGTGGAGAAGGCGGCAGCTCAAATCAAGCAAGGCATCGATCATCTGATCACCGACATCGAAGCTGATGCAAAGAATCTGGCTTTGTTCCCGCGTAGCTTGTTCACCCTGTCGCTACAGACGGTGACCAACATTCTTGATGGGGCTTTGCAGCAACACAACGCCAGCGGCACTGCGGCGGCAGAGGGTACTGCGAGCTCAGACACCTTGCTGCATTACCTGCGCTCACTTCAACTGGACAAGGCGGCGGATCGCCTGCGCCTGCTCGCCGAGGAAGCGGGCGTCAATATCGACAATGGAACGGCTTTGGGGCTGGCCGATAACCTTGGCTGCATTGCCAGTAGCTATCGAGCGGGCAAGAAAAAATTTGTTGAGATCACCGGGTACCTCGCGGAATTGCAAACACGATGTGCAGAGGCTGCACGCGTTTTGGAGCCCATGCCTGCGGATTACTCGGCGCCAGAACACGCACAAGAGCTAGCAACGCTCGCTCAAAAACTGGTGTTGATTGGCGATGCGTTTGAGGACTTGGCTGACTTGGCCAAGAACGAGCGTGAAAAGTTTCGCGAGCAAGCACGCAAGGGGCAGTTCAGTGCCATCCGCGACATCCCTGACCGTTTGCTCAACCCCATTCACTCTCAGTTGCACAGCGTTGGTGGCGCCATCAGCAAGGTTGAAAACACCATCCTGTCGCATCGCGAAACCTTGGTGAGTCAGACCAATGAGCGCTACCTTCCAGTGCTGATGCCACTGTTCAGTGCTTGCAGCGAAGCTGCGCCAGCGGCAATTAGCCTAAGTAGCGTATCTCCACTCACCTTGCATGACCTGCATGTGACGATAGATGTGCAGCAAACGCAGTGGGAAGCCAAAGCGACTCAGTTGTTAAGCGGGACAGGCCTAGACTTCGCAAGCTGGCAAGATTTGGCGTTGGCGATCGCTGAGGGTAAAAGCCCAGTGCTGTCGCAACCCGCGCAAGAGGCTTTGGTGGCCAAGGGCATCCTGAAAATGAAGCTCTATTTCGGGGGGGATGCGTGAAGCTTTATTTGACTCCGGAATTGCAGACACACCGCAGAGGGCGTTTCTTGGCCAGCTTGCTGGGAATCTCCCAGTCGTCTCAGCTTGGCTTGCCGAAGACCGGTTTTGTGTTGATGACAGGCGAAGCTTTGCAAGCCTCGAGAGAGACTCAGGAAGAATGTGCTGCCTGGGTACGCCAACCCGGTTGTTCACTGCTGCTGCTGCTGCCGCCATACCAGGAAGGGAGTATTTTTCATTTTCTGGACTGGATGGTTGAGTTGGCCCAGTCCAATTCATTAGCCGCCAAACAGGCATCGCTTGCGAGCATGCTTGAGGGCGAGGTGGCGTTCAATCTGCGTGGGATAGATGGCGCTTTTATAGGGGAAATGACGCCGGGGGAACTGACCGGCCATACACGCTATTGGAAGGCGCACTCCAATAGCGGCCTGATCGCTGCCACAACGCTACCGCTTTGGTCCATCAGTTTGTTGGATCAGGCGTCGTTGGTTCATGACTTTCTGGCCAATATTGAGCGGCATTGTGGGTTGCCCTCTGTTAGCGCCGAAGAAATAAAGCCCCAAGAAAATGATGCTATACGTCCGGAGGATGTCACCGTGTTGGTGTGCTGCTACGGATTCAATGTCGCGACAGCTGAGGGCATGCTAACCAGGTTGAAGACATATGCCGTGCCGCTGTTGAACTTGGCCAGCTTCGATTTGCCGGAAAGCATGGTTCGCCTTAGAAATGCCGGACTGATCAATGAACATGGATTAACTGAGCAGGGATTAGTCTATCTGATGGGGTGTAGATACTGGGCATTTGCCGAAAGCTTGAGAAATGAGGCCTAGCCAATGAAAGCAAAAACTCTTGCGCAAGCATTGGCTATTGATAGTCAGCTGGGATTGCCGGGCAGTGCTGGGCGTTTGCTCAAACAGATTCGTGATATTGAACATGTCGCCCCCATATTTCGGGACGCCGGCTTAGTTAAGGGTGTCAAGCGGCCAGCTGTCGTCAACCTCACGGTTTCAGGCATTGCGAGTCACTCATGCATTCACCGTGCTCTGGGGGGCTTTATCTACGCATCCGCAGCTGTGCGGACAGATCTCACCATTCAGGAAAATAAGGTCGGCACAGCTGGGTCCGATTCAGTATCAGAGTTAGACGACATAGATTTCGAAGCCCAGAGAAAGCGCTTGGACTTGGTGGAGATGAGGCACTGCTATGCCCTTGTCGAGCGACTGTTAAAAGAGGGTGGTTCTGCCAACTTGATTTTGATCGACACCCCGTTGTTCATTGACCGGGAAATGGTGCCTCTGAAGCGGAATGCACGGCACTGGGCCGAGTTTGAAAAGACCAGAGATGTAATTGAAAAATTTTGGCAGAAAAACCGGAAAGCTTTATTTCCATGGAATCCGGAAGGTCCTGTGCTCGTTAGCATTCTAGCTGAGCGATTCTCTGCCATTGTCAGTATCGCTCGTCAGGACTTACGAACTGAAGACGGCCGCAAGCACATTTTGATCAACGATGGTTTTGCACCGGAATCGGCCGCCATGCTCGACGGCCTAGAGGCTCGACTGAGCGGCATTGGTGATACGCGTTTTATCAATGGAATATTGGGCAACTTCACCCGAACTATTGCTTTTCGGATGACTGAAAATCGCTCCCGAATGGAACCTGCTAGTGAAGTAAGCCAAGGCGTTATCGGCTTTCACTTCCGCAGTGCGCGTGCAAGTCAAATAAAGATGGCTCAAATGGCCGGCGAAGAGTCGGACTGGGATTCCGCCTTGTTAGATATCGTGGCATCTCGATTGATGATTCTGGACATGCAAAGCCAGAGAAAAGCCATGCCACTACCGCAGCTACTCAGTAGGCAGCAACTCAATATTCTCGAAAAGTTCTCTGCCTACTATCGGCAGGGGCTAAATGAAGCATTGCGGAGTAACGACGTGGAAAGTACGTGGTTATCCGGTCTCGATGAGGGGTTTGAATCATGAAACACAAGGTACTTGGAAAGCTGGTCGGTAACACCGGCGATGCGGCACAGCTGACTATGGTGGTTCAGGATTCCTTTTCCGTTCGTCGTGGAGAGTTTGTCCGCATCATGCATCAGGAGCGCGCGGATGAAAGCGTGGTCCCGGTGCTTGGGCGAGTCACCAGGATTACCCGAACCAATATGCTGTTCAACGCTGGATTTGGTGATGGAGTAACTGAACTTGAGTTGCTCCCCGGTGCCAGTGTCACAGGCGAGAACCTCTACGCAAATGTCGAACTGGTCGGCTATCGCGATCCGGTTTCTCGCCAGATAAAAATTCCACGCCGCCCGCTAGACCCAGGTGCTGCCGTTGAAACGGTGGACTTCCAATTTCTAAGCGACTTCTACGAGTTCAACGAACACACCAGTTTGCACCTGGGTAATCTGGTTGGCTATGAGCGCGGCGATAACACGGTGCCAGTCTTTTTAGATGTAAACAAACTGGTCACTGAGCACATGGCCGTACTGGCGATGACGGGATCGGGAAAGTCCTACACTGTTGGCCGCATCATTGAACGATTGGTAGCGTTGAACAACGGAACCGTAGTTGTTTTTGATCCGCATGGTGAGTATGGAAAGGCCCTGGCGAAGGGACAATTGAATTTCTCGGGAGGTCTAGCGGAGAGCGAAGACGGACGCGATCGTGCGGCACTACCTAAAATTCGGGAAACCTTGGAGCGATTGCAGGAAGCCGGAGCAGGCATCCATGTTTACACGCCACAAAATGAATCATTCAAACACAAGTACGCAGGCAAAAACGTCCAGCTTGCGCTGCAGTTCGATCACTTTGAAATGGATGATGTGGCAGAAATCCTGCCTGGGCTGACCGAACCTCAACAGCGGGTGCTTGATGTTGCGTTGCGCTATTGGCGGACAGCCGACAAGGCCGAGCCGCGGGACATCAATCGCCTTCGACATCTTCTCGGAGATGGTATCGAAGAGTTGCGTGAGTGGGATGACCTTTCCGAGGCAGAAGGCAAAGCATTGAATGGACGCAGTGCCGCTGTGACATCGATGAAGCTGTCGCGGGTGCTCAACGAAGCGCAAAGCTTTTACTCTGCTGCCATGTCTGCTCCAACCGACATCTACAAAATGATCGGGCGTCCTTCGAATAAGCAAGGGCGACTCGTTGTGATCGATCTACAAGGACTGAGTGATACGGCCAAACAGGTAATCTGCGCACTGCTTTCCAGTGAAATCTTGCGCGCGGCCTCCAGCAAAACAGATCCTCTACGCCCTTGTTTCCTGGTTTATGAGGAAGGACATAATTTCGCGCCAGCTGGTGGAAATGCCGTCAGCCATCGAGTCATCAAGAAAATTGCCGGCGAAGGTCGCAAGTTCGGTGTTGGTTTCGCCATCGTTAGCCAGCGCCCATCGAAACTCGATGCTGACGTGACCTCGCAGTGCAATACCTTGATCACCATGCGTCTGAAGAACCCCGATGACCAGCGATTTATTGCAAAAGCATCTGACATGGTAAGTAAAGCCGACCTGGATGAGTTGCCAAAATTATCAACGGGTGAGGCGTTGGTCTGTGGTCGATCTATTCCGGCATCGCTACTAGTTAAAGTTGGTGGCAAGGCACTAATACACGGTGGTGAGTCGCCTGAAGTGCTGCGCGTTTGGGGGAGTTTTGGTGGCTGACCTTCCAGTGCGCATTTGTTCCGCAATGTCCACTCTGGAATTTGTCGATCGCAGCTATCCCATGCTGTCGAGCTGGGGCGTTCGTGACGAGGATGTATTAGTGCACAGCTTGGGTTGCAGTGCCTGGAATGAGCTTGGATCTGAGCTTGGCTTTATGGCAGTGGCGGAATGCCCGGTGCCAATGACGCATGGGGCAGATATTCGGGCCGACTCAACTTGGTTTAGTCGAACGCAACGCACACCTGATGTATTGATTGAGTTTGAACGATTCGATGGTACCGATCGGGGGCAAAAGAAGCTTGACGAGAAGCTTTGTAATTTACTGGAGGCATCGATGAGATGGGGTGATGCCCCCTCGGTGCTAATCCTTTCGGCATGGAACAAGGGAGTTGTCTCCGCGCCAAATAAAGAAGTGTTTGCACAGCGATGTCGGCAAGGTTTCAAATCGTCGGTTGGTGCGCAGGTGCCGCCACTTAGAAATACAGCAGTTCTTTTCAGCAGGTTTATTTTTGAGGTTGAGTGCAGTGGAACGCTGCTTCTCAAACAGATGCGCTGTGAGAGGTTGTTGTGAATATAAAATCCGCACACTTTCTGCCGGGAACTAATAAGCGCTTAGGGGATAGGTATCTCTTGCTTGAATGCCTCGGTGACGGCAGTCATGGTTGGGTATGGCGGGCGGAGAGGCTATCGGACAGTACCATCGTCGCAGTGAAGATTCCTAAAGATCTGACAAAGGATGATCGTCTGCTGGCTGAAGGGAAAGAACTACTGACAATAGATCCACATCCCAATATTGTTCGGATTTGCGATATGGGGAGAATTCCACCGGAGAACGAATGGTTCTTCATCGAAATGGAGTACTTCCCGAGCCAAAGTCTTGCCCAAAAGCTTGAGCAGAGAAATCAGAATTTTGGAAACACGTTTGAGCGTCTGTTTGACATCTACGCGCAGGTGCTCGACGCAGTTGGTTTTTTGGCGACCTTGCCGACACCTATCTCACACGGCGATATCAAGCCGCACAATATTCTTGTGGGCGCGGGAGATTTAGTGAAGTTGACTGACTTCGGTAGCTCCGCTCTGCCAGAAGAAATTTATGTTCGAACTAGAGAGAACGGCGGCACTGTTCTGTACGCTGCGCCAGAATTTTCCGACAGTGTTTCACGTAAGGGGACTTTTGATGACTTGCTGAGAGGCGACATCTACAGTCTCGGTGTCCTCTTGTATCAACTGCTAACGGGACAGCTCCCTCACGACACGCCATCTCAAGTGCGTCGTCATGCGCCATTTAAGCGCCCCAGCGAAATCAACGCCAACATCGTACCCATGGTTGACGCCTTAATCCTTAGGTGCATGGAAAGGGTCCCCTCCGCTCGATATCACGACATTGCTTCGCTTCGCAGTGCTTTTGAGCTGGCGAGGCAGCAACAATTAGATGCGCCCCAGTATTCCATAACGCCATTTGGCGGGCAGGCTTCGGTTGATTGGTCGACATCAGTTGTCGAAGCTCTGGAGACAAAAGACTACCTAAAGGCGGCAAGAGTTGCGGAAGAAGAGTTCGCCCGTACCCACGATTCCGCTGCTTTACTGCAACAACTTAATGCGCTATATCGGGCAAACAGGCTATTCGAGTTCGAGGAGGTATTTTGCCGAGAATACAAAGGTAATTCGCCGGGGGGAGACCAGCAGTTAATTCGGCTGCTAGGTATTAAGGCGTTTTTGACTTTGCGCAAAGCTGGACTTGCAAAAAATCTTATTCAAGATTCTGAAAGTCAGGGTGGCGAGTCGTTAGAGCTTGATTTTTTGCGCGCAACGCTTTTCGGTTTAGAGGCTGATTTTCCAGGTGCCCGCTCAGCACTTGAGGTGATTAATAGGAAGTGTCCAAGCAAACCTCAAGTTCTAATCCGACTAATCCAGGTTTGTGAGCAGATGCGCGACTACTCCGCCGCCACTGGATATTTAAAGCATGCTTTGCGTGTGGTCAGTAACTCGGCGGAGTTGGATGCTAAGCGGCAACGTTACCAAGAACTAGGGCTGTGGTAATGGAATGGCGCTGCGTTGATGCTATATGTCTGACGAGAGGGTGAAAATGGCGTTGAATATAGCGAAACGGGGCGAAGCGTGACTCTCTTCATCATGACTACCGTTTGATGTCAGGGCACTTAGATTCTCTCAGGGACTTTTGCGGGGAAACGTTGAAAACCGTCGGATAGTGTAGAGCAATGGTTGCAGCGAGCGCTCAAAATTATCCTAATAAAATCAATGATTTATAAGATCGACCTCCGGCATGGGGTGCAAGGGGTAGAGTGTTCGAATCACTCCGTCCCGACCAAATAATTTAACGGGATCAGTAGCTTACGGCTCTGGTCCCGTTTTCGTTTCTGATCTTGCGCAAAACTGGCGCAAAATGCGCGCAAAACTACCCGGCGATTTCCGCGATGTCGAGGTCAGGCACCGCTTCTGACCAAACCGCTCCGGCATGGTCGCGCTGATAGTTCTTCGTCATCTCCTCGCTGGTATGGCCGGCGATCTTCTGAGCGTCCTTTCCTGCCTTCTTGTACAGGTGGAGCGATAGGACGCGTATCTCATAGAACCCAGGCTGTTCCGCCCTTTCCAGTCGGCATAGCAGGCTACCGCCTCCCGCGCTTCCTTGAATGTCCGGGTCAAATCCCGCCCTTCAACCTTCGTCCAGTGCTCAGATATCTACCTCTGGCGAGTATGGATTTCCGGGAGGATTACCATAGGGAGCGGCGCACAAAAGTGGTGCGTATACGAAGCGTTATGATATAACGTCCATTTCTAGGTTGTCTGATGGCAGTGAAGTGTGGCGGATAGTCGCCGTGTCATTCGCGTCAGCGTTTGGGTTGTGTGCGCTAGATGGCGTCCTGATTGGTAGGAGGAGCGAGTAGGGATATGAATGCAAAATTGGCAGTAGCGGTTTGCACAGCTTTTGCAAGTGCTTATTCAGGTGCAAGTGATGTTATGACGCTGGATACGGTGACGATTTCCGGAAAGTCCGAGGATCATGTTGGATATACAAATCAACTCAAACAAAACACAACAACTGGCTCTAGGCTTGGGCTGACTATCAAAGAAACGCCGGCAAGTGTAGAGGTGATTAGTGCTAAATCTATGGAGGATAGAGGTGACAGCACAGTAATAAGAGCTGTCACAAAGGCGGTGGGGATAACGGGTGGTTCATCAGGGCACGGAACGACCGGTAATTACTCCGTCAGAGGATTTACAGGCTATCCAGGAATAGATTTTTTGCAGGACGGCATAAAACTAAATGGAACCATATTCTCGAAAAGAACCTTGGATGTTTCCAATCTGGATCGGGTTGAAGTGATACGGGGAGCTTCATCCGTGCTCAATGGAGAGGGAAGTGTAGGAGCAACTGTAAATCTGATAACCAAAAAGCCGGGCCTTAGTACGGAATCTACGGAGTTAGGCTTTAAAGCTGGCAGTCATGACAGTTACCGATTGAATTTTGGCAAAGCCGGCATTGCCATCGCAGATACCTTGGCATACAGGATTGACCTCGTCACGCGCCAGATTGGCTCGAGCTATGACGGGGAGAAAAGAGATCTGGGTTCGCTAAGTGCGTCATTCCTATATAAAATAAATGATGACTTGGTTACCTCGCTGTCATTTGAAAAGTCTAGGGATGATGGAGAACACGACTATCAAGGTACGCCGTTAGTCAATGGCAGGCTGGACAAGAGCGTGCGGGAAATAAACTATAACAACCTGAGGGATGGCAAGGATACGGGCGATAGTCTGTGGTTGAAGCATAATGTCGAATGGTACCCCACACAATTTGTAGAGGTCAGGAACCAACTGTATTATCAAAAAGCGCAGGCGGATAATAGAAGGCTGTATTTGGCAACGCAGGATATAGCCAATCCGGGCATGGTTAATCGAAGAGGGTATGATTCCAGTCAGGAGCAAGACCTGATAGGCAATCGGCTGGATGTCATGAATGACGCCGACCTGCTGGGGTTTAATAATAGATTCCTTGTTGGGCTCGATGTCAGCAGGCTGGAACTTCACAGGGAGCAATCAACGTATGCGGGCAGGATCATCTCTACCCCTATGTACAATCCTGAGAAGCTTTATTATAGCGATTTCTTCAGGGCTGCAGGGGATGACTATAGAAAGCCTGATGCCGACATTACTCTTAAGCAAATTGGCATCTATGTCGAAGATCAATTCAGCCTCACGGATAATCTGAAGCTTGTTGCAGGGCTCAGGCATGATACTTATGACATTGCTTATGATTTCCAGAAAGGATTGAGTAGTCCGGCTGCGCAGAAAATCGACAAAAAGCATAGTGAGTTCTCATATCGAGGTGGCGTGGTCTATGATGCAACGGAATCGACAACTCTTTATGCCTCTTATACCTCGTCCTTTGAGTCAGGTGATGCCAGCGCCAGTTTGCTTACCGTTTCTGCGGCACAAACCGACCTGGACTTGACAAAGGCAGAGCAATATGAAGTCGGGTTGAGGCAGTCGTTTTTTGACGATAAGGCGGAATTTACCGCGAGTGCATACAGCATCACCAAGGAAGATATGCTCGTCAGTAACCCAACGCCCGGTGCTGGAGTGCTGAATGTTGGCAAGCAGAGCGCAAAAGGACTTGAACTAAGTCTTGGTATTCAGCCAGTCGAGCAAATCCAAATAGATGCAAACCTGTCTTATACTGATTCAAAGTATGAGGGCTTCATTCATAATGGCATTGACTACAGCGGGAAAACACCGAGTTCCATTCCGAAATACATAGCTAATCTTGGCGTCAGGTACATGCCTACTCCAAATCTTGGCATGGGCACCTGGGTGAGGCATGTGGACTCTTTCCGCACTGACTATGTAGGGTTCGCCAACTCAGTGGAATTGCCAAGCTATACAGTTGTTGACTTAACGCTTGACTATGCACTTGATAAGAGCACAACGCTCTCATTCTTGCTCAAAAATCTAACAGATGAGTTGTACGCTACCACTGCAAGAAGAGACACGCAGGTTTTCTTGGGAGAAGCCAGGGGCTTCGAACTTGGCATAAGTTACAAACTTTAAGCCACGCAAGCCATTAACAATGTCGAGCACGACGCTCACCTGGTCGGTGGGTGTCGCCTGGCATGCTGACTGGAAAGAGGTTCCTGCGCGTGAGTAGTAATAAGCAAGTCTCAGCTTCCACAAGTGCTGAGCACAATGATTATGTACTGGATGCCCGTGCTGTCGTTGCCGGTTACGGCCACAAAACCATCCTCCAGCAACTTGATCTGCACATTCGTCCCGGGGAAATTTATGCCTTGTTGGGCGCCAATGGTGCGGGTAAAACCACCACGCTAAGCCTGTTCCTGGGGTTCCTGGCTCCTCGTTCTGGTCGAGTGCTGGTGCACGGCATCGACCCCGTCGCCCAAGCTGCCGAAGCGCGCCGCCATGTGGCCTATATTCCCGAGAATGTCGCGCTCTATGAGCATCTGAGTGCACGCGAGAATGTAGCCTATCTGCTGGATCTGGCTGGTCAGACAGCAGGACGTGATGCCATCGACCAGGCACTGGCGTCGGCGGGGTTGGCCGTCGATTCCTTTGGTCGCCGTATAGAGGGATTTTCCAAAGGCATGCGGCAGAAGGTAGCCATTGCTCTGGCGCTGGCGCGCAAGGTGCCGGCGCTGTTATTGGACGAACCGACTTCCGGCCTGGATCCGCAGGCCAGCGCGGAATTCAACCGCCTGCTGGGCTTGTTGCGTGAGCAAGGTGTCGCTGTCTTGATGGTCACACACGATCTACTCAGTGCCGCCGATGTAGCCGACCGCATCGGTTTTCTGGACGCGGGGCGGTTGGTCGAGGAAGTGACAGCCGCCGGAGAGGATCGCTTCGATATACGCGCCTTGCATCGTCGCTATGCCGGGCAGGTGGAGCATGAGGCATGAAGGTCGTGACGCGTATTGCTCGCGAGGAGTGGCGATTCCTGTTTCGTGACCGTGTCGCTGTCGTCGGTTTGTCGCTATTGGCCGTGTTGATGCTGGCAGCAGCGCTCAATGCATGGGAACACCAGCGCAATGTCAATGCCGAGCGAGCCCGCTACCAGGCGCAGGCCAATCATGAGTTCGAGACCCAGCCCGACCGCCATCCGCACCGGGTGGCGCACTATGGGCACTTTCTGTTCCGGCCGCTGAATGTGCTGGCAGCCTTTGATCCAGGCATCGATGCCTACACCGGCAATACCCTGTTTCTGGAGGCGCACCGCCAGAACAGCGCCAACTTTGGCGATGTGCGCCAGTCTTCGCTGCTATTGCGTTTCGGCCAGTTGACCCCGGCCTTTGTCCTGCAGGTACTGGCGCCGCTGCTGCTGGTCTTCGTTGGTCATGCCGGTGTGGCGCGTGAGCGAGAATCGGGCACCCTGCGAGTGCTGTTGACGCAAGGCGTAAGTGGCAGACAGCTTGTACTGGGCAAGCTGCTCGCACTTTCCGGGTTTGCCGGGTTGGTGTTGCTGCCGGCGCTGCTGGCCTTGGGGGGGATGGCCATCAGTGGCCAGGCAGAATGGCTACCGGCCTTGTTGCTGTCGGCAGGGTATGTTGCCTGGTTGCTGCTATGGACGCTGATCGTAACGCTGGTCTCCAGCCTGTTTGCGTGCAGCCGTGACGCGTTGCTCGCACTGTTGGCGATCTGGGCCGTGCTGGTGATTCTGTTACCACGGTGGATACCGGATGTGGTGAACGCGGCGATCACGCTGCCGACTCGCTTCGAAAGCGAGATTCACGCCAAGCGTGAGTATCTGGCACTGGGTGATGCGCATAACCCTGATGATCCGAAGTTCGCCGAGTTTCGCGACAAGGTGCTCAAGCAATACGGTGTCACGCGCCTTGAGGACTTACCAGTCAATTTCAAGGGGCTGGTTGGCATGGAGGGAGAGCGCCAATCCACTGAGTTGTTCAACCGCTACGCCACGGCAACTCTTGATCTGCAAGATCGGCAAAACCGCATGGTCGACGGTTTTGGCTGGTTCAGCCCGGCGCTGGCACTGCGGCGACTATCGATGACAGCATCCGGCACGGATCTGGACAGCTTCCGTCGTTTTCTGGAGCAGGGGGAGCAATACCGCTACGGCTTGATACAGCGCTTGAATCGGCTTCAAGCGGAACAGCTGACCTACGCCGATGACACCAATCCCAACAAGGAAAACCGTATCGCCCACACGCACTGGCAAACTTTTCCGCCATTTCAGTTCGCGCCCAGAACGGCAATGCAAACCTGGCAGCGTATTGCGCCAGCGGGCGGCATCCTGCTGCTGTGGGTGATCGTCCTGTCTGCGGTCATCCTGCTGCGCGCTGGTCGGTTGGGGAGGGCTGCGTAATGAAATGGCTGATCCATGAGTGGCGCCTTTTACAGCGTTCGCGACTGTCGTTGGTGGCCCTGTTTTTACTGCTGGGATTGACGACGATGGCTGTGTACTCCGGCTTGCATGAAGTCGAGCGGCAGCGGCAGATCATTGCCCGCCTGGCGCCATTGCATGAACAAGATGCTGCCGCGGTGGCGGCGCAGTATGCGGGAGGCGGGGATGCCGGCAGGCCAGCCTACTACACCTTCTACAACACCTGGGATGCGCCATCCGATGCGGCGTTTCTGGCAATGGGCCTGCGCGATGCCACACCCTATGTGTTACGGGTACGAGCCTTGGGCTTGCAGGCGCAGCTATATGAAGGGGAGGTCTTCAACCCCGAGCTGGCCTTGCCGGGACGGTTCGACTTTGCCTTTGTGCTGATCTACCTGGTGCCGTTGTTCGTCATCGCACTGTTACACGATCTGGTTTCCGTCGAGCGCCAGTCGGGCCGCTTGCGCTTATTGCTGTCGCTGCCCGACGGAATGCAGGCCTGGCAGCGGCGCGTGGCGCTGCGTTACGGGCTGCTGCTTGCCTGCCTGACGCTACCGGTAACCATAGGTGCTGTTATCGCCGGAACAGCGGCCAGTACCTTGGGTGTGGTGCTGGCCGTCGTGGCAAGCTATCTCGCGTTCTGGGTTGGCCTGGCCCTGCTGGTCGCGGCCCGAGGCTGGCGTTCGGTCACCAACGCCACTGCGTTGATGGGAGCCTGGGTACTGCTAACCCTGATACTGCCGACACTGGCTAACGTCGTGCTGGTGCGCGGCATTCCTGTTCACCAGGGGGTGGACTTGATGCTGGCTCAACGCCAGGCTGTGCATGGCGCCTGGGAGATCCCACGCGAAGAGACGATGCGGCGTTTCTTTGCAAGCCACCCAGAATGGAAGGAGACCGAGCCATTGCCGGCTGGCTTCCACTGGAAATGGTATTTCGCTTTCCATCAGGTTGGCGATGAAAGCGTAGCCGAGCAGGCCCAGGCCTATCGCGAAGGGCTGCTAGCGCGCCAGGCATGGGCTGACCGCGCTGGTTGGCTATTGCCTGGTGTCGGCGCACAAGCGGCACTTCATCACCTTGCCGGCACCGACCTGCCCGCACAGTCGGCCTACCAGGATCGCATTGCGGCTTTCCACCAGCAGATTCGGGCGTTCTACTATCCCTATCTGTTCAGTGACCGGCCGTTCGATGTGGTTGACTTCCAGGCCCGCCCTGTATTCCAGCCGCAGCCACACGATGCTGAGTCCGGCAGTGCCAATACACTGCTCTTGCTGATGCTGTGCTGGCTGGTTGCAGGATGGGGAATGCGAGGGATCGGCCGGCAATACTCAGCACATTAACAGTCATGCTGGGGCGATCTCCGTTGCGGCGAGAGCGGCCGCTTGCCGCGCGACCTGAGTGACGTCAAGACTCAGCGCCAGGCTGGCATCGTCGAGCTCATCGAGACGGAACCATCTTGCTTCCAGCGCGTCGTCGCCGGCAACCGCCTTGCCAGACTTCCACTTGCACAGCACTGCGATCAGGATGAAATGCTGGCGAAGTCGGCCGCTGTCGTCATGATCGAAGGCATCGAGCGCTGTGAAAACCCGGTGGGCTTCGCCATGAACTCCAGTTTCCTCCAGAAGCTCGCGAACGGCGGCGTGCTCGATTGTTTCGCCACAGTCGATCTTGCCGCCAGGAAACCCCCAGAGGCCGGCATCGGGCGGATTCGCGCGCCGTACCAGAAGTATCCTGCCTTCGTGGAAGACGGTGGCGATCGTTGCGGCGATCGGGCGGGTGGCTGGCTGGAGGAGGGGGGGCGAAGACATGATGGCCTCGTGCAAGACCGGCAAAGGCATGTGGCGGTCACCCGTTCCTTCGCCGGCATTATCCGGATCAGGTTCAAAGGGTTACTGCGTTGCCTGGCGCCCGGCAGTCTCTCAGCCCGCTACCCGGGCTCCCCTCGGCTCATTAGATCGTTCCAGAAGAACGACCCGGATAGCTTATCGTGTTCCATCAAGCGAGTCCGTTCCTACAATGGATCGCTTGCATCCCGAATGGACTGTACCTCCTGGCGCACTCGCCCGGTTGAGTAAAGATTATTGTTGGGGAAGTTGGGAGGAGTTATCATTTGCCTTTATGGCACGCGGGTGGTGCTTGAATGCAGCAATATGCAATCGAACGACGTCTGCCATGTTTCAATCTATGCAAAACCGTCTTCACGGCTGACTGCTGCTGATATGCCCCATTTTTCATCTGCATGGGCATAGCCCCATTTGAACTGTTGGAGCTTGACCGTTGTGCTATCCAATAGGCGTGGATGAATGTTGAAAAACGCCGCCTTGCTGCACGCCTTCATGGAGTACAAGCCTGATCTGCTGCGCTTTTTGAGAGGGCGGCTTGGCTCGTCGAGCCTGGCAGCGGACATGGTACACGACCAGTACCTGAAGCTCCGCGACATGGAGGATCAGCCGTCCGTACGTAACCACAAAGCCTACCTGTTCAGCATGGCAGCCAATCTTTCCATCGACCATCTACGCAGTGAAAAGCGTCGCGGCGAGATACTTCAAGGGGCTAACGAGATTGTCTGGCAGGAGCTCGATGAACTGGGCCCGGAGCGCCACGCCGTGGCCCAGGCAGAGCTAGCCTACCTGGCCGAGGCAGCCGCGGGCTTGAATGATCGCACCCGGCAGATATTTCATCTCACCCGCTACGAGGGCAAGTCCCAAGCGGAAATTGCCGAGCAACTCGGCGTTGGCCTGACCACCGTGCACAAAGACCTGAAGACCGCCATGGCGGTGTTGCGCGCCGCACGGCGGCGCTTCCATGGTCAGTCGCCGTGTGAAAGCCAGGCTGATCGCAAACCGCAAGAGCCAGAAACCGCAGGGAGCGAATCTTGACCCAGTGCGACACTGGTGCAAGGAGAGCGGCGAGGGGCGGCGGGACGCAGAAAAAAGCGAGAGATACTCATGCCCCGCACGTCATAAACTATGAGGCCACGAAATGCCCGGTATCTGCCGGCAGGCAGTATCGGTGAAAAGCATCATGAGCGAACCAACACACACTAAAGGATCGAGGCCAGCTGAGAGCCTGGAACTGATCGACGATCAGGCACTTGACTGGTTTGTACTGATGTCGTCCGGTACGCCAACGGCAGAGCAGCAGGTTCGTTTCCAGGGATGGTTGACGGCGGACCCCCGCCACCAGGCAGCCTATGATGAGCTGGATACTCTCCATGCCGACATCGACGGCCTGCGTCATGTCTTCGCCCCCCCAGTCAAGCAAGCAGCCAAGCCACCAAGAGCCAATGCTCAGGTCGATGTCGGTCAGGAACGGCCAGGGTCGGTGGCTCCTTTGCCCGAACACCGCCCCAGTCGCTCCCGTCGTAGTACAAAAAATCTATGGATGGGAGGTTTGGCGGCCTGTTTCGCACTCTTTGTTTTCAACCTCCCACAGCTGATGCCCGGCCTGCTGGCCGACTATCACACGGCTGTGGGCGCGCGGGCCAAGATCGACCTACCCGACGGTTCTGTCGCCTGGCTCAATACCGATAGCGCCATAGACGTCAACTACAGCGAAGATCGCAGGCAAGTCGTATTGCTGCGGGGCGAGGCCCAGTTTGAAGTGGCAAAAATCCCTGGGCGCCCGTTCAGCGTCAATGCCAGCGGAGGTCGATCAACGGCGCTGGGCACCGTGTACGCCGTGCGTAAGGAAGGGGACGATGTGGTGGTCACCGTCACCGAGGGCACGGTTGAAGTAGTGTCGCCGCTGCCTGACAGCGTATCGGCCGACCAGGCTCTATCCCGTAGCCGAGTTGTCCTGACTCGTGACCAGCAAGTGCGGTATCACGAAGGCGAGCCGCCGGGCCAGATGGCCGAAGGCAACTCCAAGGCTCAACTAGCCTGGCGACAGGGCTTTATCGATATCCGTGACCGCCCTCTGGCCGAGGCATTGGCGGAAATCAATCGCTACTATCCGGGCCGCATCGTTCTGCTGGCGGATACCGGGAAACTTCAGCCTGTTACCGCCCGCTTGTCCATTGCCTCTGTGGCCAATGGCCTGGATGCCCTCGTGAGTACCCAGGGGCTCAAGGTCACCCGCCTGACGGACTATCTGGTGCTGGTGCGCTAGGGTCTGTTGCCATTTCGTCCGCGGCCGCGCCGGCGCGGCTCGCGACGAAACGGCAACAGACCCTAGGCCTCCGCCTCAACGAATGCTCCATCGCCTGCCGGCCCAGAAGGGCCGCAGTACCTTGCACCAGCGAGCTGCGTCAAAAAAGATCGAACAATTTGCACTGGTTTGTAAAACCCCGCCCGTCTATTCGGTGAAAGCAAAATAATGCTTCTCATTATTAGATGCGAGTCGCATTGCGACCCGCTGTTTTGGGGATTTACACCAGGAGCAACACTGCATGACGCTTGACGCTCGAGTTTCAGCGGTAATGGGCGGTAACCCGCAACCGGCAACCCACAGAACACTGCTGCTGAGTGCAGCCATTGCCTCGGCCCTGCTCAATTCGGCACCCGCCCTGGCGCAGGATGCCGGCGCACCCGCAGGCCAGGTACTGATCGCCCAGGCCGATCAGGCACAGGACTTTTCCATTGCTGCCCAGCCGCTCGGTTCGGCGCTAAACCGCTTCTCCGAGCAGACCGGTATCGCCTTCGCCTACACCAGCAGCGAGCTGGAAGGTATTCAATCCCCCGGCGTCAGCGGCCGTTTGGCACCGCATCAGGCGCTGGAGAAGTTACTGGCGGGTACTGGCATTAGTTATCAATTTAGTGGCAACGACACTGTGGTGCTGTCCAGAGTGGATCAGGCTGGGGCGCTGGAGTTGGCGCCCGTAACCGTGTCTGCAAGTGGCCTGGGGGCCATGACCGAGGGCACGGGGTCGTACACGACGGGTGAAACCAATGCCGCCACAGGGATGAATCTCTCCCTGCGCGAGACGCCGCAGTCGGTGACGGTGATTACGAGCCAACGCATGGACGATCAGGCGCTGGATTCGTTGGCTGATGTTCTGGCACAGGCTCCTGGTGTATCGGTGTCAGGTAGTAGCTCCCAAGCAAGTGGTGCACTGACCCCAGCCTATTCACGTGGTTATCTCTTGAATCGTTTCCAGGTCGATGGAGCCATGGCGTCGCCAGGCACATTCAGTGGCGCTGGGCTTGGTTGGTATGGGCTCGGTGGGCTGCAAACAGTGCTCTATGATTCTGTAACTGTGGTACGTGGGCCCACAGGGCTTCTTAGTGGTACGGGTGATCCCAGCGGTAGCATCAACCTGGTGCGTAAACGGCCCACTGACACGTTTCAGGGGGCGTTGACTGGCAGCATGGGGCGTTGGGATCAGTATCAGACAACCGCCGATGTCGGCGGGCCGCTCAATGAGGCGGGGACCTTACGTGGGCGGCTGGTAGCCTCTTATGACGAGGCTGAGTCTTGGGTGGAACGCTACCAGCAAGAACGACGAGTGGTATATGCAGTGCTCGACGCTGATCTTGGGGACGCTACGGTGTTGAGTTTGGCATTGGAAAGTCACGACGGGCATTTCGATGGCGCGGGTGGCGGTGGGGGCATGATGGTCGCGTTCAACGACAATGGTACGGCCACGCCGTTTTCGCGTTCGGATAATCCCAATACGGACTGGTCATATTCAGACGAGAAGAAAAATGTGGCCTCATTGGCGTTGGAGCAACGCTTCAATGATGACTGGGACGCCAGATTACGCTATTCCTATACATCTCTTGAAGTCGATGCCAAATATGGAGACATCCGTGGAGTAAATTCAGATGGCTCTATTCCCCGGTTCAATCGGTATCGTGCTATTTCTCCGAATGAAACACGCTCGCATGACTGGGATTTACGCCTGAATGGAGGTTATACCCTGCTGGGTCGGCAGCACGAGTTGGTTGCAGGCATTAATGGCTACAACACACGAGGAACCAAGCACGCGAACTCCTTACGATTTTGGCCCTCGACGGCCAATGCGTTGGGCTGGGACGGTGATGTTCCTGAGCCGGACTGGTCTAGTATCCCAGAGCTGAAAACTTCAACGGAAACTGAGCAGTACGGCGCTTTTCTATCTACGCGCCTGCGTCCTACTGATGATTTATCAGTGATTGTGGGGGGGCGGTTGAGTACATGGGAAACCCGTGTTGTTGATAAGATGACCGGAGATACAACCGACGATAGGAGGGAAAGCTCGGTTTTCACACCCTACGCCGGCATCGTGTACGACCTGAACGCGTGGCTCTCCGCCTATGCCAGCTACACCGAAATATTCAATCCGCAGAGCGCAAAGGATGTGAGTGGAAGCATCCTCGACCCTGAGGAAGGCAAGAATTACGAGTTGGGCCTGAAGGGCGAATGGTTCGACGGGCGTCTGAATGCCAGTTTGGCGGCGTTTGAAACGCGCAAGGACAACCTGGCTGTGCGTGACGGCGACAGGCTGACACCGGAAGGCGGATTCGCCTACGTTGCAGCCAGCGGCACCAAGGGCCGTGGCTGGGAGCTGGAAGTGTCAGGCCAGTTGACACCAGAGTGGCAGTTGCAGGCGGGTTACGCGCGTATCGTGACAGAAGATGCTAACGGTGAGCGCCTCAACTCCAGTTATGTTCCCAAGCATAGCGTCAAGCTCTTCTCCACATGGACTCCAGCGCAACTCAGTAAACTGACTGTGGGAGGCGGTGTGTTGTGGCAAAGCGAGATAAATGAGAGTTCAAATAGTGCCTACTACAGTCCACCACAACTCGCGCTGTTCCAGCAAGAAAGCTACGCGGTAGCCAACTTGATGGCGCAGTATCGCTTCAACGATCAACTGAGCCTGACCGCCAATTTGAATAATCTATTAGACAAGGATTATCGAAACATCACTATTGCGCACGAGTATGGTGCCGCACGTAACTTGCACGCCACGCTGAAGTACCAGTTCTGATGAGGCAGGGTTTATGGCTATGTCTGAGCTAGCTGTTGCAACAGACTAAGCTGATCATAACGTCTCACATACGGGAGGTGAATCATGAGAGCGAGTCATTTCAACAGCTGGATTGCCCGGCTCTCCCGGCACAGTCTGGGGCAGCGTGAGCAATTGGCGAGATGCCTTTCGGTATCAGGACCTCTTGCGCAGGATATGTAAGCGCCCCATAAACCCCGTCCGCCAGGACGGGGTTTGTTTTCAGGAAGCAGTGGCAAAAGCCGGCGAGCAGTTCCACGGCAGCAGCGCTTCGTAGTCTTCGACGCTCTGTGCCGCGGGCAGATGTTCAAGGATATGACGCAGCCAGGCGTAGGGCTCATGCCCGTTGGCCTTGGTAGTTTCGATCAGGCTGTAGCAAGTAGGGGCAAGACCGCAAAGCGTCTTCCACCAACCCGGCGTCACCCCCTGCAAGGGTGGATAAGCTGCGCGTTATCCACCCTTTTCCCTCCCACAGCATTCCCAAACCCCACGCTTCGTCCGTAGAATTGCGACGTATTCTTATTTGCACTCAGTTCATGGGAAGAATGGCATGTCCACCGGGGCTTACGATGCGTCGGCCGGCGCGCAGCTCGACGCGCTCTACCGCGACCACCACGGCTGGCTGCAAGGCTGGTTGCGCCAGCGCCTGGGCGATCGCGAGCGGGCCGCTGATCTGGCTCATGACACCTTCGTCCGATTGATCACTTCTACCGTTGCCCATCCGTTGCGTCAGCCTCGCAGCTTTCTGGCCACGGTGGCCAAACGGGTGATGATCGACCATCTGCGCCGGCGCAGTCTGGAACAGAGTTATCTGGAAGCCCTGAGCCTGGAGCCTGAGCTGCAGGCCGCCTCCCCGGAACAGCGCCTGCTGATGCTGGAAACCCTGCTGCAGATAGACGCCATGCTCGATGGCCTGCCACCGCGCACGCGTCAGGCCTTTCTCTGCGCCCAGTTGGACGGCCTGAGTTACGTCGAAATAGCCCAACGCTTGGGGGTATCGATCAGCTCGGTGACCAAGTACGTGGCCAGGGCCACCGAGCAGTGTCTGCTGTTCGCCCTGGATGCCGAGGGATGAATTCCGCCGAACAACGCCTGGCCCTGCGTGATGCCGCCCAATGGTATGCGCGCCTCGGTGCCGCGCCGGACTGTGCAGAGACCCGGCAGCAATGGCAGGCCTGGTATCAGCAGCACAGCCTGAATCAATGGGCCTGGCAGCGTCTGGAAAACCTGCAGGCCGAGCTGCTGGGCCTGCCTGGCCCACTGGCTCGCCGTGCGTTGGGCAGTAACGTGCAGACCAATCGGCGCACCGTGCTCAAGGGGCTGATCCTTGGTATCGGCATTTCCGGTCTGGCCTGGACGGGCTATCGGCAAGCGCCACTGTGGCTCGCGGACCAGCGCACGGTCATAGGCGAGCGCCGCCAGCTGACTCTGGCGGACGGCAGTCGCCTGACCCTCAATACCGCCAGCGCGGTGGATATCCGTTTTGATGCGCAGCAACGGCTGATCATTCTGCGGGCCGGGGAAATCCTTATCGAAACGGCCAAGGATTCGCGTCCGTTCAAGGTACGCAGCGCCCACGGTGAAATGCGCGCCCTGGGCACCCGCTTCAACGTGCGTCAGTTCGATGGCCACACCGAACTCGAGGTTCTGGAACATGCGGTAGCCGTGCGTAACGCACCATATGGCGCAGAGCTGCAGGTCGACGTCGGCCTGTGCCTGAGCTTCGATGAGCGCAGGCTGGATATCCCGCAGCCCGCCGATCCGAATCTGTCGGCCTGGAGCCAGGGCCGTCTGGTGATCGATGACTGGCGCCTGGACCGCACCCTGGCCGAACTGCAGCGTTACCGCCCCGGTGTCATTACCTGTGCCAAGGAAGTCGCCGGCCTGCGCCTGTCCGGCGTCTTCCCGCTGGATGACACCGATCGCACGCTGGTGGCCATAGCCCAGGCGCTGCCGGTGCGGGTCGACAGCCGTACGCGCTACTGGGTAATGGTTACAGCAAGCAATTGAAAGTATTTTTCATTCGCGATTGTCGATTCTGCAGCTTCACTCGACCTCTTCTGCAACAACCTGAATCAACGGTACTTGCAGGAGTCTCCATGTCACATACCCGGCAGCACGTCAGAAAGCCCCTGGCCATTGCCATCTTCACTGCCCTCTGGCCTTGCATACGGGCTTCGTGCAGCCGTTGCTGAGCGATGCCGGCAAGGCCCAGGCCGAGGAGCAAGTGAGAACCTACGCCATCGACGCCGGCCCGCTGGGCGCGGTGCTCGGCCGCTTTTCCAACGAGGCCGGCGTGCTGCTGTCGTTCGACGCGGCATTGACCAACGGTAAGCACAGCCCGGGCCTGCAGGGCAGCTACAGCGTCGAGCAGGGCTTCGCGCAGTTGCTCGCAGGCAGCGGCCTGCAGGCGGTCGCCACTGGCGCAGGCAGCTTCGGTATCAAGCCTGGGAGCTACGCTGACGATGTGCTGGAATTGTCGCCGATGAGCATTTCCGGCAAGGCGCCGGGATCGATTACCGAAGGCACTGGCTCTTACACCACGTACTCCACCAGCAGTTCCACGCGGCTAAATCTGTCGCCGAAGGAGACTCCGCAGTCGATTGCGGTACTAACCAGGCAGCGCATGGATGACCAGCGTTTGACCAATCTGGTGGAGGCGCTGGATGCAACGCCGGGGGTCACTGTCAAACCCCTGGGCCTGGGTGCGGACAGCCCGCAGATCTGGGCGCGAGGCTCGTCCATCAGAACCTTCCAGATTGATGGCGTGCCAACCTCGTCATCGCTGAGCAACTATCTGCAGAGCACTGCAATGCTTGACCGTATCGAGATCGTGCGTGGGGCTACTGGCATGATGAGCGGGTTGGGTACGCCGTCTGCAACGATCAACATGATCCGCAAGCGTCCGACTTACGAGGCGCAGGCCATTCTGAGCGCGGAGGCGGGGAGCTGGCAGCGGTACGGCACGCAGGTGGACGTCTCTGGCCCGCTGACGACGAGCGGCAATGTGCGGGCGCGAGCAGTGGTTGATTACAAGCAGCAGGGGGCGTGGACAGATAACTACCAGCAGGATTACTTCACCCTTTACGGCATTACGGAGTTTGATCTGGGTGACAGCAGCCTGCTGACTCTAGGCTTCAGCCATATCACCCGAAACAGTGACTCTCCCGTCCGGTCCAGCCCGATGTTCTACAGCAACGGGCAGCGTATTCACTTCGACCCCGAGGATAACGATACGCCGAGCTGGCAATACTATGATCACTCGCTGAGCAGCGTTTTCGCCTCTATCGAGCACAGCTTCATGTCGGGGTGGAATGCTAAGGCGGAGTTTTCCCATACCGAATACAGCTACGACAGCATCGTCGGTAACCTGATGGGAAATATCGATCAGGCCACTCAGACTGGCAGTTTCGTTCGCCCGGTACACTGGGCCAGTGATGTTTCTCAGGACAGCCTGGATGCCTACATGAGCGGCCCCTACTCGCTGTTCGGGCGGGAGCATGAGCTGATTGCCGGGGTTACGCTGTCACAGTTGCAGTCGAGCGGTCCGGGTTATTCCCTGCGCTCTGTCATCAGTGTTCCCGATGCTTCCAACTGGGTTGATGACACACCAGGACCAAGTTTCAACCGCTCGGGCAAGTCGACTTCGCACGAGTATCAATACGGCGCTTATCTGAGCACTCGCCTGAATCTTACGGATGCAACCAGTCTGTTGTTGGGTGGTCGAGTGACCAACTGGAAACAGAATAATGATTCGACCTCCTATACCACTGGTATCAAGAGCAAGGAAGGCAGTCGCGAAAGCGGGATCTTTGTTCCCTATGCAGGGCTGGTTCATGCGCTGAATGAAACCTGGTCGGTATATGCCAGCTACACGCAGATATTTCAGCCACAGGACTCCTTCGTCCAGGACTACATCGACTCGCCTGAACCGGAGGAGGGCACTAGCTACGAGGCTGGTATCAAGGGCAGTTTCAATGACGGTCGGCTGAACTCCAACCTATCGGTATTCCGCACTGAGCAGGACAGTCTGGCGGTATGGGATAGCATCGAGCGCACCTACGACCTATTCAACGACACGATTACCGAAGGTGTTGAGCTTGAACTCAACGGCGAACTGGCGCCAGGCTGGAACTTCGGTAGTGGTTATGTCTACAGCGTTACCGAGAACAAGGATGGCGAACGCATTCTGACGCGGGCACCGCGGCATAGCATCAAGACCTTTACCACTTACCGTCTGCCGGGCTCTTTGAACAAGTGGACCGTCGGTGGCGGATTCAACTGGGAGAGCAAAACCGGTGATGACCTGCATGTCTTTACCCAGAAGAGCTATGCCCTAGCCAACCTGATGGCCCGTTATGACATCAATGAAAAGCTCAGCGCGTCGGTCAATATCAACAACCTGTTCGATAAGAAGTACTTCATGGGCGTGGCGGGCAATGGCGTTTATGGCGCCCCGCGCAATGTGATGACTTCCCTCAGCTACACCTACTGAGCCGGCCCAGCGCTATATCCCAGGTGCTGTTTCCTATAGCGGTCGGCCGCGAACGAAACGTCAACAGATCCTAGATGACGCGCGTAGGCACTATCATCAGGATGAGAGGGCGTCGAGCACCTGTCTGATGGCGGCTTCCAGCCCGGCGACGGGGTCTTCCTGGCCGTCCTCGACCAGCACCAGGCGGCTGCCGCCATCCACTATCGCCTGGACCAGTTCGGCCGGGGGCTGGCGCTGGGCGAGTACGGCGGCGATGTCGTTTTCCCGCAGGCTGGCGCTCAGTTCGGCGAGGGCTTCAGCCGTCCATCGATCATCTTCCGGCAGATCCAGCTCAACGAGGTCGAGGTTGAGACCGCCGATCAGGTAGTCCAGATGCGGCGACAGGCTGGCCACCGTCAGGTTGTCGGCCTGGGCCAGACGCGCCTCGCTGTCGGCACTGAGCTTGAGTAGGCGCTGCTTGAGGGTGGCCAGGTTGGCTTCGACGCGCGCTTTGTCGGCGGGGGCCAGGCGCACCAGGTCGGCGGCGATCACGTCGGCCATGCGCCCCAGATTGTTGATGCTCAGCCAGGGTTGCTCGGCCAGGGCATCGTCGCCGTCCGACTGCAGGGCGATGCCGGGCAGGGCGCCGTCCACCGGACGCGCGCCGTCGATTTCGACGATGCGGATATTGCTGCGCCGGGCCAGGGGGTAGAGCGGGTCATCCGGCCACAGCGAGCGCAGGGCGATCACCGCGTCGGCCCGGCTCGCGACCTTCTCCAGACTGGCGGCGCCGCGCCCGCTGAAGTAGGCGATCTGACGGCTGGCCGGCAGGTTGGCGGGGGCCGCACGTTGCAGTTGTACGTCGCTGCCATCCAGCAGGGCGACGCCCAAGCCGTAGGTAACGGGTAGCGCGGCGAGTATCCGTGGCGGGTTTTCCTGCGCCTGCAGCGGACCGGCGAACAGGGCGCTGATGGCGAGAGCGAGAGTGAATGGGCGTAGCGAATGGTGGGTCATCCCAGGTTCCCTTTCAGGTGAGGCAGCGTGCCGCGCGCGATGGCGGCGAGGGCGAAGACGATGCCGGCGACGATGATGATGGCGGCACCCGAGGGGATCGGCAGGTCCAGCGCGATCGGCAACAGGATGCCGGCTAGGGTGCTGAAGGTGGCGATAGCTACCGACAGCCAGAAGAAGCCTTTCAGCGACTGGCTGAGCAGACGCGCGGCCGCCGCCGGGATCACCAGCAGGGCGCCGACCAGGATGGCGCCGATGACCTTGACCGAAGCCACGGTGACCAGCGCCACCAGCAGCACGAACAGGTAGTCCAGGCGCTTTACCGCGACGCCGCGCACGCTGGCCAATTGCGGGTTGAAGCTGGCCAGCATGATGCGGTTGTACAGCGGCAGGGCGAGGCCCAGAGCGAGCAGGGCGACCAGCGCCAGCACCGCCAGGTCCTGGCCATTGACGGTCAGCACCGAGCCGAACAGCACGTTCTCCAGGATGTGGATGTTGATGCGCCCGGCGAGGATCAGCAGCAGGCTGGCACCGACCGCCAGGGATACCGAGAGGAACACGCCGATCAGGGTATCCGGCGCCAGGCCGGTGCGGTTGCGCAGGTAGTTGAGCAGGATGCCGAACAGCAGGCAGTAGCCGAACAGGCTGCCATAGGGACCGGTATAGGGTTCGCCAAGGAGGATGCCGATGGCGACGCCGGTGAGCGCCGCGTGGCCGACGGCCTCGGAGAAGAAGGCAAAGCGCTTGACCACCACCAGAGTACCCAGGCCGCCCAGTACCGGGCCAATCAGCAGTCCGGCGAGCAGCGCGTTGACCACGAAGCCGTAGGCCAGGGCCTGTGGCAGGTGGCCAGCGCTGGCCCAGCCCTGGATCAGCAGGCGCAGTTGCTCGTAGTCGAAGTTCATGCGCTGGCCTCCCCGGCAACCCGTGGATGGCTGGAGAACAGCTGCAGCAGACGCTCCGGAGCCAGTGCCCGGACCGGTTCGTCGTCGAACAGCATGCAGCGGTTCAGCCCAGTGACACGATCAGCCAAGCGGCGCACCGCTTCCAGGTCGTGTTCGATCCACAGCACCGTCACCCCGGCCTGGCGCCACTCGGAAAGCAGACGCTCGAATACTTGTACGCCGGGTTCGTCCAGCGCCGACATGGGTTCGTCCAACACCATCAGTTGCGCCTCCGGCACCAGACCTTGGGCCAGCAGCACGCGCTGGCGCTCGCCACCGGAGAGGGCACCCATACGCCGCTTGCGCTTGTCGAGCATGCCAACTCGCGCCAGGGCCTGCTCGATGGTGGGAGCGTGGCGGCGCGACAGGCCGAGGAAGGCCGGGCGGCGCTGGCACATGGCGGCCATGAAGTCGTCCACCGTCAGTGGCAGGCCGCGGTCGAATTCCAACGCCTGGGGCACGTAGCCGATGGTGCCGGGTGTGTCCGGCCAGTTCAGGCGCAATTCACCCTGGTGGGGCATCTGGCCGAGCAGGGTCTTGATCAGCGAGCTCTTACCGCCGCCGTTGGGCCCGACCAGGGCGTGCACACTGCCTGCGCGGACCTGGAAGGCCACTCGGTCGAGGATACGGGTGCGGCCGAGGTCGAGGCTGATGCTGGCGAATTCGATGGCGGGCCCGCTGATCGGCGTTTCCAGCAGTGCTTCGGCAGCGGTCATGCGCCTGCCTCCTGGATGGCGCGCACCACGGTACCGAGGTTGCGGGTCATCTCTTCTTCGTACTTCTCTGTGGTGTATTCGCCATAGGAAATATGGGTGAGGGGATAGAGCTTGACGCCGGACTCGCGCTGGATGGTGTCGACGTAACTGGAGGGGAAGTCCATCTCCGAGAAGATCACCTGCACGTCCAGGTCCCTGAGCTGGTCGATGGTCTTCTTCAACTGGCTGGGGCTGGGTTCGATGCCGTGGGCCGGCTCCACCACGGCGGTGACCTCCAGGCCGAACTCACGCAGCAGGTAGTCGTAGGCACCGTGGATGGTGGCTACGCGTAGTTCGGCATTGCTCGCCTGGCTCAACTGGCCCAGCGCTTCGGCACGCAGCTTGCGCAGGTGCTTGCCGTAGGTGCGGGCGTTCTGGCTGTAGGTTTTGGCATTGGCCGGGTCGAGCTTGCCCAGTTCGCGGGCGATGGTGTTGATCTGGGTGATGGAGGCGCTGATCGAGAGGAAGGTGTGCGGGTTGACCACCTTGCCGGCACCGCGCGCGGCCTGGCCGGTGGCGGCCAGCAAGGGCACGTTGGTGTTGGCTTCGATCAGCGCAATGTCCGGCTTCTCGCTGGCAGCGATCATGCGGTCGGCGAAGTCGTCGTGGCCGATGCCGTTGAGCACCACCACGTCCAGCGAGCTGATGCGCTTGATGTCCTCGGCGCGCGGCTCATAGGCATGCGGGTTGAAGCCTGCGGGGATCAGTGGCACCACCTCGGCCTTGTCGCCGACGATGTTGCTCACATAGCTGTAGTAGGGGTGCAGGGTGATGCCGATGCGCAGGCGATCGCCGTCGGCGGCACTGGCCAGGGTCGGCAGCAGGGTGCCGGCCAGGCCGAGCAGGAGGGCACCCAGCAACGAGCGGCGCGAGGAAGAGCGAAGGAATGTCTGCATGGGGTTTCCGAATTTCAATGGCGATGTTGGCGAGTCACACCGGCGTCGTATTGAACGACCACCTGGCGCCAGCCGTCGGAGATCAGCGTCTGCTGCTGCAGGCTGCTCGGCGGAGTGGGGTGGGCGTCGCGGTTGATCCAGATATCGGTCTGTGGACCATCCAGGCGCAGAAGGAAGGAGCCAGCCACTTCGTGGGCTTGGCTGAGGCCGAGATAGACCTGCTCGCCCGCGACGTCAAGCAACTGCCAGCGGTGCCGGCCACGGTTGGCGGCGCTGGTGTCGTCGACGAAGGGCGGGAAGTTGTCCTCGGCCAGTTCCTGCGGGCTGGGCAGGCGCTGTTCGTCTACCAGATAGAGGTGGATCTCGTCGACGGCCACGTTGATGTCGGCGTGGATGCCCTGTTCGGCGGCAGTGAGATCGCGACGGGCATCGAGCTGGTGTTCTGAAACGGTGGCCTGCTGCTCGGGCTCCGCGCGCCAGGCCACCACCGAGCCGGCCAGGACGAGGATGGCCAGGCACAGCGCCAGGACGTAGAGCGTTTCATGGCCGGCGCCGGCGGGGCGTATCGTTTGAGTGGTCATTGAGCGTCGATTTCCGTGTGATCGATCTCCACCACATGCCCTGGGCCGGCGTCGAAAAGCACGTAGAACTCGCCGTCCGGGCGCTTGAAGCGCATCTTCGAATCCTCGCCGAGCTTGCCGGGTACGAGGATTTCCTCTTCGTAGCTGATCACGTCGAGGGTCACCCCAGGGGCGCCGCTGCCGTCGGAGAAGCCACCGGTGCAGACGATTTCCTCGTTGTCGGATGGTTCGCACTGGCAGATCGGGTTGTGCGCCTGGGCCAGGGATGCAAAGCCGACGCAGAGCGCCAGCAGGGACAGGCGTAGTCGGGCTGCGGTGGTCATGGTTTGCCTCCTTGTCTGTTCAGCCAGGCCAGGGTGGCGGGCGAAGCCTGGGCGAGGGGGATGGATGCCTGATGCATGGAGCCGTCCCAGCCTTCCATGGTGATCCACAGTTCAGCGTCGGCCTTGGTGCGGGCGGGAATGGGCAGGCTGGTGCCCATGCGATAGGGGCTGCCGAAGAAGAGGGCGCCGGCCGCGCGCAGGCTGCGTGGCTTACCGATGCGCAGGTAGGTGGCCTTGACCTGCCCGATGCAGGCCTGGCACAGCGCGGCGTTGAAGTTCTTCATGTAGCCGGCGGGGCCTTCCAGCTGGGGCGGCTCCTGGCGGAACTCGGCCAGGCGCAGGCTCCAGGGGCCGACCTGCACCTCGCCGACCTCCCGTTCGCCCAGGCCGCTCTCGCCGCGGAACAGGGCGACGTCCTTGAAGTACTTGGGCATGAAGGCCAGCGGGATGATCAGCAGCAGGGCGCTCAGGTGGAAGCGCCACTTGAACCACAGGCGGCCCAGGCGGGAGGAAGGTGCGGGGGTTGCTGCAGCCCTGCTCATAATTGGTTCTCCGTGGCTTCACTGATGCGGATCGGTGCCGGCTTGGCCGGCTTGGGCTGGCGTGCGGCACGTGCCGGGCGTCTGGCCAGGGCGGCGGTGGCCTGGACGGTGCGCTTGCTCCAGATCAGCAGGCCGCTGAGCACCATCATGCTGAGGATCAGGCCGAAGAGGAACCACACCAGCTTGAGCCACAGGCCGCCGAAGTCGCCGGTATGCAGCGGGCGCATCGACTCGGTAACGAACTCCAGGGCGGAGCGGTCGCTGAGCAGGCGCGTGGAGTCGACATTGCCGGTATAGGGGTTGACCGCCGCCGACTGGAACATCAAGGGATACCAGCCGCGCCCGCTGATGAAGATATGGCTGTAGGCATTGCCCGGCAGGCTGATGAAACTGGCCTCCAGCCCCGAGATCTGCTGGCTGGCGGTAGCCACGGCCTTGTCCACGTCGAGGAACGGCATGCTGCCGCCGGCGGCGACTACGGGCACTTCTTCACGTGCCACCACCGGCGGCACGCCCGCCGTGGAGATGGAAATATGAGTGTCGGATAGTATCGCCTGGATCAGGAACCATATGCCGGTGATGGAAATGACCGCGATGAACCAGATCGACCAGATGCCGGACAGACGATGGAAATCGCCCCAGAAGATGCGTGCGCCATGGCGAAAACGTAGAGTGGGCTTGAAGAAGCCTTTCCAGAACTTCTTGTAGACCACCAGCCCGGTAATCAGCGAGGCCAGCATCGGCAGGCCCGTCAGCGAGACCAGATACCAGCCCCAGCTGAAACCGTTGGTGAAGGGCACCAGCCACCAGCCATGCAGGGCGCGAGTGAACTGGCGGAAGTCGAACTGCGGGCTGACGCCCTGGATGGCTCCGGTATAGGGGTTGACGTAGAGGGTCGGCGAGGTGCCGTCGGGGTAGCTGACCCGGGCGTTGAGGGCGAAGTGGTCCTCCTGCGGGCGGATGATCGATTGCACGATGACTTCGGGCTGGGCCTGGCGGATGGCTTCCAGCACCTGGCCATAGCTGAGCCGTTCGGCATCGGTTGACGGCTTGCTGGCACGTACGTCCGGGTTGGCCAGCCAGACGATCTCCTGACTGATCGTGGCGAGGGTGCCGGTCACGCAGATGATCAGCAGGAAGAACCAGATTGGCAGGGCCAGCCAGCTGTGAACGAGGAACCAGAGTCTGGAGCGGGACTTCTTGGACATGAGGGCAAGGTCTATGGCTAAGGGCGGTGGATTCGGTAACGATGATGTTGCGCAGGCACGTCAATGTGCAGGGCTCGTTAGGACAAGCCGAACGCCCCGCATGTCGTTGCGCATGCAGGGCGTGGTGCGGTTTTTTTGATCTCTCAATGAATAAGACGGATGAGAGAGTGAAAACCCGCAACTGCAAATGAAAAAAGATGTTACTGGCAGGTTGGTCCGGGTTTTCAGTTAGCCGTCATCGATCGTCCGCTCAGCGGCAAGCACGCAAAAGTATCGTTTCGGAAGTGGCGTTCCCTGCAAGGACGTTGGCGGGCAGAACCACAGAACGCCCATTGCGATGAGATCTCGATATATCAGGAGAGAAGCCGGGTGCGGGTGGGGAAGGCGAACTCCACCTCGTCGCTCAGGTTGCTTCTCGCCACACCATTCACCACGTAGCCGAACACCAGTTTGCCGCGTGGCGCGTTGCGCAGGCGTCGTTCGTCGAAGGTCTGGAGTCTGAGCTCCAGCAATCGCGCGGTTCCTGCATCGAGGAACAATGGGCCGTCCGAGGGTGCATTGCCGGTATCCGACGAACTCTGGAATCCCACTCGGGCGTTGCGTCCCGTGATGTCGCGGACTTCGAGGATGTCGGCCTTGAGCGTCTCCTCGGTTTCGAGGGACTGCACATGGACACCGTGTTCGCCGCTGTTGCGAACCAGGACCCGAACGAGGATGTGGTCGTCGCGTCGTTCGCAGATCTGCACGGCGTAGCGCAGCGGCTTGGCAGGGTCGATCCGACTGCCGAGGCTTTCCAGCAACTCCTTGCCATCCTTCGCGCCGCCCAGCACCGATGTAACCAGGGTCAGGGCCTCGACAAGGAGGGCAGTGGGCAACTGGCGTGGTTCTTCGTCGTTCACGGGCCTTCTCCTGCGACATGTGATCGGAGTCGTAAGGAGTAGCCCATTTCCAGGGTGCTGGCGAACCTGACCTGCGTCGACTCGCCCGATTATTTCGCGAGGAACCGCATGCCTTCTTCCAGCCCGCTCAGGGTCAGCGGATACATGCGGTCTTCCACCAGTTCGCGGATGATGCCGGTGGAGGCGGTATAGCCCCAGGTGTCCTTGGGGTAGGGATTGATCCAGATGAGCTTCTTGTACTTCTCCATGAAGCGTTGCATCCAGACGTAGCCGGCTTCTTCGTTCCAGTGCTCTACGCTGCCGCCCGGCTGGGTGACTTCATAGGGCGCCATCGCCGCGTCGCCGACGAACACCACTTTGTAGTCCGGGCCGTACTTGTGCAGCAGATCCAGCGTCGAGGTGCGCTCGGAGGTGCGGCGGAAGTTGTTCTTCCACACCGATTCGTAGATGAAATTGTGGAAGTAGAAGTACTCCAGGTGCTTGAACTCGGTCTTGCAGGCCGAGAACAGTTCCTCGCAGACCTTCACATGGGCGTCCATCGATCCGCCGATGTCGAACAGGATCAGCAGCTTCACTGCGTTGCGCCGCTCGGGACGCATCTGGATGTTGAGCAGGCCGGCATCACGGGCGGTGTGGTCGATGGTGCCGTCGATGTCCAGCTCGTCCGCAGCACCCTGGCGGGCGAACTTGCGCAGGCGGCGCAGGGCGACCTTGATGTTGCGCGTGCCCAGCTCGACTTGGTCGTCGAGATTCTTGTACTCGCGCTGGTCCCAGACCTTCACCGCACGACCCTGGCGCTTGCCGGCATCGCCGATGCGGATGCCCTCGGGGTTGTAACCGCCGGAACCGAAGGGGCTGGTGCCGCCAGTGCCGATCCACTTGTTGCCACCGGCGTGGCGTTCCTTCTGTTCTTCCAGGCGCTTCTTGAATTCCTCGATCAGCTTGTCGAGGCCACCCAGGGACTGGATCTGCGCGCGGTCCTCTTCGCTCAGGCTGCGCTCGAACTCCTTGCGCAGCCATTCCTCGGGAATCAGTGCCTCCAGATGCTGGTCGAGGCTCTGCAGGCCATTGAAGTAGGCGCCGAAGGCCCGGTCGAACTTGTCGAAGTGGCGCTCGTCCTTGACCATCACGGTGCGTGCCAGGTAGTAGAACTCGTCCATGTCGGCGAATACCACACGATGCTTCAGAGCATCGATCAGGTCGAGCAGTTCGCGCACCGACACAGGTACCTTGGCGGCGCGCATTTCATTGAACAGACCAAGCAGCATTGCAGAACCTCTGGGCGCGGCGATCAGCTGCTGCTGTCGCCCTGGTGTTCGGGAAGCCCGTCGCGAATCGTGTACCAATCGGCCTTGGAGCCTACGAAGATGTGCGATTGCGGCGGTACGGGCAAGGGTGAGTCGAGCGTGCCCACGGCAACGCCGAGTTCATGCTCGCGGTTGTCGACGAACTGCAGGTTCGAGCCGCAGCGGATGCAGAAGGTGCGCGTCACGTATTCGGAGGAGTGGTAAACGCCGAGCTGGTCCTTGCCGGACATGAAGTGGAAGGCTTCCAACGGTACGCTCGCATAACTGGCGAACGCTGCGCCGTGGGCCTTGCGGCACATGCTGCAATGGCAATGGGTCAGTCCGTCGATGGGGGCGTCGATACGGTAGCGCACGACACCGCACAGGCATTTGCCGGTGTAGGTTTGCATGGTTCTTCCCTCCGAAGAATGAAGCAACCGACTCTCCAAACGGAACCGGCTGCGATCAGCGGCTGGCGCGGCGACTCATGAAGGCCAGGCGTTCGAGCAGCATCACGTCCTGCTCGTTCTTCACCAGCGCTCCGGCCAGCGGTGGAATCGCTCGCGTCGGGTCGCGCTCGCGGAGTACCGCTTCGCCGATGTCGTCCGCCATCAGCAGCTTCAACCAGTCGACCAGCTCCGAGGTGGAGGGTTTCTTCTTCAGACCCGGAACCTTGCGCACGTCGAAGAAGACGTCGAGCGCTTCGCTGACCAGCGAGGGCTTGATGTTCGGGTAGTGCACGTCGACGATGCGCTGCAGCGTCTCGCGATCGGGGAAGGCGATGTAGTGGAAGAAGCAGCGGCGCAGGAAGGCGTCCGGCAGCTCTTTCTCGTTATTGGAGGTGATGATGATGATCGGGCGCTGCCTGGCCTTGATGGTTTCGTTGGTCTCGTAGACGTAGAACTCCATCTTGTCGAGTTCTTGCAGCAGGTCGTTGGGGAACTCGATGTCGGCCTTGTCGATCTCGTCGATCAGCAGGATGACGCGCTCCTCGGCCTCGAAAGCCTCCCAGAGCTTGCCCTTCTTGATGTAGTTCTTCACGTCGTGGACCTTGTCCACGCCCAGCTGTGAGTCGCGCAGGCGGCTCACCGCATCGTATTCGTAGAGCCCCTGGTGAGCCTTGGTGGTGGACTTGATGTGCCAGGTGATCAACTTGGCGCCGAAGGATTCCGCCAGCTGTTCGGCCAGCATGGTCTTGCCGGTGCCGGGTTCGCCCTTGACCAGCAGCGGGCGCTGCAGCGTGATCGCCGCATTGACCGCGAGCTTGAGGTCGACGGTGGCGACGTAGGACTGGGTACCTTCGAACTTCATCGGAAAATCCTCAACGGGGTAAGCCGGACAGACCGGCTGGCAATCGAAAGGGGGAGACTATACCGCGCGGTCGCCAGACTGAGAACGTATGTGACCTATTCAGTCACTTGATGATGGCGCGTCTCGAATATGGTCACGGCCTGGGTGCCTCGCTGTGCGAGACGAGCCGTCGCTCAATCCTCTTCCAGCTCGAGCGATCGCTCGAAGCGTGCCGTAAAGGCCTGGACGAAAGCATTACGCAGGATCGAGATGAATGCCTGGAAGGGGCTGATGTCGGCATTGCGTGTACTTCCGGACAATTCGATCCGGGTGGCGAACTGCTCCTTGCGCTGGTTCTGCAGGACCTCCTCGGTTCCGCCGACCATGGCCTCCCAAAGGCCGCGAAAAAACCCCTTGTCCTCGGCCTCGATGTCCTGTCTGAAATTGAACACTTCGACTTTGCGCAGCAGCGGCTTGATGTAGCCGTCCAGCTGGCTGTCGTTGGCCTCCACCTCGAGCACCAGGTCGCCGGAGCCCTTGGCGAAATCAAAGCTGCCATAGGCATTGCTGAAATCGTTGAGTTTGGTCAGGTCCAGGTCTGTCATGCGCAGGCTGATCTGGAAATTCTCCCAGTCGGTAAAGGGGTCGAAGTGGGCGCGGGCTTCTACGGGCGCCTGGTTGAACATCTTGGCGGTGCCTTCGAAGGTGGCTACCCGCTCGCCTTTGGCATCGGCGCTGTTGGTCAGGTTGTAGAGGCTGGCGTCGACGGTGCTGGCGTAGACATGCACGGGCGGTTCGGCTGTGAAGTTGCGAAACGAAAGCTGGCCGTCCAGCACTCGGATCTCGTTGAGCGTGATGGGCAGCAGGGCTTCCAGCTGGTCGCGCCAATCCACGCCATCGCCGGTCTGCGACTCGCCTCGCTCGCCACCATCGACGAAATTGAGTTTCGGCTGTTCGAAGACCACCACGGCGACCACGGCCTGGTTTCGCCAGAATTCACGCCAGCTCATGGCGATGTCGATCAGCGGCGCGTCGAGCAGCGGGGCCTGGATCTGCTTGTCCTTTTTCTCGATGAGCAGGCCATCCAGTCGATAGGCGCCACGCCACCAGGCCAGGTCGACATCTGCGACGTAGCCTCGATAATCTCCCATGTCGGCCATCCTGTCGTTCAGGTAGTTGCGCACCAGATGAGGCAGGGCTGTGTGCAGCACGATCAGGAAGGTGGCCAGCGCAAGCAGAATCCACAGGGGCAGTCGGTAGCGGCTTTTCATCTCGTCCCGGTCCATTCATGGCTTATTGGATGGACCCGAACCTGCGCGCGGGAGTTCGGCTGGACTAGGCACGCATCAGGGCATAGGCTCTGATTCTGTTTTTTCTCATCGCAGGGATACATCATGAGCCGCATCTTTGCAGACAACGCACGCGCCATCGGCAATACGCCGCTGGTGATGATCAACCGCCTGGGTCCCAAAGGCGTGACCATCCTCGCCAAGATCGAAGGTCGCAACCCGGCGCATTCGGTGAAATGCCGGATCGGCGCGGGAATGATCTGGGATGCCGAGGAAAACGGCTCCCTCAAGCCGGGCATGACGCTGGTCGAACCCACCTCAGGCAATACCGGTATCGGCCTGGCATTCGTGGCGGCTGCGCGGGGCTACAAGCTGATCCTGACCATGCCGTCTTCCATGAGTCTTGAGCGGCGCAAGGTGTTGAAGGCGCTGGGCGCCGAGCTGGTGCTCACCGAGCCGGCCAAGGGCATGAAGGGGGCGATCGAGAAGGCCAGCGAGATTGCGGCTTCGGACCCGAGCCTGTACTACATGCCGCAGCAGTTCGAGAACCCGTCCAACCCGGCGATTCACGAGAAGACCACAGGTCCTGAAATCTGGAACGACACCGATGGCAGCATCGACGTGCTGGTCTCGGGCGTTGGCACCGGCGGCACTCTGACCGGCGTATCGCGCTACATCAAACAGACCAAGGGCAAGCAGATCATCAGCGTGGCGGTCGAGCCGACCAGTTCGCCGGTCATCAGCCAGACACTGGCGGGCGATGAGGTCAAGCCCAGTCCGCACAAGATCCAGGGTATCGGCGCCGGCTTCGTGCCGAAGAACCTGGATCTTTCGCTGGTCGACCGGGTCGAGCTGGTCGACGACGAGGAAGCCAAGGTCACGGCTCTGCGCCTGATGCGCGAAGAGGGCATCCTCTGCGGGATTTCCGGCGGCGCCGCGGTGGCCGCTGCCGTACGCCTGGCCGAACGTCCCGAGATGCAGGGGCGCAACATCGTGGTGATCCTGCCGGACTCGGGCGAGCGTTATCTGTCGACAATGCTCTTCGCGGACATCTTCGGCGAGCAGGAACTGCAGCAATAACGTCGCTGCCGGGTCCGCGTATGCGGATTCGGCCCCCGAGCACTCATGCTTGGGTTCCCATCGTGTGCAGGACGCCGCCATGATTCAGCAAGCGTCGGATACCGAGATCGCCCGAGAGATTCTGCTCGGCTTCGATGATTACCGCGAGCATTTCCGCTTGATCACCGAGGGCGCCAGGGCCCGCTTCGAGCGGGCCCAATGGCAGGAAATCCAGCAGGCTTCTGCGGCGCGCATCGCGCTATACGAACAGAAGGTGGGCGAGACCTGCCGACACCTGCGCGCGACTTTTCCCGAGCAGACGCTGTTGCGCGTGCAGTTCTGGCCGCAGATCAAGAGCGCCTACATCGAACTGATCGATCCGCGCTTCGACGATGAGCTATCCGAGACCTGGTACAACTCGATCTTCTGCGGGTTGTTCAGCCATGACTGCATCAGCGACGAGACGATGTTCATCCACACAACTCGACCGCCCAGCCGGCACGAGCACGTGGCACAGACGCGTCGTTATCGGCCGATGGGCGATCTGCACGGCATGCTGGAAGGGATTCTCGATGACTATGCATTCGACGTGCCTTACGCCAATCGTGACAGTGATCTACAGAAGCTCGAGATGCAATTGCAGGCTTCGCTTCCTGACTGGGTGTGCAAGGACCCCGAGCTTACCGTCGAGCTGTTCGCTTCGGTGCTTTATCGCAACAAGGGCGCCTACCTGCTGGGGCGTCTTTTTACTCGTGATGAGCAATGGCCGCTGGTGATCCCGCTGTTGCATCTGGAAGACACGGGCATCGTGGTCGATGCGCTGATCACGGATGAAGCGGAGGTGTCGATCATCTTCTCCTTCACCCGCTCCTATTTCATGGTCGAGGTACCTATCCCGGCTGAATTCATCGCTTTTCTCCGGTGCATCCTGCCCGGCAAGCACATTGCCGAGCTTTACACTTCCATCGGCTTCTACAAGCAGGGCAAGTCGGAATTCTACCGGGCGCTGATCAACCATCTGGCGACCACTGACGACCGTTTTGTGATGGCGCCCGGTGTACGCGGCATGGTGATGAGCGTGTTCACGCTGCCGGGCTTCAATACAGTTTTCAAAGTCATCAAGGATCGTTTCTCACCCATCAAGAGTGTCAACCGGGCGAACGTGGTGGAGAAATATCGCCTGGTAAAGAACGTCGACCGGGTAGGGCGCATGGCCGACACCCAGGAATTCGCCGACTTTCGCTTTCCCACATCCAAGTTCGATCCCGAGTGCCTCGCTGAGCTGTTGGAGGTCGCGCCTTCCACGGTGCAAGTGCAAGGCGATACCGTCCTGATCCGCCACAGCTGGACCGAACGGCGCATGACGCCATTGAACATCTACCTCGAGCACGCCAGCGAGCAGCAGACGCACGAAGTGCTGGAAGACTATGGCCTGGCCATCAAACAGTTGGCTGCGGCGAACATCTTTCCCGGCGATATGCTGCTGAAGAACTTCGGCGTCACACGCCATGGTCGCGTGGTGTTCTACGACTACGACGAGATCTGCTTTCTCACCGAGGTGAACTTCCGTTACATACCCGAGCCGCGCTATCCCGAGGATGAGATGGCGTCAGAGCCCTGGTATTCGGTAGGGCCCAACGATGTGTTTCCCGAGGAGTTCCCACGCTTTCTATTCACTGATGTCCAGCAGCGGCGGCTGTTTGCCAAGTTGCATGGCGAACTGTACGACGCCAATTACTGGAAAGGGCTGCAGGACGCCATCCGTCAAGGCAAGGTGATCGATGTATTTCCGTATCGCCGACAGCGCGCCTGAGGGTGCCATTGCATTCGTTCTGAACGCCTGCCAGACGCGCGGGTCGCATTTCATAGGGCCAGATGAAAAAGCCGTGGCGCAACATTGACGCAGCGGCCTCCCGTTCGATGAGTTATGCTGACGTCAGGCCCAAATGGCTCACAAGACCCGTATCAAGCAGGAGGGTTCGACCATGAAAGCGTGGCTCAATCGTGTGTGCTGGGAACTGGCAGTGGCGCTCGGCTTCATCGAACCGCCCCGTCCGCAGCCGATACCTGTACGTGCTGAACGCACGAAGTCGGTGCCACCTCGGCACTGATCGACAGGTGGGGTCGTTCTCAGGCGCCCCTCGATGACTGTTTCACCTCGCCCGATAACTCGAGCGGGGTGAAACTGTGTCGTCGCAAAGCGGTTTGTCGTTCGAATTGTCTTTCTCTGGATGCTTTACCGGGGACGGTCTGTACGTCGGAGAGACCGGTGATTCTGCGCAGAGACCACCCCGCTTGATATGGAGGCGCTGCCAGTTAACAGGCCCCAGGAGGGTTCATGTCCCGCCCGCAATGCCCTCGTTGCCAGCGGCCTCTCAGCCACTGTCTATGCTCGTTGATCCCGTGCCTCGATAGCCATACCCATGTGCTGATCCTGCAGCACCCGGATGAGTCCTCCCATGCATTGAATACCGCGCGACTGGCAGCGCTGGGCTTGTGCAATTGCGAATTGCGGGTTGGCGAAGTTTTCGATGATCTGTCGCTCGATGACGTGCCGAGCTATCTGCTGTTTCCGGGGGATGACGTCGTGCCAGTGGCGAGTCTGGCTGAGCATGGCGCGGCGTTGCGCCTGATAGTGCCGGACGGTACCTGGCGCAAGGCGCGCAAATTGCTGCACCTCAATCCGCGGCTGGCTGCCTTGCCGCGCGTCACTTTACCGCCGGGCCTGGAATCACGGTATCGGTTGCGCAAAGCGCCGGTGCCCGGAGCGCTGTCCACGATAGAGGCGATTACCGTCGCGTTGAACATCCTTGAAGGTGCAGGGCGTTTCGATGCGCTATTGCGGCCGTTCGAGGCCTTGATCGAGGGGCAGATCAAGGCCATGGGTGAAGGGGTCTATCTGCGCAATCATGGCGTCAGCGCGTAGGAAGGGTCCGCTGGCGAAGGATGTACAGCGTGACCAGCGAGGCGCTGATCAACATGCCGACCCTCGCCCAGAACAGCGGTACCAGCCAGCAGGACACGCCGATGCTTAGCCACATGGTGGCAATGGCGTAGATCTTGGCCTTGAGGGGGATGCCGTTGCCTTCAAGGTAGTCACGGAACCAGGGCCCGAGACGTGGGTGAGTGACCAGCCAGTCGTAGAAGCGCCGGGAACTGCGCACGAAGCAGGCGGCGGCCAGTAACAGGAAGGGTGTGGTGGGCAGTACGGGCAGGAAGATGCCGATCACCCCGAGCGCGACGCTCAACCAGCCGATGCCCAGCAGCACGTAGCGTGCTACCGGGTTGCGATACGTCGGGATATCGCGATGGGCCAAGGCGGGTTATCCCAGGATCAATGACGCCGCGGTTTGAGCAGCGCGGGTTTTTCCTCGGGGGCGTGGCAGATCAGGTAGAGGGCGGTCAGTATCTCCGGAATCTGCGAAACCATCTCGTCGACGAGGTCGGCGTCTGCAGCGATATCGGTGAATTCGGGCTGTTCGTCGAACAGGCCTGAGCCAACCATGATCGGCAATAGCAGTTCGCTGACTTCCTCCTCGGATTCTTCGAACCAAACGGCTTCGCGCATGAATACGCCTTCCATGAAGCCGATGCACCAGCCGCGCAGATCCGATTCATCCGGCTCTTCGCCGAGATCCAGATCGCAGGGCAGTTCCATGTCTTCGTCACTGGCCAGCTGTCGGGCTATGTGCGCCTTGAGCTGTGCCAGTGTCGCTTCGATCGCTTCGCGCTCGGTATCGTCGGCGTATTGAGGCGGTTCGGCGAACAGCGCGTCTATCCATTCGCGCTCTGGCACCTGCTCGGAGCAGATGCACAGCGCAGTCAGATAGCCGTGCGCGGCGATGTAATCCAGCGCCTCTTCATGCAGGTCATCTGCATCAAGAAACACTTGCAGGCGGGCGAGTTGCTCGGCGAAGGACATCGGTGGCTACCTTGAATGGACGATGGCGGTGATTCTAGACGAGCCGCAGGCTGCAAGCTACCGAATGGGCGTGGTCAAAGGTCATATGGAACATCTGCCGGCTCACTGGTCTGCCGTACGGTCCGGTTGCGCCTGAACTCGGCGAACGCCTCGCGTATACTGCGCGCCTTGTTTCGGAGACCGGCATGCTCGACCAGGCACAGCGCTTACTCAAAGACGTATTCGGCTACGACGCCTTCCGTGGCTACCAGGGCGCGATCATCGAGCGAGTCGCCCAGGGAGGCGATGCACTGGTGCTGATGCCCACTGGTGGCGGTAAATCGCTCTGCTACCAGGTGCCGGCGCTGCTGCGCGAGGGACTGGCCGTGGTGGTTTCGCCGTTGATCGCGTTGATGGATGATCAGGTGGCGACCCTCGAAGAGCTGGGTGTATCGGCTGTGGCGCTGAACTCCACGCTGAACGCCGATGACCAGCGCGAGATTGCCGAGCGGCTGCGTCGCAACGAAATCAAGATGCTCTATCTGGCTCCGGAACGTCTGGTCCAACCGCGTATGCTGGCATTCCTGCAGCGTCTGCAGATCGCTCTGTTCGCCATCGATGAAGCACATTGCGTATCGCAATGGGGGCATGATTTTCGGCCCGAGTATCTGCAGCTGGGCCAGTTGGCCGAATTCTTCCCGGCGGTGCCGCGCATTGCCCTGACGGCTACCGCGGACAAGCGTACCCGCGAGGAAATCGTCCAGCGTCTGCATCTGGAAAATGCCGAGCGCTTTCTCTCCAGTTTCGACCGACCGAACATCTTCTACCGCATCGTACCCAAGGAGCAACCGCGCAAGCAGTTGCTGGGCTTCCTCGCCGAACGCCGTGGCGACGCCGGTATCGTCTACTGCATGTCGCGCAAGAAGGTCGACGATCTCGCCGCGTTCCTGACCGAGCAGGGCTTCCCAGCGCTGCCCTACCACGCAGGGCTGCCCAACGAGTTGCGTGCCTTCCACCAGAAGCGCTTCCTCAACGAGGAAGGCATGATTATGGTCGCCACCATCGCCTTCGGCATGGGAATCGACAAACCCAACGTGCGCTTCGTCGCGCACCTGGATCTGCCCAAGTCGCTGGAAGCCTATTACCAGGAAACCGGGCGCGCCGGGCGCGACGGCCTGCCAGCCGATGCGTGGATGGCATATGGGCTGCAAGATGTGATTTTCCTCAAACAGATGCTCAACAATTCCGAGGGTGACGAGCGCCACAAGAGGGTCGAGCAGCACAAGCTCGATGCCATGCTGGCGTTGTGCGAGGAAACCCGCTGTCGGCGCCAGGCGCTACTTGCGTACTTCGACGAGGTGCTGCCCGAGCCTTGTGGCCATTGCGACAATTGCGTCGACGGCGTACAGACATGGGATGCCACGGAACCGGCGCGCCAGGCCTTGTCGGCGATCTACCGCAGTGGGCAGCGCTACGGCGTAGGGCATCTGGTGGACGTGCTGCTGGGGCGTGACAACGAGAAGGTTCGCAATCCCGGCCATCAGCACCTGTCCGTCTTCGGGGTCGGCAAGGGCATGTCGGAAGGGGAGTGGCGTTCCCTGTTTCGCCAACTGGTGGCGCGAGGACTTGCCGATGTCGATCTCGAGGGCTTTGGCGGTTTGCGCCTGAGCGACAGTTGCCGGCCATTACTGCGTGGCGAGGTGAAGCTGGAGCTACGGCGCGAACTGGCCAGCAAGGCACCCAAGTCATCCGCCAGTGCTGCCAGCCAGTTGGTGCGCAGCGAAGAGCGCGAAACCTGGGAGGCGCTACGCACCCTGCGTCGCAAGCTGGCCGAGGAACATGGTGTGCCGCCCTACGTCATCTTCCCCGATGCCACGCTGTTGGAGATGTTGCGCAGCCAGCCGAGCTCCCTCGCTGACATGGCGCGCATCAGCGGTGTCGGCGCGCGCAAGCTGGAACGTTACGGCCAGGCTTTTCTCGAGGTGCTGCAGGGCAGCGGGGCGGCAATCAAGTCGCCTGCAGACATTCGCCATGAGCTGATCACCCTGGCTCGCGCCGGGATGACGCCGGCGCAGATCGCTCGCCAGCTCGACTGCAGCGAGAAGAACGTCTACGCGATGCTGGCCGAAGCCATTGGCTCGCAGCAACTGAGCCTCGAACAGGCGCTCGATCTGCCGGAGCACCTGCTGGAAGAAATTCAGGAGGCCTTCCTCGATGGTGAGGGCGAGCTGCCGCCGGTTGCCGCCGTGGCAGAGCACTTTGCCGGGCGCGTTCCGGATGCGGTGCTCTTCTGCGTGCGTGCGGCGCTGCAGACGGAGTTCGGGCTCTAGAGTCTGCTGGCATTTCGTCCGTGCTGGCGCCGAAGCGGCAACAGACCCTATGCCGTAGTGAGCGGCGAGCATAAAACTGAAACATTTCCATCCGTCGTGATACTCATTGGCGACCAATGCAGTATTGCCTGCATGTCGGAGCTGTGGTTAGCTCGCTAATTATTAGGTTTTGCAGGAACGCGCGCGGCATGTACCCGGAGCAACATCGATTCGCCATGCAATTGGCGCAACTTTCGCGAGGATGGCGCGCGGAACTGGATAGGCGGCTGGCTGACCTCGGATTATCCCAGGCGCGGTGGTTGGTGCTGTTGCACCTGGCGCGGTTCGATCACCTGCCGACTCAGCGTGAACTCGCCCAGAGCGTTGCGGTGGAGGGGCCAACCCTGGCGCGCCTGCTGGACAGCCTGGAGGCTCAGGGGCTGGTGCACCGCCAGCCTGCGCCAGGGGATCGCCGGGCGAAACTGATTACCTTGGCTGCTCCGGCGCGTCCGCTAATCCAGAAGATCGAGGCGATCTCCACTCAAGTTCGGCAGGAGGCATTCGCCGGGATCGATGAGGAAGAGCTGCGCAATTGCCAGCAGGTTCACGAGCGAATACTGGCCAATCTGATCAAGCGCTAGGTGGGGTTTGTTGCCATTTCGTCCGCGACTCGCGACGAAACGGCAACAGACCCTAGAAGTTGGCGAGGCTAGTCATTCTGCATCGTTTCCGGTTGACCGAGCCAGAAACGGGTGATTTGAGGCAGGTCACGCAGGTAGTTCACCAGGTCGGGCGCGCCTGCCAGTTTCAGGCCCTCGCCGATGGCGTTGGCGATCGGCTGGCGTTTTTCCAGCAGCAGAAGTTCCGAATTGCTGGGGTTGCGTAGTAGCGTCAGCCGAGCGTAGGGCACCTTGGTGTCAAGGATCAGCCTCATGAAATCACGATTGCTCCAGGCTTCGGCAGGCATGGTGATCGCGTGGTAGTCGTTGTCGAGTCTTCGCAGGCCCGCCGTGTCGAGACGGTAATCGGTCAACTCGCAAGGAAGTGATACTTCCAGCCCGCGCAAACGGGCATAGGCGATCGCGCAGGCAAAGGCTTCGGCATTATGTTCGCCGGCCCAGTACAGCCGCTCTCCGAGCCAACTGGCCTGGCGCAACTCGATCGGGGTATTGCTGGTGAAGCCGGGTAAGGCGCTGCCGATGGTTCGCAGAAAATCCTTGTAACTGATGACGCGCAGTTGGCGGCAGCCTGGCGTGGCGGCGAAGGCTTCGAGGGTGGCGTAGCGGGTGTCGTCCGGATTCTGCCCGCTCAGGCCGTCGATCTGGCGCAGGTCGATGGCGGGATAGACGACGCTTTCCTTGCTAACCAGGCGGGTCAGAGCAGCATGTGCTCGCGCCTTGTCCTCCTGAATCGGTCCAGATAGTGCACCGCGCGGCAGGTCGACGATCCGCTGCAAGTAGGGGCCGTCATGCCAGAAAATGCTGGGTTGCGGCGCGGACAGCGGCGCAAAGGGCAAATGCAGGCGGCTGGCAAGCTCAAGCGTTTGACGCGGCAATGTACCGGTCAATCCGAGGCGTTGCGCGAATCTGCTGATACGGGAAGTCACGGACGGCATAGGCTCGAGCAGGCTCACCATGATGAATGAGCTCGTTGGGCGATGCGCGGAGTTTGGCAGACCTGTCGCGTTTGCGCACTGGCTTTGCGGGTTCTACCTGAGCTATTGGCCGTACAAGGCAGCACGAGGCAACGATCGAGGCAAGGCTGATGTGGCAATATCGCTGCGTTGATCAATGAGGAGCCTCCATGCCAAGCCTCTTGCTGGATATCGCGCTACCCGCGGACAAGCTGCTGGCTGTCTACCAGGGGCGCGCCAATCGAATCCTGATCAGGAGCCGGGAAGGAAGAAGCGTCAGTCTGCCGGCCCACCACTTGCGCCCGTTTCTGACAACTGAAGGTGTGTTTGGTTCCTTCGAAATCGAATTTGCCGATCAGGGCAAGTTGATCGCACTGCGGCGTCTGGCTTGAATGTAGATATTCAGGTGCTTCGAGCCGCATGCGATGCCGCTGAAATGCCCGGCTGGCTGCTATACTTCGCCGTCACTCTTTCCATAACTCTAGGTTGCGTATGTATAACCTGGCCCGCCAGCTGCTGTTCAAGTTCACGCCTGAAACCTCCCACGAGCTTTCCCTCGACCTGATAGGGGCAGGGGGCAGGCTCGGGCTCAACGGCCTTCTCGCCAAATCGCCGGCCAAACTGCCGGTTCGGGTAATGGGGCTGGAGTTTCCCAACCCGGTCGGGCTGGCCGCGGGCCTGGACAAGAATGGCGAGGCCATTTGCGGCCTGTCGCAGCTGGGGTTCGGTTTCGTCGAGATCGGCACGGTAACGCCTCGGCCGCAGCCGGGTAACCCGAAGCCGCGGATCTTCCGCTTGCCGGAAGCCGAGGCGATCATCAACCGCATGGGCTTCAACAACCAGGGCGTCGATGCTTTGCTGGAGCGGGTGGACGCGGCGCATTTCAAGGGTGTGCTGGGGATCAATATCGGCAAGAACTTCGATACTCCGGTCGAGCGCGCCGAGGCTGACTACCTGCACTGCCTGGAAAAGGTCTATCACTACGCCAGCTACGTGACGGTCAACGTCAGTTCGCCCAACACGCCCGGTTTGCGAAGCCTGCAGTTCGGGGACTCGCTCAAGCAACTGCTCGACGCCTTGCGCCTGTGCCGCGAGGATCTCGAGATACTGCACGGCAAGCGGGTTCCGCTGGCAATCAAGATTGCCCCGGACATGACCGACGAAGAAACAGCTCTGGTAGGCGAGGCGGTATTCCAGGCGGGGATGGATGCCATCATCGCCACCAATACCACGCTGAGTCGTGACGGGGTTGCCGGGCTGGCTCATGCCGATGAAGCCGGAGGGCTGTCAGGCGCGCCGGTACGGGAGAAAAGCACGCATACCGTCAAGGTGCTGGCCGATACGCTGGGTGGACGCCTGCCGATCATTGCAGCCGGTGGGATCACCGAAGGACGGCACGCGGCCGAGAAGATCGAGGCTGGCGCGAGCCTGGTGCAGCTGTATACCGGTTTCATCTACAAGGGGCCGTCGCTGATTCGCGAGGCGGTGGATGCCATCGCAGCATTGCCTGCTCGGAGTGGGGTGTCTCGCTAGGCCTGGTGGGGCTCCCTGAGGGAGCCCCGGGCTTCAAGCCCGCCGCCCGGATGGGGCGTGCCGTTTGAAGTCGGTTTGAAGGGTAATCAGCCGACTGCGTGGAGTTCGTTCAGTTTGTGCAGACCGGCAGTGCCGGTCAGACCGTCCCAGTTGTCGCCGCGACCCTCCCGCCAGCCGTTGATCCAGGCTTGGCGAACTTGAGGATGGGAAAAAGGACAGAGGTCGCGGGATTTTCCGTGTATGCCATGCTGGTAACCGCGTAGAAATGCTCGTTCCATCGGATCACGCTTGAGTCTTCTCATTGGGTATTGCCCTCAGTGGTTGACTGGTGTTCCTGTTGGCCTCATGGCGAGGCTCGGCAGATAGACTGCCAGCGAAGCCCGCTGCCGGCGTGGCGGGGTTCTACCAGCATCGTTGCGATGCCGATCTGAGTGGTGTTCTAACCCAATGCGTCAGAGGCTGGAATGATCGTTTTGTCATAAGCAAGTCATCAAACTATGTTCAGACCCATAAGCCATACACTATGAGGGTTATGGCGACTCGATCCTGCCGACGCCTGCCCGAATCGTTTATTTCCTGGAAAAACCATGACTGATCGCCACGAACTCATCCTCACATGCCCCAAAGGGCTGGAAGGCCTGCTGCTGGACGAAGCCACTGCGCTTGGTCTTGAGGAGGCGCGTGAGCAAACCGCCGCGATCCGCGGGTTCGCGGGGCTGGAGGTGGCCTATCGGCTGTGTCTCTGGTCGCGGCTGGCCAATCGCGTGTTGCTGGTGATCAGCCGCTTCGCCACCGAGAACGCCGAAACCTTGTACACCGGCGTCCACGCGGTGGACTGGGCCGAACACCTGGAGCCGTCCGGCAGCCTGGCGGTGGAATTCAGCGGGCGCGGTTCGGGCATCGACAACACGCACTTCGGTGCGTTGAAGGTCAAGGATGCGATCGTCGACCGGCTGCGCACGGATTTGGGCGAACGACCCAGCGTTGACAAACTTAATCCCGATCTGCGCGTGCATCTGCGCCTCGATCGCGGTCAGGCGGTGCTCTCGCTCGACCTGTCGGGGCACAGTCTGCATCAGCGCGGCTATCGACTTCAGCAAGGCGCCGCTCCTTTGAAGGAGAACCTTGCTGCCGCAGTGCTGATCCGCGCGGGATGGCCACGCATCGCAGCTGCAGGCGGGGCGTTGGCCGACCCCATGTGCGGGGTGGGTACCTTTCTCATCGAGGGGGCGCTGATGGCGGCGGATATTGCGCCTAACCTGCGTCGCGAGCGTTGGGGCTTCAGCGCCTGGCTCGGGCACGTGCCGGCGCTCTGGAATCGTTTGCATGCCGAGGCCCTGGCCCGTGCAGAGGCCGGACTGGCCCGGCCACCGCTGTGGATTCGCGGTTATGAGGCTGATCCGCGTCTGATCCAGCCAGCCCGCAACAATGTCGAGCGCGCGGGGCTTGCCAGCTGGATCCGGATCTATCAGGGCGACGTGGCGACTTTCGAACCGCGTCCGGATCAGAATCAGAAGGGCCTGGTGATCTGCAACCCGCCCTACGGCGAACGCCTGGGTGACGAGGCGAGCCTGGTCTATCTCTACCAGCATCTGGGTGAGCGTCTGCGGCAGGCCTGCCTGGGCTGGGAAGCCGGCGTCTTCACCGCGGCGCCGGAACTGGGGCGGCGCATGGGCATTCGCAGCCACAAGCAATACGCATTCTGGAACGGCGCGCTGCCGTGCAAGCTGTTGCTGATCAAGGTCGAGCTGGATCAGTTCGTCACCGGCCAGCGTTCGGCGCCGAATCAGCGTCCGGCCGAGGCCGAGCAGGCCGTAGAGCTGGCGCTTCTCAGCGAGGGCGGGCAGATGTTCGCCAATCGCCTGCAGAAAAACTTGCGTCAGCTCGGCAAGTGGGCGCGTCGGGAGGGCATCGAGTGCTATCGCCTGTACGACGCGGACATGCCCGAGTACGCCCTCGCCATCGATCTGTACCGCGACTGGGTGCATGTGCAAGAGTACGCACCGCCCCGTTCGATCGATCCGGAGAAAGCCCAGGCGCGGCTGTTCGACGCGCTGGGCGCCATCCCCCAGGCGCTGGGTATTCCACGTGAGAAGGTCGTGGTGAAGCGCCGCGAACGGCAGAGCGGCACGCGCCAGTACGAACGCCAGGCCAGCCAGGGCGAGTTTCTTGAGGTTAGCGAGGGCGGCGTCAAACTGCTGGTCAATCTCACCGACTATCTGGATACAGGCCTGTTTCTCGATCACCGTCCGCTGCGCCTGCGTATCCAGCGCGAAGCGGCAGGCAAGCGTTTCCTCAATCTATTCTGCTACACCGCCACGGCGACGGTGCATGCGGCCAAGGGGGGCGCGCGTAGCACCACCAGCGTTGATCTGTCGAAAACCTATCTGGATTGGGCGCGGCGCAATCTGTCGCTCAACGGCCTGTCTGATCGCCAGCGGCTCGAACAGGCAGACGTCATGGCCTGGCTGGCGGAGGATCGCGGTGAATACGAATTGATATTCATCGACCCGCCGACCTTCTCCAATTCCAAGCGTATGGAAGGTGTGTTCGATGTGCAGCGTGACCAGGTCGCTTTGCTCGACCTGGCCATGGCGCGCCTAGCGCCGGGCGGTACGCTGTACTTCTCCAACAACTTCCGCAAGTTCGTGCTCGATCCGCAGATCGCCGAGCGCTATGCCGTTGAGGAAATCACCCAGGCAACTCTGGATGAAGACTTCAGGCGCAACGCCAGAATACATCGCGCCTGGAAGCTGCAAGCGCGTTGAGCAGGAGCTGAGCCTCGCGGCGAATGCAGGTGCCAGCCTGCCAAGGTGCTCGTCGGGTGGAAACCGCACAACGTTTTCCACCGTTCCGAGGTATGCCGCGGCACCGGCGAAGTTTTACGCTCGGATCGCGAGCAAGACCGGTCAGGCTCGTTCTGCGGCGCATCAGGGTCTTTGAGGGGCGGAGCCCCGCGGTACCCAGGCATCAGCGTTGCGCGGTGTTTGCGCTAGCCGGTCGGTTGTAGAGGCTGAGCAGTACTTGATCCAGGATGGATGACGCGCCCCAGGGGCGAGGATGATTAAGGATGGCCACGACCGCCCAGGTGTTGCCGTCATCGTCGCGGCTGTAACCGGCGATGGCGCGAACGGTATTCAGAGTGCCGGTCTTGATATGTGCCTTGCCGGCGACCTGGGTGTTGCGCAGACGCTTACGCATGGTTCCGTCGACCGCTGCCAGAGGCATCGAGGAGATGAATTCCGCGGCATAGGGGCTTTTCCAGGCGGCCTGAAGCAGGCTGGCCAGCTCCCGTGCGCTGACGCGTTCGGCGCGTGAAAGGCCAGAGCCGTTCTCCATCACCAGGTGCGGTGAAATCAGGTCCTTTTTCGCCAGCCACTGGCGGATGACGCGTTGTGCAGCCTTGGCATCGTCGCCATCGGCCTCGTTGCGAAACTCCGCGCCCAGGCTCAGAAACAGCTGTCGGGCCATGGTGTTGTTGCTGTACTTGTTGATGTCGCGAATGATCTCCGCGAGATCGGGCGAATACGAGCGTGCCAGCAGTCTGGCATCCTCGGGCACTTCGGCGACGCGATCCTTGCCGAGGATTTTTCCACCCAGCTCCTTCCAGATGGCGCGTACGGTACCGGCGGCGTAGGTCGGGTGATCCAGTAGCGAGAGGTAGGTTTGCCCGCTGCAGCCTGCTGCCAGTTTGCCGGTGACCGTCACCTTCACGCCATCGCCATCAGGTACGGGGCTGTAGCGTATGTCCGGCCAGGCAGGGCATTTGCCACTGGGCAGGGCCTGGACCCGATTGTCGATTCGTACATTGGCGATCGGCGGTTCAATGGAAATGCCGATCTTGCCGCTGTCGTTGCGTACCGCAAATCTCAGCGCCTTGAGGTTGATCAGCAGCGAATCGGGGCCGACCAGATAGGGTTTGTTCTTGTCGCCGCCGTCGTCATCGAATATGGGGAGTGCCGGCTGGATGAAGTGACTGCGATCGAGTATCAGGTCGCCGCTCACGGTCCTGACGCCATTGGCGCGCAGTTCACGCAGCAGCAGCCAGAGTTTCTCCATGTTCAGCTTGGGATCGCCGCCGCCCTTGAGGTACAGGTTGCCGTTCAGGGTGCCGTCGATCAGCGGTCCGTCGCCGTGGAACTCGGTCTTCCACTGGTGATTGGGGCCGAGCAGTTCCAGAGCGGCATAGGTGGTGACCAGCTTCATAGTCGAGGCCGGGTTGACCGAGACGTCGGCGTTCACGAACGTCGGCATGTCATCGCCGTTGAGCGGTAGCATCACCACGGAGAGCGCGTCGCTATCGATTTTGTTGGCCGCGAGCGATTTTGCGACACCGGGTGGCAGCGTCTGGTTGACCGGCGCGGCGAATGTCGGCACAGCCAATGCTGTCGTGAGAATGGCGGCAGTTAGATGGCTCAGGAAATTGCTCATCAACTGCGCCCCAGGTGAACGGGACAAAACAGAACAAGTGTCATGGAGTTCCCTACAGCGTTCAGGGAAAAATTACGGGCCATTATGCCCATGCGCGAAAAGCGAGATACAGCCGTCCGACAAGCGTAACCGGTCTGGCTGTGATGTCGCCAATGAAGGGTAGCAGTCCTTCACTCTGATCGCACAAGCACGGCGTTGCTGTTAGAGTGCGCGCCATCATCCAGCGACAGAAGGACCGATTCAAATGGCTACAAATCGCTCGCGCCGCCTGCGCAAGAAACTCTGTGTCGACGAATTCCAGGAACTGGGCTTCGAAATCAACCTGACCTACCGCGAAGACATCGATGCCAAGGTGGTGGATGAGTTTCTGGAAGCGTTCCTAGAGAACGCCATGGAGGCCAATGGGCTTGGCTATATCGGCGGTGAAGACTACGGTTTCGTCTGCCTCGCCCGCCGCGGCTCGGTCACGGAGGAGCAGCGCAACCAGGTCGAAGCCTGGCTCAAGGAGCGCAGCGAGTTGTCCGAATACACCGTCAGCCCGCTGATGGACGTTTGGTATCCCGAGAACGAGATCAACGCAAAGGGCTGATCTCGTCGTCCTTCCGTGCATCGTTCGTGGTAGGGGCTGTTGCGGTGGTCTTGCGGCTCGATGGCCGTCTGATCAGCCGCAGCAGCCCTGTCATCAACAGACTTACCGAAAGTGCCAACCCGACGCCGATCGTCGCATTGATCAGGCGTATCTCGGGCAGATACCAATCCTGAGCCAGAGTTTCCGCCAGCAACAGGAAACACAGCGTGGTCTGTAGTACGAAAAGGCCATAGTGGTGGGCCTGGAAGGCTCGGCTCAGTATCACCAGCGGCAGCATGATCATGACCATCAGTGGCGGGTCGGCCAGGCTATGGCCCATGTAAATGAGTACGGCCGCCGCACCCAGTACCCCGAGGCTCGCTTGTAACGCACGCGCGAAGCTGAGCTGAAGATTCATTTGCAATGTGGTGAATACGGCCAGAGTAAGCCAGTAGCCACGTGGCAGCTGCGCCAGATTCACCACCAGCCCCCCAAGGGCTGCAGCCAGGATGTAGGTGAGCGCATGCATTCGCCATTGACGAATCGGTGTGCGGCGCGCATGTCGATGCAGCACCTTCATCAGGCTCATGAAGCGGGGCATGTAGGGCCACATGCGCAGCCCATGCAGGCCGCGAAGCCCGAATGCGAGCAAAGTCACCCATAGCCCGCCGAGCGCGAACAGCACTGCGATGGCCTGGGGATTGTTGAACTCGACGACGCCGCTTTGTCCCTGGCCCAGGCACAGGCAGATGGCCAGGCCGATTCCCAACTTGCCGGCCTCAGTGCCGTAACGCTGCAGCCAGGCCAGCAGTAGTCCGTAGAAGGCGAACAACCCCAGGCTGACCATCGGCAGTGTGGCGGCCCAGAATCCCAGCCCCGCGCTGCAGGCACCCAGCGCGATCAGCAGGAGCATGCGCAGCATGCCCAGACGGTGCAGCGGATTGGCCTTGGCGGCCTGGAAGGCGCCTACCGTCGCCCAGAGAAATCCTGGATGGCCGCTGAACAGACCAAGCAGCAACGGCAATGCACACCCTAGTCCCGCCACCATGGCGGCGCCCCAGGCGGGGCGGCCGCGCTGCCAGCCCAGAATCTGTCGGGACGATCTTTTCATGCGGCTACGTAGGGCTTGAGCGACCGGTCATCTCGCTGGCCATCTCGGTGGCGTAGCTGTCGGTCATGCCAGCGATGAAATCGATCATGCGTACGAACGACTTGTACAGTGGCCAATCCGGGGAGGGCGCGTTTGCGCCAAGCAAGTCGAGAATGCGGCGATTCTTGAACGAAAGCGTGCGCCCGCCATGCTGCTCCAGTGCCGCGCCGCAAAACGCATTGAGCAGGATCTCGAGTGTGGTGTAAGCACCGATCTCGTGAAGCGTCTTGCGCTTGTCCTGGAAGATCTTCTCTCGCGCCATCGCCTTGGCCTGAACTACGCATTGCTTGGCAGGGCCATGCATGTGCTCCACCAGATCGCCTGTGAGCTGACCACTGAGCAGTGTGCTCTGCTGTTCGACGAAGGCGCTGGCGGCGGCATTGGTCAGGTGTTCGATTGCCTTGCCGCGAAGAATCGCCAGCTTTCGTCTACGCGAATCGTTGGGGCCAAGTTGCCGGTAGGTTTCCGGAAGGTCATCACCGACCAGCGCGAGCAGCAAGGCTTCCACCTCGGCATAGTCGAGCAGCTCCATCTCGAGACCGTCTTCGAGGTCGATCAGGCCGTAGCAGATATCGTCTGCCGCTTCCATCAGGTAGACCAGTGGGTGGCGCGCCCAGCGTTGCTCCTCCAGCTTTGGCAGGCCCAGCTTCGCTGCGATCTGCTCCAGTAGCGGCAGTTCGCTCTGGTAGCAGCCGAACTTGTGTTTCTTGTAGCCCAGCGCTTCGGCGTGGCGAGAGGTCCAAGGGTATTTGAGGTAGGTGCCGAGGGTGGCGTAGGTCAGTCGTGTACCGCCGTCGAATTGGTGGTATTCGAGTTGGGTCAGCACACGAAAACCCTGCGCATTGCCCTCGAAATTGAGAAAGTCGGCGCGTTCCGCGTTGCTCAGGTCGTCCAGCCAGCCACGTCCGGCTGCCTGCTGGAACCAGTATCGAATGGCATCCTCGCCAGAATGGCCGAAGGGCGGGTTGCCGATGTCGTGGGCCAGGCAGGCCGACTGCACGATCATGCCGAGGTCAGCTGGGCTGCACCATTCAGGCATCTCCTCGCGCAGCACCTCACCGACACGCATGCCAAGCGATCGCCCGACGCAGCTGACTTCCAGCGAGTGGGTCAGCCTGGTGTGGATATGATCGTTGCTGGAAACAGGATGGACCTGGGTCTTGCGTCCAAGTCGGCGGAAGGCTCCAGAAAAGATGATGCGGTCGTGGTCCTTGTGAAACGGGCTGCGACCGAGTTCATCGGTGCTGTGCACGGATTTTCCAAGCCGTTCGCGGGTGAGCAGGGTGTGCCAGTCCAAGACTATCTCCATATTGCTTTAGCAGGCCGTTGAAAAATGTAGGCGAGGCAGCCAGTGCAAGGCAAAAGCAGGCGAAAAAGCGCAGTTTAGGTGTTCTAAATGAGCATTTTGAGCCTGTTTTTAACGCAGCAATGGCAACGTAGGTAGTTTTTCAACGGCCTGTTAGCGTTACAGCACGGAGGATCGCCCCAGGTCTGGGGCCAGCGCGCAACTCCGTTGCCCTGGCATGCCAAGGCGAATCATCTGCGTTGTCATGACAGGGATGAAGCTACCATAAGCATCGATGTGGCGAGTTGCAGTATTGCATTCTTTCGGTATTCCAACCGTTACCGCATCTTCTGTCGTAGCTTCTGCTGGCCTTTGATCAGCGGATACAGGGTCAGCGCGACGCGCGCCAGTTGACCGACCCGGCCCAGTCGCCGGCCAAACAGGGCCAGTATCATGGTGGCGGCAATCACGACGGGGCCTTTGCCGGACGAATGTTCAGGCGATTCGCTCTTGGTCATCATCATGGTTTTGACCTGCCGCAGTGGATGCGTCAGAGGCTGTGAGTGATAAAGCAATTGCTGGCGATGCATCTCCATGCGCAACCGGATCAGCTCCTTGCGCATGCCCATTTCATTCGAGGTGCTCAGCGGACGGCTCATGGTAATAGGCGCTCCCGATTGCGCTCGAGTTCTTCAAGGGTCGCCTTGAATGGTGTGGCACATTCCTTGGCGAGCTTCAGGGCGCGGGCGATGCAGGCGATCAAGATCACGGCATAGACCGCGCAGAGCACCAGGATCGCCGTGATGCGATGGTCTTCCCAGAAGGCAATGACGATAGCAGCCGACAGGCCGACCAGAATCAGCAGCCCCAGGATCAGACTCACCCCCGCGAGAAGAAAAAGTCGGAAAGTCCGGACCTTTTCTTCCTGGACTTCGATGCCGAGCAGTTCCAGATGGCCCTGCAGCAAGCCGACGAACGCACCTCCCAGTTTTTTCAGTGAAGGCTTCGGGGCCTCTTCGCCTGGGTTGGCATCCATTGAGTGCCCTCCCATCAGCGGCGCGTGATCAGGCCAAGTAGAAAGCCGACGCCAGCGGCGATGCCAAGGGACTGCCAGGGGTGGGTATGCACGTACTCTTCGGTGCATTGAATGGCAGCCTGACCCTGATCGCGCAGCGAGCCTTCCTGGGTCATCAATGCTTCCTTCGCCCTCGCGAGGTTCTCATTGATCTTGCCGCGCAGTTCCTCGGTCTGGCTGCCAGCTGTTTCCTGAGTGTGCTTGAGCAGGCGCTCGGTATCGGCGATCAGGGTGCGAAACTCCTCGATCAGCGCATTCTGTGCCGCCTGGAGATTGCGGCGATGGGCGGATTTGTCGATCAGCGGAGTGCTGCTTCCGGTGCTCGCGTCGGGGATGGGCGTGTTGTCGTTGGCGCTAAAGGTGGATTCGGTCGACATCTGCTGCTCCTCATTGAGTCATGGGGATAAAAGGTCATGCTGCCTCAGGTTTCGAGCATGGTGATGGTGCAAGGTTCCGCCTGATAGGGCGGCGGGATGATTGGATGGAAGAGGGTGGCAGTTTTAATGCATACGAGAAAAAAGAAAACCCGCCGAAGCGGGTTTTCTTTTAACGGGACCGCAAAGCGGAATTCCGTCTTTACATCAGCGGGATGGTGTAGCTGACGATCAGACGGTTTTCGTCGATGTCGTTGCCAGTGCCATTGCTGCGGAAAGTGGCGTTACGCCATTTCAGGTTCAGGTTCTTCAGCGCGCCTTCCTGGAAGGTGTAGCCGATATCGGTGTCACGCTCCCATTCCTTACCGTTGCCATTAGCCCCGAAGTCTTCGCCGGAGAGATAGCGGGTCATGAAGGTCAGGCCAGGAATACCAACGGATGCGAAGTTGAAATCGTAGCGAGCCTGCCAAGACTTCTCGTCAGCTTGGGCGAAATCACCAATCTGTACGTAGTTAACCAGGAAGGGGTCAATGTTGCCGCCGACATAGGCGAAGCCTGTATCACCGGACATCTTCTGGTAACCCAGGCCGAAGCTATGACCACTGAGCGAGTAGGTGACCATGGCGCCGAAGGCCTTGTTATCGACGTTGGAGTTGCCATCGTCAGTCGAGCGCTGGTAGCGCAGATCGGTCTTCAACGATTGACCCTCGGAGATCGGCAGCACGTGCACAAGATTCAGTGAGTGCTGCTTGTAAAACTCTTCGAGGTTGCTGTAGAAGTAGGATGCGCTCAGGTCCTTGGTGACCTTGTAGGTGCCGCCCGCATAAACGAATTCATCGGAGCTGACATCTTTAATTCCGGTAATACCCTTACCGGAATTATTGACGCCCATATCTTCGTAGTTGGTGGAGTTCCGGTCATTGATCTGATCGATATAACCCAGATCCAGAGTAAGACCATCGATCTCATTGGAAACCAACTGGGCGCCGCGCATTGCTGCAGGGAGCAGGCGGCTGTCGCTGGTGCCAATTGCAGGATTCTTCAGTTGCAGAGTGCCGACCTTCAGCACACTTTTGGAAATTTTGGCCTTGGCGGTCAGGCCCAGTTCTGAGTAATCATCCGGTGCGCCGGAAGCGCCAACCGGAAGAAGGCCGGTTCCGGTGCGGCGGTCAACACCGCTTCCGCCCGAATCAAGTTTGACACCCAGCAGGCCGAGTGCATCTACACCAAAACCTACAGGACCTTCGGTGTAGCCAGACTCCACGCGCAGCAAGAAGCCCTGGGCCCACTCATCTTGTTTGGACTGGGAAGGGTTATCCTGACGGTAGTCACGATTGAAATAGAAGTTACGCAGTTCCAGGCTGGCCTTTGTATCTTCGAAAAAAGCAGCTTGAGCCATGCTAGGAATGGCCAGTGTTGCTCCCAGAGTGGCCAGGGCCACGCCCCGGGCGATGGGGGTCTTGAGCATTTCTTGTTCTCCTCGTTGGATGATGCTCTGAAGTCGCTCTTTACGGCGCTATGCAATTAACCATTACATAGAACTTTCGACCCTTAGACTTTAGTCGTCTGGGTCATCCCGTCAATGTATTGAGCGCTTTCGTCACACCCACCTCATGCAGGCGTAACTACTAATGCGCAATTGATGCTTATCGCCCGACGATCTCTGTCGTCGTGGTCGCAGTATCCTAGCCTTTTGCTGGCATGGAGTCGAATGTGGCGAGAAGCCCCTTCGATGAGTGAGCAGGGCTTCACACTTTTCTGTGGCTGTAATTGCTGCCGGATGTTGGCATTCAATACATGTAGCAGCTGCTAGAATGGCGACGTTCATGACAAGAGCCATTGATATGTTGCCTGAATGCCAGCTGTTCGGAACTCTGGGTTGCCATCTCTGTGAGCAGGCCGAGGCGGTCGTAATGCCGCTGGTGGAGCATGGGCTGCTGGTGGAGTTGATGGATGTTGCGGATTGCCCCGATTGGGTTGAGGCGTACGGATTGCGAATTCCGGTGCTGCGACGTATGGATACGGGGGCGGAACTGGACTGGCCATTCGAGCTGGAACAGGTGGTCTGGTTTCTGCGCGAATGATATGTGCCGTGGCGCCTGGAGGGGCGTGAGCAGGCACGACTGAATTTTCTGCAGTGATCGAGTAGGAGGCGGGATTACCCCCCCCGCCGTCCTCTCACACCACCGTACGTACGGTTCCGTATACGGCGGTTCAGGCGATGCAGTTAAGCCGGTTGATCGTATCCAGTATCGAGACCAGTCCAAGGCGATCCCACAGTTTCTTCGGCAACGCCTGATTCACATGCGACGCTCCCGAGTTCCACCATGGGCCCCGACCATTGAAGGCTGATTTGCAGGCACGCTCCTCGCTCAGCCCCAGACGCATCAGGTTGCTCGCCCTGGTAGAGGG
>JBKEBY010000066.1:0-9477 GCA_047973445.1 Pseudomonas sp.
CGCGAAGCGCGCGGCGCCTTGGCCGACCAACCGCTACCGGCACTGCAGGCGGAAGTACGCCAGCGCATCGTCTTTGCCGAGAGCGTGGCGGCCGGTCGCCTGGCACGCGAACTGGCACCGGACAGCGCCGCCGCGCGCGAGGTCAGCAGCCTGGTCGACGAGTTGCTGAGGTGGTCACCATGAGCGGCAAGCGCATTGGTATCGGTGCACGCCCACTGGCCGATCCGCAGGCCGAAGTCTGGATACGCCAGGGCGCTGGCGTCGACAACGGCAAGGTCGAGCGCTATAGCGCCCGCCTGACGCTGGACGTCACGCCAGCACTGCGTACGCGCATCAAGCTGGCGGCCTTCGCCCGCGGCGTGACCATGGCGGAGATGCTGCGCGAAGTGCTGGAGCGGCAGTTTCCGGAGGCTACGTCGTGACCTTGGGTACTCGTGGCGTGCTGTGGCCACTGGCGCTGCTCGCCGGCAGCTTGTTTGCCCTGGGTTGGGCGGCGCTCACAACGTCGCCACCACGGCTGGTCTACAACGCGTCCGACAGCGTGCCCGTCGGTTGGTATCGCATTTCGTCGGCCGGCTCGTTGGCGCCGGGCGATCTGGTACTGGTTCGCCTGCCGCCGGAGGTGAGGTCGCTGGCGGCTCAGCGCGGCTACCTGCCGGCGAACGTGCCGTTGCTAAAGACCGTGGCGGCGATAGCGCCGCAACGGGTGTGCGTGCAAGGCAGCCAGGTGCGCATCGATGGTGAACTTGTTGTCAGGCGCTTGAGGTGGGATCGACAGGGTCGCGCGCTGCCAACCTGGCAGGCCTGTCGGTGCCTGGTGGGCGACGAACTGTTCCTGCTCAGCAGCAGTAACCCGGAGTCGTTCGACAGCCGCTACTTCGGCCCGATATCCGCCAACGCGGTGATCGGTCGGGCGCAGCCACTGTGGCTGGAGTCGCGTCGATGAACAGACGATCTCCGTGCCGATCCGTATGCCGAATGCATGCGCTCGGTGTGCGCACTCGCGCGCCGCCAGGCTGCAGATACCTCTGCCCTCTCCTGCCGGCCAGAAGCTTTGGAAGTCGTCGTCCCGCCTTTCCTGATTACCCAGCTCAGCAGCGCAAAGGCACGGAAAAAGCGGAGGGCAAGATAAAAGGGGGCGGCACTTCGTTGGCCCGGAAAGCAGTCTGCACGGGGGTTGGCGGCGACACAGAGCCTACGTCGCCAGGTGCCGAAATCGTGTTCGCCCCACAGCGGCAACGGCCTGGGAGCGTGCCTGACACGCCGTACTGCGATCAACTTGGAGGAGTCCAAACATGAGCAAGGGAAGCCGTCCGGATGACGAATTGCGCTTTCGCCCGCAGCCGGGCAAACCGCAGCAACGCGGCCAACCCTTCGTCAACCAGGTGCTGCGCCAGGCCAACAAGGCCGGTACCGGAAAGCCGCGCAAGGCGAGCCACCAGCCCGGCGCCCGCCTCGGCCGCGGGCATGTCGCCGCGCGTTTCAGCACGAAGCAACTGCCGTCCAACGCCCGTCGCGTCACCATCAAGACGCGCTTGGTAAACCTACGCCAGGCCGGCAAGCGCTCGACGCTCAGCCACCTGCGCTACATCGAGCGCGACGGCGTCAGTCGCGAGGGTGATCCGGGCAAGGCCTACGGACCATTGACCGACCAGGCCGACCTCAATGCGTTCGAAGAGCGTGGCCGGGACGACCGTCACCAGTTCCGCTTCATCGTCTCGCCCGAGGATGCTGAGCAGCTCGATGATCTGCGCACCTATACCCGCCACCTGATGAGCCGAATGGAGGCCGACCTCGGCACCCGCCTCGACTGGGTGGCGGTCGATCACTGGAACACCGACAACCCGCACACCCATATCGTCCTGCGCGGCAAGGACGACACCGGCAAGGACCTGGTGATCGCTCGTGACTACATCGCCGGGGGCATGCGCAACCGCGCCGCGGAGCTGGCCACCGAATGGCTCGGCCCGCGTACTGAATTGGAGATCCAGCAGAGCCTGCAGCGCGAGGTGCAGCAGGAGCGTTTCACCAGCCTGGATCGCACCCTGCTGCGCGAACGCCAAACCGGCGTGCTCAGCCTGAAATCGCTCGCCAGCCATCCGCGCCGGCAATTGCTCATCGGTCGCCTGCAGCAGTTGCAGAAGTATGAACTGGCCCATGAAGTTCGGTCCGGGCAATGGCTCCTGCGGGAGGACGCCGAGTCGACCTTGCGCGCCATGGGAGAGCGTGGCGATATCGTGCGCACGATGCAGCGGGCCCTGGGTAGCGCGCGCCGAGAGCTGGCGGTCTTCGAGCAGTGCAAGGATGGTTCTGTTGTGGTCGGCCGAATCGTTGCCAAGGGGCTGGCCGACGAGCTAAACGACCGCGGCTATCTAGTGGTCGACGGCCTCGACGGCAAGGCGCACTACCTGGCCCTGCCTGCCCGCGCGGAATTAGCCGACTACCCCATCGGCGGCCTGGTGGAAACACGCAGTCTGAGCGAGCCTCGCGCGGTGGATCGGTCGATTGTTTCTGTGGCGTCGGACGGCCTCTATCGCACCGATCATCACCTGGCCCTGGCACGCTCGCAGTCGAGCGACGGACATGATCCTGAGGCACTGGTCGAGCGTCATGTGCGCCGCCTCGAAGCCCTGCGCCGGGCCGGCATCGTCGAGCGTTTGGCCGAGGGCGTCTGGCGGTTGCCGGCCGATCTGCCCGAGCAAGGCCGGCAGCATGACGCCCGCCGCCTGGGCGACGTCGCCGTCGAGCTGCGCACGCCGCTGCCCCTCGAGCAGCAGGCGCGCACCGTCGGCGCGACCTGGCTGGACCAACAGCTGATCGGCGGCAACCGCGAGCTGGTCGACAAGGGCTTCGGCAAGGAGGTGCGCGAAGCGTTGCGACAGCGTGCCGACTTCCTGGTGGAACTGGGGCTGGCCGAACGCCAAGGCCAACGCGTGGCGCTCTCACGCAACATGCTGGCCACCCTGCGAGGACGGGAGCTGGCCGCAACGGCGCGCGAGATCTCGGCGCAGACGGGCATGCAGTATCGCCCGGTAGTCGAGGGCCGGCGCGTCAGTGGGATCTACCGGCGCAGCGTGCAGTTGGCCAGCGGCCGTTATGCCCTGCTCGACGATGGCATCGGCTTCAGACTGGTGCCGTGGAAGCCGGTGATCGAGCAGAGGCTCGGGCAGAGCGTGTCAGCGGTGATTCAGGGCAACAGCGCGTCCTGGCAACTGGGTCGCCAGCGCGGGCCGTCGATTGGTTGAGCAACAGGCGCCGGGGCTTATACCAGCGCCGGCTCCTGTTGCAGCCACTGCTCGAAGTCGCGGCTCTGCGGCATACCTTCCTTGGCTGCGTAGTAGACAAGCCGCAGGTGGCGATCCTCGTCGATGGTCAGCGTGGTGTGTTCGAACACCACCTGGCCGACCGAATCGATCTTCAGGTGACGGATCCCCTGGCACGGGCCATGGATATCTTGCTGTCGCCACCACTCTCTGAAATCCGGCGAGGCCTTCTCCAGATCCTTCACCAGCGCGGCGATATCTGGATCCTGGGTCGCCCGCACGAAGTCACGGCGGAAGCTGGAGAGTATCTGCAGCGCCTGCTCATCCCAAGGGTTAAAGAGCTCGCGCATGGCCGAGCTGGTGAACAGCATCCACAACAGGTTGCGGCGGTCCGCCGGCAGCGCGGAGAAACCGAACACCCGATCTGCAGCGGCGTTCCAGGCCAGCACATCCCAACGCAGGTTGAGCACATAAGCCGGACGTGACGGCAGATCCCCCATTAGACGGTGAATCAGCGCCGGCACCGTGCACCAAGTCTTCCCTGGCTCTGGCGGGAGGCGCTGGTGAGCGAGCAGGAACAGGTGACGACGCTCGGTGGCATCCAGCTTGAGCGTGCGCGAAAGGTTGTCGAGGAAGGTCGCGGAAACGCTGATGTCCCGGCCCTGCTCAAGCCAAGTGTACCAGGACAAACCCACCCCGGCCAGGGCCGCGACCTCCTCGCGACGCAGCCCCGGCGTGCGCCGTCGACTACCAGCGGGCAGGCCCACCTCCTCCGGCGAAATTCGTTCGCGGCGGCTACGCAGGAATTCGGCCAGCTCTACCCGAGTGCGTTCAGCTGTGCGAGGCGCGCTCATCCGGTTACCTCCAGTACTAGGATAAACAGTCAAATTGTAACCCCTATAAATCCCGAGAAGAATAGCCCGACCTGGCCGCAATTACCCGTGCCAGGGCTCTCGCTTGATGAGGAACCACACAGAGACGTGTCATCAACTCGCTAAGGAGATAAACGGATGTACCAAGCACTTCTTCGGGAACAACTGGAGACATTGAAGTCCTCCAACCAGTACCGCACCTTCACCACCCTCAGCCGCATCTGCGGCCAGTACCCGCTGGCCAAACTGGATGGCCGTGAGCAAGAACCGGTGGTGGTCTGGTGCAGCAACGACTACCTCGGGATGTCGCAACATCCTGCAGTGCGCGAACAGATGCACGATGCGTTGGAGACCTACGGAGCGGGCTCCGGCGGATCGCGTAATATCGGCGGTTCGCACGAGGTGTATTCCAGTCTGGAAGCAAGCCTGGCTGACTGGCACAGCAAGGAAGCGGCGCTGGTCTTCCCCACCGGCTTCGGCTCCAATGACGCCACCCTCCAGTGCCTGCTGCGGCGCATCCCCGACTGCGTGGTGATCAGCGATGAGCTGAACCACGCCTCCATCGTCAACGGCATTCGTTCCACGCCCAACGAGCGCAAGATCTTCCGCCATAACGACGTCGAGCATCTGGAGCAGATTCTCGCCAGCTACCCGCTGGGTCAGCCGAAGATTGTGGTGTTCGAGTCGATCTACTCGATGGATGGGGACATCGCCCCAATCGCCGAAATCGTTGCGATCGCCAAGCGCTACAACGCCCTCACCTACCTCGACGAGGTGCATGCGGTGGGCATGTACGGCCCACGTGGCGCCGGTATCGCCGCCGAGCTGGGCGTGGCCGATCAGGTGGACATCATTCAGGGCACCATGGCCAAGGCCATCGGTGTGATCGGCGGCTACATTGCATCGACCCAGGTGATCGTCGATGCAGTGCGCTCCTTCGCCACCGGCTTCATCTTCACCACCTCGCTGCCGCCGGCAATTACCGCAGGCTGTCTGGCCAGCGTCGAACACCTCAAGGCCAGCCACGCCGAGCGCGATCGCCTGCATGCCCAGACCGCCAAGCTGCGCGAGCGCCTCAAGCACCATGACGTACCGGTGATGCCCTGCTCACAGACCCACGTGCTGCCGGTGCTGGTAGGTGAAGCCAAGCGCTGCAAGGCAGCGGCCGAACGCTTGCTGCATAACCATGGCGTGTATCTGCAGCCAATCAACTATCTATCCGTGCCGGTAGGGACGGAGCGCTTCCGCGTCAACGCCACGCCGAACCACAGCGACACTCAGATCGAGCACCTGGCGCTATCGCTGCGCGAGACCTTCGACCACTTCAGCATCCCGCTGGCGTCGGAGGTGTTTGCTGCGGAGGTGGCCTGAGATGGAACAGTCCTTCTTCACAGTACGTCCGGCGAACCAGGCCGATCTGGCCCGTTTGGTGGAACTGCGCGCCTATCTGTTAGACGGCAGCAACGCCAGCTATTCGAGCAAGACGCCGCAGGACGCGGCTCGCTGGCGGGCGGCCTACCGCACCTGGCTGAGCAGTCGCCTGAGCGAGAGCGACTGCGTGCAGATCCTCGCTGCCGAGCACAAGGAATCCGGCCAGGTGCTGGGTTGCGCGACGGCCATCATCGACCAACGCGCGCCGGCGCCGGGTTGCCTCAACGGCCTGTCCGGCTGGGTGCAGTCGGTGGTGGTGGAGCCGCAGTGGCGCGGCCGCGGCATCGCCGGGCAGCTGATGCAGCACCTGCTGCGCTGGTTCGCCAACCGTGGAGTCGGCTGCGTGGTGCTGCAGAGCACCGAGGCCGCTGGCACGCTGTACCAGGCCCTGGGCTTCAACGTCAGCGACGAACGCCTGCTGATCCGTCAGGAGGCCTCGGCATGAAGATCCTCATCATCGGCCTGGGCTATGCCGGCAACCGATACCGCCGCGCCTTCGAGCATATCGCCACGAGTACCGGCCTGCCGCTGTCGCTGGCCTATGTCGGACGTCGGCAGAAGACGACCGAACTGCCCTACTTCGACAGCGTCGAGCGAGCGCTACAGGTGTTAGATCCGGACATCGTGGTGGTCAGCGTCAACGACCACAGCCATGCGCCCGTGCTCAAGCAACTGGCCGGCTACCGAGGCTTCGTGCTCTGCGAGAAGCCGCTGGTCACGCCCGGTGACGACCTGGATGAGCTGCTCGGTGCACTGGATCAGGTCGGCGGCTTTGCTCTGGACCTGGTGGAGCGCTATTCGGACGTGACCCAGCAGTTGCGAGATTGGGTCGAGCGCAATGACTGGCAACTGGTACGCGCCAGCTTCCACTGGGGTAAGGACCGCAGCAACGACTACCGCCCCACCTGCGGCGTGACCAGCGAGGTGATTCATGCCCTGGATCTGCTCGGCTGGATCTGCCCTCGCGTCGGCCAGCTCCAGCTCGGTGGTGTGCTCGGTGTGCGCTCGGACTTCTCCATCTCCGGCGCAGAGGTGCTCGACACCGTACAACTCACCGCCAGCCTGGGCGAGGCACGGGTCACCGGCTACGCCAGCTTCGTCAACATCGTGCGCCAACGCACCGTGGATTTCAGCTTCGTCGATCGCGATGCCCGGCTGATCCATGCTCGCCTGGTATTCGACACGCCGCGCTGGGATCACGACCAGTTGCGCATCTGGACTCGCGACGCCAACGGCGCCGAGGAGCTGCTGCACGCGTTCGCCACCGCGCCCGACGATCCTGGCCTGGACACACTGCACAAGCTCTCGCGGCTGTGCCGGCAGGTGGTGCGCGCCGTGGCGCTCAAGGAACCGCCCCGCCAGCCCTTCGCCGGCCTCGATACCGCCGTGGCGCTGCAGCGCCTGCTCAACGACCTGGAAACCCATGCCCAAACCCCAGCACCGGCGCGCTACGTCCATGGCGAGACACGCGTGCTGCTGGCCGAGGACAGCGACCTGGAAAGCCTCGGGTAACTCAATCACAAGGAGAACGATTATGTGTGGAATCGCTGGATGGCTGTCCTACAGCCAGAACCTGGAAACGCAACGCGACACCCTGCAGCGCATGACCGACACCATGGCTCTGCGCGGCCCGGATGCTGGCGGTCTGTGGATCGAGGGCCCGGTGGGCCTGGGTCATCGGCGCCTGTCGATCATCGACCTGGAGGGCGGCCGCCAACCGATGACGGCGATGCACGGCGGCCCGCGCGAGGTCGCCGCGATCACCTACAGCGGCGAGGTCTACAACTTCCGCGAGCTGCGCACCGAACTGCAACGACTTGGCCACCGTTTCGAGACCCGCAGCGACACCGAGGTGGTGCTGCGTGCCTATGTCGAATGGGGCGAAGCCTTCGTCGAGCGGCTCAATGGCATGTATGCCTTCGCCATCTGGGATCTGCGTTCGCAGGAGCTGCTGCTGATCCGCGACCGCATGGGCGTCAAGCCGCTGTACTACTTTCCCACCTCCGACGGCGTGGTGTTCGGCTCCGAGCCCAAGGCACTGCTGGCCAACCCGCTGGTGCCGCGCAAAGTGCGTGCAGACGGCCTGCGCGAAATCCTAGAGATGGTGAAAACGCCAGGCCATGCCGTGTTCGATGGCATGCGCGAGGTGATGCCCGGCGAGATCGTGCGCATCAACCGCCAGGGCCTGGGCCGTCGCCACTACTGGAAGCTGGAGGCACGCGAGCACGAACACACGCTGGACGAGACCATCCGCCATACCCGCGACCTGCTTGAGGACATCGTCGACCGCCAGATCGTCGCCGACGTGCCGCTGTGCAGCCTGCTTTCTGGCGGGCTGGACTCCTCGATCATCACCGCGCTGGCCTCGAAGAAGCTGCTGGCCGCCGGCAAGGAGAACATCCGCTCCTTCTCCGTCGACTTCGTCGACCACGGCAGCGGCTTCACCGGCGACGCCGTGCGCGGCACACCGGATGCGCCCTTCGTACGTGACCTGGTAGAGAAGATTCGCTCCAGCCACCAGGAGATCGTCCTCGACAGCCGCGAGCTGGCCGATCCGGCGTTGCGTGCGCAAGTCGTCCGTGCCCTAGACCTGCCACCGGCCTTCTGGGGCGACATGTGGCCATCGCTCTACCGACTGTTCCAGGAGGTGCGCAAGCACTCGACCGTGGCGCTGTCCGGCGAGAGCGCGGACGAGGTGTTCGGTGGCTACCGCTGGTTCCACGATCCAGAGGCGATCCAGGCCGATACCTTTCCCTGGCTGACATCGGTCACCGGCAAGTACTTCGACGGCAAGACCCTGTTCGATCCAGGACTGCTAGCCCAGCTCGACATGCACAGTTTCCTGCGCGACAGCTACACCCAGGCCATCGCCGAGGCGCCAGTACTGCCCGGCGAAAGCGCGGTCGACCAACGCATGCGGCAGATGAGCTACGTCAACCTGACCCGCTTCGTGCAGACCCTGCTCGACCGCAAGGACCGCATGAGCATGGCCGTCGGCCTCGAAGTGCGGGTGCCCTTCTGTGATCACCGCCTGGTCGAGTACGCCTTCAACATCCCTTGGGCGATGAAGGCCTTCGACGGTCGGGAGAAAAGCATCCTGCGCGCGGCGACCCGCGACCTGCTGCCGGAGTCAATCAGCGAACGGGTCAAGAGCCCCTACCCCTCGACCCAGGATCCGGCCTACGAGCAGGCCCTGCGTGATGCCCTGGCCGCCATCCAGACGGATCGCAACGCGCCGGTGGCGCCCCTGCTCGACAGCGGCCGTATCCAGCAAACCCTGGCCAAGCCGCTCGGCAGCGTCTCGCCCATGTATGAGCGCATGGGCATGGAGCTGGCGGTCGGCCTCAACACCTGGCTGAACGAGTACGACGTCAGCCTCCAACTTTAGTCCCCAACCGGATGTGGCCCCGGTGCGGGGCTGCATCCATTCGCTGTACCACCCACGCGTTCCTGCAACGCAAGCGAGTCCGAGCATGCACACACCCAACCAATCACCCATCTACCTGATAGCGCTGGGGGCCTTCGCCCTCGGCATGGCCTCCTACGTCACCGCCGGGCTGATCCCGATGATCGAGGCCTCGTTCGCGGTTTCCGTCGCGGTGGCCGCCCAGCTGGTCACCGCGTTCACCCTGGCCTACGGCCTGGGTTCACCGATCTTCGTCGCCCTGACCCCGGCGCATCGTCAGCGCGCCGGCTTGTTGCTGGCCCTGGGCCTGTTCGTTATCGCCAACGCCGCCAGCGCGCTGGCCGAGAGCTTTACCGCGCTGATGGTCTGGCGCGCCATCGCCGGTATCGGCGCCGGCGTCTACTTGGCCATGGGCATCGGCGCCTCGGCCGCCGTGTCGACGCCGGAACGCCGCGGCAAGGCCATCGCCATCATCATGGGCGGCATGGCCAGCGGCGTAGTGCTC
>JBKEBY010000022.1:0-205387 GCA_047973445.1 Pseudomonas sp.
CCTTCGGTCGGGAGCCTTCAGATATAAGGTTCAAACCCGCCTGCCAATACATCGCAGTGCAATTGATCGTCATGGCTGCGGCCAATCCGGTTTCAGCGACAGGAAGGAGGCTGGCTGAATTGCGGGGAGGTGTCGCAGGGCTGTTTCTGGATCACCGTCCAAGGCCAGGAAGGCCAAGGACGGTGAAGATTTCCAAAACCCGATATCCGGTGGATCGTAAGGCTGCTCCGCTTAAGTGAACAGCATTACGCTCAATGCGGGCTTTCTCGTTTATCGAAGAATCAGTTGATCTTCGGATCAAGCTCGCCACTGGCGTAACGCTGGAACATGCCTTCCAGGGAGATCGGCTTGATCTTGCTGGCATTGCCGGCAGTACCGAAGGCTTCGTAACGGGCGATGCAGATGTCGCGCATCGCGACGACGGTCTTGGCAAAGTACTTGCGCGGATCGAACTCGCTGGGATTCTTCGCCAGGAACTCGCGAATCGCGCCCGTGGAGGCCAGGCGCAGGTCGGTATCGATGTTGACCTTGCGCACACCGTACTTGATGCCCTCAACGATTTCCTCGACCGGCACGCCGTAGGTCTCGCCGATCTCGCCGCCGTATTCGTTGATGATCTTCAGCCACTCCTGCGGCACCGAGGAAGAACCGTGCATCACCAGATGCGTGTCGGGGATGCGCGCATGAATTTCCTTGATGCGCTGGATCGACAGGGTGTCACCGGTCGGCGGCTTGGTGAACTTGTAGGCGCCGTGACTGGTACCGATGGCAATGGCCAGGGCGTCGACCTTGGTCTTGGCGACGAAGTCGGCAGCCTCTTCCGGGTCGGTCAACAGCTGGCTATGGTCGAGCACGCCCTCGGCGCCGACGCCATCTTCCTCACCGGCCATACCGGTTTCCAGGCTGCCCAGGCAGCCCAGTTCACCTTCCACGGATACGCCGCAGGCATGGGCGAAGGCCACGGTCTGCTGGGTCACGCGCACGTTGTAGTCATAGTCGGCAGGAGTCTTGCCGTCTTCACGCAGCGAGCCGTCCATCATCACCGAGGAGAAGCCCAGCTGGATCGAGCGCTGACAGACGTCCGGGCTGGTGCCGTGATCCTGGTGCATGCACACCGGGATATGCGGGAATTCTTCGATCGCTGCCAGGATCAGGTGACGCAGGAAAGGCGCACCGGCGTATTTGCGCGCACCGGCTGAAGCCTGAACGATCACCGGGGAATCGGTCTTGTCGGCCGCTTCCATGATGGCGCGCATCTGCTCGAGGTTGTTGACGTTGAATGCCGGCACGCCATAGCCGAACTCGGCGGCGTGGTCGAGCATCTGGCGCATGCTGATGAGTGCCATGTTTTCCTTTCTCCCGGTTGGGTCGTTTAATCGTGTAAAGCCTGCCGCAGGGGCCGGCGCTGTTCAAGCGCCACGCGGTATGGCGCGGCATTGTAGTGGCGGTCGAACCAAAAGCCACCAGGCCAGACGAAAACGCTTCGATTTCAGCGTGCCGGCCTGCGGCGATTCGCTCGTCAGAAACTAATCAGCGAAGCGCTACAGCCATGGGCGAGCAACTTGTCATCGGCCAACCGATAGACCAGCGCCTGATTGCCCTTGTCATGAAATCCCACCTGGCCGTCGCTATAGAAAGCACCACGGGTAGCGGGTTCCTTGCGCAGGTGATGAACCTGCTCGCTGTTGCCGATCTTCAGGTCCACGCTCTGGCGCTCTGCATCCGCGTAACGCCAGGCAATGTTCTGCTGGCTCTGGCATTTCCAGCGTACGAAAGGAGCGTCCGGACCTGACTGCCAGTGGCCGCAGCCCCCGAGCGACACGGCCACCGCCAGCAAGAACAGGACTTTCATCTTCAACTCTCTGAGCGACTTGCGTTCCATCAGCAACCCCGAGCATCGGCGGCGGTACCTAGCGTGGGATCACCCGTGCCTTGCACTTCCACCCGCTGGTCGTTCTGTGTCGTCGGACTCTGCACCAGCGGTGGGTCGAACACTTGGCAGGCCGAATCGGGCGAGCCGCCCGCACACCCGGCCAGGCCAATACAACAAACGGCAAAGGCAACATAACGCATGGCGAGTCTCCATTCCTTGTACAGACAGAACAGAGACAGCAATGAACCCCATGGGTGCCCTCGCCGTTGCGCTTGTCGCGCCGCTCAGCCTGCGCGCTGCTCGAGTACCTCGACAGCCGGCAACATCTTACCCTCGACAAATTCCAGGAAAGCGCCACCGCCGGTGGAGATGTAGGAAATGCGCTCACCGACCCCGTACTTGTCGATGGCCGCCAGGGTGTCGCCACCACCGGCGATGGAGAATGCCGGGCTTTCGGCGATGGCTTCGGCCAGCACCTTGGTGCCGTTGCCGAACTGATCGAACTCGAACACGCCGACCGGTCCGTTCCAGAGAATGGTCTTCGAGGATTTGAGCAAGTCGGCGAAATTGGCCGCGGTCTGCGGGCCAATATCGAGGATCATGTCGTCCTCGGCCACCTCGCCCACTGCCTTGACCGTCGCTTCGGCATCCTCGGCAAAGGCCTTGGCCACCACAACGTCCACCGGCAGCGGCACGCTGACCTTGGCTGCGATGGCCTTGGCGGTGTCGACCAGATCGGCTTCATACAGCGACTTGCCCACCGGAAAACCCGCGGCGGCCAGGAAGGTATTGGCGATGCCGCCGCCGACGATCAGCTGGTCGCAGACCTGACTGAGGCTGTTCAGCACGTCCAGCTTGGTCGAGACCTTGGAGCCGGCAACGATGGCGGCCATTGGCTTGGCCGGGCTCTTCAGCGCCTTGCCCAGCGCGTCCAGCTCGGCGGCCAGCAGTGGGCCGGCACAGGCGATATCGGCAAATTTGGCCACGCCGTGGGTCGAGCCCTGGGCGCGGTGGGCGGTGCCGAAGGCGTCCATGACAAAAACATCGCACAGCGCGGCATACTTCTGCGCCAGCTCGTCGGTGTTCTTCTTCTCGCCCAGGTTGAAGCGCACGTTTTCCAGCAGTACCAGCTCACCGGATTTCACTTCGACGCCGTCGAGGTAATCGCGGACCAGCGGGACTTCGCGGTTCAGCGCCTTGCTCAGGTAGTCGGCGACCGGCTTGAGACTGTCTTCCTCGCTGAACACGCCCTCTTCGGGGCGCCCCAGGTGCGAGCAGACCAGCACCGCCGCGCCCTTTTCCAGCGCCAGCCTGATGGTCGGCAACGAAGCCAGGATGCGTGCATCACTTCTCACCACGCCATCCTTCACCGGCACGTTGAGATCCTCACGGATCAGCACGCGCTTACCCTGGAGGTCGAGGTCGGTCATCTTCAAAACAGTCATCTGATCTTCCTTAAATTCAAGAACGGCGAGTCTTCAAGCAGTGCGGCTTCAGGCGCGATGAGCGACCTGCAGATAGTGTTCGGCCACTTCGAGCATGCGGTTGGCGAAACCCCATTCGTTGTCGAACCAGGCCAGCAGGTTCACCAGGCGCGGGCCGGAGGCACGGGTCAGGCTGCCGTCGACGATCGCCGAATGCGGATCGTGATTGAAATCGCAGCTGGCGTGGGGCAGCTCGGTATAGGCGAGCAGCCCTTTCAGCGGGCCGGATTCGGCGGCTTCACGCAGTACCCGATTGATCGTCTGCGCATCGGTGTCGCGGCTGGTCTGCAGGGTAATGTCCAGGCAGGACACGTTCACCGTCGGCACCCGCACGGCTTTGGCCTGAATCCGTCCGGAGAGTTCCGGCAGCAGCCGTTCGATGCCCTTGGCCAGGCCGGTGGACACCGGAATCACCGACTGGAAGGCCGAGCGCGTGCGGCGCAGATCATCGTGATGGTAGGCATCGATCACCGGCTGGTCGTTCATCGCCGAGTGGATGGTGGTGATCGAGGCGTAGTCGATGCCCACCGCATCGTTCAACAGCTTGAGCAGCGGCACGCCGCAGTTGGTGGTGCAGGAGGCGTTGGATACCAGCGTCTCGGTACCTTTTAACTGTTCATGATTGATGCCCATCACCACCGTGGCATCGATATCGGAGGCGCCGGCCATCGGCTGGGAAAACAGCACGCGCGGTACGCCCGCAGCGAGAAAACGCTGGCCACCGGCTCGGGTGTTGTAGGCACCCGAGCACTCCAGCACCAAGTCCACGCCCAGCGCACGCCAGTCGATGGTTTCCGGGGTCGACTCGCGCAGCACCTTCACGCAGTCGCCATTTATATGCAGACAATCGCCGTCCACACCCACCTCGCCGGGAAAGCGACCATGGGTGGAATCGAAGCGGGTCAGGTACTCCAGGCTGGCCATATCGGCCAGATCGTTGAGCGCGACGATCTCGAACCCGAACGCCGCACCGCGCTCGTAGAAGGCGCGCAGCACGCAGCGGCCAATGCGGCCGTAGCCGTTGAGAGCGATGCGGTAGGGACGGTCAGGCATTCGCCAGCTCCAAGCGACAAGCTTCAAGCTGCAAGCCAATCCGCACCGCTTTTACTTGCGGCTTGAGGCTTGCAGCTTGTTGCTCGGTTCAGTCTTCCAGCAGCTCTTCAGCCGCCGCGAGGATGTTGTCGACGGTAAAGCCGAATTCCTCGAACAACTGGTCGGCCGGAGCCGATTCGCCGTAGGTGGACATGCCGATGATGCGTCCCTCGAGGCCCACGTACTTGTACCAGTAGTCCGCATGCGCCGCCTCGATGGCGATGCGCGCACCGACTTCAACCGGCAGCACCTGCTGCTTGTAGGCCGCGTCCTGAGCATCGAAAACGCTGGTGCAGGGCATGGAAACCACGCGCACCTGACGGCCCTGCGCGGCCAGCTTGTCGGCAGCTTCCACCGCCAGGCTCACTTCCGAACCGGTGGCAATCAGGATCAGCTCCGGTTCGCCCGCACAGTTCTTCAGGATGTAGCCACCGCGGGCGATGGCCGTCTCGGTCTCGTTATCACGCACATGGAACGGCAGGTTCTGGCGCGAGAAGATCAGCGCGCTCGGGCCGTCCTTGCGCTCGACGGCGTGCTTCCAGGCCACCGCCGACTCGACGGTGTCGGCCGGACGCCAGGTGTCCAGATTCGGCGTGGTACGCAGGCTGGTCAACTGCTCGATCGGCTGATGGGTCGGGCCGTCTTCGCCGAGGCCGATGGAGTCGTGGGTGAAGACGTAGATCACCCGCTGCTTCATCAGCGCCGACATGCGCACCGCGTTGCGTGCGTACTCCATGAACATCAGGAAGGTCGCGCCGTAGGGGATCAGGCCACCGTGCAGGGCGACTCCGTTCATGATCGCGGCCATGCCGAACTCGCGCACGCCGTAGTACATGTAGTTGCCCGAGGCGTCCTCGGCGACCACCGGCTTGCAGCCCTTCCACAGGGTCAGGTTGGAGCCGGCCAGGTCCGCCGAGCCGCCGAGCAGTTCCGGCAGCAACGGGCCGAAGGCGTTCAGGCAGTTCTGGCTGGCCTTGCGGCTGGCGATGGTCTCGCCCTTGGTGGCTACGTCGCGGATGAATTCGCTGGCCTTCTCGGCGAAGTCGGCAGGCAGTTCGCCGGCCATACGGCGCTTGAACTCGGTGGCCAGCACCGGGAATTCGGCTTCATAGGCGGCAAAGCGCTTATTCCACTCGTTCTCGGCGTCGGCGCCCTTCTGCTTGGCATCCCACTCGGCATAGATCTCGGCCGGGATTTCGAAGGGGCCATGGTTCCAGCCCAGCGCTTCGCGGGTCAGGGCGATTTCGGCATCGCCCAGGGCGGCACCGTGAGACGCTTCCTTGCCCTGCTTGTTCGGCGAGCCGAAGCCGATGATGGTCTTGCAGCAGATCAGCGTCGGCCGGTCGCTCTTGCGCGCGGTCTCGATGGCCATCTGAATCTCGTCGGCGTCGTGGCCGTCGACGTTGCGGATCACCTGCCAGCCGTAGGCCTCGAAGCGGCGCGGGGTGTCGTCGGTGAACCAGCCGTGCACCTCGCCGTCGATGGAAATGCCGTTGTCATCGTAGAAGGCGGTGAGCTTGTTCAGCCCCAAAGTGCCGGCCAGCGAGCAGACCTCGTGGGAAATGCCCTCCATCAGGCAGCCATCGCCGAGGAACACATAGGTGTTGTGGTCGACGATCTCATGGCCAGGCTGGTTAAACTGCGCCGCCATGATTTTCTCCGCCAGGGCGAAGCCCACGGCGTTGGCCAGGCCCTGCCCCAACGGGCCAGTGGTGGTCTCGACACCGGCGGTGTAGCCGAACTCCGGGTGGCCCGGGGTCTTGCTGTGCAATTGGCGGAAGTTCTTCAGGTCATCGATGGACAGGTCATAGCCGGTCAGATGCAGCAGCGAGTAGATCAGCATCGAGCCGTGGCCGTTGGACAGCACGAAGCGGTCGCGGTCGGCCCACAAGGGGTTGGTCGGGCTGTGTTTCAGGTGGTCGCGCCAGAGCACTTCGGCGATGTCCGCCATGCCCATGGGGGCACCGGGATGGCCGCTGTTGGCTTTCTGCACGGCATCCATGCTGAGGGCGCGGATGGCATTGGCTCGCTCACGACGGCTGGGCATCGCTGAATCTCCTGCGGGGGCTTTTCACGGAAAGGCCGGCATTTTCGCCCAGCGGGCCATGCAAGGGCAATCACAGATACGACCGCTGGCTCAGCCTGAACGATCTTGCGCAACGGACCAGGCGACTGCCGGCGATCCAACGACGCCTTGCCGATGGCGGTCTCTCAATCCAACAGTCGCACGACCTGCTGCTGGGTATCAGGCAGATGCGCCAGCAGATGGTCGCGCATGCGCGTCAGCACGCGGTGTTCCGCACTGTGAGACGGCCACACCAGCGCCAGGCCGCCGATGGAAACGCCGTGTCCCAGCGCCGCCGCGGAAATCCCCAGCTCCAGGGTGTCGAACAGCGTGCCCTTCTGCCAGTCCACCGCCTCACCCAGCCCTACCCGCTCCAACCAGCGGCGCCAGTCACGGCAATCGCGCGAGGGGTGAATCAGCTCGGCCGCGGCCAGGGTTTCGGCCGCCCAAGGCTTGTCACCGCGCAGCGCCGGCGAACAGACAGGCACCAGCCACTCATCGAACAGCTTCACGCTGCGCCAGTCAGCCGGGAAATTGCCGTTACCCAGCAGCACCGCGCAATCGGACGGCTCGGGCTCGGCCTGATCTCCTGCCTGCTGGGCGCAAGCCGCATTCTGGACTGACTCGTAGTCATGCGCTTCGGTCACGCGCTTAATCTATATCAAGATTTTTTGATATAGGCCTTGCTGGGCCAAAAGCGACTCTCTAGACTGCCTCGCTTATGAGCCTGCGCATGCCCCAGATCCGTTTCAACGACAGCGACCAGCTCGCCGCGCTGTGCAAGGCCGGCGGCGATGCGCTGCGTCTGAACGTGCTGCGGGCGCTGTCCAGCGATTCGTTCGGTGTATTGGAGCTGGCGCAGATCTTCGCCATCGGCCAGTCCGGCATCAGCCATCACCTCAAGGTGCTGGCCCAGGCCGGACTGGTGGCGACGCGGCGCGAGGGCAACACCATCTTCTATCGCCGTACGCTGCCACAGAACGACAGCCTCGGCGGCGCGTTGCATGCGGCGTTGCTGGAAGAGGTCGACGGGCTGGCGCTGCCCGAGGAAGTGCAGACGCGCATCGGCACCGTACACGCCCAGCGCAGCGCCGCCAGCGAGGATTTCTTCGCACGCATGGCCGGCAGTTTCCAGGCGCGCCAGGACCTGATCGCCGGCCTGCCGCAGTATCGCGACAGCGTCGTGGCGCTGCTCGAAGCGTTGAGTTTCGACGCACAGGCCACGGCGCTGGAAGTCGGCCCGGGTGATGGCAGCTTCCTGCCGGAGCTGGCCGGCCGCTTCGCCCAGGTCACTGCGCTGGACAACAGCCTGGCCATGCTGGAGCTGGCAAAGGCACACTGCGAACGGCAAGCGCTGGGTAACGTCGAACTGAAGCTCGCCGATGCCTTGCACGATGATTGTCCGCCGGCCGATTGTGTGGTGCTGAACATGGTTCTGCATCACCTGGCGGCACCGGGCGAAGCGTTGAAACAGCTGGCGCGGCTGGTCAGAGCAGGCGGCAGCCTGCTGATCACCGAGCTGTGCAGCCACAACCAGGGATGGGCCAGGGAGGCCTGCGGCGATCTCTGGCTGGGCTTCGAACAGGACGACCTGGCCCACTGGGCCGCCGCCGCGGGGCTCGCGCCCGGCGAAAGTATCTACATTGGCTTGAAGAACGGTTTTCAGATCCAGGCGCGGGCCTTTACCCGGCCAGCCGCTGACGACCGCCTCACCCACCGGTAACAGGAAACCGTTAGATGAGCGAATACTCGATTTTCACCTCCGAATCCGTGTCTGAAGGGCACCCGGACAAGATCGCCGACCAGATTTCCGATGCCGTGCTGGACGCCATCATCGCCGAGGACAAGCACGCCCGCGTGGCCTGCGAGACCCTGGTCAAGACCGGCGTGGCCATCGTCGCCGGCGAAGTCACCACCAGCGCCTGGGTCGATCTGGAACAGCTGGTACGCGACGTCATCATCGACATCGGCTACAACAGCTCGGAGGTCGGTTTCGACGGCGCCACCTGCGGCATCGTTAACATCATCGGCAAGCAGTCGGTAGATATTGCCCAGGGCGTCGACCGCTCCAGACCGGAAGACCAGGGCGCCGGCGACCAGGGTCTGATGTTCGGCTATGCCAGCAACGAGACCGACGTGCTGATGCCCGCGCCGATCTGCTTCTCGCACCGTTTGGTCGAGCGCCAGGCCGAAGCACGCAAGAACGGCCTGCTGCCGTGGCTGCGTCCGGATGCGAAATCCCAGGTCACCTGCCGCTACGAAGGCGGCAAGGTGGTGGGTATCGACGCCATCGTGCTGTCCACCCAGCACAATCCCGAGGTCAAGCACGCCGACCTGCGCGAAGCAGTGATGGAGCTGATCGTCAAGCACGTGATCCCGGCCGAACTGCTGCACAAGGACACCCAATTCCACATCAATCCCACCGGCCAGTTCATCATCGGCGGCCCGGTGGGCGACTGCGGTCTGACTGGACGCAAGATCATCGTCGACACCTATGGCGGCATGGCCCGTCACGGCGGCGGCGCCTTCTCCGGCAAGGACCCATCCAAGGTCGATCGTTCGGCCGCCTACGCCGGGCGCTACGTGGCTAAGAACATCGTCGCCGCCGGTCTTGCCGATCGCTGCGAAATCCAGGTCTCCTATGCCATCGGCGTGGCGCTGCCGACCTCGATCTCGATCAACACCTTCGGTACCGGCAAGCTCAGCGACGACAAGATCGTCGCCCTGGTGCGCGAGCATTTCGACCTGCGCCCCTACGCGATCACCACCATGCTCGACCTGCTGCACCCGATGTACCAGGCGACCGCCGCCTACGGCCATTTCGGCCGCAACCCCTACGAGATGACGGTCGGTGACGACACCTTCACCGCCTTCACCTGGGAACGCACCGACAAGGCCGACGCCCTGCGAGCCGCCGCCGGGCTCTGACGCCGCGACAGAAAAAGCCCCGCCAGCCCTGCGCTGTGCGGGGCTTTTTGTTGACGAGGAATTGCGCAAATTCTTGCGCAGGCGGCGTCTCAGGTGCGAACCAGCCCGAAAAAATACGGCCCGGGTTTGCGGTGGCTTTTCCCTTGGGGCATGGTGCCGCCTCGGATACCGATAAGGAGATTGGTCATGTCCGGCAAACCCGCCGCCCGCGTCGGCGATCCCACCGCGTGTCCTAAGACCGGGCACGGCAACAACCCGATCACATCCGGCTCGCCCGACGTACTCTTCGACGGTCTACCTGCAGCACGCCAAGGAGACCCCACCGGCTGCGGCAGCACCCTGTCCGGCAACCTCATCACCAACGTGCTGATCAATGGCAAACCCGTCGCCACGCTGGACAGCCTGGGGGATCATGGCAACGTGATCATCGGCGGCTCCGGCAGCATCATCATCGGCAATACGTCGGCCCCGGCGCCCTTTTCGTCACCCGTAGCCCTGGACCTCCGGCCGACAGCCGAGCGCCAGGCTTTCACTGCACCCGCCTCACGGCACTCGCCAGTCCCGCAACAGCCAACTCCCAACCAGGCCCGGGCGCTGGACGAGAAAGCAGGCCACGACGGCCCGCACAACCTGGAAGAAGAGGAGGAAGAGGAAGAACTCGACACCCGCCAGGCCGTCACTCTGCGTATCGGCGTGTTCTTCGACGGCACCGGCAACAATGCCGGCAATAGCGCGATCGGTGCTCAGTGTCGCGCCTCGGATATCGGTCTGGGTGAGGTGGAGGCGCAGGCCATCCTCCAGCACTGCGAAGCCCACCATCTGGACCCGGACAGTAGCTATGGGAACGATGTCAGCAATATCTGGCGGCTGTATGAGCTGTATCGCGACGAGCCGGTACCCAAGGACTCCAGGACACCCAGCATCCTTCGCGTCTACGTCACCGGAGCCGGCACGACAACCGGCAAGAAAGATACGCTGTTCCCTGGGCAGGCACTTGGGCGAGGTGACACTGGCGTATTGGCCAAAGTCGATGAAGGTTTCTCACTCATCACTCAGGCACTGGATACCTTTCAGCAAGCGAATCCCGGCTCGTCGCTCGGGTCCTTGGAACTGGACATCTTCGGCTTCAGCCGCGGTGCGGCCGCAGCCCGACACTTCGCCAATCAGGTACTGCAACGTACCAGCGGGCCATTGGGCGTATTGCATCGCCAAGGAAAATTCACCCCAGACCCATATTTCGAGTGGGACCGCGACCTCATCATCAACTTTATCGGCCTGTTCGATACCGTTGCGGCAATCGGCGGCTGGGAAGATTGGGCCGACCCCAGCGACGCCATGAATGGCGGCATCGACCTTCACCTAGCGCCCGACGCGGCCCGCCAGGTCGTCCACCTGGTGGCCCGTGACGAACACCGCCTCAACTTCGCCCTCAACCGGGTCTCCTCGCCACACCGTGAAATTGTCCTGCCGGGTGCCCACTCCGACCTTGGAGGAGGCTACCTGCCTCAGTCCCTAGAACGGCTCTACGTCGCTCGCCCTCGTCGTAGCTGGGTCAGCCGTGAAACCCACCCGCTGCGTACTTCCGCCTATCAGCAGGCACATGAGGACACCGAACTCGCCCATCAGGCCGACCTGCTCGACCCACAGGACCGCGCCGCACGTCTGGAGACCGATGTATGGGAACATTTCCCCGCATTTAGCCAAAGCCGTACCGATGCAATGAAGTACGTGATGGCTGCGCCCTATCTGGAGCGTACGGTGTATGGGCACCTTTCTCGTGTGTATCTGCGAGTGATGCATGCGCTGGCCGTTGAGGCCGGAGCCAGGCTGGACTTCATCGACGAGCACGACCCTAAGCTTTCTCTGCCAGCAGAGCTGGTCCCAATCAAAGGCAAGCTATTGGCATGGACTAAAAACGGGCACGAATCTCTGGATAAGGACGAGGAGCGCCTGCTGCGTCAGCGCTACATCCATCTTTCATCTAATTGGAACGCGGCGGTCGGACAGGGAGGTGGCCGCTGGGATCTGGTCTTCATCAACGCCCCAGCCAAGAACGGCCGTCTACGCCACGAGGATAAGCCAGGAGCAAAGCGATGAAATCGTCCTTTTTCGGTTTGCTGATATTCCTGCTCGCCGGTTGCGTCAACTCCGAGCAGTACGCCGGCAACCTGCCCTATCCCTATTGGCGCCTCGGCTTTCTCGCTCCGGACTATATGGAGGTGTGGGTAGAAACAGCCGATGTGGAAGATGTTCATGGCAACCTCTTCTATCAAATGGGAGGTGGTACGGCATCGATTGCGAAGCCTGCCGATAGCAGCGGTAACGCCGCGGGCTGGCGAAGCAATTTGGGCTGGGGCGCAGGCCGTCACGTCAACGGTGCTGACCTGCCCAAACGCATCTATGTACGCTGGCAATCGATGGCCGAGCCCCAGACATACCGGGTAATCCTCGACATCCCTGAGCGCGCGCGGCAGCTGATGAGCGAGCGTCTCGATCCACCTTGCCGCACCAGCGAATACCGCCATGCGCTGGCTTTGGGTCTAGCGCCCGGCGGCATAGTCAGGGGCTGGGTGATGAGTACTTGCGGCAAGCCCATCGAGGTGCTGCGTGCCCAGGCGGAAATCGAGCCGAAGGGACCTTATCGTGGCGAATCGAATGGTAGGCATCGCCCTCTTTCCGATAGCGCAAAAGCCTATATAGAAAAACACGGCATCCCCTACGGCTCCTGGTGAGCCGTTCACCCCGAAGCCCGGCGTCAGTTCTTCAACCGATACCCTGTCCTGAATATCCACCCGATCAACACCAGGCACAGCATCAGAAAGCCCAGCGTCATGCCGAGGCTGACCGTCACGTTCACATCGGAAACGCCATAGAAGCTCCAGCGGAAGCCACTGATCAGGTACACCGCCGGGTTGAACAGGGTGATCTTCTGCCACAGCGGCGGCAGCATTTCGATGGAATAGAAGCTGCCGCCGAGGAAGGCCAGCGGCGTGACGATCAGTGCGGGAACGATCTGCAGCTTCTCCCAGCCATCGGCCCAGATGCCGATGATGAAGCCGAACAGACAGAAGGTGATCGCCGTCAGCACCAGGAAGAACGCCATCCAGAAGGGATGAGCGATCTCAAAGTCAACGAACAGCCGTGCCGTGAGCAGGATGACCAGCCCAAGAATGATGGACTTGGTCGCCGCGGCCCCCACGTAGCCGATGACGATCTCCAGGTAGGAAACCGGTGCCGACAGCACTTCGTAGATGGTGCCCGAATAGCGCGGCATATAGATGCCGAAGGAGGCATTGGAGATGCTCTCGCTGAGCAGCGCCATCATGATCAGCCCCGGCACGATGAAGGCGCCATAGCTGATGCCGTGCATGGCTTCCATGCGCGAGCCGATGGCGGCACCGAACACCACGAAGTACAGCGAGGTTGAAATCACCGGCGTTGCGATACTCTGCAGCAGCGTGCGCCAGGTACGCGCCAGCTCGAACAGGTAAATGGCGCGGATGGCGTAGAAGTTCATGTGCGGCTGCCCTTTACCAGACTGACGAAGATTTCCTCCAGCGAACTCTGGCTCGACTGCAGATCCTTGAAGTCAATGCCGTGTTCACCGAGGCGTTTGAGCAGATCGGCGATACCGGTGTGCTCGTGCTGGGCGTCGAAGGTGTAGACCAGCTGGTTGCCTTCATCGGCCAGCTCCAGCGGATAGTCGCCAAGCTCGGCAGGGATCACCGCCAAGGGTTGCTGCAGGTGCAGCGTGAGCTGCTTCTTGCCGAGCTTCTGCATCAGCGTGGCCTTGTCCTCGACCAGGATGATCTCGCCCTTGCTGATCACCCCGATGCGATCGGCCATTTCCTCGGCCTCCTCGATGTAGTGGGTGGTGAGAATGATGGTCACCCCACGCTCGCGCAGACCGCGCACCATTTCCCACATGTCGCGACGTAGTTCGACGTCGACGCCGGCCGTCGGCTCGTCGAGGAACAGGATCGAGGGTTCGTGGGACAACGCCTTGGCAATCATTACCCGGCGCTTCATGCCGCCGGACAGATCAAGGATGCGCGCGTGCTTCTTGTCCCACAACGACAGGTCGCGCAGCAGCTTCTCGAGGAAGGCATCATCCGGCGCCTTGCCGAACAGCCCGCGGGAAAAGCGCACCGTGGCCCAGACACTCTCAAAGCCTTCGTTGAACAGCTCCTGCGGCACCAGGCCGATCTTTGAACGGGCCGCGCGGTAGTCGCGGACGATGTCGTGGCCATCGACCAGCACCCGTCCGCCGCCAGGATTGACGATGCCGCAGATGATGCTGATCAGCGTGGTCTTGCCGGCGCCATTGGGGCCCAGCAGGGCAAAGATCTCGCCCTTGCGGATCTGCAGGTCGATCTGCTTGAGCGCAGGGTGACCGGATGCATAGGTCTTGGTCAGTCGTTCAATGGAAATGACGGGAAGCACAGGCGATTCTCTGGAGAATTTTCGGGAAGGTTGAATGAAGCCAGCTGCGCGAATACAAGGCGCGGACCTGACCCCGATCATGTCGGCCCGAGCGTGAACGTCGCATGCTAGCGCATGCATGCAACACAGCGGCACCTCCCCATGAAAAACATCAGGCTCAGCCTCATCACCTTGTTCATCGGCCTGACGCTGCTCTGGCTGCTGGCAGAGGATTTCAGCCTGCAAGGCCATGGATTCTGGCCACTGCGCACGACCATGGTTCACTACAGCGGCCTTCTGGCGATGGGCGCCATGAGCGTGGCGATGCTGCTGGCCATGCGGCCAGTGCGGATCGAGCGTTTCTTCGACGGGCTGGACAAGACCTATCGACTGCACAAGTGGCTGGGAATCAGCGCGCTGGTGCTGGGCATCCTTCATTGGGGCTGGGCCCGAACACCCAAATGGCTGGTCGGCTGGGGCTGGCTGGAGCGCCCGGCACGCAAAGGCGCCGCCCAGTCAGCGGATACCTTCTATGGTTACCTGCACAGCCTGCGCGGCTTTGCCGAAGGCATCGGCGAATGGGCATTCTACGCCGCCGCGCTGTTGCTCGTGCTGGCCCTGAGCAAGCGCTTCCCTTACCGCTGGTTCTTCAAGACGCACCGTCTGCTGGCACTGGCCTATCTGGTGCTGGTGGTGCATTCGGTCATCCTGCTGCCGCCCGCCTACTGGGAATCAGCCATCGGCCCGCTGATGATCCTGCTGATGCTTGCCGCCAGCATCGCGGCGGGTATCTCGCTGACGCGCCGGGTCGGGCGTCGGCACCAGGTGGTGGGCCGCATCGACGAATTGCATTATCACCGCGACAACCATGTGCTACGGGTTGGCATCGATCTCGACGGCTCCTGGCCGGGACATCTGGCCGGCCAGTTCGCCTTCGTCACCTTCGACGCGCAGGAAGGACCGCATCCGTTCAGCATCTGCTCGGCCTGGCACAACGACGGCAAACTCGCCTTCTCGATCAAGGGGTTGGGCGATTACACCCGCTCACTGCCGGAAAGGCTCAGCATCGGCAGCTCGGTGATGGTCGAAGGCCCGTACGGCTGTTTCGACTTCCGCGACAACAAACCCCAGCAGATATGGATAGCCGGCGGTATCGGCATCGCCCCCTTCATCGCCCGCCTGCAGGCCCTGGTGCCGACCCGCGGTGGCGGCAACGTCACGCTGTTCTACTGCACCAGCGCACCGGATCAATCATTCATCGAAAAGATTCGCCAGCTCGCCGCCCAAGCCCGAGTGCAACTGCATGTGCTGGTCACGTACCAGGACGGTCGCCTGACGCCGGAGCGCATGCGACAACTGGCGCCGCAGTGGAAACGTTGCGATCTCTGGTTCTGCGGCCCGGCGGGTTTCGCCCGAGACCTGCGCGACGATCTGCAGGAGCGTGGCCTGCCGCCAGAGGATTTCCATCAGGAGCTGTTCAACATGCGCTAGCGCACGGCCAGCGAAGCCAGGGATGGCGCACAATGCTGCGATCATCGATCTGAGCAAGGATGCTCGCCATGCGCCTGATAGCGTTACCGCTGATCTTCATTGCCTTTCCCTGCCTGGCGGCTTGCCCACCCTGGCCCGTCGAGCGCGCCGAACGAGAGATGCAGGCGCTGAGCCGCCAGCTCGCCGAGTGGGACGATGCCTATCATGCGCATGGTCTCTCGCCGGTCGATGACGAGATCTACGACCAGGCCCGCACTCGCCTGGATGACTGGCAACACTGCTTCGCGTCTTCCGCCGAAACATCAGTGTCACCGTTGCAAAGCGCCGCCGGCCCCCTGAGCCATCCGGTGCCACAGACGGGGCTGGCCAAGCTCGCCGACGAACAGGCCGTAGGTGCCTGGATGGCACACCGCCAAGGCCTCTGGATACAACCCAAGGTCGATGGCGTCGCAATCACCCTGACTTACCGGGACGGCCTGCTGCGGCAAGCCGTCAGCCGCGGCAACGGACAGACCGGCCAGGACTGGACGCACAAGGTGCGCGCCCTTCCCGGCGTACCGCAACGGCTGCCGACACCCGACAAAGTCATCCTGCAAGGTGAACTGTACTGGCGAATTCCCGGCCACGTGCAGGTCGAAGACGGCGGCAAAAGTGCGCGCAGCCGGGTTGCCGGCGCCATGGCCAGTCTGCAACTGGACGAGCAGACAAGCGAACGGATCGGCCTGTTCGTATGGGACTGGCCCAACGGCCCCGCCACCATGGCCGCTCGTCTCCAAGGGCTGGCTGCGCTGGGCTTTTCCGACAGTACGCTATTCACCTTGCCGATCGAACGGCTCGCCCAGACACGACAATGGCGCGAACACTGGTATCGGAACCCGCTGCCCTTCGCCACTGACGGCGTGGTCCTGCGTCAGGGACAGCGCCCCGACTCGCAGCGCTGGAAGGCCGAAGCACCCTACTGGGCCGCAGCCTGGAAGTATCCGCTACGCACCGCTCTGGCAAGTGTCAGCGCCGTGGAGTTTCGCATCGGGCGCAGTGGCCGGATCACACCGCTACTGCAGCTGGAACCCTTGCAACTGGACGACCGCCGGATCAGCCGCGTCAGTCTCGGCTCGTTGCAGCGCTGGCAAGCACTGGATATTCGGCCCGGCGATCAGGTGGCGATCTCCCTGGCCGGCCTGACCATCCCGCGCCTGGACGCGGTGGTATGGCGCAGCCAGGAGCGCCCGGTGATCATTCCGCCCAACCCATCGGACTACCATCCGCTGAGTTGCTGGCAACCGGAGCCCGGCTGCGAGCAGCAATTCCTGGCCCGTCTGAACTGGTTGAGCAGCGAACAGGGGCTGGATTTGCCCGGCATCGGCGCCGGTACCTGGCAGGCGCTGCTTGAAGCCGGGCAGTTGCCGAATCTGCTGGCCTGGCTGGAGCTGGACGGTGTACGCCTGCAGCGACTACCCGGTTTCGCTGAAACCAGGGCCGCGAAACTGGCGGGCAGCTTCGCCCTGGCGCGGCAGCGCCCCTTCGCCGACTGGTTGCGCGCGATTGGTCTGCCGCCCAGCGGCGAGGCTTCACTGGATGACAACTGGACCACGCTGGCCACACGCAGCGAGGCGCAATGGCGGGCCCAACCGGGCGTCGGCAAGGGGCGCGCGCGGCAGCTCAGCGTATTCTTCAGCGCGGCTCCGGTTCTGGAGTTGCGCGCGCGGCTCCAGGCAGCAGGCGTCGCCGGTTTCTGACGGCACTTTCGTCATCGATGCGAAGTCCATAAAGGCTACGACTCGATTACGGAGCCTGGCATGCCTGCCAAGCGAACGATAACCCTACTGCTGCTCGCCAGCCTTGCGGTCGGGCAGATACTCTGGGCGGCGGAGCCGCCGGCCGATTGCGGCGAGCGCCGCAAGGAGCTCGGTGAACGGCTCACGGAGGCGCGACTACAGGGAGACAAGGTGCGGTTGTCGACGCTGGAGGAACGCCTGCAAATGCTGAACAAGGACTGTCGAGGCCTGGTTCCCCTGCAGAGCAACCAGGCCGACGTGAAACGCGCCAGTCAGTTGACCAGCGAACGCGAAGCTCGGTTGCGCGAAGCCCTGGGCGCTGGTGATCGACAGGTCATCGATCTGCGCAGGGAACAGCTGGACCAGGCGCGCCGCGCGCTCGAAGCCGCCAAACATTGAGATCTGTTTGACGTTTCGTCGCAGCCCCTTCGGTCAATAGGCACGAAACTCTTTATGGCAGGTTTCGCAAGCATCCTCGACCTGCTGGAACGCCGGGGACACCTTCTCCGCCGTCACCGCCTGCTCACTGGTCAGTGCCACCAGCGCCGCGGTCTGCTGTTCCAATGCTCGCGCCAGCTCGTTGAAGCGAGCCTCACGCTGCCAGACATCCTCGCGCGCGTCGCTCTGTTCTTCCTTGACCGCGGGATAATGCTGCCAAGGCTGGCGTGACAGATCATCGAGCCGAACCGCGCCGGTTGCAAATACGTCACCGTCGAAGGCCAGGCGGCCACGCAACATGCCCCCCATGTCTTCCTTGACATCGAGCATCTGCTGGTAGATCGCCTTGCGTTTGCCGAGCGGCGAATCGGGATCGATACGATCACAGCCGGACAGGACCAGCATGCCAATCAGCGACAGGCCCAACAACTTCAGCTTCATGCTCAGATCACCGGTCAACTGCAAAGCCGGCGATTATCACCCCTGCAATGGCGCAGGACAAACCACGCGTGGCTATTGCGACCATTCACCGCCGGCGCTTTCGCAATCGATCCTGGCTTGCCCGCGATCACTGGCGTGGTAGTTGTAGGTGATGATTCGCGCATCCTTGGCAACGGTCGTGGGCAGGGTGCCGTTGTCCGCTCGGGTGCCGGTGGCGCGCTCGTTGGCCAGCGTTTCCGCCGTCATTGGCGCACTGCACACGCCGAAATGCCCCGCGGGGCAGTTGTCGCGCAACTCACGGCGGGAGTTCGCCACCGCCTCGCTGTCGCTGCACACCCAGTCGATGGCCTTTTCATCGTCAACGCCTTGGTATTCGAAGCACTTCTCGCTGACCACGGGGGGCGGCACGACACCCGAAGTGTCGGCGCTGACATAGCATGAGCGGGCAGTCGCCGGCAGGCTGAGCGCACCCGCCAGGACCAGCACGAAGGTACGGAACAAGAAGCTCATATCGGCGGCTCCTGATGTCGCCCGGCGAAGGTCGCCGGGGCCTGAAAGGTACGACTTTCGCAATACGTATGGAGTTCGGTTGAAAGACGGCCCGACCGTTCAAGCCGGGCTTGGGATTGGCTGCGCGGGCCGTTATAATCGCCGGGTTTCACGCGGCCGACTCCGCTCGGCCGTGCCCGCCACCTGTCCGAGGGGCGCTGCAGCAGTCGAACTGTCAGGCTCGGATGGGGCGTTTCCTAGAACGCATCAACGGCGCCCATTCGCATATACACGAATGGAGAACTCTTCGATGAGTGCTGTCATGACGCCTGCCGGTTTCACCGATTTCAAGGTCGCCGATATTTCCCTGGCCGCCTGGGGCCGCCGCGAGATCATCATCGCCGAATCCGAAATGCCCGCGCTGATGGGCCTGCGCCGCAAGTACGCCGGCGAACAGCCGCTGAAAGGCGCGAAGATTCTTGGCTGCATCCACATGACCATCCAGACCGCCGTACTCATCGAGACGCTGGTCGCGCTCGGCGCCGAAGTACGCTGGTCCTCCTGCAACATCTTCTCCACTCAGGATCAAGCCGCTGCCGCCATCGCCGCCGCCGGCATCCCGGTGTTCGCCTGGAAAGGCGAGACCGAAGAAGAGTACGAATGGTGCATCGAGCAGACCATCCTCAAGGACGGCCAGCCGTGGGACGCCAACATGGTGCTGGACGACGGCGGTGATCTGACCCAGATCCTCCACGACAAGTATCCGCAGGTGCTGGACAAGGTTCACGGCATCACCGAAGAGACCACCACTGGCGTACACCGCCTGCTTGACATGCTCAAGGGCGGCACCCTGAAAGTCCCGGCGATCAACGTCAACGACTCGGTCACCAAGAGCAAGAACGACAACAAGTACGGCTGCCGTCACAGCCTCAACGACGCTATCAAGCGCGCCACCGACCACCTGCTGTCGGGCAAGCAGGCACTGGTGATCGGCTACGGCGACGTGGGCAAGGGCTCGGCGCAGTCGCTGCGCCAGGAAGGCATGATCGTCAAGGTCTCGGAAGTCGACCCGATCTGCGCCATGCAAGCCTGCATGGACGGCTTCGAGCTGGTCTCCCCGTACAACAACGGCATCAATGACGGCACCGACGCCTGCATCGACGCCGCGCTGCTGGGCAAGATCGACCTGATCGTCACCACCACCGGCAACGCCAACGTCTGTGACGCCGGTATTCTCAAGTCGCTGAAGAAGCGCGCCGTAGTGAGCAACATCGGTCACTTCGACAACGAGATCGACACTGCCTTCATGCGCAAGAACTGGGCATGGGAAGAGGTCAAGCCGCAGGTGCACAAGATCCACCGTACCGGCGCTGGCAGCTTCGATGCACAGAACGACGACTACCTGATCCTGCTCGCCGAAGGCCGCCTGGTGAACCTGGGCAACGCCACCGGCCACCCGAGCCGCATCATGGACGGCTCCTTCGCCAACCAGGTGCTGGCGCAGATCCACCTCTTCAACGAGAAGTTCGCCGACCTGCCGGTCGTGGAAAAGACCAAGAACGTCACCGTCATGGTCCTGCCGAAGAAGCTCGATGAAGAAGTGGCTGCCGAGATGGTCCGTGGCTTCGGCGGCGTGATTACCCAGCTGACGCCGAAGCAGGCCGAATATATCGGCGTCGAAGTCGAAGGGCCGTTCAAACCGGACAGCTACCGCTACTAAAACCGCGGGAGGCTGAAGGCTGAAGGCGGAACGAAAAGGCGGTGCCGTGCCGCTCTTTCGTCCAGCCTCCAGCCTTCATCGATAGAGGACGTCTCGGGCAGCCACTGTCCGACAACCCAGGATTCGTCATGAGCAAACCCCAATCCCGCCCCTCCATCAGCTTCGAGTTCTTCCCCACCAAGACCGAAGCCGGGCACGAAAAGCTGTTGACCACCGCACGCCGGCTGGCCGAATACAAACCGGATTTCTTTTCCTGCACCTATGGCGCCGGCGGCTCGACCCGCGACCGCACACTGAACACCGTGCTGCAACTGGATGGTGAAGTGAAGGTTCCAACCGCGCCGCACCTGTCATGCGTGGGCGACAGCAAGCAGGAACTGCGCGAGCTGCTGAACCTGTACAAGAATGCCGGCATCAAGCGGATCGTCGCGTTGCGTGGCGACCTGCCGTCCGGCATGGGCATGGCCAGCGGCGAGTTGCGCTACGCCAACGAACTGGTGGAGTTCATTCGCACCGAAACGGGCGATCACTTCCACATCGAAATCGCCGCCTATCCGGAAATGCATCCGCAGGCGCGCAATTTCGAGGACGACCTGGCCAACTTCGTGCGCAAGGCTCGGGCCGGCGCCAGCAGCGCCATCACCCAGTACTTCTTCAACGCCGACTGCTACTTCTACTTCGTCGAGCGCGTACGCAAGCTGGGCGTGGAAACACCGATCGTGCCGGGCATCATGCCGATCACCAACTACAGCAAGCTGGCGCGTTTCTCCGACGCCTGCGGCGCTGAAATCCCGCGATGGGTACGCAAGCTACTGGAGTCCTATGTCGACGACATAGACAGCATCCAGTACTTCGGCACACAGGTCATCAGTGAGATGTGCGAGAAACTTCTCGCCGGCGGCGCGCCGGGCCTGCATTTCTACACCCTCAACCAGGCCGAGCCGAGCCTGGCGATCTGGGATCACCTCGGACTGTCCCGCTGAGCCCATCCACCTGCCCGCATGCGGGCAGGTCCCCTTTCCGCACGACCCTATTCCATCCGATCCACGGTGCCCCTGGGCTCGCCGCGTGGCCGCCGTCTCCGGGCGAGCCGCCAAGCGCGCACCGTACCGATCATGATTGGCGCAATGACCAGCACGAACATCGCCACGTCCAGGAATCCATCCACCACCAGCATTGCGACGATGCCGGACAGACTCAGCAGGGCGAGCACGACGATCCCGCGCAGACTATCCAAGTAACTCATGTCGGCCACTCCTTAACCGGTCGCCCGACGCCTGGCCCACCACAGCCAGGCGCCGTTGAGGGTGATGAACAGGATTGCCAGAGTACACGCGGCCCACAGCAGACGTAGCGCCAGCCCGCCGTAGTCGCCAAAGTGCAGCGGCTGCGAAAGCAGGATGGCCTTCAGGTACAGCGGTAGCTGCATGACTCGAACAAGCTGCTGACTCTGCGTATCGACCAGGGCGATCTGCAACATCTTCTCGTCAAAGGCATGCGTACCCTTGAGCAGCACCAGGTAATGCTGCGCTGTCGAATATTCACTGCCCGGAAACAGCACGGTGGTAGGTTGCCAGCCCTCGACAGCCGAGGCCGCTGCCGCGTAAACCCGGTCGAAGTTCGCCGCTGCCTCGACCACTACCGGCTGCGGATATTGCCGCTGCAACTCGGCCAGCTCGGTCAGTTGCCAGACACCGATAGCGACGGTGCCGAAACCGAGCAACACTCCGGTCAGGGTAACGACAAATGCCCAGCCGAACAGCACCGAGCCAGCGAGGTTATGCAGATCGAGCTGCAGCAAGCGGGCACCGCGTCCACGGCGAATGACGCCGAAGAGGAATTTGCGCAAGTACGGTCCGTACACCACCATTCCAGACAACAGCGATAGCAGTACCAGCAGTGCGATCAGCGCGCCGACCAGCTCGCCAATCGGGCCAAGGAACCACTGCGCATGCAGCTCCAGGAGAAAGCCGGTAAAGGTTTCGTCAAAAGCCGGCTGTTCGACCAACTGCGCGCGGGCAATATCGACATAGACCCAGCGCGCCTGCTCCAGACTGCCGCCCTCCTTGACCATGCCCATCAGCAGCAAGCCGGGGAAATGCTCCTCATCCAGCGTGGCGCTCTGTATTCGTTCGCCTGGATAAGTACGCTGGGCAATCTCGATGGATGCCTGTAGCGGTTGCCCGACCAGATCGTCAGCAGCTGTCGTCAGCGGCGCCTGGCCGAGCAGGACATCAACCTCCTCGTGAAAGATCAGGATCACCCCGCTCAGGCAGAGGATGGCGAACGGCAAGGCCACCACCAAGCTCACCCAGCGATGCACCCAGAGATTCGTTCGGTACCAGCGCGACGCCGTAGGTCTGTCGCGATTATTCGATTTCATGCCTGCCTCACCAAAACGCCGGCACCGCGAAGATCGCGGTGCCGGCGTGACTCTGCTCAGAATTCGTACTTGATGCTCAACTGCGCGTTACGCGGCTCCTGCCAGTAAAGCTGCATACCGTCCTCGGTAGGCGCGAAGTATTTCTTGTCCAAAACGTTCTTGACATTGAGCTGCGCCGACCAGTTGCCCTCCAGTCGATAGCGCGCCATCAGATCCACCACCGCATAGGACTCCTGCTCCAGTTTCGGCACACCCAGTGCCTTCGCCGTCGGCTGCTGAACCCAGGTCTTGCCCTGCCAGCGTACTCCACCGCCAACGGTCAGGGCATTCCAGGCACCTGGCAGACGGTAGCTGGTGAAGGCGGTGAACTGCCGGCGCGGAATCAGCGAATTCACGTCGTTGCCATTGGCATACTCGGCCTTGAAGCGGCTGTAGCCGGCATAGAGATGCCAATTCTCAGTAATCTCGCCAGCGATTTCTGCCTCGAAGCCCTTGCTGACCACACCATCGGCGCCCTTGTAGACCATCCGCAACGGATCATCCACCGCCCGACCGACGTACTGCGCGATGTTATCCTGCTCCATTCGGTATACCGACAGGCTGGCGCTCAAGCGGTCATCGAGAAACCCACCCTTGATCCCCACCTCGTAGGTATTGCCCTCAATGGGCGCCAGCAGCTTGTTGCCGGCATCGCGGTAGTTCTGCGGCTGGAAGATGCTGGTGTAGCTGGCATAGGCGGAAAGCTCACGGCTCAGATCGAATACCAACCCGGCATAGGGCACCACCTCATCATTGGATTCGAAGCTGTTGCCGGGTGTTTTGAGGTCATCGACCTGATAGTCGATCAGGCGTGCACCAACGATCAGTTTGAGCGGATCCAGCAGTTCGATGCGACTGGCCGCATAGAAGGCCTCTTGGGTGATTTCGTGCTTCTTGTTGTTGCGCCAGAACGAGTAGGTTGGCTCGGTGACGCGACCATCGAAGTCGCCGAAGCCGGGGATAGTGCTCGGATGCAGAGTGCCTGGCTCGCTATCCGCCGTGAAACGCTCCTTCGAGCGGTCATAACCGAAAGCCAGCTCGTGGCTGCGACCGAACAGCTCGAACTTGCCGTCGACCTGCAGATTGACGTCATCCTTCTCGTTTTCCACGTAGTAGATACCGGCATATCCAGCCACCGGCTGCTTGTAGACGAAGCCCGGGAACAACTCCATGAATATCCCGGACTGCCCCGTCTCCGGATCGATCGGATAGCCATACAGGAGCGCGATCTTCGCTTCCGACTCGCGCTCGCCACGCGTGTAGCGGGCCCTGGCCTTCCAGTCGTCGTTGAAACGGTGTTCGGCCTCCACGAACCAGTTGCTGTACTCGCTGTCCCAGTACGTCCAATCCGGGGCCACGCTCTGGCTGCGGCTACTTTTCAGAGGGATGGCCCGGCTGTAGTCGCGGCTCATCGTCCAGGCTGGAACCGCTCCCCAGGTCGGACTGTTGGTATCGTCCTTCTGGTGGGAAAAACCAGCGGAAAGCAGGGTGTTGTCGCCAACGTCCTGCTCCAGGGTGACGTAGAAGATGTCCTTGCGGCTCTCCAGGTAGTCGACATGGCTGTCACTCTGGTCGTGATCCAAAACCAGGCGTCCCCGAGTGCTGCCACTTGGGCTGAGCGGGCTACTGACGTCGAGCGTGGCACCATAGTGTGACCACTGCCCACCTTCCACCTCCAGGCTTCCCTTCAACCTCCGACTGTCCGCGCGCTTGCGTACCATGTTGATCACCGCAGATGGGTTGCCCACTCCAGTCATCAGGCCATCGGAACCGCGCAGCACTTCGACGCGGTCGTAGATCGACGTGCCGTTCAGTATCTCGCCTGCGCTCCATTGCTCGTCGATGGTCGTCGGAACCCCATCGATCAGGTAATTCTCGATCTTGAAACCACGCGAAAACATGCTGCCACGGTTGCTCTCGTAGCGGCTGATCGACAGGCCTGGCGTGTGCTCGACGACGTCGATCAGATTGTCGATCTTCTTATCGTCCAACATCTGCCGGGTGATCACCGTTACCGATTGCGGCGTTTCGCGCAGCGATGCATTGAACGGCAATGCGGTGGTACCGATCTCACTACGGTAGCTGCCGCTGCCTTCTGTGGTCGCATAGGCGGCGCTAACCTCCATCGAGGGCAGTTGCAGGCGCTCGGCCCCTTCGGGTCCCGCCTCGGCGACCTGCACCAGCACGTACACGCCGTCCCTACGACGCTCAGCCTTCAGCCCACTACCGGCCAGCAGCACTGCCAGCCCCTGCTCGGTATCGAATTCGCCGGACAGGCCGGGCGAGACCAAGTCGCGAGTCAGCTCGGATGAGAATTGCAGTGTCACCCCGGCTTCAGCAGCGAAGCGGGTGAGCGCCTGCGAGAGACTGCCGCCCTGAATCTGATAAGGCGCGGCCTCGGTCGACGGTAAGCCGGCGAGGCCAAAAGCGAGCAGGGTCAAGGCCAGCAGATGATGCGGCTGGGTAGGTCTTTTCATCGGATCGAGGTCCTGTGTTGTGGGCAGATATCCCCATCAAGGACGGACGAATCGACAAAAGGGGCCAGTAATCTTTCTCGTTAGCGATTAGCGCCCGCGTACGGTGACCCAGTAGCGGGTGTGCGACTCGATCGAAACCGGCAGGGTGGCGGGCAGCGCAGCAAGAATGGCGTCCGTATTGTCCAGCTGGAAGGTGCCACTGATCCGCAACCGGGCCACCTCCGGTGCGCAACGCAGCCAGCCGCTGCGATGGCGAGCGAGTTCGCCGATGAACTCATCCAGGGATTGCTCCTCGACGATCAGTTGGCCACGTGTCCAGCCTGCCTGCGCCTCATCTACCGTCGCCTGCGGACCGGCCCCGCTAGCGGCGAAACTCAACTGGCGCCCCCCTGTGACGATGACCGCCGCGCCTTTCTCTGGCTGGACACGCACAGCCCCCTCGAAGACCATCAGGCGGGTCAGCGCCCGTTCGTCGAGACGACGCACGGAGAAACGCGTGCCGATGGGCTGCAAGATGCCCTGCCCGGTCGCCACCCGCATCGGCCGCGGGTTCGCCGCGCCGCTATCCGATCCGCTCTCGATCAGGATCTCGCCACGCCGCAGGCGGATCAGCCGCTGCTCCCGGTCAAAGCGCACATCGATGGCGCTGTCGCTGTTCATGTATACCCGGCTGCCATCCTCCAGCGTCAGTACGCGACGCTGGCCGGCGAGCGTACGCTGGTCGGCCAGCCACTGACGTCGCTCAACCATGGTGTAGCCGGCCCCTGCCAGCGGCACCATCGATGCCAGGACCAGCAACTGTTTGAGCGCCTGGCGTCGTTCGCGACCGAGTGCTCCCATGGCTAGCGCCGGAGGCAACAGACCCAGGCGTTCCTGCACCTGACGGGCACGCTGCCAGGCACGCTCATGCTCCGCGCTGGCGGCGCGCCAGCGTTCGCAGGCACGCATCTGGTGGGCATCCATTTCGCCGCCGTGCAGCAGCATTAGCCAATGCGCCGCCTGGCGCGCCACCTCATGCGGGATCGATGCTTCCATATTCATTCCATGTACAGCACGCAAGCCTCGAAGGCCTGGGCCATGTAGCGTTTCACCGACCGCTCGCCAATACCCAACTGCCGTGCGATCTGCCCATAGTTCAGACCTTCGAGCTGGGAAAGCAGAAAGACCTGGCGCACCAGTGGGCGCAGGCGTTGGAGCAGGCGATCGAGCTCTTCGAGGGTTTCCCGGACTAGCGTCAGCTCCTCGGCGGACAGCGCCGCCGCTTCGGGCAGCCGGGCCAGCGACTCGAGATAGGCCTGTTCCAAGGACTGGCGGCGAAAGTGATCGTGGAGCAGGCGTCGACCGACGGTCGCTAGGTAGGCGCGCGGTTGCTGCAGGTCAGGCAGGACGCCTTCCCGGCGCTGGACACCGAGCAGCCGGACGAACACATCCTGGGCAAGATCGGCAGCCTGGCTGGAACTGCCCAGGCGCCGGTACAGCCAGCCTCTGAGCCAGGAACAGTGCTCTTGATACAGAAGTCCCAATACATCATCCGCCACCGCGCGCCCTCCCTACGGTCGCGGCAGACACTAGTTGATAAGCATTCTCATATCAATGTATTTCGAACTCTCCGCGAAAAGACCGGCGAGAAGCGATTGCAGGATTTCCCGGCTATGCTGCATACTTCGCAACTACCGCTAGGCTTGCGCCCGGATGCCGACTCCCCCAGAGAGTCCGCAGTACCGGACGGGATCATGCACTCCACGTGTGATTCAAGCCAGGCTCTATACCCCCAGGGCCACGCCCTCACTTACGTACAGGATTGCCCATGTCCTTTGCTTCCCTCGGTCTCTCCGAGGCTTTAGCCGGTGCCGTCGAGGCCGCTGGCTATACCCAGCCTACACCAGTGCAACAGCGGGCCATTCCCGCCGTGTTGCAAAGACGCGATCTGATGGTTGCCGCACAGACAGGCACCGGCAAGACCGGTGGATTCGCCCTTCCTGTCCTCGAATTGCTGTTCCCCGGCGGTCATCCGGACCGGGAACACCGCTACGGCCCGCGCCAGCCACGCGTGCTGGTGCTGACGCCGACCCGCGAACTCGCGGCGCAAGTCCACGACAGCTTCAAGGTCTATGCCCGAGACTTACCGCTGAAAAGCGCGTGCATCTTCGGTGGCGTGGGCATGAATCCGCAGGTCCAGGCCATCGCCAAGGGCCTCGACATATTGGTGGCGTGCCCGGGTCGTCTGCTCGACCTGGCCAACCAGAAGGCCGTTGATCTCGGCCACGTGGAAATCCTGGTTCTCGATGAAGCCGATCGCATGCTCGACATGGGCTTCATCCACGACGTCAAGAAGGTGCTGGCCAAGCTGCCCGCCAAGCGTCAGAACCTGCTGTTCTCGGCGACCTTCTCCAAGGACATCACCGACCTGGCCGGCAAGCTGCTGCACGAGCCGGAGCGCATTGAAGTGACACCGCCGAACACCACAGTCGAGCGCATCGAACAACGCGTCTATCGCCTGCCAGCGACACACAAGCGCGCGCTGCTCGCCCACCTGATCACCCAAGGTGCCTGGGAACAGGTGCTGGTGTTCACGCGCACCAAGCACGGTGCCAACCGTCTGGCCGAGTACCTGGAAAAGCACGGCCTGCCGGCTGCCGCGATCCACGGCAACAAGAGCCAGAACGCCCGCACCAAGGCCCTCGCTGACTTCAAGGCGAACCAGGTACGCATCCTGGTGGCGACAGACATCGCCGCACGCGGCCTGGACATCGACCAGTTGCCACACGTGGTCAACTTCGAGCTGCCCAACGTCGAGGAAGACTACGTGCACCGCATCGGCCGTACCGGCCGGGCCGGACGCAGCGGCGAGGCGATCTCGCTGGTCTCCCCGGATGAGGAGAAGCTGCTCAAGGGCATCGAGCGCATGACCAAGCAAAAGATTGCCGACGGCGACCTGATGGGCTTCGACGCCAGCACCATCGAGGCAGAAAAACCGGAAACCCGTGAGCCGCGTCAACCCCGCCAGGCGCGAGGCGAGCGCAAGCCACGCGGCGAGCGCAGCAAGCCCACCGAACAGGGTGAGCCGAAAGAACGCCAAGGCCGTAATCGGCGCGCCAAGAGCAAAACCAGGACATCGGCCGCAGCCAGTGAGACAGGCCAGTCGATCACCCGTCCACCGCAGCTACCGCCAGAACGGGACCCTGAAGTCTTCCTGGACGACGATCTGGACAATTTCGGCAACCGCGTCGACTACGTCAGCCCCTACCAGAACAAGCAAGGCCGTGGCCGCCGCCCCGGCGCTCCGAGCAAGCCAGGTGCTGCCCAGCCTCGTACCGCGAACGGCCAGCGTAGCGCAGCCGGTTCAGGAAAGGGCAAGCGCGCACCTGACGCCCGCGGCGGGCAGTCTCGCCGCAAGAACGAGGGCGGCCGCTCCGCGTCGGCGACCAGCGCACAGCAGGAAGCGGCCGTCCGGCCTCCGGAGAAGAAGCCGCTGATCATTCACAAGGAGTCCAAGATCGACCGCCTGCCCAGCGCTGAGCAACTGGATCAGTTGCCCAAGCGCCCCCGCGGTGAGAAACCGGCACTGCTGACGCGCAATCGCTGAGTTTCGCCGTAACGCAAAACGCCGCCCTCGGGCGGCGTTTTCATTTCATCATCAATTCCGCCCGGGTTTCGGACGGAATCAATGCGATCAACCTTCCGCGGGCGACGCCACTCCACCTTGCTCGGTCGAGACCACCTCCTCCCAGCCACCGCCCATGGCCTTGAACAGGTTGACCTCGCTGGTCAGCTGCGCAAGACGATCGGCGATCAGTTGCTGCTGCACGCTGTACAACTGCCGCTGGGCGTCCAGCAGAGTCAGGTAGTTATCGACGCCGGCACGGTAACGCCGCTCGGCAAGTCGATAATAATCTTCACTGCTCTCAAGCAGGCTGCGCTGGGCTTGTACCTGACGGGTATAGGTTTCCTGCGCAGCGAGGCCGTCGGCCACTTCGCGGAAGGCCGTCTGGATGGCCTTCTCGTACTGAGCCACCTGGATGTTCTCGCTGATGCGCGCATAGTCCAGATTGGCCCGCAGCTGGCCGGCATTGAAGATCGGCACGCTGATGCTGGGCACAAAGCTCCAGTAACCGGAACCACCATCGAACAACCCGGATAGCTCGCTGCTTGCCGTACCGGCAGCCCCCGTCAGACTGATCCTCGGGAAGAACGCAGCACGAGCCGCGCCGATGCTGGCATTGACCGCGCGCAGCTGATACTCGGCCTGAAGAATATCAGGGCGTTTAAACAGCAAATCAGAAGGCAGTCCGATCGGCACCTCCGCCAGCTGTTGCCGTGCCAGACCCTCCCCACTGCCAGGCAGATCAGCCGGTACTGCCTGTCCGAGCAGCAGCGCCAGTGCGTTGCGATCCTGGGCTACCAAGCGGGTGTATTGCTCGACATTGACCCGGGCGCTGTCGGCCGCGCTGCGCGCCTGACTCAACTCCAGCGCCGAAGCAACGCCGACATCGAAGCTGCGCTGGGTCAGACCGAGGCTTTCGTCATAAGCCTTGAGGGTATCGTTCGTCACCTGCAGCAGCGCCTGATCAGCCTGCAGCGTCAGCCAGGCATTCGCCACGCTGGCCACCAGGCTGATCTGCGCACTGCGCTTTGCCGCTTCGCTGGCGAAGAACTCTTCCAGTGCCTGGTCGCGTAGACTGCGCAGCCTGCCAAACAGGTCCAGCTCCCAGGAAACGCCGAAGGTTGCACTGTACTGGCTGCTGATACCCGACTGCCCCATGGGACTGAGGTCCGCCGGGGTCCGGCTGCGATTACCATCGCCATTGGCGCTGACAGCCGGAAACAGATCGGCACGCTGAATCTGATACAGCGCCCGATAGGCCTCGACGTTCAGGGCCGCAACGCGCAGGTCGCGGTTGTTTTCCAGGGCGACCTCTATCAATCGCTGCAAGGCCGGATCATGGAAGAACTCGCGCCAACCCAGCTCCGCCGCTTGCGCGCTGGCGGCGCTCGGGCCGTAGGCTTCACCCTGCGGCCAGCTATCGACGACTGGCGCATCCGGGCGCTGGTAGTCGGGGATCAACGAGCAGCCACTCAGCGCTGTAAGTAGCGCCATGCTCAATAATGACTTTTTCACTGGACCTCTCCTTTTTCGCTCTCGGTCGCAGTTTCCTTGTCGCCAGCAAGCGAGGACACCACCACGAAGAATAGCGGTACCCAGAAGATCACCAGCAAGGTCGCCGTGACCATGCCGCCGATCACGCCGGTGCCAATTGCATGGGAACTACCTGCCCCCGCACCGCTGGCCAGTGCCAGCGGCACCACGCCCAGGGTGAAGGCGAGAGAAGTCATGATGATGGGCCGCAAACGCATACGGCAGGCCTCGACTGCCGCCTCGAACAAGCTCTTGCCCTCGGCATGCAGGTCCTTGGCGAACTCGACGATGAGGATCGCGTTTTTCGCTGTCAGACCGATCGTCGTCAACAGGCCGACCTGGAAGAACACGTCGTTGCTCAAGCCGCGCCCCATGGTCGCCAGCAACGCACCGATCACACCCAGAGGCACCACCAGCATTACCGCAAAGGGAATCGACCAGCTCTCGTACAGCGCTGCCAGACAGAGGAATACTACCAGCAGCGACAGCGCATACAGAGCCGGCGCCTGGCCACCCGAGAGTCGTTCCTCAAAGGACAGGCCCGTCCAGGATACCCCTACCCCCGGCGGCAGCTGCTGTGCGATTCGCTCGACTTCGGCCATCGCATCGCCCGTGCTGTACCCCGGTGCCGCCTCGCCAAGAATTTCCATCGCCGACACACCGTTGTAGCGCGCCAATTTGGGTGCACCATAAATCCACTTGCCACTTCCAAAGGCGCTAAACGGAACCATCTCACCTTGGTCGTTCCGCACAAACCATTTGTCAAAGTCTTCGGGATTCATACGCGAAGGAGCTTCACCTTGCATATACACCTTCTTCACCCGACCACGGTCGATGAAGTCATTGACGTAACTCGAACCCCATCCGATAGAGAGCGCATTGTTTATCTGATCCAGGGAGACTCCAAGCGTGCGAGCCTTCTCATCATCAATCAGCAATTGGTACTGCGGCTCGTCATTCAGCCCGTTCGGACGTACCGCTTGCAGTACGGGGCTCTTCGCAGCCATACCCAAAAACTGGTTACGCGCGCCCATCAGAGCTTCATGGCCGAGACCTGCGCGATCCTGCAAAAAGAAGTTAAAACCAGTGGCATTACCCAACTCCATGACAGCTGGAGGGGCAAAGGCAAATACCTGAGCATCACGATAGTTAGCAAAATGGTGTTGGGCACGCTGCGCCAGCGCAAAGACACCTGATTCAACACCTGGGCGCTCATCCCAAGGCTTCAGCCCGATAAACGCCATCGCCGAATTCTGGCCACGGCCTGCAAAGTTGAAGCCGGTAACTGTAAAGACCGAGTTGATTATCTCGCCTTCTTCAGCCAACAAGTATTCACGCATCGCATCTACAGTCTGTTGAGTCCGTTCGGCTGTCGAACCCGCAGGTGTCTGAACCTGAGCAAAAAGAACCCCCTGATCTTCATTCGGCAGGAACGAACTGGGTAGCCGATTGAATAGCACCGCCAGCGCCGCCACGATGAGCAGGTAAATGATGATGAACGGTGCTTTGCGTTTGAGCACCGCAACAACACCTTGTTCGTAACGATTCACACCTCGATCGAAAGTGCGATTGAACCAACCAAAGAAACCACGCTTCTCATCATGATGCCCCTTCGCGATTGGCTTGAGCATCGTTGCGCAGAGCGCTGGAGTAAAAATAAGTGCGACCAATACTGACAGCGTCATCGCAGAGGCGATGGTAATCGAGAACTGTCGATAGATAACCCCGGTAGACCCACCGAAAAAAGCCATCGGAAGGAATACTGCAGAAAGCACCAACCCAATACCAACCAGGGCACCTTGAATCTGCCCCATGGACTTACGGGTCGCCTCCAACGGCGACAGCCCCTCTTCGGCCATCACCCGTTCAACGTTTTCCACCACGACGATGGCGTCGTCCACCAGCAGTCCGATAGCCAGAACCATGGCGAACATGGTCAAGGTGTTGACGCTGAAGCCGAATACCGCCAACAAGCCAAAGGTACCCAGCAATACTACAGGCACCGCAAGCGTCGGAATCAGCGTCGCACGGAAGTTCTGCAGGAACAGGTACATCACCAGAAACACCAGAACGATGGCTTCGAAAAGGGTATGTACCACGTTGGTGATGGAGGTCGAGACCACCGGGGAGGTGTCGTATGGATAGACTACTTCCATTCCCGCCGGGAAAAACGGCTCCAGGTCACTGATGGTTTGCCGCACGGCCTTGGCGGTATCCAGCGCGTTGGCACCAGTAGCCAGCTTAATACCAATACCGGAGGCCGGCTTGCCATTGTAAAGCGCAGTGATGGCTGGTCGCTCAGCTCCCAACTCGACCTTAGCTACATCCTTCAGACGTACCTGAGAGCCATCGCTATTAACCTTCAAAAGAATTTCGCGAAACTGCTCGGGAGTCTGCAGACGTGTCTTGCCTATGATGGTGGCACTCAGCTGCTGCCCAGGAACTGCCGGCAACCCACCGAATTGGCCCGCTGAGACCTGGACGTTCTGGGCGCGGATCGCACTAGCCACATCCGTCGGCGAAAGCTGAAAATTATTCAACCTGGCAGGGTTCAGCCAGATGCGCATCGCATACTGAGAGCCAAACACCTGAAAGTCCCCCACACCGCTGGTCCGTGACAGGGGATCTTGCATGTTGGAGACGACATAGTCGGCCAGGTCGCTTTGGTCCATGCTGCCGTCCATAGACACAACACCAACCACCATCAGAAAGTTCTTCACGGCCTTGGTCACACGGATACCTTGCTGCTGCACCTCCTGCGGCAACAAGGGAGTAGCCAGCTGCAGCTTGTTCTGCACCTGCACCTGAGCGATATCCGGGTCGGTACCCTGGTTGAAGGTCACAGTGATCGTCATGCTGCCGTCGGAGTTGCTCTCCGAGGAGATGTAGCGCAACCCATCGATACCGTTCAATTGCTGCTCGATGACCTGAACCACGGTGTCCTGCACCGTCTGCGCGGAAGCACCCGGGTAGGTCACGGAAATGCCTACCGCTGGCGGCGCGATGCTGGGGTACTGGTTGACCGGCAGGCCGAGAATGGCGAGCCCCCCGGCGAGCATGATCACCAGCGCGATCACCCAGGCGAAGATCGGGCGATCAATGAAAAACTTGGACATCTTGAATTATCCTCGGGCTCAGCCTTAGTTGGCTTGCGGCTGGGCAGCCACGTTGCTGGCAGGGACGGCATCCACTTCGACACCCGGCTGGATGAATTGCAGCCCTTCAGTAATCAGTCGGTCGCCAGCCTCGAGCCCATCGGCGATCAACCAACGGTTCCCAACGGCGCGATCGGTCTTGACCTGGCGCACCTCGACCTTGTTTTCGGCATTGATCACCATCGCGGTGGCATCACCCTTGGGGTTGCGTGTCACACCCTGCTGAGGCGCAAGAATCGCCTCGCTCTTCAGTCCGGCAACCAACTGCGCATGAACGAACATGCCCGGGAGCAGGACGCGATCCGGATTGGGAAAGACCGCACGCAGGGTCACCGACCCGGTGGTGGGTTCGACCGAAACCTCGGAGAACTCAAGCTTGCCCTCGTGCGCATATTGAGTGCCGTCCTCGAGCGTCAGCTTGACTCTGGCGGCATCCTCGCCAGCCTTCTGCAAACGCCCTTCGGCCAGGTCACGGCGCAAACCAAGCAGATCACGCGCAGGTTGGGTGACATCGATATAGATGGGGTCGAGTTGCTGGATGGTTGCCATTTCCTGCGCCTGTCCATTGCTGACCAGCGCCCCCTCGGTCACTGCCGAGCGACCGATACGCCCCGAAATGGGTGCCAGCACCTTGGTGTAGCGCAGGTTGATACGCGCCTGCTCCAGGTTGGCCTCGGCTTGCAGGGTGGCGGCACGCGATTCGTCATAGGCCTGGCGGCTGACTGCCCGCTCCTCGACCAGTGAAGCATAACGCTCGGACAGGGACTTGGCAGAGGCCAGGCTGGCCTGCGCACTCTTCAATGTGGCCTCGTACACCGATGAATCGATCTGATAAAGCTGCTGTCCGGCCTTTACCTCGCTGCCTTCGGTGAACAGTCGCTTCTGGATGATGCCATTGACTTGAGGACGCACTTCCGCAACTCGATGCGCCCGTGCACGACCCGGCAGCTCGGTGGTCAGCGCAAAAGGCTCGGCCCGCAGCGTCACGAAGCCTACCTTCGGCGCCGGTTGCTCGGCAGGCGCGGCGGCCTCTTCCTGGCAACCAGCGAGCGCTAACGCCGCGGCGATTATTGAAACCAAGGCGGCGGCATTGGCTGACTTACGTGACATGGGAGGAACCTCTCGTAAACGGGCGATCCAGGGCAGCATAGGCCCGGCAGACTCGAATGGCAGGGTCGGAAATATACTTACATTCAAGCGTGTCTGTAAACACAAAAAATCGACTGATTCATATCGTAAAGCGCGACACAAGCACCATCCATCACAGACCACTGCAGCGAATTGTCTCATCTCCTTACAAACCGCTACTGTCGACCGATAGCAACAAGTTGCTCAAAGAGCAATCGACTACCAAAGATGCGGAAAGCACAACGCCGGCAATCGCCGGCGTTGACTTTATTCAACATGCATTACTTGCGCACGCCCTCGACCGAGATGATCAAGTCGACCGTCTGGGTTGCCGGGCCGAGATCCATCTTGATATCGAAATCTTTTAGCTTGAGTGTCGTGGTGCCCTCGAAGCCGGCACGATAGCCGCCCCAGGGATCCTCGCCCTCACCAATGAACTTGGCGGCGATGACAACCGGTTTGGTGACGCCATTGAGTGTCAGGTTGCCCTCGACATCGGCGGTACCTTCGCCAGTGCTCTTGACCGAGGTGGACTCGAAGGTCGCCGTTGGGTGCTTGCTGACATTCAGGAAGTCATCGCTACGCAGATGTTTGTCACGCTCGGCATGGTTGCTATCGAGGCTCGCTGTCTTGAGCGTCACCTTGACCTTGCTGGCTTCCGGCTGAGCCGCGTCGAAACTGAAGCTCCCCTCGAAATCCTTGAAGGTCCCCCACAGCCAGCTATAGCCCAGGTGGCTGGCCTTGAAATTGACGAAGGCATGCTGGCCTTGCTTGTCGATGACGTAATCGGCAGCCATGGCCTGACTGGTAAAGATCATCGAGCCCAGCGCGAGTGCAGCAAAGGTTTTCTTCAACATCGATATTCTCCTTATGGTGATAATCAGTCGGCGCGCCCGAATATCCGCCTGAGCGTCGCGTCGTGATCAACGAAGTGGTGTTTCAGCGCAGCAAGCGCATGAATGCCGGCGAAGATGATCAGCGCCCACGCAAGGTATTCATGCACCAGACCGGCAATATCCTCCTGATTCGGGACGCCACTGATCAGCGCCGGCACATCAAACCAGCCGAATACACTGATCGCCCGACCATCGGCGGTGGATATCAGATAACCCGAGATCATAAGCACAAAGAGCCCAAGGTAGAGCATGCCGTGCCCGAGCTTTGTCGCCAAACGTGTCAAGGTGCCGTGGCTAGCCAGCGGTGCCGGTCCGGGGCTGAGGAAGCGCCACAGCACGCGTAGCAGCATCAGCACGAACAGCAGGATGCCCACGCTCTTGTGGATATCCGGCGCCGTCCGGTACCAGCTGCTGTAGTAGTTCAGCCCGACCATCCAGTAGCCCAGCGCGAATAATCCGAATACTGCGACCGCTACCAGCCAATGCAGCAGGATGCTGGTCGCGCCATAGTTGGTTGAGGAGTTTCGCCATTGCATCGAACATGGTTCCCGGTGTTGGTGGGTGAATAAGCCTAGCGACAAATACATCTAAATGCCGCGGATTTTTTGCGTCAAAAGGATCGAAGTAATTGATACGATTTTCAGCAATGCGTGTCCCATCTGCTAGGCTGCGCCGTCAAACCGGGGACATGCCAGGAGCACCAAGATGAGTCAGAACAAAAGCTGGATGCAACGTGACCTCGCGGTTCTCTGGCACCCCTGCACCCAGATGAAAGACCACGAGCGGTTGCCGTTGATCCCCATCCGGCGCGGCGAAGGCGTCTGGCTCGAGGATTTCGATGGCAAGCGTTACATCGATGCCGTTAGCTCTTGGTGGGTCAATGTGTTCGGCCATGCCAATCCATACATCAACCAGCGCATCAAGGACCAGCTCGATCAGCTCGAGCACGTGATGCTGGCCGGCTTCAGCCATCAGCCGGTGGTGGAACTGTCCGAACGACTGGTGGCGCTCACCCCGCCGGGGCTGGAGCGAGTGTTCTACACCGACAATGGCTCTGCCGGTGTCGAGGTCGCGCTGAAGATGAGCTTTCACTACTGGCGCAACAGCGGCCAGCCAACCAAGCAGCGCTTCGTCACCCTGACCAACAGCTACCATGGTGAAACCGTCGCCGCGATGTCAGTGGGCGATGTCGCACTTTTCACCGACACCTACAAACCATTGCTGCTGGACACCTTCAAGGTGCCGAGCCCGGACTGCTACCTGCGTCCCGAAGGCATGAGCTGGGAAGAGCACTCGCGCAACATGTTCGCGCACATGGAACGGACGCTGGCCGAGCATCATCGGGAAATCGCGGCGGTGATCGTCGAGCCGCTGATCCAGGGCGCCGGCGGCATGCGCATGTATCATCCGATCTACCTCAAGCTGTTGCGCGAGGCCTGTGATCGCTATGACGTACACCTGATCCACGACGAGATCGCCGTCGGCTTCGGTCGCACCGGGACGATGTTCGCCTGCGAACAGGCCGGCATCATGCCGGACTTCCTCTGCCTGTCCAAGGCGCTCACCGGCGGCTACCTGCCGATGGCGGCAGTGCTGACGACCGACAAGCTCTACCAGGCGTTCTACGACGACTACTCGACCCTACGCGCCTTCCTCCATTCGCACACCTACACCGGCAACCCGTTGGCATGCGCGGCGGCGCTGGCGACACTGGATATATTCGAACAGGACAACGTCATCGAGGCCAACAAAACGCTGGCGGCACGCATGGCGACGGCCACCGCTCACCTGGCCGACCACCCGCACGTTGCGGAAGTCAGGCAGACCGGCATGGCACTGGCCATCGAAATGGTCGCCGACAAGGCCCGCAAGACGCCCTACCCCTGGCAGGAGCGGCGCGGCCTCAAGGTCTACGAGCATGCCCTGCAGCGCGGTGCGCTGCTGCGCCCGCTGGGCAGCGTGGTGTACTTCCTACCGCCCTACACCATCACCGAAGAGCAGATCGACCTCCTCGCCCAGATCGCCACAGAGGGGATCGACATCGCCACCCAGGCATCAGTCAACGTGGCGCTCGCGCCGGGAGCGCCTGCGGATTTCCGCGATCCGGGATAGTTTCGACGACTGCCATGAAAGGTGCCATAACGCCTAAAGCTGGACGAAAAGCAGTGAGGACTGCACCATGCCGTCCTCATTCAGCCTCCAGCCTTCAACGGCTTCCTTTTATGCGCCTGTCCCGTTTCTTCATCGATGCCCCGCTCTCCCTCGGCGAGCACAGCCTGCCCGAGGCGCCTGCCCACTACATGGCTCGCGTGCTGCGCCTCGCCGCAGGCGCAGCCGTACAGCTTTTCGATGGCAGCGGCCAGGAGTACAGAGGCGAGCTGATCGAAGTGGGCAAAAAGGCGGTACGGGTCCAGCTGCACGAGGCATTGCCGGGCCTGGCCGAATCGAGGTTGCAGATCCACCTCGGCCAAGGACTTTCACGGGGCGAGCGGATGGATTGGGCGATCCAGAAAGCGACCGAACTGGGCGCAACGCAGATCACGCCCGTGATCAGTGAACGCTGCGAAGTACGCCTGAAGGACGAGCGCGCTGACAAGCGCCTGGCCCATTGGCGCCAGATTGCCATCAGCGCCTGCGAGCAATGTGGCCGCTCTGTGATTCCGGTCATTCACCCACCGCAGTTGCTGGCCGATTGGCTGGCAATCGAAGCCGACCTGAAGCTGGTGCTGCACCCGGTCGCCGATCCGCTGACGAATTACGCGGCGCCCGCCACACTGGCTTTCCTGATCGGCCCCGAAGGCGGGCTGAACGAGGCTGAGGTCGAACAGGCAAGGACTGCCGGCTTTCAGCCCGCACGCCTGGGGCCGCGAATACTGCGCACCGAAACCGCACCCGTAGTCGCCCTGAGCGTGGCCCAGCAGTTGTGGGGGGATTTCTAGGCTTCAGGCATCACCGCGCGCCGAAAGCGTCATCGGACATTCCGATCACTTCAAGCTCGTGGCCTGGCACGGCCCTCCCTCAAACCAACCCGGCGTCTGCGAGCTTCTGCTCCAATGCAATCAGGTCGGGAATACGCGCCTGGACATCGCCCAGGTTGACCGCATCCAGTTCCAGCGGCGCCAGCGCTACATCCGACCGTGCCAGGCTCGCATCCACCTTGACCGAGCGAGGAATACCTTGCACAAGCAGCGCGATGAACTTCACGTGCTCACGCCCCCCCAGCGCATTCAGTATCGCCACGCGTGCGCCGGAATCGGGCGCTGCTACGCCATTCGACGCAGCCTCGAAAGACAACAGCGGCAAACTCAGGTCTCGCCAAGCCACCTGGCCGAGAAACCACGAGGGGGCACCCTCTGCGATTCGGGGCACACGATAGGGCACGAGCTCGGCAACCGCCACGTTGGGCAGCAACAGGGTACGATCGGCAAGCGGCACCAGCAGTCCGGTAAGGCTGCTAGGCGCATTCTGAGAAACGACTGATTGACTCATGGATTGTCCAGTTCCAGTGCCGCAACGGTCCGGCTGGCCTGTTGCGCAAGTTGGTTGACCAGGGCTTGGGCAAGCCCCCGCGGATTGCCACTGAGCGAGCTGTAGCCGCTCTCGCGAAGGTTATCCGGCATGCTCGAGCATGCGCAGGAATCGGCATCCTGCGTCCATACCCGTCCGCCCTGGCGCAACAGGTAGGCAGCCGCCGCGCCGCCATCGCTGCCCATGCCGCTGAATGCGATCACACCACAACGATCACCATAATGCTGGGCCAGGTTAAGCATCATCTGATCGATGGAAGGGCTGTATGGCTCCGGCCAACTGCGACCGGTGAGGCGCATGCCTCCGTCATCATCGAAGCTCATTTCCTGACTGATCGGTACAACCACCACTTCGCCACAACGAACCGGGTCGCCCGCTCGGCTCTGGTTGACCTGCCATTGGCTATGCCGACCGACCGCCTGCGATAGCGCCGACTCGAAGCTCGCCTCGATATGCTGCGCATAGATGAAACCCAGCGGCAGCCCGCCCGGCAAGGCATCAAGAAACGCCTTGACCGCCTCCGGCCCTCCCAGCGAAGCCGCCAATAGCCAGACATGGCCAGCCGGCTCGCCGCCGGAAGACTTCATTCCGACCAACTCCCGTGGCAGGTCCAAGCAGGCCGGGCGTTGCACCTCACCAGACAGCGCTTCGAGGCGCGGGCCTACCGCCACCGAGGGATCCCCGACCAGGCGCTTGAGCTTGCCCAGCAGGCGTCGCTCCCAACGCGGGTAGTGTTCCGATTGCCGCTCTGGCGCATGCCCTTCGCCGAAAAGCACCGGGCAATCGTCGCGCTCAAGCAAGGCATCCACCAGCGGCGAATCCTCGGTCTGAACCAGGTCTACCAGCCAGAGATCGGCTTCTACAGTCTGCAGTTCCGCCTCGTCCAGCTGCGCCGGGTCGCTATTGAACACCACGCGATACCCGTTGGCGCTCAACGCTCGCTGCAGCACATGACGCTGCAACGAGGTATCGGCGATAACACCGATGCGCCCCGGAACCGGATCAGCCATGGACGCCTACCAGTTGCTGGATCGCCTCGAGCAGAGTCGATTCCTGATAAGGCTTGCCAAGGTACTCGTTGACGCCGATGGCCAGCGCGCGATCCCGGTGCTTCTCACCGGTCCGCGAGGTGATCATGATGATCGGCAGGTCCTTGAGGTTCTCGTCGTGGCGCACCAGCGTGGCGACCTCGAAACCGTCCATGCGCGGCATTTCGATATCCAGCAGCATGATGTCGGGCTTGCGCTCCTGCAGTTGGGTGATGGCATCCACGCCGTCCTTGGCGGTGAGCACGTTCATGCCGTTACGCTCCAGAAGACGGCTGGTCACCTTGCGTACGGTGACCGAGTCATCCACCACCATCACCAGCGTCGGCCGATCGACTTCGACGTCCCCATCCTCGACCGAGTCGAGCAACTGCGGTGTCTGCTGTTGGGTCAGCAGATGTGCATGCAGCACCCGGATGGTCGCGAGCAAGTCGAGAATCACCACCACGCGACCGTCTCCCAGAATGGTCGCGCCGGAGATGCCCGGCACTGTCGCAAATTGCGGCCCCAAGCTCTTGACCACGATCTCCCGCGAGCCGGCCAGGCTATCGACCTGCACGGCGACGCTGTGCTCGTTGGAACGCACCAGGATCACCGGCAGCGGCAGGCTCTGGCCGACCAGTTTCGGCCGTTGGCCGTTGTTCAGCAACTCTCCGAGGTAACGCAGCTCGTAGTTCTGCCCCGCGTATTCGAAGCGAGGCGCGCCGGGCTGGTAATAGGCCTCCAACTCGTAAGGCGAGACCCGCACGATACCCTCGATGGTGTTCAGCGGAATTGCGTAGAGATCCTCCCCCGAATACACCATCAGCGCGCGGTTGACCGACACGGTGAACGGCAGGCGGATCAGGAAGCGGGTGCCCTCTCCTTGTTTCGATTCGATGCTCATCGACCCGCCAAGCTGCTTGACCTCGGAATGGACCACGTCCATGCCGACGCCTCGCCCGGAAATCTGCGTGACACGCTCTGCGGTGGAGAAACCAGCCTCGAGGATAAACTGCAGGACCTCATGATCGGTCAACGCGCTGTCGGTGGTCATCAGTCCACGACCGATCGCCTTGCGCCGGACTGCCTCGAGGTTGATACCGGCGCCATCGTCGCTCAAGGTCAGCACGATGTCGCCACCTTCGCGCGCCAGATCGAGGCGAATACGCCCCTGCTCGGACTTGCCGGCGGCAACGCGTCGGTCGGCAGTCTCGATACCGTGGTCCACCGCGTTGCGCAGCATGTGTTCCAGTGGCGCGACGATGCGCTCCAGAACGCTACGATCCATTTCCCCGGTGGCATTGTCCACCTGGAACTCGACCTGCTTACCCAATTCGCCGGCTACCTGTCGAACGATCCGCCGCAGTCGCGGTACCAGCCTCTCGAAGGGCACCATGCGCGTGCGCATCAGGCCTTCCTGAAGCTCGGTATTGACGCGCGCCTGCTGCAGCAGCAGGGTCTCGGCATCGCGGTTGCGTGCCGCCAGGGTTTCCTTCAGGTCGAGCAAGTCGGAAGCAGACTCGAACAGCGCGCGGGATAGCTGTTGCAACTGCGAATGGCGGTCCATCTCCAGCGGGTCAAAGTCATCATAACCGGCACGCTCCGCCTCGGCCTGGTAGCGGCTGAGAATCTGCGCCTGGGTTTCGGTATCCAGTCGCCGCAGCTGGTCGCGCACCCGTTCGATGGTGGCTTCCATCTCGCCGAGGGTGAAACCGACGTCGCTGACCTGCTGCTCGACTCGGCCACGGAAGATCGAGGTTTCACCCGCCAGGTTGACCAGGCCTTCGAGAAGTTCGGCCGGCACCTTGACCAGTTCCTGGGGCGCCCGACGCGAGGCGGCATCCAGCGCCGCTTGCTCGGCACGCCGAATGAACGGCAACACCTTTGCCGTGCCACTGACTACCGGCGCCTGGGTGATGGCCGCAACGATGGGCGTCGCCAGCGTAACCGGAGCCGGCTCCGGCGCATCCACAGGCTCATCGGCGAACTGATCGGCTGCGGGGAGCTCCGACTCATCGATCAGGCGCGAACGCATCCGCTCGACTTCTTCATGCAACTGGTCGTAGACGCCCTGCACCTCCAGGAACAGGCTCTCGGGCCAGGGGGCTCCCTCTTGCTGGGCTTTGGCCAGAGTCTGCTCCAGATCGTGGGCCATGTCGCCCAAGTCAACCTGGGCAGCCAACCGTGCACCACCCTTGAGGGTGTGCAGGATACGCATCATTTCCTCGATGGCGTCCGCGCTGTCCGGCACCGCCTCCCAACGACTCAGTGCCGCATCCATCTGCTCCAGCAGCTCGTCGGCCTCTTCGACGAAGATATCCAGGATCTCGGCTTCCGCGGCATCCTGGGCTGCCTTCAGCGCAACGCTTTCCGGCATGCTCAGTTGCTCCTGGGGATTGGCCAGGAAGCGGCGGATCATTTCGACCAGACTGAGGCCGCTCGGCAGGTTCCGGAAGGTGCGTACCGCATCGAGCATCTCGGCGAGCCGATCATGGCAGGCCTGCAACAACTGGAAGAGTGCCGGACTCGCGCGGTAGTTGCCGGCACAAAGTCCCTCGTAAAGCGACTCCAGCTCATGGGCGAGGTCGCCAATCTCAGCGATGTCGGCCATGCGCGCACCGCCTTTGAGCGTATGCAGATCACGCTGCAGCGCTTCCAGCTCATAACTGTCTTCGACATTGCCGAACCAGCGCTGCAGGGATGTACCGGCACGTTCGATGATGTCGAACCCTTCCTCGAGGAAGATCTGCACCAACTCCGGATCACGGTCTTCCCAGCCAGCAGCGGCTGTCGGCTCGGGAGTGATGGGCTCTTCAACGAGGTGCGCCTGGCTCTGCGCGGGCTCGGCAGACGAATCGACGTCGAGACTCCAATCGTCCGGTACAGATTCCGGCACCGTCTGCGCATCGGACAGATACTCGCTCTCTTCGCTCACCAGCCAGGATGCATCGATCAGCTCGGCGGGTCGGACGTCTTCGACAGTGATGTCGTCAGGTTCGGAAACAGGTTCGGCGCTCGCGACACCTTGTTCTTCCGGGAACGAATCGATCACCTCGAAAGCCGGCATGAACGTCTGCCTGTACGCCCGAATGTCGCCTATCAACTCCAGGGCATCGCCCATTGGCTGACGCGCCTGCAACTGCTCGAGCTGCACCGCCAACTGATCATGGCTGCGCTGCAGCAACTGCGCCAGCTCCGGTGTATGCACATAGCGTCCATCGGACAGTCCTTCGTAGAGCGTCTCCAACTCATGGGCCAGATCGCCGATTGGGCGGATCCTGGCCATCCGCGCACCGCCTTTGAGCGTATGCAGATCGCGCAGCAGTGCAGACAGCGCCAGCTGGTTATCCGGATCGTCCAACCAACGCTCCAGCGCCTCACCGGCGCTTTCCAGCAGATCGACCGCTTCGTCCAGGAAGATTTCGGCCATCTCCTGGTCCTGCTCGTCATCTTCCTCCAGTGGCGCGTCCGGCCAAGCTTGCATCTGCTCGGACTCTTCTGCGGCTTTGACCTCAACAGCCGGTAACTCTTCTATTTCAACGGTCTCTGGCTCTTCCTGCACGCCTTCAGGCACGGTTTCCAGTTTCGGCTCTGCGACATCGTCGAGCAGGGCGCGCAACCGGGCCACCAGCTCCGGCTGACCGGCAACCTGCAGGCCCGCAGCCACCTGGTCCATCATGCCGACCAACGCCTCATGCCCCTCCTCGACCACGTCGAAGAAGCGCTCGCTCACCGGCAAACGGCCATCCTGAACGACACCATAAAGGTCGAGCAGCACCTGGCACAGCGCATCGATCTGGGGCAGATCGGCCATCTGCGCACCCAGACCGAGGGTCGTCAACTCTTCCAGCAGAGCCGTCAGCTCCTGGCGCTGCGCCGGATGTTCACGCCAGCGATGCAGCAGATCCTCGGCATCGAGCAGGATATTCGTACCTTCGGCCAGGAACAGGCTGATCATTCCCGGATCACGTGGTTCGCCCTGCTCGTTCTCGCCGCGCGAGTTGGCTTCCGCCAGGCGCAACTGGTGCAGGGTATGCACGCGTTCGATGAACTCGGGCGCACCCTCGATCGAAGCCAGGGGATCGTTCGCGAGATTGTCCACACCGAGGCGCAGTAATTGCTCGGCCTCGTGCAGCAACTGGGCCGCCTCCAGATCCATGGCAATCTGGTTGGTCTTGAACTCCTTGGCCATTTTCTCCAGCGGCGTGGCGATTTCCGCAATCGGCAACACCCCGGCCATGTGCGCGCTGCCCTTGAGCGTATGCAGTGCGCGCTGAAGGTTGTCGGTCACTGGCTGCGGCAGCTGCTGGGCACAGTCGGCCAGGAAACCGATCAGCGCCTTCAGATGCGCATCGGCCTCGTTGCGAAAGATATCCAGCAGTTGGTGATCGAGTCCGCCGGCATCCAGGCCCTGCTGTCCGGTATCCGAATCGACGGCGGGCTCGGCTGCCGACTGCAGCAACTGTCCCTTTGCCAACGCATGGGCATTAGCCGCCAACTGGTCGACGTCGTCGCGCTGGCGCTGTGCCTTGGCGGCAAACTCATCGACCAGCGCCGGCATCAACGCCACCACATCGGCAACCAGCGCCTTGACCGGCGCACTCGCCTCGATGCTGCGATCGAGTACGCGATTGAGCAGATTCTCCACCGACCAGGCCAATTCGCCGATGATCAGTGCACGCACCATGCGACCACTGCCCTTGAGCGTATGAAAAGCGCGTCGCACTTCGCCCAGCGCCTCGTTATCAGCGGCATCGGCCACCCACCTCGGCAGGTACTCGCCGATGGTCTCCAGTACTTCGGCCGCCTCTTCGATAAAGACTTCGAGCAACTCCTCATCGACCGGCTCTTCATCGGCAGGCGGCGGTAACAGGCTCGGCGGCATGTCCTGGGCAGGTGGATTGATGGCGACGACGGGCGCCGCCATCACTTCTTCCATGCTGATGGGCTGCTCGACCGGCTGCTCCTGCACGGCCATTTCCGGCAGCTCGACCTCGGGCATCTGCAACTCGGCCATCTCGGCCTCGCTCCAATCCACCAAGTAGTCTGCCTCGCCTTCGTCGAACACTTCCAACGTCGCGGAGTCGGTAGTCTCGACTATCGGTTGCTCGAACTCGACGGCCTCCGGTTGCAGATTCGCCAAGTCATACTCCAGCTCCTCGCTGTCCAGTTGGGGTTGCGGAAGCGGGACCTGGGCCGGCTCTACATCGAGTTCGACCAGCTCGGTGCCATCTTGCTCCAGCAGCGGACTGTCCTGTGTTTCAGGTTCCGCCTCAGATAACAGGCTTTCTATCTCGACGGGCTGCCCCGCCGGCGTGCCGAAATCCTTCAACTCCAGGATGGATGGCTTTTCATGCAGGGGATAACCCAGGTTGCGCAGGCTCTCCTCGGCTACATCGAGGATCAAGTCGCCCTGTGAGCCGCAATCCTCGCTCAGGCGCTCGAGGTAGTACTCTACACTGGTGATTGCATCGGCCAGCGTATCCAGACTCTGCCAGTCCGGTATCGCCTGACGGGCGAGCAGTTGCTCCTGAATGTATCGATTGCAGGCATCCAGCAAGGTCGCAGCCCGCTCCAGCGGTATCATCGCCAGCCCGCCACGTGACTGGGTAAGCAGGTCCGGCACCCGAACCAGATGCTGATGGTCCCACTGGGAGGCGATAAATTCTATGATCGCGTCCTTGGCCTGCTCGAGCCCGGTGCGCGCTTCGCGAATGACCAACTGATGGATCTGTGCGACATCGGTTGTCGGCAGATGGCTTTCCTCGCCCCTGCCGTCGTTCATCCCGCCCACCATTCCTGCGAGTGTCGCCTCGACGTAAAGCAGCGCCCCGGCCATGTCCATCAGAACAGCATCGTCAGGCGCCTGCACACCCTGCATCAGTGACTGAATCACGCCTATCTGATCGAGAACAATCTTGCGCGGCTGGCCGAAACCCAGTACCGCCAGGGTATCGGCAATCTGTTTCAGAGGGGCCTGCAGCGTCTCCAAATCGGGCAGCGCCTTGCGATCGCTACGCACGAACAGATCGAGACTGTCCTTGACGCGAACCAGCTCCTCGCACAGCGCGGCCACCACCGAGCGCATCGCGCCACGGTCAGGACCCGCCAACTGGGCGCGCTCCTCGTTGACGACGGAACTGTCGGGCAGTGCTTCATCCAGACTGTAACGCGCCTTCAGCGACTGGATGCGCTCGGACTGTCCCGGCGCCTTGGCCACGTAGAACAACAGATTCTTGATCAACTCGTCGGGAGCGGCCTGATTGATACCGTCCGCGCCCTGCTCGACGAGGCGCTTGAGCTCCCTGTCGACCTGGCGCAGCAACGTGCGAACGGAGGTCCCGTTGGCTACGCCACCGCTGGCAAGCCCCTCGACGACGCCGGAGGCGATCTGCCAGAGGGCGCCCAACGGGGCATCCTTGCAGAGCATCTCGAGGCGCGCGAAAACCCGAGCCATGAAGCCCAGATTGGTGGGCAAGTCCTGATTGCGGATAACTCCTACCAGCGCCACCTGCAACATCTGCCGAAGCTTGCGCAGCAACGCTGGCAGATCGGCCGTCTGACGTTGCGCCACGGACTCGGTCGGCAATGCTGGAAGCAGACCGGACATATCCGGCACAAACAGACTGGTTTCCGAAAGCAGCTTCTCGCTGCGCGCGGCTCGCAGATCGTTGAGCAGCGGCAACAGCGTCATCGGCAGGTCGCGACGGGCGCTCTGGATGCGGTCGAGATACGTCGGCATCTGCAGGATCGCCTGCATCAGCACTTCCAGCGCCTCGGCCTGGCTGGTAACCCGACCGTCGAGCAGGGCCCTGGCAAGCTGTTCCATTTCTTCGGCGAGCAGGGCCGCACCGTAGAACTCGACCATCTGCAGGGTGCCATGGACCTGATGGACATAGGTCAGGCAGAAACGCATCCGCGTCGGGTCCTGCGGGTTATCGACGAACGCTTCCAACGCCTGTCGCGCCTGCTTCAGCGTCTCGGCGATTTCGCCTTTCACCCATTCCAGGGCGACATAATCGTGCCGATCACCCATAGCGACTCCGCTCATAAGCTTTTCCGGGTAAAGGCCAGAACCTGGCTATCAGCAACCGGCATCAGATCCGGATGCTGCCAGCCCACCACCTCACCGACGCCGATAACCAGCAATCCCCCTGGTGCCAGGCGCTCGGCCAGGCGATTGAGGATTTCGCGGCGGCGCCAGCGACGGAAGTAGATCAACAGGTTCTGGCAAAAAATGACGTCCATATCGGACATTGGCGCACTGCCCAGCTCCAATACGTTGAGCCTGGCAAAACAAACACGTGCCGCCAGACTCGGTACTACCTGATACTGGCCTTCCGGCAGTTTCTGGAAATAACGCTCGCGCAATTGCGCATCCACCTGCTCCAGCTTGCTGCCGCTGTATGTGCCATCCCGCGACTTGCTCAGGGCGCTGAGACTGATATCCGTCCCGGTCACACCGTAGGCCGTCGCATGATTGCTATCCGAGAGCGCTTCAGCCGCACAGATGGCCAGAGAATAGGTTTCTTGACCGCTCGAACAGCCAACGCTCCACAACGACCAGGGAGCCTGCATCTCACCCTCTTCCAAGCGCTGACGCAGATAGCGACTTAGTAAATCGAACGAGGGCGGATGGCGAAAAAAGCGCGTTTCCTGCACCGTCAGGCGATCCATCAGGGTGGACCACTCCACCGAGCCGCGCGGCCCAGCGGTAACCTGCCGGTAGTAGCTCGCATAATCGGGCGCACCGACCTCACGCATGCGACTGCTGAGATTGGCCTGCAGGAAAGCGCGACGCTGCTCGGAAACCACCATACCGGAACGCTCCTCGAGCAGCGCCTGCCATTCATGGAATTCCGCCGGCGACATATCGGCCAAGGGCTTCAATGCCCAGTCGGCGCTTGGCTGCATGCCCTGCCCCTTACTCATGAACGTTGACGGCAGCCATCGCCAGCTGCCGTACTATCAAGTCAGGCCTGCTCCTGAGCTTCCGGCAAGGTGAAACCGGATACGGAGTGACGCATCTCGTTGGCCATCTTCGCCAAGTTACCAATGCTCCGCGCGGTGGCGGTGGTACCCGACGAAGTCTGCGAGGTGATCTCCTGAATGACGTTCATGGTGTTGGAAATGTGGCCAGCCGAGGAGGCCTGCTGCCGGGCTGCGTTGGAAATGTTCTGAATCAACGCCGCAAGGCTCTTGGATACCTTTTCGATCTCCTCCAGGGCGACACCGGCATCCTGCGCCAGGCGCGCACCGCGTACCACTTCCGAAGTAGTCTGCTCCATCGAGATGACCGCTTCATTGGTATCGGTCTGAATCGTCTTGACCAGTGCCTCGATCTGCTTGGTCGCCGCGGACGAACGCTCAGCAAGACGCTGGACTTCGTCAGCAACCACGGCGAAGCCTCGTCCGGCGTCGCCGGCCATGGAAGCCTGAATGGCCGCGTTCAATGCAAGGATGTTGGTCTGGTCGGCGATGTCGTTGATCAGGCTTACGATGTCACCGATCTCCTGCGACGATTCACCGAGACGCTTGATCCGCTTGGAGGTGTCCTGGATCTGCTCGCGAATGTTGTCCATGCCGGTGATGGTGTTGTGCACCACCTCGTTGCCCTTGTTGGCGATGGCTACCGAACGCTCCGCTACCGCGGAGGATTCGGCGGCGTTCGCCGATACCTGGTCGATCGACACGGCCATTTCGTTGATTGCCGCCGAAGCCCCGGCAATTTCCTGTGCCTGATGCTCGGATGCCTCGGCCAGATGCATAGCGGTCGCCTGCGTTTCCTGCGCCGCACCGGACACCTGAACCGCCGTCTGGTTGATGGTGCCGACGAGATCGCGCAGTTGGTCGATGGAATAGTTGATCGAGTCGGCGATGGCGCCGGTGAAGTCTTCGGTTACCGTCGCGGCCACGGTCAGGTCACCGTCGGCCAGGTCACCGATCTCGTCGAGCAGACGCAGAATGGCCGTCTGGTTACGCTCGTTCTTCTCGGCTGTTTCGCTCAGGCGGGTTCGCGTTTCACGGACCATGACCACACCGATGAGAACGATCGATGCCAGGGCCAGGGCGCCAAGCACATAACCCAGCAGGGTGTTCAGGTAACGCGCATCGGAACGAGCCTGCAGCCCCTGTGTCAGCGCGGACGTCTTGTCGAGCAGTGTTTGCGAAACTTCGAAGATACTGTTGGAGGATTCACGCACCTGGAACAGCTCGGGCGAGGTTTCGAGGATCTCATCCACCGAACCGGATACGAACTGGAACAACTCGGAGATTGCAGTCAAACGATCCAGCGCCTCCTCGTCGCTCACGCGAGAGATGCCCATGGCCTCGTTGCCTTCCTGCATGGCTCGCAGAACCCGACCGAACAGACTGGCATCGCGACCGAACATGTCGGCGGCCTGTACCGAGTCCTGATCACCGGAAAGTACCTTGTTGACCGAGCCGAGAATACGTTCTGCCAGCAAGGACTGACGCTGCGCCACGGAAACCTGTACTGCCGGCGCAGAGCTCTCCAGCAGAATGTCGACGACTTCCTCGTACTCGACCTGCAGTTGCGGAATGGTTTCGGCAAGCGTGGTCGCTACCTGATGCAGGGAAAGCACGGTCTGCTCGCTGGCCAGGATCGCATCGGTGTTCTGCCGCAGCGTGTCCCAGTCCTGCTGTACCGCACTCACCTCGGCTTGCAGCGAATCAGGCACCGCAGGCAGACCGATCGAGGCATCGCCCTGGGAGAGATAGGCCCAGCGCCGACTGAACTCGTCCCTCGCAGTTTTCAACGAAGCGAACGCCTCGCCGGTACCGGCAGCCGCTTCCACGGCGTCCTTCGCGATACGCTGCGACAGAACCCGCAACTCGCCCGCGTGGCCGATGTATTCGTTGTCGTAATCCGCCTGAGTACTGACGTATGCGAAGTTTGCAAACAGCAGCACCATCGAGACGAGCAAGACGATGAACAGCCCAGCGATCAGCGTATTGCTACGCATCCCGGTCAACAGTGCATTTGCATTCATTTTTTTCATTATCTGGCCCCCGCCTGGACCGCCCCAACCTTTTCCTTCAAGAACCAAAAGGCCAGCATCAGCCGGCCCCACCTACATCAATAAGCAACGTCGAGAAACGCCTGATGCGCCGCCAATGCATGGGGACTGAATACCAGCCAGGGTTGCTCACGCTGGAACACCCCATGTATGAACGGCTGGATGGACGCCTCCACGGGCGGCAACTGCTCGGAGAATGCTTCCACCGCGAAATGCTGCATGCCGAATACTTCATCGACAGTCAGCCCGGCGAACACCTCCTGGTGATCGACTACCAGCACACGCCGCTGCTTACGTAGCGGCGAAAGCTCCAGGCCAAAGTAACCGCACAGATCCATGATCGGCAGCAACCTCCCGCGCACGTTCGCCACACCTTTCACCCAGTTTTTCACGCCTGGAAGCAGGGTGTATCGCGGCTCATGCAAGATCTCGCCGACTTCCCCCATCGGCGCAACAAACAGTCGCCCCCCCATGCGAAAGCCGATACCGGCCCACATCTGAACGGCTTCCTGCTGCGATGGCAGGCCAACCGCCAATGCCCGGCACCTGCTATCGATGCCCAGCAGTTGCTGAAACGGCGTTTGCGTGTCCGACATGCCGACCATATCCCTTGTCCAGATTACCGAAGCGTCAGCCTCAGCCCGCCAATACGGCGTTAAGGGTCTTCAGCAAGGTGGCTTCATCCACCGGCTTGGTCAGGTAGTCCTTGGCACCTTGTCGCTTGCCCCAGACCTTATCGGTTTCCTGATCCTTGGTGGTCACAATGATCACCGGAATGTGACTGGTTTCCGCATCTTTGGTCAGCTGTCGGGTCGCCTGGAAACCGTTCAGCCCCGGCATGACGATATCCATCAGCACCGCGTCGGGCTTTTCCTGACGAGCGATCGCCACACCATCAGCGCCATTCTCGGCCTTGAGGACGACATGACCGTGCTTCTCCAGCATGGCGGTCAGCTTGTACATTTCAGTCGGCGAGTCATCAACAATCAGAACGCGAGCCATGATTTCTCCAGGGAAAGGCTTCAACGGCACACAGGGCCGAACTTCAGGATATTTGCTCTACCGGTGCAAAATCAGGCACATGCGCTTTGATTGCACCGAGCAACTCTTCTTTGCTGAACGGTTTGGTCAGGTACTGGTCGGATCCCACGATGCGACCCTTGGCCTTGTCGAACAGACCGTCCTTGGACGACAGCATGATTACCGGCGTCGACTTGAAGGAACTGTTGTTCTTGATCAGCGCACAGGTCTGATAACCATCCAGCCGAGGCATCATGATATCGACGAAGATGATACGGGGGTGAGTGTCCGCTATCTTGGCGAGCGCATCAAAACCATCGACTGCCGTGATGACGTCACAACCCACTTTCTTCAATAGCGTCTCGGCGGTCCGACGAATCGTTTTCGAGTCGTCGATCACCATGACCTTCAAGCCCTCGGAGTGCTGTTCCATTTCGCCCTACCATCGCCTCGGTGAGTCGTAGTTTATCGTTATGTCGGTGAGCCGAAGGCCCTGCCACCGATGGGCTGCACCCAATCGCCGGACCTTTTTAGCACACTCCTGTTTAGCAAGCCATCAACCGCAAAAGCAGCGGGATTTTCCTTGACCCAGCGCACAACCACCGCCAATCTGCCTCGACTTTTCTCAGCCTGCAGCTTCGCTCTGCACCAACCGCCGGAGACCTCAACATGACCGTTCGCGTCGGGATCATCATGGACCCTATCGCGCAGATTGCCTTCAAGAAGGACAGCTCCCTCGCCATGCTTCTGGCCGCCCAGGCTCGCGGCTGGAGGCTCTTCTACATGGAGCAGCGCGACCTGTACCAGATCGGCGGTGAAGCTCGCGCGCGGATGCGTGCCCTTCAGGTATTCGACGATTCGCAGCATTGGTACGACGCCGGTGAGGAAATCGACACGCCCCTGGGCGAGCTCGACGTGATCCTGATGCGCAAGGATCCGCCCTTCAACGGCGAGTACGTCTATACCACGTATCTGCTCGAGATGGCCGAGCGCGCCGGAGCGCTGATCGTCAACCGACCACAGAGCCTTCGCGATTGCAACGAAAAATTCTTTGCCACGCAGTTTCCGCAATGCACGCCGCCAACACTGGTCAGTCGGCGCGCCGACATTCTCCGCGAGTTCGCCCGGGAGCAGCGTGACGTCATTCTCAAACCGCTGGACGAGATGGGCGGCGCCTCGATCTTCCGCCACCGTGAGGGCGACCCCAATCTTTCGGTGATTCTCGAGACCCTGACCGAGCACGGCGCACGCCAAATCATGGCGCAACGCTACATTCCCGCGATCAAGGATGGCGACAAGCGCATCCTGATGATCGACGGCGAGCCGACTCCCTACTGCCTGGCGCGTATCCCCGCCGCGGGCGAAACCCGAGGCAACCTGGCCGCCGGCGGGCGTGGAGTGGCACAGCCACTGTCCGACCGCGACAGGGAGATCGCGACCATTGTCGGCCCCGAATTGCGCAAGCGCGGGCTCCTGTTCGTAGGCCTGGACGTGATCGGTGACTACCTCACCGAAATCAACATCACCAGCCCGACCTGCATCCGGGAAATCGACAATGCCTTCGACACTCGCATCGGCGACCGACTGATGGATGTGATCGCCGAAAAGCTGAAGTCGTAACGACTGTGCGCTGCACCCCTGCAGCTTGGCGCCTCCGGCTTCAAGCTGCTTTTATGATCCAGCTAACAGCTTTGAGCTCATCGCTTGCGACCTGAAGCGCAAAGCCGGCAGACTGCGTGCATTCCGAACCGACTTGTAATGCGATGAACGCCGCCACCCGCCCACCTATCTCCGCCAACCCTGGCGTCCGCCCGGCGGATCGACTGGGCTTCACGCTGTTCATCGCCGCCGCGGTGCACGCCGCCCTGATTCTTGGCATCGGTTTCACGCTGAACGAACCCAGTCAGCTCAGCAAGACCCTGGAAATCACCCTGTCGACCTTCAAGAGCGAGGAAAAGCCCAAGGAAGCGGACTTCATCGCCCAGGACAATCAGCAGGGCAGCGGCACCCTGGAGCACAAGGCGTCGCCGAAGACCACCGAGCAGGCTCCGTTCCAAGACACCCAGATCCGCAAGGTAACCCCCGCCGCCTCGCCTCCGCCGAGCAACCCGGCCGAGACCCCGAAAACCGCAGTTGCCACGCGCAAGCCGCAACCGGTCAAGACTCCCGACAGGCCGCAGAAGAACAAGCCGCAACCTCAGACACAACCGGCGCCGGTCTTTGACAGCTCACAGCTGAGCGCAGAAATTGCCAGCCTCGAAGCGCAGTTGTCCAAGGATCGCCAGGAATACGCCAAGCGTCCCCGCGTCAGCCGCCAGAACACCGCCGCCACCATGCGCGACATCAGCGCCTGGTACCGCGACGAATGGCGCAAGAAGGTCGAACGTATCGGCAACCTCAATTACCCCGACGAAGCCCGGCGCCAGCGGATCTATGGCAGTCTGCGGATGCTGGTCATCGTCAAGAGCGACGGCACCGTCGAGGAGTTGCGCGTTCTCGAATCGTCCGGTCGGCCGGTGCTCGACGAAGCCGCCATGCGCATCGTCAGACTGTCCGCCCCCTTCGCACCCTTCAGCGGCGAGCTGGCCCGAAACTACGACCAGGTCGAAATCATCCGCACCTGGCGCTTTGAACGCGGCGACACGCTGTCGAGCCAATAGCAGCGAGCAAGGTAGCCAACGCCGGATTCCCGCCTGGTACTCGCGGCTCTTCCTCGCGGCTCGAATACTGTTGCCTGCCGCGGCTTCGTGAAGCTTGAAGCGACCGCGCCGAACCACGAAACTAGCCGCATGAAGACCTCCACGACTGCCTCTCTCAAGCACCATTTCCTGATTGCCATGCCGCACATGGCCGATCCGCGTTTCGCCCAGGCATTGATCTACCTGGTCGAGCACAACCAGGACGGCGCCATGGGCCTGGTGATCAATCGCCCGAGCGGGCTGAATCTGGCCGATATCATGGAGCAACTGCGCCCCGACAACCCGACGGCACCGCCTTATCAGGCTGCCCTCGTCTATGCCGGTGGCCCGGTGCAGACCGACCGAGGCTTCGTGCTGCACCCTGCCGATCATCACTTCCAGGCCACCTTGGCGCTTGGAGAGCTGGGCATGACCACCTCCCAGGACGTGCTGTTCGCCATCGCTGACGGTCAGGGCCCGGCACAACACCTTATCGCCCTCGGCTATGCCGGCTGGGGTGCCGGTCAGTTGGAGGCGGAGCTCGCACAGAACGCCTGGCTGAACTGTCCCGCGCTGCCGCAGATCCTTTTCGACCTGCCACATGATCAGCGCATGGACGCCGCAGCGGCCTCACTGGGCATCCAGCTCAGCCAGCTCAGCAGCCAGGTCGGACACGCATGAACGCGCCACGGCTGTTGCTCGGATTCGATTACGGCACCCGACAGATCGGTGTCGCAGTGGGCCAGATGATCACCGGCCAGGCACGCGAACTCTGTACGCTGAAGGCCCGCAACGGCGTGCCGGACTGGGACCGAATCGAGGCCCTGCTGCGCGAATGGCAGCCCGATGCACTGGTGGTCGGGTTGCCGTTGAACATGGATGGCAGCCCCAGCGAGATGAGCGCGCGCGCGGAAAAATTCGCACGCCGCCTGAATGGTCGTTTCAACCTGCCGGTACACACTCACGACGAACGCCTGACTACATATGAGGCCAAGGGACAGCGCCTGCGCCAGGGCCAGACGGGCGGCTATCGGGAGCGCCCCATCGATGCCCTGGCCGCCGCGCTGCTGCTGGAAGGCTGGCTGAACGAACACCCGGCGCCCTGATCGGGCCCGCCAAGGAGTAACCATGACACTGCCAAACCCCGAACAGCTGTTGCCGGAGATGCTCGCCGCGCTGAACCAGCACCTGACCAACCGCTCGATCAGCGAGCCGCGCTTCATCGGCATTCGCACCGGCGGTGTCTGGGTCGCCCAAGCCTTGCTCGAGGCACGTGGCCAGGAGGAAGCGCTCGGCATCCTGGACGTGTCCTTCTACCGTGACGACTTCACCCAGAACGGGCTGCATCCCCAGGTTCGGCCCTCCGAACTGCCATTCGAGATCGAGGGCCAGCACCTGGTGCTGATCGACGACGTGCTGATGAGCGGACGCACCGTTCGTGCCGCACTCAACGAGCTCTTCGATTACGGCCGGCCAGCCAGCGTGACCCTGGTCTGTCTGCTCGACCTCAACGCCCGTGAGCTACCCATCCGCCCCGACGTTGTGGGCGCCACCTTGTCCTTGCCACCCGAGCAGCGGGTAAAATTGCTCGGCCCCGCTCCGCTCGGCCTCGAATATCAGACCCTCGCTTCCGCCAACTGAGAACCCGCGATGACGCCCACCGACGCCAAGCGCCCGCTACAGCTGAACGACATCGGTCAGTTGCGCCACTTTCTGTCCCTTGATGGATTGTCCCGCGAACTGCTGACCGAAATCCTCGACACCGCCGATTCCTTTCTCGAAGTCGGCGCAAGGGCGGTCAAGAAGGTGCCGCTGCTCCGTGGCAAGACGGTATGCAACGTGTTCTTCGAGAACTCGACCCGCACCCGCACCACCTTCGAACTGGCCGCCAAGCGCTTGTCGGCGGACGTCATCACCCTCAACGTATCGACCTCCTCGACCAGCAAGGGCGAAACCCTCACCGATACCCTGCGCAACCTGGAAGCCATGGCGGCGGACATGTTCGTGGTACGTCACGCCGACTCAGGCGCCGCGCACTTCATCGCCGAGCACGTGTGTCCCGAGGTAGCCGTGATCAACGGCGGCGACGGGCGTCATGCGCATCCGACCCAGGGCATGCTCGACATGCTCACCATTCGTCGCCACAAGGGTGACTTCGAAAAGCTCTCGGTGGCCATCGTCGGCGATATCCTGCATTCGCGGGTGGCCCGCTCGAACATGTTGGCACTGAAGACCCTGGGCTGCCCGGACATTCGCGTGATCGGCCCGAAGACTCTGCTTCCGGTCGGACTGGAGCAGTACGGCGTGAGCGTTTACCACGACATGGACGAAGGGCTGCGTGACGTCGACGTGGTGATCATGCTGCGCCTGCAGCGCGAGCGCATGCAAGGCGGCCTGCTGCCCAGCGAAGGCGAGTTCTATAGGCTCTACGGGTTGACCACACAGCGCATGGCACTGGCCAAACCGGACGCCATCGTCATGCATCCGGGACCAATAAACCGTGGCGTCGAGATCGAGTCGGCGGTGGCCGACGGCGTGCAATCGGTGATCCTCAATCAGGTGACCTATGGCATCGCCGTGCGCATGGCGGTGCTCTCAATGACCATGAGCGGCCAGACCGCGCAGCGCCAGCTTGAAAACGAATACGCCGCCGAGGAACTGAACTGATGCCCATTGAAATTCTCGGCGCACGCCTGATCGACCCGGCCAGCGGCCGTGACGAAGTCACCGACATCTATTGCGCAGACGGCAAGATCCTCGCCATCGGCCAGGCTCCAGCAGGCTTCACCGCGCAGCAGAGCATTCAGGCTCAGGGACTGATCGCCACGCCAGGCCTCGTCGACCTGTCCGTCGCCCTGCGCGAGCCGGGCTACAGCCGCAAGGGCAATATCAGCAGCGAAACCCTGGCCGCCACCGCCGGCGGTATCACCAGCCTGTGCTGCCCGCCACAGACCCGTCCGGTGCTGGATACCGCGGCGGTGGCCGATCTGATTCTCGACCGCGCGCGCGAATCCGGTCATGCCAAGGTATTCCCCATCGGCGCCCTGACTCGCGGCCTGGCCGGCGAACAGCTATCCGAACTAGTAGCCCTGCGCGAGGCCGGATGCGTGGCGTTCGGCAACGGCCTGGCGAACTTCGCCGATCACCGCAGCCTGCGGCGCGCACTGGAGTATGCGGCCACCTTCGACCTCACCGTGATCATCCACTCTCTGGATCGCGATCTGGCCGAAGGCGGCATCGCCCATGAAGGTCCGGCGGCAGCCTTCCTCGGCCTGGCGGGGATTCCCGAAACGGCCGAAACCGTCGCCCTGGCCCGCGATCTGCTGCTGGTGGAACAATCCGGCGTGCGCGCCCATTTCAGCCAACTGACCACGGCGCGCGGCGCGCAGATGATCGCCGAGGCGCAGGCACGCGGACTGCCGGTTACGGCCGATGTGGCGATGTACCAGTTGATCCTCACCGACGAGGCGCTGCATGGCTTTTCCAGCCTGTACCACGTGCAACCGCCGCTACGTAGCGCGGCGGACCGCGAAGGCTTGCGCGCGGCAGTGAAGAGCGGTGTGATCTCGGCCATTTCCAGCCACCATCAGCCCCACGAGGTGGACGCCAAGCTCGCACCGTTCGCGGAGACCGAACCCGGGATCAGCAGCGCGGAACTGCTCCTACCGCTGGCAATGACGCTGGTCGAGGATGGCCTGCTCGATCTGCCGACACTCATCGCGCGCCTGAGCTGCGGCCCGGCTACCGCCCTGCGGTTACCGGCTGGCCGGCTGGCCGAGGCCCTGCCGGCGGACATTCTGCTATTCGATCCCACGCGTTCGACGCTCGCCGGCGAGACCTGGTATTCAAAAGGCCGCAACTGCCCCTTCATCGGTCACTGCCTGCCGGGCATGGTGCGCTATACCCTCGTCGACGGCAGGGTCAGTTACCAGGCCTGACTGGAGGCTGGAGGCTGGAGGCTGGAGGCTGGAGGCTGGAGGCTGGACAACATGCAACCCAATACCACACCTCCATCAAGCTTCTCGTTCAGCCTTCCAGCCTCCAGTGCTTCTTATCGGCTTTTCTCGACGTTACGCACCGAAATCTGGTCATTCAGCGTCCAGAAATCGTAAAGCACGCCAACGAAGAACAGCCCGCCCGTGCACAAGTAGAGAATCCCGGTGATCCATTTGCCCTGATACATCCGGTGCACGCCGAACACGCCGAGAAAGGTCAGCAGGATCCAGGCGAGGGTGTAGTCGATGGGCCCAGACTGAAAACGCATGTCCGCCTCGCGCTCCATCGACGGGATCAGGAACAGATCGATGATCCAACCGACGAACAACAGGCCAAGCGTGAAGAACCAGATGGTGCCGGTCACCGGCTTGCCGTAATAGAAGCGGTGAGAGCCTAGAAAACCGAATATCCACAGGATATAGCCGATCAGGGTGCTGTGTGTGTTCTGCTGCATCTGAACCTCGCTGTCTGGTGATAGGCGTCGGCGCCTGCCGGATATGTCGAGCTTATCCGATTCGCCTCATTCGAACTCTCTGTCGAGCGGAGGTTGCCGGATGAAGCCATCGTGACATTGCATGCACGAACAGTATCTCGACACCTTCCACATGCAATTGATCGCCAACTCAAAGTGCATCGGCATGGCCCGCCAGGGTGATTAGCGGGCTGTTGGAAAACTACCTGCGCTGGCAAGACTTCGTTTTCAGCGGCCAGTCAGCGAAAACTACGCCCCGGGTCGTCGTCGCTCATTTCCAGGGTCAGACCCTGGGAAACGCTGGTGAGATGCTCGCCATCGGTTTCCGAGCCCAGCTTGATCATCAGGCGCAGGTCGTTGGATGAGTCGGCATGGAGCAAGGCATCTTCGTACGTGATTTCGCCCTGCACATAGAGGTTGTACAGCGCCTGGTCGAAGGTCTGCATGCCCAGGTCGGTGGAACGTTTCATCAGGCCCTTGAGTTCGTGCACCTCGCCTTTACGGATCAGGTCGGCCGCCAATGGCGTATTGATCAGCACCTCGATGACGGCACGACGACCCTTGCCGTCCGGGGTCGGCACCAGTTGCTGCGCAACGATGGCCTTGAGGTTGAGCGACAGGTCCATCCATACCTGGTTCTGCCGATCGGCAGGAAAGAAGTTGATGATGCGATCCAGCGCCTGGTTGGCGTTGTTGGCGTGCAGCGTGGCCAGACACAGGTGACCGGTTTCGGCGAAGGCCACGGCATGGTCCATGGTTTCGCGAGTACGCACTTCGCCGATCAGGATCACGTCCGGCGCCTGGCGCAGGGTGTTCTTCAGCGCCACCTCGAATGAGTCGGTATCGATGCCCACTTCGCGCTGGGTGACGATGCAGTTCTGGTGCTGGTGGATGAATTCGATGGGGTCTTCGATGGAGATGATGTGGCCGCTGGAGTTCTTGTTGCGATAGCCGATCATCGCCGCCAGCGAGGTAGACTTGCCGGTACCGGTGGCGCCGACGAAGAGCACCAGACCACGCTTGGTCAGGGCCAGTTTCTTCAGCACCTCCGGCAGCTTGAGGTCTTCTATCGTCGGGATATTGGTTTCGATCCGGCGCAGCACCATGCCCGCCAGGTTGCGCTGATAGAAGGCGCTGACACGAAAGCGGCCGATGCCACGGGCACTGATGGCGAAGTTGCACTCGTGGTTCTCAGTGAACTCGCGGCGCTGCTGCTCGTTCATCACCCCATGCACGGTTTCACGGGTCATTTCCGGCGACATCGGCGTCTTGTTCACCGGCAGGATCTTGCCATTGACCTTCATCGAGGGTGGCACGCCCGCAGTAATGAACAGGTCGGAGCCGCCTTTTTCCACCATCAGGCGCAACAGTTTCTCGAATTCCATCGTCGTACTCGCAATCCTAGCGAAGCCACTTGAGGCGCCGCCGGTAGTTATCAGTGGTTAAAAGTTTTCCGGCTGCTTGGCCTTTTCCTTGGCGCTGTCACGCGAGATCAGGCCTTTGGCGAGCAGACTCTTGAGGCATGAGTCGAGCGTCTGCATGCCCAGCGAACCACCGGTCTGGATCGAGGAATACATCTGCGCCACCTTGTCCTCACGGATCAGGTTACGAATCGCCGGAGTACCGATCATGATCTCGTGGGCCGCCACCCGACCGCCGCCAACCTTCTTCAGCAGTGTCTGGGAAATCACCGCCTGCAGCGATTCGGAGAGCATCGAGCGGACCATGGACTTCTCCTCGGCCGGGAACACATCGACCACACGGTCGATGGTCTTGGCGGCGGAAGTGGTGTGCAGGGTGCCGAACACCAGGTGACCGGTTTCCGCGGCGGTCAGCGCCAGGCGGATGGTTTCCAGATCGCGCATCTCGCCCACCAGGATGATGTCCGGGTCTTCGCGCAGTGCCGAACGCAGCGCTTCGGAGAAGCCCAGGGTGTCGCGATGCACCTCGCGCTGGTTGACCAGGCACTTCTTCGACTCATGGACGAATTCGATCGGGTCTTCGATGGTGAGGATGTGGTGGTACTTGGTGTTGTTCAGATAGTCGAGCATCGCCGCCAGGGTGGTGGACTTGCCCGAGCCGGTCGGGCCGGTGACCAGTACCAGGCCGCGCGGCACGTCGGTGATCTTGCGGAAGACCTCGCCCATGCCCAGGTCTTCCATGGTCAGCACCTTGGAGGGAATGGTCCGGAACACCGCGCCGGCGCCGCGGTTCTGGTTGAAGGCGTTGACCCGGAAGCGGGCGACGCCGGGCACCTCGAACGAGAAGTCGGTCTCGAGGAACTCCTCGAAATCCTTGCGCTGCTTGTCGTTCATGATGTCGTAGATCAGCGCATGTACCTGCTTGTGGTCCATGGCCGGTAGATTGATCCGCCGCACGTCGCCGTCGACGCGGATCATCGGCGGCAGGCCGGAAGAAAGGTGCAGGTCCGACGCACCCTGCTTGGCGCTGAAGGCCAGCAGTTCTGTGATATCCATGGGACTCCCCAATTACAAGCAAGCAGGTAGAATGCCGCGCAGACCCTAAGGTGGCGGGCGCAGGTAAATGTCCACGATAGCGAACAATATTGCAAAGGTCGCAGCGCGCATCCGTGAGGCGGCGCAAGCTGCGGGGCGCGATCCGGATACGGTCGGCCTGTTGGCGGTCAGCAAGACCCAGCCGGCCGAGGCCATTCGCGAAGCCAATGGCGCCGGCCTGAGTGATTTCGGCGAGAACTATCTGCAGGAGGCCCTGGAGAAACAGGCCGATCTCGCCGACCTCGCCCTGACCTGGCATTTCATCGGCCCCATCCAGTCGAACAAGACCCGTGCGATCGCCGAGCATTTCGACTGGGTACATTCGGTGGATCGCCTGAAGATCGCCCAGCGCCTGTCGGAACAACGCCCCACCGAGCTGCCGCCACTGAATGTCTGCCTGCAGGTCAATGTCAGCGGTGAAGCCAGCAAGTCCGGTTGCGCACCGCAGGACGTCGTGGAACTGGCCCGCACCATCGCCACGCTGCCCAATCTGCGCCTGCGCGGCCTGATGGCCATCCCCGAACCCTCCGACGACCGTGCCGAACAGCACGCCGCATTTTCCCGTTTGCGTCAGTTGCAGCAGATGCTTGCCCTGGAGCTCGACACCCTTTCCATGGGCATGAGCCAGGACCTGGAAGCCGCCATCGCCGAAGGCGCCACCTGGGTCCGCATCGGCACTGCCCTGTTCGGCGCCCGCGCCTATCCCTCGCAGACAGCGCCCGGCCAGCCCGGCGCATGACCAAAGGAACTCATCCATGAGCACTCCCCGAATCGCCTTCATCGGCGGTGGCAACATGGCCGCCAGCCTGATTGGCGGCCTGCGCGCCCAAGGCACGCCTGCCAACACCATCTGCGCCAGCGATCCCGGCGAAGAACAACGCAAGAAGATCGGCGCCGAACACGGCATCCAGACCTTCGCTCGGAATGCCGACGCACTGGCTGGCGCCGACGTGGTGGTACTGGCGGTCAAGCCGCAGGTGATGCAGGCCGTGTGCCGTGACCTGGCCCAGCACCTCGGCGAGTCATCGCTGATCGTGTCCATCGCGGCCGGCATCAATTGCGACAGCCTACAGCACTGGCTCGGCCCGCAGCCGCGTGCCATCGTGCGCTGCATGCCCAACACCCCGTCTTTGCTGGGCCAGGGCGCCAGCGGCCTTTACGCCAATGCCCGGGTCAGCGCCGCACAGAAAACCCAGGCCGAGCAGTTGCTGTCGGCGGTCGGTCTGGCGCTGTGGCTGGATGACGAGCCGTTGATCGACGCCGTGACCGCGGTGTCCGGCAGCGGCCCGGCCTATTTCTTCCTGCTGATCGAAGCCATGACCGCTGCGGGCGAGCAGCTCGGCCTGCCGCGCGAGACCGCCGCCCGGCTGACCCTGCAGACGGCCCTTGGCGCCGCACGCATGGCATGCGAAAGCAGTGTCGAAGCAGCCGAACTGCGCCGACGCGTCACCTCACCGAACGGAACCACCGAAGCGGCAATCAAAGCCTTCCAGGCAGGCGGCTTCGAGGCGCTGGTGCAGCAGGCACTGAATGCCGCCGCACAACGCTCGGCCGAACTCGCACAAACCAAGGAGCCTTCATGACCCAACTCTCGCAAGCCCTGCTGCTGATCATTCAGACGCTCGGCAGCCTCTACCTGCTCATCGTGCTGCTGCGCTTCATCCTGCAACTGGTGCGCGCGGACTTCTACAATCCCCTGAGCCAGTTCATCGTGCGCGCCACCCATCCGCTGCTGCGCCCCTTGCGGCGGGTCATTCCCAGCATCGGTGGCCTGGACCTGTCATCGCTGGTGCTGGCCGTGCTGCTGCAGATGCTGCTGATGGCGGCGGTTCTGATGCTCGCCTACGGCAGCACCGGCAACGTGCTGCAACTGCTGATCTGGGCCATCATCGGCATCACCGGGCTGTTCCTGAACATCTTCTTCTGGGCGCTGATCATCAGCGTGATCCTGTCCTGGGTCGCACCAGGCAGCCACAACCCCGGTGCGCAGCTGGTCAGTCAGCTCTGCGAACCGGTCCTGGCGCCGTTCCGCCGTCTGCTGCCAAACCTGGGTGGCCTGGACATCTCGCCGATCTTCGCGTTTCTGGCGATCAAACTGCTGGACATGCTGGTGATCAACAACCTGGCGGTCATGACGCATATGCCCAACATCCTGCGAACGCTGATCTGATCCGGGCGACCGTCCAGCCCCTTCTCAGGGCCGCTGGGCGGCAACCGAACCCGCGGGCATTGACCCCGCTAGCGGTGGCACGGATAAAGCATCGTCAACACACGACGGGACAGGGATGGCATGGAACGACTCGAACGACAGGTGGATGCCTATGTCACCTGGAAGCGCGACCTGGTGCGTGAGATCACTCGTTATCGCAGTTGGCTGGCGCACAACAAGCTCAGCTCCGAGGCGGTCGATGCACGCCTCGAACGCGCGCTGAAGCTGCTGCGCACCGACCACATCACCCTGGCCTTCGTCGGCGAGTTTTCCCGCGGCAAGACCGAACTGATCAACAGCCTGTTCTTTTCCGAATACGGCCAACGCATCCTGCCGTCACGGGCCGGGCGCACCACCATGTGCCCGACTGAGCTCTTCTTCGACTCACGCGCGGAACACTCGTACATTCGCCTGCTGCCAATCGAAACCCGCCTGGAAGACGCCAGCATCGCGCAGCTCAAGCGCACCCCGCGGCATTGGCTGCACCTGCCGCTGAACACCAGCGACCCGGACAGCATGATCGAAGCCTTCGCCCAGGTCGCCATGACCAAGTCGATGCCGGTGGAGCTGGCGATTCAGCTGGGCTTCCACCCGGACGCACTGGAAGAAGTCGACAGCGCGAACGAAGTCAGGGTGCCGGCCTGGCGACACGCCATGGTCAACTTCGATCACCCGCTACTGCGCCAGGGGTTGCGCATCCTCGATACACCCGGTCTCAACGCGTTGGGCAGCGAGCCGGAACTCACCCTGTCGATGCTGCCCAGCGCCCAGGCAATCGTCTTCCTGCTCTCGGCCGATACGGGTGTCACCGCAAGCGACATGGACATCTGGCAGCAGCACATTCGCCAGCTCGATGGCGACGGCAGGAGCAGCCTGTTCGCCGTGCTGAACAAGATTGATGTGCTCTGGGACGACGTTGCCGGCGAGGTCTTCGTGCAGGAAGCCATCACCCGGATGCGCGCCGTCACAGCCCAACAACTGGGTATCGACAGCCAGGACGTGCTGCCGCTCTCGGCCAAGCAGGCACTGCTCGGCAAGATTCGCGGCGACCAGGCACTGCTCGAGCGCAGTCAGCTCGACAGCCTGGAGAAAATACTGTGCGAACGCATTCTGCTGCAGAAGGAACAGCTGATCGAACGCCAGGTGCTGGGGCAGGTCGTCACGCTGCTGCAGAGCAGCCAGCGCATCCTCGGGCAACGTCTGGAAAAGGTTCACGAACAGGGCACACTGCTGGCGGGCCGCCGCGAGGACAGCGGCCAGATGCTGCTCGAACTGACCGCACGCACCCGCCACGACCATAACCAGCACCACAAGCGTCTGCTGCACCTGAAGACCAACCAGCGCCTGCTGCAACGCCAGGGCGAACTGCTGCGCGAAGCCATTCGCGCCGAACGCCTTGAAGAACATCTGACACGCCTGCGCCGCAGCCTGACCGGCAGCCTGACGACCCTGGGCATCAACCTCAGCATCCTGCATTTCTTCCGCGCCGTGGAGCAGGACCTCGGCCAGCTGGAGGACGAGGCGAACCTGGCCAACAAGATGGCGACCGCCATCTACCGCCGGCACAACGAGGACAATCCGCTGCAGGCGGTGGACATTCCGGCGTTTCGTCTGCAGCCGTACCAGCAGGAGCTCAAGCACCTCGAGCGCAAGGCCGACCAGTTCCGCCTGCAGCTCAAGACCCTGCTCACCGAGCAACGCACCCTCACCCGACGCTTCTTCGCCACTCTGGTACAGGAAGTGATCAGCCTGCATCAACGCCTGCGCCTGGAAGCCGAACAGTGGTCCGATGATGCACTGATGCCTCTGGTACAACATGCCCTGGAGAACAAGCAGCAACTGGAAGCCCACATGCTGCGTCTGAAGAGTCTCACGCTGGAAAGCCGGCAGAACAGCCAGCGTGTCGAGTTGCTGGGGCGCTACGGCCGAGAGCTGGAACAGCAACTGGCACAGGCGACCGAGATGTTGCGAGCATTACGCCGGCCGGCACCGATCCGTCGCCAGGGCAAGGTGGTCAGCCTCGGCAGTGCCGGTCATGGCTAGGCCTGTTGTCATTTCGTCACGGGCCACGTTACTGCGCATTCAACAGATGAATTGAGGCGTCTGAAGCTTTAGACTTTGCGGCTCCCTTTTCCAAGAGCCTGGCTCGATGCCCACTGAAATACCAGCCGATTCCGTTGGCCTGGTGAGCCCGCAGATCGCGCATTTCGCCGAACCATTGGTGCTCGCTTGCGGCCGTACCTTGGCCGATTACCAACTGATCTACGAAACCTATGGCGAACTGAACGCCGCACGCAGCAATGCCGTGCTGATCTGCCATGCCCTCTCGGGGCATCACCACGCCGCCGGCTACCACAGCATGGACGACCGCAAACCGGGCTGGTGGGATTCATGCATCGGTCCGGGCAAGGCCATCGATACCAACCGCTTCTTCGTCGTCAGCCTGAACAACCTCGGCGGTTGTAACGGCTCGACGGGACCGAGCAGCCTCAACCCGCAAACCGATAAGCCCTACGGCGCCGATTTCCCGGTGGTAACCGTAGAGGACTGGGTCAACAGCCAGGCACGCCTGGCCGACGTGCTGGGCATCGAGCAATGGGCCGCGGTAGTCGGTGGCAGCCTGGGTGGCATGCAGGCGTTGCAGTGGAGCATCAGCTATCCCGAGCGGATTCGTCACTGCGTGGCGATCGCCTCGGCACCCAAGCTTTCGGCACAGAACATCGCCTTCAACGAAGTGGCGCGCCAGGCCATTCTCTCCGATCCGGAATTCCACGGCGGGCATTTCCAGGAGCAGGGTGTGATTCCCCGGCGAGGACTGATGTTGGCGCGCATGGTGGGGCACATCACCTACCTGTCCGATGACGCGATGGGCACCAAGTTCGGCCGCGGCCTCAAGAGCGAGAAACTCAATTACGATTTCAACAGCGTGGAATTCCAGGTCGAAAGCTACCTGCGCTATCAGGGCGAAGAGTTTTCCAGCCGCTTCGATGCCAATACCTACCTGTTGATGACCAAAGCGCTGGCTGACTTCGCCCCCGCCGCCGCCCACGAGGCCGACCTGGCCGCAACGCTGGCAGTCGCCCAGGCCGACTTCTGCGTGATCTCCTTCACCACCGACTGGCGCTTCTCGCCGGAGCGTTCGCAGGAAATAGTCAATGCGCTGATGGCGGCCCGCCGGAACGTCAGCTATTTGGAAATCGATGCGCCGCAAGGCCACGATGCGTTCCTGATTCCAATTCCACGCTACCTGCAAGCCTTTCGCGGTTACATGAACCGCATCGCCGTATAAGGAACCGACATGCGCGCCGATCTGGAAATCATCCAAGACTGGATCCCCGCCGGCAGCCGGGTACTTGACCTCGGCTGTGGCAACGGCGACCTACTGGCCTGGCTGCGCGAGCACAAGCAGGTCAGCGGCTACGGCCTGGAAATCGACCCGGACAACATCGCCGCCTGCGTCGAAAAAGGCGTCAACGTCATCGAGCAGAACCTGGACCTGGGTCTTGGCAACTTCGCCAGCGACAGCTTCGACATGGTGGTCATGACCCAAGCGCTGCAGGCCGTCCACTATCCTGACCTGCTGATGAAGGAAATGCTGCGCGTCGGTCGCGAGTGCATCATCACCTTCCCCAACTTCGGCCATTGGCGCTGCCGCTGGTACCTGGCCAGCAAGGGTCGCATGCCGGTCTCGGAGTTCCTGCCATACACCTGGTACAACACGCCCAACATCCACTTCTGCACTTTCGAGGATTTCGAGCGCCTGTGTCAGGAACGGGGCGCGAGCGTGCTTGAGCGCCTGGCGGTCGATCGCGATCACAAACATGGCTGGGGCAGCCGCCTGTGGCCGAACCTGCTGGGGGAAATCGGCATCTACCGTGTTACCGGGCCGAACAGATGACCCGCTTCACTGATGGAGGGAATACCATGAAACGCAGTCTGATCTGCCTGCTGGCCCTGTTGCTGACGATACCGGCCTGGGCCGAACGCAAGCACAGCTTCGGCGAATACGACGTGCACTACATCGCCTTCAACTCCGGCTTCTTGCAACCGGACATCGCGGCGGCCGCCGGTCTGGTGCGCAGCAAGGCCCAGGGCGTGGTCAACGTCTCGGTGCTCAAGGCAGGCAAACCAACGGTGGCGCTGGTCAGCGGCACCGTCAAGAACCTGCTGGGCCAGGATCGGCCGCTGACCTTCAAGCAACTGAAGGAAGGCGAAGAAGCCATCTACTACCTGGCTCAGTTCCCGTTCGATTCGCGTGAGACACTGCGTTTCAACCTGACCGTGCAGCCCATGGGCGAAGAGCCGGTCAGCTTCAACTTCACTCAGGAATTCTTCCCGGACGAATGATGCCTTTCAAAGAACTGGTGCTGGCCAGCCACAACGCCGGCAAGCTCAAGGAACTCCAGGCCATGCTGGGCGACGCCGTACGCGTGCGTTCGGTGGGTGAATTCAGCGATGTGGAACCGGAAGAAACCGGCCTGTCGTTCGTCGAGAATGCCATCCTCAAGGCCCGCAACGCGGCGCGGGTGTCCGGCCTGCCGGCCCTGGCCGACGATTCCGGCCTTGCGGTCGATCACCTCGGCGGCGCACCGGGCATCTACTCGGCGCGCTATGCCAACGGCCAGGGCGATGCGGCAAACAACGCCAAGCTGCTGGACGCCCTGAAGGACGTACCGGACGCCGAGCGCGGCGCCCAGTTCGTCTGCGCCTTGGCGCTGGTACGCCACGCCGAGGACCCGCTGCCGATCATCTGCGAAGGCCTCTGGCACGGGCGCATCCTGCATGCGCCATGTGGCGAACAGGGCTTCGGCTACGACCCGCTGTTCTGGGTGCCCGAGCGCGACCGTTCCAGCGCCGAGCTGACGCCCGCCGACAAGAACCAGCTCAGCCACCGCGCCCGGGCAATGGCGTTGCTCAAGGCGCGGCTGGGGATATGAAAGCCGCAAGCCGCAAGCCGCAAGCGACAAGCAAAGACGACTCCGACAACTTGCCGCTTGAAGCTTGCCGCTTGGAGCTGCCGCCTCTGGCGGCCTACATCCATATCCCCTGGTGCGTGCGCAAGTGCCCGTACTGTGACTTCAATTCCCATGCGGGCGGGCCGCAGCTGCCGGAAGATGAATACGTCGCGGCGCTGCTGGCCGATCTCGACGAGGATTTCGATCAGGTCCTGGGCCGCCGGCTCACCTCGATTTTCTTCGGTGGCGGCACGCCCAGCCTGTTTTCCGCCCAGGCACTGGGCCGGATTCTCGAAGGGCTGGAGCGGCGTATCGGTTTTGCCGGCGACATCGAGATCACCCTGGAAGCCAACCCGGGCACTTTCGAACAGGCCAAATTTCGCGACTACCGCCGCCTCGGCATCAATCGCCTGTCCATCGGCGTGCAGAGTTTCCAGCCGGCGAAGCTGAAGGCCCTGGGCCGCATCCACGATGGCGACGAGGCCATTCGCGCCGCCGACATGGCTCGTGCCGCCGGTTTCGACAACTTCAATCTGGATCTGATGCACGGCTTACCCGGACAGAGCCTGGACGATGCACTGAGCGACCTGCGCACCGCCATCGCCCAGCAACCGGCGCACCTGTCCTGGTACCAGCTCACCGTAGAGCCCAACACCGAGTTCTGGAACAGGCCGCCACAGCTGCCCGAGGACAATACTCTCTGGGACATCCAGGAAGCCGGTCAGGCGTTGCTGGCCGAACACGGCTATGCCCAGTACGAAACCTCCGCCTACGCCCAACCCGGCCGCCAGGCACAGCATAACCTCAACTACTGGACTTTTGGCGACTTCCTCGGCCTCGGGGCGGGAGCCCACGGCAAGATCAGCCGGGACGACGGGTGCATCCTGCGCAACTGGAAAACCCGTCTGCCCAAGGACTATCTGGACCCGGCCAAACGCTTTCGCGCCGGTGAAAAGCATCTGCAGACCGAGGAGTTGCCCTTCGAATTCCTGATGAATGTGCTGCGCCTCACCGACGGCGTGCCAGCGCTGTTGTTCACTCAACGCACTGGTTTGCCCTTGGAGCACCTGACCGAAGCCCGCCGCGAAGCCGAAGCCCGCGGCCTGCTGATCGCCGACCCGCAACACTTGGCGGCGACGCCCAAGGGCCAGTTGTTTCTCAACGATTTGCTGCAACTCTTTCTGCCATAGGATTTCGCATGGATTTGCTACTCGACCTGATCGCCACCCTGTCACGCTGGAGCCGCAGTCATCTTTCGGATATTTCCCTGGCAATCATGGCCACCCTGTTCGTGCTGTTCGGACCGGTGCTCAACGCCTGGGTGCAGAGGAACATCGCGGGGCTGAACTTCATTCTGCGGACGTTGCTGTTCGTGGTGTTCTGCGCGGTGGTCTATGGGCTGGGAATCATCTACCTCAGCCCCTGGTTGGCGAAGGGGTTGGCGCAGTTCAACAACTACACGCTGGCGCCGGTGTTGATTCTGGTGTTGTTCATTATTGGGGTGGTGGCGGATCGGAATTAGGTGTTAGCTACGCCCGGCACAAGCTGAAAGGCGGTGCTTTTTCAGGCTTATCGGAGTTGGCCGAACGCGTGGGTTTCGCCCTGCTGGGCGAGTTTCTTTTGGCAGTCGCCCCAAAAGAAACCAAAAGGTCTTGCCCCTCCATCCGGCCCTGCGCTGCGCTCCGGGTTCGTTCACTCCATCGCCGCTTCAGGGGCCGGCTTACAAGGGCCATCCATGGCCCTTTAAGCCTCTCGCCGCATCCATGCGGCTCGCTCCCTTACGCAACGATCGCGCTCACCCTCCTGAAAGGGGCGGTTGGTGTCGCCTGTTGGTTAGTGCAAAAAAGCAAAGCCAACTGAGCAAGTACCAACGGTCGTTCAGGCGACTCGGAGCCCGTTCCCCGTCAGGAGGCCGAGTGGAGGTGTTGCGCAGGGGGACGCGAGGCAGGACGCCGAGCGAGGAACGAAGGGACAGGGACGTCCCTTCGTGATGGCCCCCGGAGCGGCACCGCAGCGAGGGAAGTCTGGCCGCAGGCCAGACCCGAATGTCGGGGTGGCCTTCTTTTTGGTTACTTTTTCTTGGCCAAACAAGAAAAAGTGACGCGCCGTGCAAGGCGCAACCTGTAGTCCCCGCCGAGGAAAGCGTTGCGGCCCTACCCAAGCCCAACGCCTTCAAAAACCGCTCTTTTACTAATTACCACCCCTCCTCAACGCCGCCGGCGAGAAGTCCCGCGGGCTGAGTCTTGCATCGAAGTCGTACATCTGCTCGTTGTTGTCCAGCCCATCGACGAAGTAGTTGCCATCCTCGAGGTGGTACAGCGTCTCTAACGTACTGGCGAACATCGGCACTTCGTAGTAGCTGATCGGATGGCTTTCCTGAAGCCCGATCAACTCGTTGTTTTCATCGAACAGGTCCACCGCCAGAATCTGCCAGCTGTCCTCATCGATATAGAAGCGGCGCTTGTCGTAGGGATGACTGAACCCCTTACGCAGGCTCGCTTCGACGATCCACACGCGATGCAGCTCGTAGCGCAGCAGTTCCGGATTGAGCGTGCGTGGCCCCACGATCTCGCCATAGGAAATACCCTGCTGGTGCACCGCATAACTGTTATACGGCATCAGCATTTCGCGCTTGCCCACCAGCTGCCACTCATAACGGTCGGGTGCACCGTTGAACGAGTCAACCACGTCCGCGGTGGCCAGACCGCTGGTGTCCGGCTGCAGAGAATCGTAGGCCAACGAAGGCAAACGTCGCACCCGTCGATCGTCCGAGCTGTAGCGCCAGGCCTTGCGGATCGACAGCACCTGGTCCATCGGATCCTGCACCACCAGGGCGGTGCCTGATAGTTTCGCCGGCGCTGTCACTCGGTACTTGTAGTACAGCAGCGTGTTATCCAGGCCCTGCTCGTCCATCCCCTCGCGGTTGTAGACATAGAAAATGTGCCGGTCACGCTTGATGAAACTGGCGCGCCCGTTGATCACCACTGCCTGATTAGTGACGAAGTGGGCCTGATCTCCCTTGTAATGCAATACATGGTTCCAGATCACTTCCATGCCATCCTGCGGAATCGGGAAGGGAATACCGGCGAACGCACCCTTGATACCGTTACCGTTAGCAATCAACTCTGCATTGACGGCGTTGTCGCGCGTTGCGTCGTAGATGCGCTGCGGCGACGACGCACTGCGCCTCGAAGGAAACACCCGCAGGTAGTAATCGGGGTAGCGCTCCAGCAGTGCGCGCTGCCCCTCAGGCAGCAGGGCGGAATACTGCGCGACGTTGCTGTGATCGACCTTGTAGAGCACCGGGTCGGCCGCGAAGGGGTCCGGGTGATGCATGCCAGGCGTATAGCCGGCTGGTGGCTGAACACCTCCCGTCCAGGCAGGGATACTGCCGGCAGCATTGCCGGCACGCTCGGCACCGAGCGGGGTGAGTTCTTGCCCCAGGCGCGCGGCCTGGGTTTCATCGACCTTTGCCTGGACCTGGCAGGCGCATGCCGCCAGGACTAGAAATCCCAACTTTCTGAACATCTTTCGCTCCTTTGCAGGCTCGTATGCAAGCCCGCACATAAACCACAGCCAACTGGCCGCAGCACTTCTTCCGGCAAAGCAGATCGAGAGCCATCCCGCAGGCTCTCCTGTGGCGCTAACCGCGCTATCAGGCGTTGCGCTGGAACTTCAGATCCCAGACACCATGACCGAGGCGTTCGCCACGTCGCTCGAACTTGGTGATCGGCCGCTCCGACGGGCGCTCCACGTATTGTCCGTCGACGGCCTGATTGACATAGCCGGGCGCAACGCTCATGACCTCAAGCATGTACTCGGCGTAGGGCTGCCAATCGGTGGCCATGTGCAGCACGCCCCCGACCTTCAGCTTCTGCCGTACCAACGCCGCGAAGGCAGGCTGGACGATCCGGCGCTTGTGATGGCGGCTCTTGTGCCAGGGATCTGGGAAAAACAGCAGAACCCGGTCCAGGCTGGAATCGGGGACACATTCACGCAGCACTTCCAGCGCGTCGCAACTGTAGATGCGGACATTGCTCAGATTTTGTGACAGAAGTCCGCCCAGCAGCGCCCCGACACCGGGCTTGTGCACTTCCACCCCGATGAAATCCTGCTCGGGCGCCGCGGCGGCCATCTCCAGCGTGGAATGCCCCATGCCGAAACCGATTTCGAAGGTGCGCGGCGCCTGTCGACCGAATACCTCATCGAAATCACGCATGCCGTCGGCCAGTTCCAGGCCAAAGCGCGGCCAGCCCTGGTCCAGTCCGCGTTGCTGGCCTTCGGTCATGCGCCCGGCGCGCATCACGAAGCTTTTGATGGTGCGCAGACGGCGCTGGCCGTCGGCCGGGGGGACGATGTCACTCATGAACGAACCTGCAGATAGAAAGAAAAAAGCCGCACGGCGCAATGGCGGTGCGGCATGGACCCGAGCTCAGGCTTAGCGAATCAGCCCTTCCAGCGGCGACGAGGCGCTGGCGTAGAGCTTCTTCGGCATGCGGCCGGCGAGATAGGCCAGGCGACCGGCCTCGATGGCGTATTTCATCGCCTCGGCCATCAGAACCGGATGCTGCGCATGGGCGATGGCGCTGTTCATCAGCACCGCTTCGCAGCCCAGCTCCATGGCGATGGTCGCATCGGACGCTGTACCGACACCGGCATCCACCAACACCGGCACCTTTGCTTCCTCGAGGATGATGCGCAGGTTGTACGGGTTGCAGATACCCAGGCCGGTCCCGATCAATCCGGCCAGCGGCATCACCGCAATGCAGCCCATTTCGGCCAGCTGGCGCGCGATGATCGGATCGTCGCTGGTGTAGACCATTACCTCGAAACCGTCCTTGACCAGCACTTCGGCGGCCTTGAGCGTTTCAATGACGTTGGGGAACAGGGTCTTCTGGTCGGCCAGCACTTCCAGCTTGACCAAGTTATGGCCATCGAGCAGTTCGCGGGCCAGGCGGCAGGTGCGCACGGCCTGTTCGGCGTCATAGCAACCGGCGGTGTTCGGCAGGATGGTGTAGCGCTCCGGCGAGATCACGTCGAGCAGGTTGGGCTCGTCGGGGTTCTGTCCGATGTTGGTCCGGCGCACCGCAACCGTGACGATCTCGGCGCCCGAGGCCTCGATGGCGTCACGGGTTTCCTCGAGATCCTTGTACTTGCCGGTCCCCACCAGCAAGCGTGACTGGTAGGTGCGGCCAGCAAGCGTGAAGGGTTTGTCGTGCGGAACTTGGCTCATGCGACCATCCTGTACAGACATAATGAAGCGATAAAAACGTCGCTGCACGGGCGACGTGCGGAAATATGGATGCAGCGGGCTCCGTCAGCCACCACCGATGGCGTGCACCACCTCAACCTGGTCGCCTTCACCCAGCAGGGTGGCGGCGTGCTGACTGCGCGGAACGATGTCCTGGTTGAGTTCGACTGCCAGACGGCGCCCGGTCAGCTCCAGGCGCTGCAGCAGATCGGCCACGGATTGACCATCGGGGAGCTCATAGCGCTCGCCGTTCAACTGAATGTGCATAGTGCTCGCCACCGTCGGAAAGAGGGTCCGCATTCTAGCCCGAAGCCGACAGCTGACCAAGGCGACAGCCGCCGCCATTCATCCTGTAACGGCGCGGCGTGGCTTCAGCGACGAAAGCCCCAGGCGGCCAAGCCCAGACACAGCCAGCCGGCGAGAAAGGCCGTGCCGCCCAAAGGCGTGATGATGCCGAGCTTGCCGATGCCGCTCAGGGTCAGCAGGTACAGGCTGCCGGAAAACAGCAGGATCCCGAGGGTGAACAGACCGCCTGCCACTTTCAGCAGTTTGCCTGGCAGATGCAATGCGAGCAGGGCGACACCGAACAGAGCCAGGGCATGGATCAGTTGATAGTGCACGCCGGTCTGGAACACCGCGAGGTATTCGGCACTGAGGCTGCCACGCAGGCCGTGGGCGGCGAAGGCGCCCAGCGCCACGCCAGTCAGCCCGAAGAACGCGGCCAGCAAAAGAAACGAACGGATCATCAGGGGTTACCGATCAGCGCTGTGCGAGGCCGCTATAATGCCCGCTCTCCCCGGCCTTGACCAAGCGACATGTTCCGATCCCTGCTGCGCCGTCTTTTCAAATTGCTGCTCTGGCTCGTTGCGCTGTCGGCGCTGCTGGTGTTGCTGCTGCGCTGGGTTGCGCCGCCGTTCACCGCGCTGATGATCGAGCGCAAGGTGCAATCCTGGTCCAGCGGCGAAAGCATCGACCTGCAGCGCAGTTGGCGCCCCTGGAGTGAACTGCCGGACGACCTGAAGATGGCGGTGATCGCCGCCGAGGATCAGAAGTTCGCCGAACACTGGGGCTTCGACGTCGCCGCGATCCGTGCTGCCCTGGCACACAACGAACAGGGCGGCTCGTTGCGTGGCGCCAGCACCCTGAGCCAGCAGGTGGCCAAGAACCTGTTCCTCTGGTCCGGCCGCAGCTGGCTGCGCAAGGGCGTCGAGGTCTGGTTCACGGCACTAATCGAACTGCTCTGGCCGAAGCAACGAATCCTCGAGGTGTACCTCAACAGCGTCGAATGGGGCGTCGGTATCTTTGGTGCCGAAGCGGCAGCGCAGCACCATTTCGGGGTTGGCGCGCCTTATCTGTCGGCCCGGCAGACCAGCCTGCTGGCCGCCGTGTTGCCCAACCCGCGCGAGTGGAGCGCCGGCCGGCCCAGCGCCTGGATAAACCGTCGCGCCACCTGGATTCGCCAGCAGGTTCGCCAGCTCGGCGGCAGCAATTATCTGCGCCAGCTACGGCCGAAGTATCCCGCCTGGTGGCCTGCATGGCTCTAGTGGCCTGACACCGTTCATCGCGCGCCTCGGCATTTTCCACATAATTCACATGGTCAAATATGATAGCGTTGCGCCGCCATATCAGTAGCGCAGCATGCCCTCCTGTCCTTACTCCTCGTTGTTGTTCTTCATGCATTACCTGACGGATTTGAAGAAATGAACCCGCCACTCCTGCGATTGTGTCTGTGCTACGCCGTGCTCTCGCTACTTTGGGTGCTGCTCGGCGAATCGCTGCTGCACAAGTTGATCGCTGACCCGCAACATTCGACTCTGTGGCAGTTCGCCAAGGGCCCTTTCTTTGTCGCCCTGCCCAGTGTGCTGATGTACAGGCTCGGCCAGCATTACCAGAACCGCCTGGCCGCCCAGCAGCTGGCGCGCCGCGCCGACGAAAGCAGCCTGCGGCAGGCCGCTGCCGTATTCGACAGCACCCAGGAAGGCGTTCTGGTCACCGACCCGCAGCAGCACATCGTGCATGTGAACCCGGCGTTCAGCCGCATCACCGGCTACGCTGCCGAGGAGGTGCTCGGGCAGACGCCAAAGCTCTTCGCCTCCGGCAAGCACGACGCGGCCTTCTACCAGACCATGTGGCACGACCTGGACAAGGATGGTATCTGGAGTGGCGAGATCTGGAACCGTCGCCGCAGTGGCGAGGTATATCCGCAATGGCAGAATCTTCGCAGCATCAGGGACGAACAGGGCCAGATCAGCCATTACGTCGCGGTGTTCTCCGATCTTTCGGCGCTCAAGCGCTCGCGCGATGAGCTCGACCGCCTGGCGCATTACGATCCACTCGTCGGCCTGCCCAACCGCCTGCTGTTCAGCGAGCGGGCCAAACAGGATCTTGACCGGGCCCGCAACGCCAAACGCACTGGCGCATTGCTGCTGATCGACCTCGATCATTTCAAGGACATCAACGAAAGCCTCGGCCACAGCGTTGGCGACACCCTGCTGCAGGCCGTGGCCACGCGACTGGTTCCCTACCTGCAGGAAGGCATGACGCTGGCGCGGATCGGCGGCGACGAGTTCGCCATGCTCTGCGAGAATTGCAGCGCCGACCAGGCCGCCGCACTTGCCGCGCGGATTCTCGAGCATCTCAGCCAGCCCTATCGCCTGAGCGATAACGACCTGTTCTGCAGTGCCAGCATCGGCATCGTGCCCTACCCCGATCAGGTGCAAAACGTCGAGCAACTGATGCGAAATGCCGATTCGGCGTTGTTCAAGGCCAAGGGCAAGGGCCGCTCCACCTACGCCTTCTACAGCCATGAACTGACCAGCCGGGCGCAACAACGCGTCGAGCTCGGCGTGGCGTTGCGACAGGCGCTCGAGCAGCAGGAACTGCGCGTGCACTACCAGTCGATATACGACCTCGAGAGTGGCCGCATCGTCGGTTTCGAAGCGCTGGTGCGCTGGCAGCACCCCGAGCAGGGACTGATTCCTCCCGGCACGTTCATTCCAGTCGCCGAGGAAAGCGGCTTGATCAGCGCCATCGATCATTGGGTGCTGGAGCAGAGCTGCCGACAGATGCGCAAGTGGCTGAGCAGTGGGTTGCCGTTAAGCTTCGTCGCCGTGAACATTTCCAGCCGCCTGTTCAGCAACACGGCACTGGATCGGGAAGTCGCGCGAATTCTGTTCAATACCGGGCTGGAGGCGAAATACCTGGAGCTGGAAATCACTGAAAGCGCAGTGATGCAGGACCCCGATGCCGCCGTCGAGCTCCTGCAGCGTCTGCGTGCGCTCGGCGTGCAGTTGGCTATCGACGATTTCGGCACCGGTTATTCGTCACTGCTGCGCCTCAAGCGCATGAACGTGCACAAGCTGAAGATCGACCAGGGCTTCGTCAGCGGCCTGCCCGACGATCGCGACGATGCCGCCATCACCCGCTCGGTCATCGGCCTGGCGCATAACCTGGGCTTGCAGGTCGTCGCCGAGGGGATCGAATCCTCCCGGCAGGCAGCATTCCTTCTGGAGCACGGCTGCAACTATGGCCAGGGCTACGGTTTCGCCCGGCCGCAACCCGTGGTCGACATCGACTGGCAGGCCACCGGGATGGACTATGGACAGCGCGCCCTGCGATTATCGCCCATGCATAGCTAGGGACTGGAGCCGCCCTCAGGTCTTCGACGCTTGCCAGGAGATCTGCAGCCGTGCCCTTGGAACACCGCCCCGGTCTCGATAGCCTTGACTTCCGATCTTACCGAAGGGCGCTGTGAGTAGGATGAGCGAACCCTCCACCATCAAATCTGCCCGCGTAGACCTGCCACAGCTGTTCAACTGGCGCAACGGCATCGCCTGGCTGGTGCTGGCCTTTACCCTGCTGGGCCAGTTGCTCATCCTCCAGCAGATGCGCGCCAACAGCGATCGGGCAGCCGAGCAACAATTCGAACTGCTGGCCGGCAAGGTCAGTAATGCCATCGAGCAACGCCTGATCGACCATGAGCAGATTCTGTTCGGTGCCGCCGGCCTGTTCGCCGCGAGCGGAGAAGTGTCGCGGGCGCAGTGGCGCGCTTATGTCGAGCGCCAGCAACTGACCGATCGTTACCCCGGAATCCAGGGCGTCGGGTTCAGCAAGGTGGTTCGGGCCTCCGAACGGGACGCCCATGAGCAGAGCATCCGTGCCGAAGGCCTCACCGATTACCGGATTCACCCCGAAGGCGAGCGCCCGGTATACATGCCGATCACCTACCTCGAGCCGTTCAACGATCGCAACCGGGCCGCCTTCGGGTACGACATGTACGCCGAACCGGTTCGCCGTCAAGCCATGCGCCAGGCGGCCTCGAGCGGAAAGTCGCGCATCTCGGGCAAGGTGACCCTACGCCAGGAAATCCACGGCAAGGTGCAGGCGGGCGTGCTGATCTACGTGCCCCTGTATCGCGCCATGATGCCGCTCGAAACAGCTGAACAGCGAATGGACGCCTTGCTCGGCTTCGCCTACAGCCCCTATCGCATGGACGATCTGATGGAGGGAATCCTGGGCGCTGCCGATCTGAATCTCAGCCTGCGCATCTACTCCGGACCAACGCAGCAGGCCGAGCAACTGCTGTTCACCAGCAAGGAGCATGCACCGGGCGACGCCACCCACAGCCAGGACGTGCAGTTGAACATCTACGGCGGCACCTGGACGCTGCACATGGAAAGCCTTCCCGCGTTCGAGTCCGGCTTCAGCGCCAACGAGGGACTGGTGGCCATCCTGGGCGCCGGCATCAGCCTGCTGCTGTTCTTCCTGATTTCATCACTGACCTTCCGGAAGCGGCGTGCCGAAATCCTCGCCGAACAGATGACCGAACGCATCCGCGAGAACAAACGGGCCCTGCAACTCAGCGAAGAACGTCTGAGCCTTGCGCTCAAGGGCAGCAACGACGGCCTGTGGGACCTCAACCTGGCGGCCGACACCTTCTACGCATCGCCACGCACCTGGCACATGCTCGGCTACCAGCCCGGCGAACTGCAGCTGAGTACCCGACTGTGGGAACAGATGCTGGTCGCGGAAGACCTGCCCCGGACTCGCACACAACTGGCGCAGACCATGCTGTCCCAGCTTGATAAGTTCACCAGCGAACTGCGCTTCCGGCACAAGGATGGTCGCACGGTGCCAGTGCTGGTGCGTGGCTACATACAGCGCACGCCCCAGGGTCAGCCGCTGCGCATCAGCGGCACCAGCATGGACCTCACCGAGCACAAACGCATCGAACAGATGAAGAACGAATTCGTCTCCACCGTCAGCCACGAACTGCGCACTCCCCTGACCTCGATCAGCGGCGCCCTCGGCCTGATCAACGGCGGCGTCCTGGGCGAAGTGCCGCCCACCATGCGGCAGATGCTGGAAATCGCTCACCGCAACAGCCAGCGCCTGGGCCACTTGATCAACGATCTGCTGGACATGGAGAAAATCGCCGCTGGCAAGATGTCGTTCGACCTGCACGAGCACTCCCTGCGCCAACTGCTGGAAGAGGCGCTGGCCAGCAACCAGGCTTTCGCCGCCCAACTCGGCGTCAGTTGCGTGCTGCGCGACGCGACGGACGTCCAGGTCTGGGTAGACGCCTCACGCCTGCAGCAGGTCCTCGGCAATTTCCTTTCCAACGCCATCAAGTACACCCCCGAAGGCGGCGAAGTCAGTCTGCATTGCAGCCTGCCCGACGCCACGCACGTGCGCATCAGCGTCACGGATCAGGGGCCGGGCATCGCTGCGAAATTCCAGGCACGCGTATTCGAGAAGTTTGCCCAGGCGGACGCCTCTGACAGCCGGCAGAAGGGCGGCACGGGTCTTGGTTTGGCGATCACCAAGGAATTCATCGAGCGGATGGGCGGCAAGGTCGGTTTCGACACGACCGAAGGACAGGGCACGACGTTCTGGTGCGAGCTGCCGATACTCGAGACCTGCGCCTCGACGCCGGAACCTGGTCAGGGGCACCTGCTGGTGGTCGAAGACGAACCCGATACCGGTCGCCTGCTGTACCTGATGCTGCATGACGCGGGTTATTCGGTGGAGCGCGTGCAGAGCCTGCATGCAGCTCGGGAAAAGCTCGCCGAACATCGCTACGACGCCATCACGCTGGACCTGCACCTGCCCGACGGCAGCGGCACACAGCTGATCGGGGAAATCAGGCGCAACGCTCTGACGCAGCACCTGCCGATCGTCGTCATCTCCGCGGCAAGCCATTTCGATGAGAAAACGCGCGATCCGCGCGTCGTTTGGCTGCACAAACCGATCAGCACTGCGCAACTGCTGGTCGCACTCGGCAAGGCGCTGAATGACTGAAGCAATCATGAAATAGAGGCTGGACGAGCCCAGAGCACACGCCACACACAAAAAAGGCGCTGCAGGCAGAACCCGCAACGCCTCTGATCCCACAGAAAAATCAGGCCTGGATGGAACCCTTGAGCTTGTTCATGGCGTTCTTTTCCAGTTGGCGAATACGCTCGGCAGAGACGCTGTACTTGGCCGCCAGGTCATGCAGCGTGGCCTTCTCTTCACTCAGCCAGCGCTGTTGCAGAATGTCGCGGCTGCGTTCATCCAGCGTTTCCAGCGCCTCGTGCAGACTGGAATTGGAACTGTCGCTCCAGTCGGCATCTTCCAGTTGGCGAGCCGGATCGTAGCGGTGATCCTCGAGATAATGCGCTGGCGACTGGTAGGCGCTGTCGTCATCGGCATCGACCGCCGGATCGAACGCCATATCGTGACCGGTCAGCCGGCTTTCCATCTCGCGTACTTCGCGCGCCTCGACGCCGAGGCTGTCGGCCACGCGTTCGACTTCGTCGTTGTTCAGCCAGGCCAGACGCTTCTTCTGGCTGCGCAGGTTGAAGAACAGTTTGCGCTGTGCCTTGGTGGTGGCGACCTTGACGATGCGCCAGTTGCGCAGGATGAATTCGTGAATCTCGGCCTTGATCCAGTGCACCGCGAAGGACACCAGGCGTACGCCCATTTCCGGGTTGAAGCGCTTGACCGCCTTCATCAGGCCGACGTTGCCTTCCTGGATCAGATCGGCCTGGGCCAGACCATAGCCGGAATAGCTGCGGGCGATGTGAACGACGAATCGCAGGTGGGCAAGAACCATCTGGCGAGCGGCTTCGAGGTCCTGATGGTAGAACAGGCGCTCGGCCAGATCGCGTTCCTGCTCGACCGTTAGCAGCGGAATGCTGTTGACCGTCTGCACATAGGCTTCGAGGTTGCCCCCGGGAACCAGTGCGTGAACAGGTTGCAGAGTAGATGTCATGCAGATCCTCCGATAGTGAAGCTGCAGCAGTTTAGCATTGCCCGATCCGACTGCAAACCTGTGAAAAAGTTCCACTCGCCCCAGCCAAAAACCTTTGATAACAAAGACTTATCAACGCGGCGCCAGCTCGCTCAGATGCCGCGCGACGGCCAGCCAGGCTCCAATGTAACCTAGTAGCAACGCCCCCAGCACCAGCGAGAACCCATCTTCGGCGGGCACGCCAGCCAGGCCGAAATCGCTGCCGTAGAGCCCCGCCAGGTCAATTACCGCCTCGTTCAGCCAACCCAGCCCGTAGGCCAGTAACAGCCAGGCGATCAGTCCTGCGCCCAGGCCATAGAGCGCGCCCATATAGAGGAAGGGACGCCGCACGTAGCCATCGGTGCCACCAACCAGCTTGACTACCTCGATCTCGGTACGCCGATTCTCGATGTGCAGACGGATGGTATTGCCGATCACCAGCAGCAGGGTGGCTATCAGCAGCAGCGTCAGGCCGAAGACGAAGCGGTCACCCAGCTTGAGAATCGCCGCCAGCCGTTCGACCCAGAGCAGGTCCAGTTGGGCCTGCTCGACGCCGGGCAGCTCGGCCAGACGCTGGCGCAGAGCTTCCAGCTTGGCCTTGTCGACCTCATTGGGCGTGACCACGACGACGCCGGGCAGCGGGTTGTCCGGCAGCTCGCGCAATGCCTCGCCCAGCCCCGACAGTTGCTGGAATTCCTCCAGCGCCTGCTCGCGGCTGATCCACTCGGCGTCGGCGACATCCGGCATTTCCAGAATCTGTTCACGCAACGCCTGACCGGCGGCGGCATCGGTTTCCAGTTGCAGGTACAACGAAATCTGCGCCGCCCGCTGCCAGGAGCCGCCGAGGCGCTCGACATTGTCCAGCAGCAACGCCAGGCCCATGGGCAGGCTCAGCGCGACGGCCATCACCAGGCAGGTAAAAAAGCTGCCGATCGGCTGTTTGACCAATCGCCCGACACTGTCGACCAGACTCGCGCGATGGCTTTCCAGCCAGGCATGGAACAGCGTCTTGAAGTCCGGTTCGTCGGGGTTGTGCTGCGGCGCTTTCTTTACCGTGCCGCCCACGCGTTCGGCGGTACTCGGGTTGGATTTGCGTTCGGCGCTCATCGGGCGGCCTCCCCGTCGCCGATCAGGCGGCCACGCTGCAGGGTGAGCATGCGATGGCGCATGCGGGCGATCAGCGCCAGGTCGTGACTGGCGATCAGCACCGTGGTGCCGAGGCGGTTGATGTCCTCGAACACGCCCATGATCTCCGCGGCCAGGCGCGGGTCGAGGTTGCCGGTGGGTTCGTCGGCCAGCAGCAGCGCCGGGCGATGCACCACGGCGCGGGCGATGCCGACACGCTGCTGCTGCCCGGTGGACAGATCCGAAGGATATTGCAGCGCCTTGTCCTTGAGACTGACGCGCTCCAGCGCGGTCATCACCCGCTGGCCGATCTCGCGCTTGTTGAGACCGAGGATCTGCAGCGGCAGCGCGGCGTTATCGAATACCGTGCGGTCGAACAGCAGCTGATGGTTCTGGAACACCACGCCAATCTGCCGACGCAGGAAGGGAATCTGCGCATTGCTGATGCGCGACAGGTCCTGCCCGGCCAGCAGCAGCTTGCCGCTGGTGGGTCGCTCCATCGCCAGCAACAGGCGCAGCAGCGTGCTCTTGCCGGCGCCGGAATGGCCGGTGACGAAGAGGAACTCGCCGCGCTGCACCTGGAAGGACAGTTCATGCAGCCCGACATGACCGTTGGGGTAGCGCTTGCCGACCTGGTCGAAACGGATCATGACGGGGGGTTACCTTCGCTCGTTCCTTTTTCGGCAAACAACGCGCTGACGAAGGCGTCGGCCTCGAAGGCGCGCAGGTCGTCGATACCCTCGCCTACGCCAATGTAGCGGATCGGCGTGCCGAACTGCTTGGCCAGGGCGAAGATCACCCCGCCCTTGGCGGTGCCGTCGAGCTTGGTCAGCACCAGCCCGGTGAGTTCCACCGCCTGGTTGAACTGCCTGGTCTGGTTGATGGCGTTCTGGCCAGTGCCGGCGTCGAGCACCAGCAGCACTTCGTGCGGGGCCGTCTCGTCCAACTTGCCCATGACCCGACGGACCTTCTTCAGCTCCTCCATCAGGTTGTCCTTGGTATGCAGACGGCCAGCGGTGTCGGCGATCAGCACATCGACGCCACGCGCCTTGGCGGCCTGCACGGCATCGAAGATCACCGAGGCGGAGTCGGCGCCAGTGTGCTGGGCGATCACCGCGATGTTGTTGCGCTCACCCCATACTTGCAGTTGCTCCACGGCGGCGGCACGAAAGGTGTCGCCGGCGGCAAGCATGACTTTCTTGCCTTCTAGCTGCAGTTTCTTGGCCAGCTTGCCGATGGTGGTGGTCTTGCCAACGCCATTGACGCCGACCACCAGGATCACGAAGGGTTGCTTGCCGGCGTCTATCCGCAGCGGTTGTTCCACAGGCTTGAGCAGGCTGGCCAGCTCTTCCTGCAGCGCCTTGTACAGCGCACCACTGTCGGCCAGTTCCTTGCGCGAGACGCGACGGGAAAGGTTCTGCATGATCGCCGTGGTGGCCTCGACGCCGACATCGGCGGTCAACAGGCGGGTTTCCAGTTCGTCCAGCAGGTCGTCATCGATGGCCTTCTTGCCCAGGAATAGGCTGGCCATGCCTTCGCCGATGCTGGCGCTAGTCTTGGACAGGCCCTGCTTGAGGCGGGCGAAGAAACCAAGCTTGGCAGGCTGCTCCTCAGCCATGGGAGCCAGTTCGACCGCAATTTCCCCGAACACCGGGGCTTCCGGCACATTCATGGATTCGTCGATTTGCGCGACCGGCTCAGGCTCAGGCTCAGGCTGCGATGCGACTTCCGGTTCTAACTGCGGTTCGGCGACGGGCCCGGTCTGCTCGACCTCAACCTCGGCCAGCTGCTCTCGGGCTTGCTCGTCCGGTTCGTCGGCAAACGGCTGGCTGTCTTCCAGCGGCTCGGATGGCGGCGGCTCGGCGGCCTGGGTCTGCGGCTTCTTGCGCAGCCAGCCGAACAGGCCTTTCTTCTCGCCGGCCTCGGCCGGCGCCTTCTTATCGTCGTTGGAACCAAACATGGAGAAGATTTTCTCAAGAGGGCGAAACGCCGGCGACCATGCCACCGGCCAGACGGGGGCTATCCTAGCACCGTGCAACCGACTGCGCTAAACACCGCTGCAGTCGGCCACGGACGTGAAGGCCGAATAAAATCGGCCCTACGCTCGTCATGGTTGCGAGGATGCACCAACGCCAGGGGATCACGGTCCCGTCACATACCGATGCCGATCGATTCACGCGCCACTTTGCTCCGATCACGACGCGCCAGTACCATGCCCCGCATGTTGCCGCCGGCCAGCACCATTACGGCGGGATTCATTTCCGAACGAGTCTTTCACTATGCCCCCGATGCTACGACGCGCCGCCGTCCTGTTGCTCACCGCTCTATTCCTGCCACTGGTGACCGCAGCCGACATTCAGCCCACCCATGAATTCTTCCTGGATAACGGTCTCAAGGTGATAGTGCGCGAGGACCATCGCGCCCCCGTGGTGGTTTCACAGCTCTGGTACAAGGTCGGTTCCAGCTATGAAACGCCCGGACAGACCGGCCTTTCCCACGCGCTGGAACACATGATGTTCAAGGGCAGCCGCAAGCTCGGCGCCGGTGAGGCTTCACGCATCCTGCGCGAGCTCGGCGCCGAGGAGAACGCCTTCACCAGCGACGACTACACCGCCTATTACCAGGTGCTGGCGCGCGATCGCCTGGCGGTGGCCTTCGAGCTGGAAGCCGACCGCCTGGCCAGCCTCAAGCTGCCCGCCGACGAGTTCGCCCGCGAGATCGAAGTGATCAAGGAGGAGCGCCGGCTGCGCACCGACGACAAGCCCAGCTCGCTCGCCTACGAGCGCTTCAAGGCCATGGCCTACCCGGCCAGCGGCTACCACACGCCGACGATCGGTTGGATGGACGATCTCGATCGCATGACCATCGAGGAGCTACGCGCCTGGTACCAGGCCTGGTATGCGCCCAACAACGCCACCCTGGTGGTAGTCGGCGACGTCACGGCCGAGGAAGTACGCACCCTGGCCGAACACTATTTCGGCCCGATCAAAAAGCGCGCGGTTCCCAGCTCCAAACGTCCACTGGAACTGGACGAACCGGGCGAGCGCCGCCTGACTCTGCACCTCAACACCCAGGTACCCAGCCTGATGATGGCCTTCAATACGGCCAGCCTGGCGACCGAGACAGGCAACCCGCGGCAGATTCATGCGCTGCGCCTGATCGCGGCATTACTCGACGGCGGCTACAGCGCGCGCCTGCCACAACAGCTGGAACGCGGCGAGGAACTGGTGACCAGCGCCGCCGCCTGGTACGACGCCTACACCCGCGGCGACAGCCTGTTCGTGCTCAGCGCCTCGCCCAACGTGCAGAAGGGACGCACCCTCGAAGAGGTGGAAGCCGGCCTCTGGGGTCAGCTCGAACAGCTCAAGCAGACCGCCCCCACCGCGGACGAACTCGAGCGGGTTCGCGCCCAGGTCATCGCTGGCCTGGTGTACGAGCGCGACTCCATCACCCAGCAGGCCACCACCATCGGCATGCTGGAGACCGTGGGCCTGTCCTGGCGCCTGATGGACGAGGAGCTCGCCGCCCTCGAAGCCGTGACGCCGGAGGACATCCAGCAGGCTGCCCGCACCTATTTCACCCGCTCGCGCCTGAGCGTTGCCCATGTTCTGCCCAAGGAGTCCGGCGATGAGTGATCGCAATCTGCTGCATCGCGGCCTGTACGGCCTGGCCCTGCTCTGCGCTTTTGGCCTAGTCGCCTGCGACAACGAGACCGGCGAGACAGTCGCCTCCATTCCGCCTGCAAAGAATGTCGCCACACCGGCCGAATCCGGCCAGGCCATCGCCAAAGCGCAAGACAAAACCCGCCTGAAATCGCTCGACGAGCTGGACGACCAGCCCCTGCCTCGGCGCCAGCTGGACATCCAGAGCTGGCAGACCGAAGGCGGCGCCAAGGTACTCTTCGTCGAAGCCCATGAATTGCCGATGTTCGATTTGCGCCTGACCTTCGCCGCCGGCAGCAGCCAGGATGGCGGCACGCCTGGCCTAGCGATGCTGACCAACGCCATGCTCAACGAAGGTATCGAAGGCAAAGACGTGACTGCCATCGCCGAAGGCTTCGAAGGCCTGGGCGCCAATTTCGGCAATGGCTCCTACCGTGACATGGCCATCGCCAGCCTGCGCAGCCTGAGTGCCACGGACAAGCGCGAGTCGGCGCTGCAGCTGTTCAGCCAGGTGGTCGGCCAGCCGAGCTTCCCCGAAGATTCGCTGCAACGCATCAGGAACCAGGTGCTGACCGGCTTCGAGTTCCAGAAGCAGAACCCGGGCAAGCTGGCCAGCCTGGAGCTGTTCAAGCAGTTGTACCAGAACCACCCCTACGCACACCCCAGCGAAGGCACGCCCGAATCCATTCCCGGCATCGGCATCGCCCAACTGCGCGACTTTCACGCCCGAGCCTACACCGCCGGCAACGTGGTGATCGCACTGGTCGGCGATCTCAGCCGTGAAGAGGCCGAGGCGATCGCCGCGCAGGTTTCCGCCGCGCTGCCGCAAGGCGCTGCGCTACCGCCACCGCACGCGCCGCAAGTGCCCGCCGCGACGCACGAGCACATCGACTTTCCATCCAACCAGACCCACCTGTTGCTGGCGCAGCTCGGCATTCCCCGAGGCCACCCGGACTATGCCGCGCTCTATCTGGGCAACCAGATTCTCGGCGGAGGCGGTTTCGGCACCCGCTTGATGGAAGAGGTGCGTGAGAAACGCGGGCTGACCTACGGCATCTATTCCGGCTTCAGCCCCATGCAGACCAACGGTCCCTTCATGATCAACCTGCAGACCCGCGCCGACATGAGCGATGCCACCCTGCAGCTGGTGCAGCAACTGGTGGGAGAATTTCTCGAAAAAGGCCCGACCAAGGCTGAGCTGGAACGCAGCAAGCGACAGACCGCCGGCAGCTTCCCGCTGTCCACCGCCAGCAACGCCGACATCGTCGGCCAGCTGGGCAGCATCGGCTTCTACGACCTGCCGCTGACCTACCTGGAAGATTTCATGCAACAGGTCCAGGCGCTGTCGGTCGAAGACGTCAAGGTGGCGATGAACGAACACCTGCGCGCGGACGGCTTCGTGATCGTCACAGCCGGGCCGGAAGTCGAGCAGAAGCCATTACCGCCGCCGAGCGAAAAGCCCCGCGAGCAACCCAGCAGCGTTCCGGAGCATTGATGGCCAACCCACCCATTCGCCCTTCCGCCCACGGTGGCCAGGGCCAGTTGCGCATCATCGGTGGCGAGTGGCGCAGCCGGCGCTTCGCCTTTCCCGACGCCGAAGGCCTGCGCCCGACGCCGGACCGTGTGCGCGAAACGCTGTTCAACTGGCTCGCGCCCTATATGTCCGGGGCGCGCGTGCTGGACGCCTTCACCGGTAGCGGTGCGCTCTATCTGGAAGCGCTGTCACGTGGCGCCAGCATGGCGCTGGCGCTGGACCTGAACCCCAACGCCATCGCCAGCCTGCGCAAGCACCTGGACACGCTCAAGTGCGGCCAGGGCCAACTGTTGCAGAGCGACGCCCTGCGCTACCTGGACACCCAGACACCGACGCCTTTCGATCTGGTGTTTCTCGACCCGCCTTTCAACAAGAGCCTGCTGCAACCGGCCTGCGATCTGCTGGAAAGCAAGGGTTGGCTGGCCGACCACGCCTGGGTCTATACCGAAAGCGAAGCGGTGCCATCGTCCCTCGACCTGCCCGGCAACTGGCGGCTGCATCGAGAAAAGAAGGCCGGCAACGTCCACTACGCACTATGGGAACGCAACGCCTGATCAGGCTGCCCCTGCTGATCCAGGCCGAGGACGATCCCTTCGTGTTCCGCCACAGCGTGCCCGAAGCGGCCGAACTCTCGACAACCACGACGCTGGAGTTGCACTGCAGCGGCGCTCATGTCGGATTCGTCGAGGGCTCCCCGACCCGCCCCACTACTACCTGGAGCGACGTATACCGCAGTGGCTCGCGCTAGGGTCTGTCGCCATTTCGTCCGCGGCCGCGCCGAAACGGCAACAGACCCTAGGCTGAAAGCAGGTCACGGGTCGAATGCCAGGGGCACGTGCAGCCGGTCGAACAGGCACTGTACCTCCTGTTGTGCGGCAGGGGCGACGAACCCCTGCTCCAGCGCCAGCACCTGGAAGATGCCACGCCGCAACAAATCCTGGCTGAGCGGTGCCGAAGCCACACCGCCCAGGGTGCCAAGAAACTGCACCCAGGACGTCAGGATGATCCAGGCATTGATGGCCAGCACCTCGATCTGCGCGGGGCTCATCCGCAGCACGCCCACCTCGACGAACCCCCGGTAGATCTTCTGGGCGCTGTCCAGGCTACGGCGGGCGAAATGCCCATAGCGCTCGGCCAGTTGCGCGTCGGCGGCCAGCAGATGCTCCAGATCTCGATGCAGGAACCGGTACTGCCACATGGCCGCCAGCAACGCCTCGAGATAGAGGGCCTTGTCCTCGATGGTCAGCGGGCGCGCCAGCGGCAGACGCAAAAATTCATCCACCTGCGCCTCGTACATGGCGAACAACTCGGCAATGATCATCCGCTTGTTACGGAAGTGGTAGTAGAGGTTGCCCGGCGAGATACCCAGGTGCGCGGCGATGTGGTTGGTGGTCACGCTGCGCTCGCCCTGGCTGTTGAACAGCCCCAGGCTGGCTTGAAGGATGCGTTCACGAGTCTTGGGTTTGGCAGGCATCGGAAATCCTTCATGGATGAAGCGCAAGCGCAAAGATACCCCCGGCAGCCTCTCGATTGACAGTCTAGAGTCAAAACTCTAAAACAACTCAAGCACTCGCCCAACTCACCGGAACATCGCCATGCAAGCCACCGCCGCCCACCTGGAACCGATGCCCCCCGAGATCGAACGCCTGCGGCCACTGCTGGAGCGCCAGCGCCTCGCCTTCCAGGCCACCCCCTATCCGAATGCCGCAGCACGCCTGCAATGGCTCGACGCCCTGCAGCGTCTGCTCGCCAGTAATCAACAGGCGATCATCGAGGCCATCAGCACGGATTTCGGCAATCGCTCGGCGGACGAAACCCGCCTGGCGGAAATCATGCCCAGCCTGCACGGCATCCACCACGCCAGGCGCCACCTGCGCAAATGGATGAAGCCATCACGGCGCCGCGTCGGACTGGCCTTCCAGCCGGCCAGTGCGCACGTGCTGTACCAGCCGCTGGGCGTGGTTGGCATCATCGTGCCCTGGAACTACCCGCTCTATCTCGCCATCGGCCCGCTGATCGGCGCGCTGGCGGCGGGCAACCGGGTGATGCTGAAGATGAGCGAATCGACACCTGCCACCGGACAGTTGCTGAGGGATCTGCTGGCACAAGTGTTCGCCGAGGACAGGGTGGCCGTTGTACTGGGCGAGGCAGACGTGGGCATCGCCTTTTCGCGACTGCCCTTCGATCACCTGTTGTTCACCGGCAGCACCAGCATTGGTCGCCAGGTGATGCGCGCCGCGGCGGACAACCTGACGCCGGTGACCCTGGAACTGGGCGGCAAGTCGCCGGCCATCGTCTCGGCCAGCGTACCCCTGGAGGACGCCGCCGAGCGCATCGCGTTCGGCAAGACACTCAATGCCGGCCAGACCTGCGTGGCGCCGGACTATGTGCTGGTGCCGAGGAGTCGAGTGGAAGGCTTCGTCGAGGCCTACCGCCAGGTCATCCAGCGCTTCTATCCGCAGCTGGCGGACAACCCAGACTACACCTCGATCATCAACTCGCTCCAGTACGCCCGCCTGCAGAATTATCTGGATGATGCCCAGGTCCGGGGCGCACGCCTTCTGCCCCTCTTCGAGCAGGGCCAGGAACGGCGCATGTCGCACCACCTGCTGCTGGACGTCACCGACGAGATGCGGGTGATGCAGGACGAGATTTTCGGCCCGCTGCTGCCCGTCGTGCCCTACGACGACCTGGAGCAGGCCCTGGCCTACGTCAACGCCCGTCCGCGACCGCTGGCGCTCTATTATTTCGGCTACGACAAGGCCGAGCAGCAGATCGTGCTGGAACACACCCATTCCGGCGGCGTTTGCCTCAACGACACCCTGCTGCACGTCGCTCAGGACGACCTGCCCTTCGGCGGTATCGGCTCCTCCGGCATGGGGCATTACCACGGTCACGAGGGCTTTCTGACTTTCAGCAAAGGCAAGGGCGTGTTCGTCAAGCAGCGCTTCAATGTCGCACGAATGATCTACCCGCCTTACGGCAAAGCACTGCAGAAGCTGATCTACAGACTTTTCGTGCGCTGAGACGAACGCCTTCTCCCGCTGCGATCTACTCAGAGTCGGCCTGCTCGGCAGCCTCCCTGGGGGGCAGCACCGGAAGGCCGATCAACGGCTTTATCATGCTGCACGACAGCGATCTGCCGCTGCTGTGCCAGGGGCACACGGCGCCGTCACCACCCTCCAGAGGCCTATTGGCCGAGCGCCTGTAGCGAACGGGAATCACTTGCTTGCCACGGCTCGGTTCGCGGGGGCATTGTCGCTTTACGCTGTCGATACCAAGCCGCTACCATCCACACCCCCACGCCTGCGTCAGGACGCCGCGATGAATCGAGTGTTGTATCCGGGAACCTTCGACCCGATCACCATGGGCCACACCGACTTGGTCGAGCGCGCGTCGCGTCTGTTCGACGAGGTGATCATTGCCGTCGCGGCCAGTCCCAACAAGAATCCGTTGTTTCCCCTCGAACAGCGCGTGGCGCTGGCACGGGAGGTCACCGCGCATCTGCCCAACGTCAAGGTGCTGGGTTTTTCCACCCTATTGGCGCATTTCGTCACCGAACAGAAGGCCAACGTGCTGCTGCGCGGGCTGCGCGCCGTGTCCGACTTCGAATACGAGTTCCAGCTGGCCAACATGAACCGCCAGCTGGTTCCGGACGTGGAAAGCCTTTTTCTCACCCCGTCGGAGAAGTTCTCCTATATTTCCTCGACGCTGGTGCGCGAGATTGCCCGGCTCGGTGGCGACGTCAGCAAGTTCGTTCACCCCTCGGTGATGCGTGCACTGAACGAGCGCTACGCCGCGAACGGCTGACCCAGCTGCCCGCTGGCATCAACCGCAGCGTGCACCAAACGGACCAATGCGGCAAAATTGGCCCGTCGTTTTACCTGCGCTGCGGTAGACACCGCAGCTGGAGCTAGCTGGATGTCCCTGATAATCACCGATGACTGTATCAACTGCGACGTTTGCGAGCCCGAGTGCCCGAACAGCGCCATTTCCCAGGGTGAGGAAATCTACGTCATCGACCCCAACCTCTGCACCGAATGCGTCGGCCACTACGACGAACCCCAGTGCCAGCAGGTCTGTCCGGTGGACTGCATCCCGCTCGACACCAACAATGTCGAGAGCAAGGACGAACTGATGCAGAAGTACCTGATCATCACCGGCAAAGCCTGAGCATCCCTGCCAGGCCGTCGATAACCTCGACGACCTGCCTCGCTACAAAATAAGTGGCTCATCGCGCACGTCCGCCTGTCGCAACTGACGTGTCAGTTCCTGGCCTTCGCCAAGCAGCAACGCGTTGCGCAGGCTCTGGATGATGCGACTGGCATAGCCCAAATCATTCATCAACGAACTGGTCTGCAGCCCATCGAGCTGGCGATTGCGCACGGCGTCGAACAACTGCTTGCGAAAGGCGGCGTCAAAATCCGCCGCACGCGCATCCAGCCAGCACAAGCGGTCACGCCAGAGTTCGCCCGGCAGTTCCGACTGGTTCAGCGCACGCATTTCGCGCAGGGCTTCGAGCAGATGCCGCCGCAGCTGGACGTAGGCGTCGCGTACCGGCGATGCCTCCTTGCGAAGATAGCTACCGAGGTTCTTCTGCAGGTGCTTGGCGTCCTTCACCGCGTCCACCAGTTGCAGAGCCGCCACCTGACAACTCAGCCAGAAATGCTGCTGACCCTCGTCCAACGGTGTCTCCAGGCGCCCCATGAAGCTCAGCAGGTCACCGTAGACCCCCTTGATATGGCGCTGGTACAGCTGCTCGGCATCCAGCGACTGCGGGCTCGGCTGCGCCTGCAGGATGGCCTCGTTCAACTTGCCCTGCTGCAACAGCTGCTCCACGGGAATGAAAAGGGCGTGGCAGATCACTTCGAGACTCAGCCGCTCGAGGTGCAGCAGCTCCTGCGCCACGGCGCTGGCCGCCGAGTCCGCCGAATCCAGTGCGCGCTCGCTGAGATAGCGCGCATGTGCGCGGGGCTCCGGTTGCTCGACGGGCGCCAGTTCGGTGATCAGCACCAGCGGTTCGGCACGATCCGGCAACCAGCGCTCCAGCAGCTGCACCAGTTGTGGCTGCCAGGGCCAGAACAGCAGCACGCCCATGCCGTTGAACAGCGTATGGAATAGCGCCAGCTGGATCAGCGCATTGTCACCGAGGCCGAAAGGCGCCACCAGCCAATGCACCAGCCAGCCCAGTGGCAGCAGCAGAGCCAGCGCCACCAACGCCGTCAGTACGTTGAACAACACATGCGCCAGCGCCAGCCGTTGGCCGCCGCGGTTGCCACCCAGCGAGCCAACGAAGGCTGTGGTGACGCTCGAGCCGACATTCGCGCCGATGGCAATGGCCAGGCTCTGGCTCAATTCGAGCTGCCCACCGGCCAGCGCCGCAAGCGTCAGCATCAGGGTGGCGTGGCTGGATTGCAGCACGACGGTGGCGAGCATGCCGAGGGTGAAGAAGATCAGTGGACCAAGCACGCCTTCCGCCTGCCAGGCGGCCATGTTCAGGCCATCATCGAAGCTGGAAAAGCCCGCCTTGATCTGGTCGATGCCGAGAAAGATGAAGGCGATGCCCAGCACCACGCGCCCGGCGGCCTTGCCCTTGTCACCCGTGAAGCTGGCCAGCACGCCGAACACTAGCAGCGGCAGCGCCAGGGGACTCAGGCTGAGATTCTGCCCGGCCATGGCCAGCAGCCAGATACCGCTGGTGGCGCCGAGGTTGGCGCCGAGGAGAATCGCCACGCCACCGGCCAGCTTGATCAGCCCGGTACTGATGAAGGCGATGGTCAGCAGCGAAACCAGCGTGCTCGATTGCAGCAGCACGGTGCCTCCCATGCCGAACAGCAGGCCCTTGAACGGTGTCGAGGTGCTGCGCGCCAGGAGTTGCTCCAGGTGGCTGCCGGCCAGAGCGCGCAGCCCCTCCTCCAGGCACTGCATGCCAAACAGGAACAGGGCCAAGCCGGCGCATAGCTGCAGCCAGCCCTCGTTCGACCAGAATGACCAGGACAACGCTGCGACGACGAGCGCCGGCAGGAGGAGCTTTACGAGAGGTTTGTTCAAGGGGCGGACTTCGCATCGACAATCGATGCCGCGAAGCCTACGCCAACGGGTTCAGCCCCGGAAGAGTGACCGCCAGACCTATGGTCTTAACCATAAAAGTCTGTTCACGATCTCGCGAGCTAGAGCCATGCAAGACAAAAACAGGTGAGGAAGCGAAGTTTACTGAAGCAAATGAGCATCCGAGCCTGTTTTTAATGCAGCAGGGCCGACGCGCGGCAGATCGTGAAGAGCATCAGTCCTGGCGGTTGTAACCGACCCTCGTGCACCCCAGACAACGGGCGAAAGCGGCAGCGCCAGGCTCGACCACCAGAGCATGGCCAGCCTCCTTGATGCCGCCGCCCATGGCGCTGAACGGCAAGCTGACGACGAAGACACCGGCGCCAATGACGGTCGCCGCGATCAGCAGCGGCCGCGCGATCAGCAGGTCGCCTACCATCGAGAAGGCCTTCGGCGCTTCAACGGTGTACATCGGATCACCGCTGGCGTTCTGCTGCGCCGACTGAGCCTGTGCCGGCATCGCCAGCAGGCCAGTGGTCAGGGCCAAGACAACGGCAGTAGAGCGAAACAGTTTCATGGTGTGGTCCTTCAGCTGGGCGAAACGAAGCCGATGATTGTTGTGGTGGCCACTATAGCAGTGCTCGCCCGCTTGCGAGCGTGAACGCCGTCAATGCCTGCGGTGTTGCTCAGCGCTGACAGCTTCCACAGAACACGCTCGCCCGCTGCCCCAGGCGAACCTCGCGCAGACCTGCCCCGCAACGCTTGCAGAATTCCCCACCACGGCCATAGACGAACAGTTCCTGCTGGAAGTAGCCCGGTTTGCCGTCGCCGCCGACGAAATCGCGCAGAGTGGTGCCTCCGCACTCGATGGCCTGGGCGAGGATCTGCCGGATCACCTCGGCAAGCTTCAGGTAGCGTGCCCGGGAAACGGTCCCGGCGGCACGACGCGGATCGATGCCAGCGGCGAACAGCGCTTCGCTGGCGTAGATGTTACCGACACCCACCACCACGGCGTTGTCCATGATGAACGGTTTGATCGCCATGCTGCGCCCGCGCGATAGGCGAAACAGCCTGTCACCATCGAAATCATCGCCCAGCGGCTCCGGGCCCAGGCTGGCGAGCAGCGCGTGATTGAGCGGCTCCTCGCTCCAGAGCAGCGCACCGAAGCGGCGTGGATCGGTGTAGCGCAGGGCCATGCCCGTTTCCAGCAGGATATCGACGTGCTCGTGCTTTTCCGCCGGAAGCTCGCCATCCACCAGTCGCAGGCTGCCGGACATACCCAGATGCGCAATCAGCGTGCCCACCTGCGCCTTGATCAACAGGTACTTGGCACGCCGCTCGACCGCCTCGATACGCTGGCCGGACAGGCGCACGTCCAGGTCTTCCGGAATCGGCCAGCGCAAGCGTCGCTCACGCACGATCACACGGCTGACTCGCCGACCGACAAGGTGCGGCTCGATACCACGGCGGGTGGTTTCGACTTCAGGAAGCTCAGGCATGAGGGTCAAGGGCACAGCGGAAAGGAGGGAAAGCCTAGCATGGCTGGAGGCTGCCCACCCTCAATCTTTTCGTCCAGCCTTCCAGCCCCTTTGCGCTTTTATTGGCTTCTACCCTACCCCCATCTCCCGAATGCTTTCCTTGAGCGAGACGAAGTCGTATTCCGACAGCCCGACGTATTCGAGTACCAGTTGGGCAATCGTCTGCCATTCGTGATCCTCGGCCTGGTCACCGATGACCCTATGGCTGGCACAGATGTGTTCGGCCATCTTGAGAATAGCCAGCAGCGTCTTGAGCGAGGCGTCGCGCCCGGAATCGTCGCTGAACAGCGAGAGCGCGTTGTGGTGATTGGCGATGGCCTCGCACAGGTGCAACGGCAGGTTCCACGACTTGGCGGTGAAGTAGCCGACCACGGCATGGTTGGTATTGAGTGCGCGGTTCTCGATATCGGTAACGCGGGTCTCGGCGCTCGCACTGGCATAGGCTTCCTCCAGCACGCTCATGTAGCCGGGGAAACGCTTGACCATCAGCGGAATACCGCAGTTGTGGAACAGTCCGAGCGTATAGGCCTCATCCGGCGCTGGGTAACCGATGCGCTTGGCCAGGCTCAGGCTGGCCATAGCGACATCCTGGGCGGTATCCCAGAAGCGATTGAGGGTGACGATAGCGTCATCGCTCAGTTCGCCCTTGATCGACTGGGCATTGATCAGATTGATCACCGAATTGCAGCCCAGCAGATTCACCGCCTGCCGGATGGACGCGATGCGATTGGCCAGGCCGAAGAACGACGAGTTGACGGTTTTCAACAAGGCGCCGGATAGCCCTGGGTCCTGACTAATCAATCGCGCGATGTTGCGCAGATCGGGCTCCGGCATGATCTGCTCCATCTGCAGATCGACCATGATCTGCGGCTGCGGCGGCACGCTGATCCCTTGCAGTACGCGGCGGATCTGTTCGTCGGTCAGTTCAACGGGCATGGCGGACTCGGCTTGAGATGGCATGGCGCCACTACGGATAAGATCGAACTTTGGCCGAGATCAGGGTTGGTTTTCAAGTAACGCCTCACTCTTCAGCTCGCCCCGGAGACCCCAGATGACAAGCCCCCTGCAAGGCAAGCGCGTGACAATCCCGCTGACTGATGGCCTCGGGCAGGTTGAGATGAGCAGCCTCGGAAAGAGCCGGCGCCGAATGGGTCGACGAACAGGTGGTGGTCGACGGCCGCCTGTTCAGTCGCCGCAAACCCAGCGACATCCCAATGCTCAGCAAGGCGCAGATCAAGGCACTGGCGGCCTGACGGACTCGACCTCAAGTGCATGCCTTTGCGTGTCGCTTGAGGTTTGCGGCGTGCCGCTCCTATACAATGCCCACCTTTTTCCGGGAGCCCACCGATGATCCTGCCCAGCCTGCGCCTCAAAGCCAATGCCGATCGCCGTCTGCGCGCCGGTCATCTGTGGGTCTACAGCAACGAGGTGGACACCGCCGCCACGCCGCTTTCCGGCTTCGCCGCTGGTGATCAGGCCATCCTCGAAGCGGCGGGCGGCAAGCCGTTGGGCATCGTCGGCGTGTCGCCGAACAACCTGATCTGTGCCCGCCTGCTGTCGCGCGACCTCAAGCACAGCCTGGACAAATCGCTGCTGGTACATCGCATCCAGGTCGCGCTGTCGCTGCGCGAGCGCCTCTTCGAGCAACCCTGCTACCGCCTGATCTACGGTGATTCCGACCTGCTGCCGGGCCTGGTGGTGGATCGTTTCCACGACCATCTGGTGGTGCAGCTGGCCTCGGCGACCATGGAGCGCAACAAGGAGGCCGTGCTCGAGGCCCTGGTGCAGGTGCTCAAGCCGCGTGGCGTGTTGTGGAAGAACGATTCCAGCGCCCGCGATGCCGAAGGCCTGGAACGTTACGTCGATACCGCCTTCGGCGTGGTACCCGAGTGGGTGGCACTGGAGGAGAACGGCGTGAAGTTCGAAGCACCGGTGCTGGAAGGTCAGAAGACCGGCTGGTTCTATGACCATCGGATGAATCGCGCGCGCCTGGCACCCTACGTCAAGGGCAAGCGCGTACTGGATCTGTTCAGCTACATCGGCGGCTGGGGTGTGCAAGCCGCCGTGTTCGGCGCCAGCGAAGTGATGTGCGTGGACGCCTCCGGCTTCGCCCTCGACGGTGTTGAGCGCAATGCCGCCCTGAATGGCGTGGCGGAGAAGGTGGCCTGCGTGGAGGGTGACGTGTTCGCTGCGCTGAAGGAACTGAAGAGCGCCGAAGAGCGCTTCGACGTGGTACTGGTCGATCCGCCGGCGTTCATCAAGCGCAAGAAGGATCTCAAGAACGGCGAGGCCGCCTACCGCCGACTCAACGAGATGGCCATGCGCATGCTCACCAAGGACGGCATCCTGGTCAGCGCCAGCTGCTCGATGCACTTGCCCGAGGACGACCTGCAGAACATCCTGCTGCAAAGCGCCCGGCATCTGGACCGCAACATCCTGCTACTCGAACGCGGCGGCCAGGGACCCGACCATCCGGTACATCCGGCCATCCCCGAGACCCGCTACATCAAGAACCTGACCTGCCGGGTGCTGCCCAACGCCTGATTCGGCGCTCGCGCCACCCGCGCGCCTGATGGCCATACTTTCGCCGGCGCGCCGCCGGCATTAGAATCAGTCGTTCCTGCCCCACCCCAGGCGGATTCAAGAGCCCGGCCGAAGCAGCGGCGATCCCGCCTGACATCCGGCCCGCCCCGACAGACATTCACTCCGTTTGCCTCGGGCGTGCAGCACGCTCACCATACGCACAACCTGACCAGCCTTAGCAGGACCGATTGCCATGCCTGATTACCGCTCGAAAACCTCCACCCATGGCCGCAACATGGCCGGCGCCCGCGCCCTGTGGCGCGCTACCGGGATGAAGGACGAAGACTTCAAGAAGCCGATCATCGCCATCGCCAACTCCTTCACCCAGTTCGTGCCCGGCCACGTGCACCTCAAGGACATGGGCCAGCTGGTGGCGCGCGAGATCGAGAAGGCCGGCGGCGTGGCCAAGGAATTCAACACCATCGCGGTGGACGACGGCATCGCCATGGGCCACGACGGCATGCTCTATTCGCTGCCTTCGCGCGAGATCATCGCCGACTCGGTGGAATACATGGTCAATGCGCACTGCGCCGACGCCATCGTCTGCATCAGCAACTGCGACAAGATCACCCCCGGCATGCTGATGGCCGCCCTGCGCCTGAACATCCCGGTGGTGTTCGTTTCCGGCGGCCCGATGGAAGCCGGCAAGACCAAGCTGGCCTCCCATGGCCTGGACCTGGTGGACGCCATGGTCGCCGCCGCCGACGACTCCTGCTCCGACGAGACCGTCGCCGAATACGAGCGTAGCGCCTGCCCTACCTGCGGCAGCTGCTCGGGCATGTTCACCGCCAACTCGATGAATTGTCTGGCCGAAGCCCTGGGCCTGGCCCTGCCGGGCAACGGCTCGACCCTGGCCACCCACGCCGACCGCGAGCAGCTGTTCCTGCGTGCCGGGCGCATCGCCGTCGAACTCTGCCGGCGCTACTACGCCGAAGGTGACGAGTCCGTACTGCCACGCAACGTCGCCAGCCGCAAAGCGTTCGAGAACGCCATGACCCTGGACATCGCCATGGGCGGTTCGACCAACTCCATCTTGCACCTGCTGGCCGCTGCCCAGGAAGCCGAGGTGGACTTCGACCTGCGCGCCATCGACGCGCTGTCGCGCAAGGTGCCGCAGCTGTGCAAGGTGGCGCCGAACATCCAGAAGTACCACATGGAAGACGTCCACCGCGCCGGCGGCATCTTCTCCATCCTCGGCGAGCTGGCCCGTGGCGGCCTGCTGCACACCGACGTCTCCACCGTCCACAGCCGGACCATGGCCGAGGCCATCGCCCAATGGGACATCACCCAGACTAAGGACGAAGCGGTACACACCTTCTTCAAGGCCGGCCCCGCCGGCATCCCGACGCAGACGGCCTTCAGCCAGAGCACCCGCTGGGACAGCCTGGACGACGATCGCGAAAATGGCTGCATCCGTTCGGTCGAGCACGCCTACTCCCAGGAAGGTGGCCTGGCCGTGCTTTACGGCAACATCGCGCTGGACGGCTGCGTAGTGAAAACCGCCGGTGTGGATGAATCCATCCTCGTCTTCGAAGGCACGGCGAAGATCTACGAAAGCCAGAACAGCGCCGTGAAGGGCATCCTCGCCGACGAGGTGAAAGCCGGCGATATCGTAATCATCCGTTACGAAGGCCCAAAAGGCGGTCCGGGCATGCAGGAGATGCTCTATCCCACCAGCTACCTGAAATCCAAAGGCCTGGGCAAGGAGTGTGCGCTGCTCACCGATGGCCGCTTCTCCGGCGGTACTTCAGGGTTATCCATCGGCCACGCCTCCCCGGAAGCCGCTGCGGGCGGCGCCATCGGCCTGGTACGCGACGGCGACAAGGTGCTGATCGACATCCCCAACCGCAGCATCCAGCTGCAGGTTTCGGACGAAGAGCTGGCCCACCGCCGCATCGAGCAGGACAAGCTCGGCTGGAAACCCGCTCAGCCGCGTACTCGCAAGGTGACCACGGCGCTCAAGGCCTATGCCCTGCTGGCCACCAGTGCCGACAAGGGCGCGGTGCGCAACAAGGCGCTGCTGGAAGACTGAGCCGGAAAGCAGGCCTTCCCCCATCGAGCCCGGCCCTGTGCCGGGCTCTTCGTTTCAGCGTCAACCGGCCCTTTACGCGGCTCATCCAGCCCCAGTCCGAGGGCTGAAATTCCCCTTCGGCGTTTTCTCGCCATACGTCCGCCATACGGTCGCTCAAATCGATGAGAGGCGGCTGCCATTCGTCGATTCGCCAAACATCCGCTGTCGTGAACAAAGCGAATATTGCCTATATGCATCATTTTCTCCGCCGATAGCCACACGTAGGCGACAATTTCCCGAAGTCACAAATGTATACAAAAGACTAGTAATCTCGATAACTAATTGTCTACATTAGAGGAACAAGAACAACAGCGAGAAAGGGATCATTATCATGACAGCCTCATCCGCAAGAACATCTCCCAAACAGCGTCCGGAAGATGAGAACCTCGGCATTGGCGCCAACCTGGCCTATGGCCTGCAACACGTGCTGACCATGTATGGAGGCATCGTTGCGGTGCCCTTGATCATCGGCCAGGCAGCCGGTTTGTCCGCTGCGGAAATTGGCCTGCTAATCGCCGCCTCGTTGTTCGCCGGCGGGGCGGCCACCTTGCTGCAAACCCTCGGTCTGCCATTCTTCGGTTGCCAACTACCACTGGTACAGGGCGTATCTTTCGCCGGCGTAGCAACCATGATCGCCATCATCGGCAACGATGGCTCCGGCGGCCTTCCGGTGGTATTCGGCGCGGTGATAGCCGCCTCGTTGATCGGCTTGCTGATCACGCCGGTGTTCTCCCGCATCACCAAGTTCTTTCCACCTTTGGTCACAGGCATCGTCATCACTACCATCGGCCTGACGCTGATGCCGGTCGCGGCGCGTTGGGCCATGGGCGGCAACAGCCAGGCGCCGGACTTCGGCAGTATGGCCAACATCGGCCTGGCCGCCTTTACCCTGGGTTGCGTGTTGCTGCTGAGCAAACTCGGCAGCGCCACCATTTCCCGCCTGTCCATCCTCCTGGCGATGGTGATCGGTACCGTGGCCGCGGTGTTCTTCGGCATGGCCGACTTCTCCGGCGTCCTGGATGGCCCGGTGGTAGCCTTGCCGTCACCGCTGCACTTTGGGGCTCCTGAATTCCAGGTAGCGGCCATTCTGTCGATGCTGATCGTGGTCATCGTTACGTTGGTGGAAACCAGCGCAGATATTCTTGCCGTCGGCGAAATCATCGACACCAAGGTCGACTCCAAGCGCCTCGGTGATGGCCTGCGGGCGGACATGATTTCCAGCAGCCTGGCGCCGATCTTCGGCTCCTTTACCCAGAGCGCTTTCGCCCAGAACGTGGGACTGGTAGCCGTAACCGGGATCAAGAGCCGTTACGTGGTGGCCTTCGCCGGCCTGATTCTGGTGACGCTCGGCTTGCTGCCAGTGATGGGACGTCTGGTTGCCGCGGTGCCGACCGCGGTTCTCGGCGGTGCTGGCGTCGTGTTGTTCGGCACCGTGGCGGCCGCCGGCATTCGCACCTTGGCGCAGGTCGAGTACCGCAACAACATGAACCTGATCATCGTTGCCACCTCAATCGGCTTCGGCATGATTCCGATCGCCGCGCCGAGTTTCTACCATCACTTCCCGGCGTGGTTCGAGACCATCTTCCACTCGGGCATCAGCTCGGCGGCGATCATGGCGATCCTGCTGAACCTGCTGTTCAACCACCTCACCGCCGGCAATTCGGACCAGCAGTCGGTATTCGTTGCGGCCAGCGATCGCACCCTGCGCTATCGGGATATCGCCGCGCTGCATGACGGCGACCACTTCCGCGATGGCAAGCTGTATGACGTCGAGGGCAACGAGGTTCCCGTGGTGGGTGCCGAAGACCACGGCGTGCCCACGCAACCACCGCAACCCAAGGTGACGGGAGCCGTTCCGACCAGTGGCTAGTGACACCGCTCGGAGGTCCGATTGAAACGATGCCCGCCTCACCGAGGCGGGCATCGTCGTCTCTAATCCTTCAAAATCTCGCGCAACTCTTCCCTGGCTTCGTCCAGCTTGCGCTCACGCTTCTCGATCTTTTTCCGATCGCCATCACGCAACGCCTTCTGCAGCTCGGCTTCACGCTCGCGGACCTCTTCCCGCGCTTCATCTATATCTTCCTGCCGTTCGGCCCGCAGCCCCGCACCGGTACAGTGCGCCCGAACCTTGCTCAACGCGGTTTCCAGCCCCTCGATGCGCCAGGCGTTGCCATGCTCGCGGGCATATTCCAGCTGACGGCGGATGTCTGCCTCCTTGCTGGCACAGCTTTCCTCGGCGTGGGCCAAGCCAGCGGCGAGCGACAGCAGGGTCATTACGACGACGACTTTCATTCGGGGCACTCCTCGATTGGGTTTCGCTGATTGTAGAGGTCGCCGATTACGCGACGGGAGCCTGGGAAGCACTGTCCGTAGCGCATCCCGGTCAGTAGAATCGCGCTCTTTTCGCCTGGAAGGACGGCCATGAGCGCTCCCGACAACAACACCGCCCGCGAAACGCCGGACGAGCTGGTCTACGGACTCAACGACCGTCCACGTCCCTGGGTCGCCTTTCTCGCCGCATTGCAGCACCTGCTGGCGATCATCGTGCCGATCGTCACACCAGGTCTGTTGATCTGCCAGGCCATCGGCGTGTCGCCGCGCGACACCAACATCATTGTGTCCATGTCGCTGGTGATTTCCGGCATCGCCACCTTCGTGCAATGCAAGCGCTTCGGTCCGTTCGGTGCGGGGCTGCTGATCGTCCAGGGGACCAGCTTCAATTTCGTCGGACCACTGATCGCTGGCGGCGTGCTGATGGTTCAGCAGGGCACGCCTGTCGAGGCGGTGATGGCGGCGATCTTCGGCGTGGTGATCGCCGGCTCCTTCATCGAGATGGGCGTGTCGCGCGTTCTGCCGTTCGTCAAACGCCTGATCACCCCGCTGGTGACCGGCATCGTGGTGCTGATGATCGGCCTGACGTTGATCAAGGTCGGCCTGATCAGCATGGGTGGTGGTTACGCGGCCATGGGCAACGGCACCTTCGCCAACGGCGAGAACCTGTTGCTGTCCGGCGTGGTACTCGGCGCCATCGTCATCCTCAACCGCCTGCCAGTGGTCTGGATGCGCAGTTGCGCCATCGTCATCGCCCTGGCCATCGGCTATGCGCTGGCCGCGTACCTGGGTCGCCTGGACTTCACCGGCATGCGCGAGGCGGACCTCTTCGAAGTGCCGATGCCGCTGCACTTCGGCCTGGGCTTCTCCTGGAGCCTGTTCATTCCCATGGTGGTGATCTACCTGGTGACCTCGCTGGAAGCCATTGGTGACATCACCGCCACCAGCAACATTTCCCGCGAGCCGGTACAAGGCCCGCTGTGGATGCAGCGGATCAAGGGCGGCGTGCTGGTCAACGGTGCCAACTCGCTGCTGGCCGGCTTCTTCAACACTTTCCCCAGCTCGGTGTTCGCGCAGAACAACGGCATCATCCAGCTCACCGGCATCGCCAGCCGCTACGTCGGTCTATGGATCGCCGCAATGCTGGTCATCCTCGGGCTGTTCCCGGTAGTGGCCGGCGTGCTGCAGGCGGTGCCCGAACCGGTGCTCGGCGGCGCGGCCCTGGTGATGTTCGGCGCCGTGGCCGCGGCCGGTATCAACATCCTCGCGGGCATCGAGCTGGACCGCCGCGCCCTGCTGATCATTTCAGTATCGCTGGCGCTCGGCCTGGGCTTCTCGCAGGTACCGGAATTCCTCGCGCATATGCCCGACGCCCTGCGCAGCGTGCTGGAGTCGGGCGTTGCGACCGGTGGAATATGCGCCCTGCTGATGAACTGGTTCCTGCCGGAAACACAGCCGAAGCACTAAGCCGCTCGGTGCGGTGCCGGCCTCGAGCCGCCGGCACCATCTCCACCCGGCAGGGCGACACCGCTTCGCCCTCGGCTTGAGTGAATGAGCACCGGCGTGCATGATGGCAAAACGCCGCACCCTGCAATGCAGATCCACTTCCTCGCCAGAAGGAACCTGCCATGCGTACGCCTCTTCGATGGCTGATGCTCAGCCTGTGCCTGCAAGTCGGTACCTCGAAGGCCACCGAGCTACACTTCGTCACCGAAGACTTCCCGCCCTTCACCTACGCCCTCGGCGAGCCTTCCAGTACCGATGAGGACACCCGTGCGGCCGGCCCGCTAGCGGAGATCGTGCAAGCGGTATGCACGCACCTGCATTACCGTTGCCGGATCGATATCCACCCCTGGCGCCGCGCCCTGGCCCTGGCCGAACGCGGCGAAGCGGACGGTATCTTCACGGTGGTGCGCTCGCCCAGGCGCGAGACCTTTCTGCGCATCACCCGCATGCTGGTGACCTCGCGCTACAGCGTGTTTGCCCGCGACAGCCATTACGTGTACTCCCAGCCGAAGGACCTCGCCGGGCGCACGGTCGGTGTCTATGGCCCCTCGGGCACGTCCTATGTCCTGTCGGAGCGACTGCGGCAGGTCGGTGGCGTGCAGGTGCAGATGGTGCCCGACAACCGCCAGCTGTTGCGCATGCTGGCAAGTGGGCGCTTCGGCGAAGAGGGCCTGGCGGTGATCAACCAGGACGTCGCCTGGCACCTGATCGAGAACGAAGGTCTCGGTGGACTCCGCGAGGCCGGCCTGCTGGAGCCCGTGTCCTACGGCATCGGGCTGTCGCGCAAGAGCATAGGACCTGCACAGTTTCGGCTCTTCGAACAGGCGCTCGATGCGCTCATCCTCGACGGTACAGTGCCTGCCATCCTGCGTCGCCACCAGCTCGAACCTGCCTATCGTAGCGCTCCCCCTCAGCCGGCGGATTGAGTAATCGGCGCGGCTTGCCACTGTCGGCATCGCCACTACCCTGGGCCTGCCGCCCCTCAGATCAACGCGGGCCTGAAATACCTGTGGCCGCAGATTCCCGGTGCAGATCGTCTCCATCATGGTGATCACCGCCCTGGTGACCTGCTCGGTGGTGGCCGGCATGGACAAGGGCATCAAGAACCTGTCGCTGCTGAACATGGCCCTGGCCATCACGCTGATGCTGTTCGTGTTCGAGGTGATGTTCGTGCCCACGATCTTCACCTTCCTCTGGTTCTCGATCTTCAGCGACATCCTCGACCAGTTCGAAAAATGCCTGAATTTCCTGCACATCTCCCCGGTAGCCTGTCCTGGAAGATGGAGAAACACGACGAAATGCTCAGCAGCGAGCCGGAGGTGCAAAGGCCCGACGTATAGGGCACGCTCCCGCCTTGCTGTGCACGACGACGAGCAAACCGGCACGAAGCGGGGCGCCAAAAGTTGCAAACTCATCTATATAGATAGAGGCAATCCAACTGCCGCGACAGCCCTCGACCCTTTGCAAATGACTGACCGGTCACGCGCATGACGAGGGCGTCGTGCTTGGCGCATGCCCTCGCCCATGCTAGGTTTGCGCCCCGCCAGGAAGGCGAGCAGTCAGCCGGAGCGCAATCAATACAGAATCAGGCCCGGCAAAGCACAGGCCTGAGAAGAGGAAGTTCAATGGCCGAGGCCATACCTGCACTGGAAATCCGCAACCTGCACAAGCGCTACGGCGATCTGGAGGTTCTCAAGGGTATTTCGCTGACGGCGCGCGACGGTGACGTCATTTCCATTCTCGGTTCGTCCGGCTCGGGGAAATCCACCTTCCTGCGTTGCATCAACCTGCTGGAAAATCCCCACGAGGGCGAGATTCTGGTCGGCGGCGAACAGCTCAAGCTCAAGCGCGCGAAAGGTGGCGACCTAGTCGCCGCGGACGCCAGGCAGATCAACCGGATGCGCAGCAAACTCGGCTTCGTGTTCCAGAACTTCAACCTCTGGCCGCACATGAGCGTGCTCGACAACATCATCGAGGCACCGCGCCGGGTGCTCGGCCAGAGCAAGGCCGAGGCGACGGAAATCGCCGAAGCGCTGCTGGCCAAGGTCGGCATCGCCGACAAGCGCCACGTCTACCCCAACCAGCTTTCCGGCGGCCAGCAGCAACGCGCGGCCATCGCCCGCACCCTGGCGATGCAGCCCAAGGTGATCCTGTTCGACGAGCCCACCTCGGCACTGGACCCGGAAATGGTACAGGAAGTGCTTGCAGTGATTCGCTCGCTCGCCGAAGAAGGTCGCACCATGCTGCTGGTCACCCACGAGATGAATTTCGCCAAACAGGTCTCCAGCGAAGTGGTTTTCCTCCACCAGGGCCTGGTCGAGGAGCAAGGAACGCCCGAGCAGGTATTTGACAACCCACAATCGGCGCGCTGTAAACAGTTCATGTCCAGCCATCGTTAAATGGAGCAACACCGCATGAAAAGCTATAAGAAGATTCTGCTGACCGCTGCTGCATCCCTGATCATCGGCACCCAGGCATTCGCTGCGGAGAAACTGCGCATCGGCACCGAAGGCGCCTACCCGCCCTTCAACCTGATCGACGCCAGCGGCACCGCCGTCGGCTTTGACCTGGACATCTCCCACGCGCTATGCGCCAAGATGGAAGTGGAATGCGAAGTGGTGACCTCCGACTGGGACGGCATCATTCCGGCGCTGAACGCAGGCAAGTTCGACTTCCTCGCCGCCTCCATGTCGATCACCGAAGAGCGCAAGAATGCCGTCGACTTCACCGACCACTACTACACCAACAAGCTGCAGTTCGTGGCACCCAAGTCGGTAGACTTCAAGACCGACAAGGACTACCTGGACGGCAAAGTGATTGGTGCCCAGCGCGCAACCATCGCCGGTACCTGGCTGGAAGACAACATGGATGGCGTGGTCGACATCAACCTCTACGACACCCAGGAAAACGCCTATCTGGACCTGGCCTCCGGTCGCGTCGACGGCATCCTCGCCGACACCTTCGTGCAGTGGGAATGGCTCAAGAGCGACGCCGGCAAGGACTTCGAATTCAAGGGTGAGCCGGTATTCAGCGACGACAAGATCGCCATCGCCGTGCGCAAGGACAACGACGAACTGCGTGAGCGGCTGAACAAGGCGCTGGCGGAAATCATCGCCGACGGCACCTACAAGCAGATCAACGACAAGTATTTCCCGTTCAGCATTTACTGATCCAACCGAACCGAAGCCCGGTCGCCACCTTTTCTGGCGAACCGGGCTTCGGTGTTTGAGCTTCTATGATTCCCGACCTTCACGGATTCGGTCCGGCGCTGATCGCCGGCACCTGGATGACCATCCAACTGGCCCTGGCGTCGCTGGCCCTGGGCCTAGTGCTCGGCCTGCTCGGCGCCCTCGCCAAGACCTCACCCTACAGCGCCCTGCGCTGGTTCGGCGGCACCTACTCGACCATAGTGCGCGGCGTACCCGAGCTGATCTGGGTACTGCTGATCTACTTCGGCACCATCAACCTGGTGCGCTGGCTCGGCAACCTGGTGGGCATCGACAACCTCGCGTTGAGCCCCTTCGTCGCCGGCACCATCGCCCTGGGCCTGTGCTTCGGCGCCTATGCCACGGAAGTCTTCCGCGGCGCGCTGCTGGCGATCCCCAAGGGCCACCGCGAAGCCGGCCTGGCGCTGGGCCTGGGCAAGCGGCGGATCTTCCTGCGCCTGATCATGCCGCAGATGTGGCGCCTCGCCCTGCCGGGGCTGGATAACCTGTTCATGATCCTGATGAAAGACACCGCGCTGGTTTCGGTGATCGGTCTGGAAGAGATCATGCGCCGCTCGCAGATCGCCGTGACCGCCAGCAAGGAACCCTTCACCTTCTTCATCGTGGCCGCCCTCATCTACCTGGGGCTGACGGTGCTCGCCATGATCGGCATGCATTTCCTCGAAAAACGCGCCGGCCGCGGCTTTAGCAGGAGCGCCGCATGAGCTGGGAGACTTTCATCAAATGGCTGCCGAGTTTTCTCGACGGCGCCTGGCTGACCCTGCAACTGGTCGGCGTATCCGTCATCGCCGGGCTGATCCTCGCCCTGCCGCTGGGCATCGCCCGCTCCTCGCGCCATTTTCCGGTGCGCGCGCTGCCCTATGCCTACATCTTCTTCTTCCGTGGCACGCCGCTGCTGGTGCAACTGTTCCTGGTCTACTACGGCCTGGCGCAATTCGACGTGGTGCGCAAAGGGCCGCTGTGGCCTTACCTGCGTGATCCCTACTGGTGCGCCATCATCACCATGACGTTGCACACGGCCGCCTATATCGCCGAGATCATTCGCGGCGCAATCCAGAACGTGCCGGCCGGTGAAGTGGAAGCGGCGCGCGCACTGGGCATGTCGCGCCGCCAGACGCTATGGCACATCATCCTGCCGCGCGCCACACGCATCGGCCTGCCGGCCTACAGCAACGAAGTGATCCTGATGCTCAAGGCCAGCGCCCTGGCCAGCACCATCACCCTGCTGGAACTGACCGGCATGGCGCGCAAGATCGCCGCGCGCACCTACCTGCACGAGGAAATGTTCCTCACCGCCGGCCTGATCTACCTGGTCATCGCCTTCGTTCTGATGCAGGGCTTCAAGCTGCTGGAGCGCTGGCTGCGCGTGGATGCCTGCCAGGGCCGCTGAATGACCTGTAGGGTGGATCGCGCTTCAACGATCCACCGGGTGGCGCTCCACGGGGTGGCCATCCACCGACATCCCACCGAATGGCGCCCCAGCCGAACGGTGCCACGGTGGATGTGAAAGGCGACATCCACCCTACGAGGAAATCCCGTCCTGCGGCTGTTGTCAGAGACACATCCGAGCCATTCACGAGACCATCCATGCCCGTTGATATCCAGCGCATCGAAATAGACCAGCTTGCCTGCTGGCGCATCCGCCGTGACAACGATGAACTGCTGATCGCCGAACAGGGCGCGCAGGTGCTCAGCTACCGCCAGGGCGATGCGCCGCCGATCATCTGGCTCAGCGAAGAAGCAGCCTTCCAGCAGGGTCAGTCGGTGCGCGGCGGCGTACCGATCTGCTGGCCCTGGTTCGGTGACCTGGCACGCAATCCTGAAGACGTGCAGACGGCGTACCGAGGCGAGACCGAAGCGCCCTTTCACGGCCTGGTACGGAGCCTGGACTGGCAGCTGGCACAGCAGCACTGCGAGGGCGACGCCGGCACCTTGGAGTTCACCTGTCCGCAGGCTTCGGGCGTGTTGCCAGGCTGGCCTCATCGGGTGGAGCTGAAGCTGCAGGTCCGCCTCGACGAATGCCTGCACATCAGCCTCATCAGCCGCAACCTGGGTGATCGGCCCGTGGCCATCAGCCAGGCCCTGCACAGCTATTTCGCCATCGGCGATATCCATCAGGTCTCGGTGGAAGGGCTGGACGGCTGCCGCTATGTCGACACCCTGGAGAACTGGCAGCAGCGCCAGCAACAAGGTGACCTGAGACTCACAAGAGAGACCGACCGCATCTACCTGGACCTGCCAGCGACGCTGCACCTGCGCGACCCGCAACTGAACCGGCGGATCACCCTGCAAACCCGGGGTTCGCGTTCGGCGATCCTGTGGAATCCCTGGATCGACAAGGCCCAGCGCCTGTCGCAGTTCGCTGATGATGCCTGGCAGCGCATGGCCTGCATCGAAACCGCCAACGCGCTGGACGACCGGGTGATGCTAAACGCGGGTGCCAGCCATACCCTCGCCGTTTCCATCAGCAGCGAAAGTCTGTAGAGCCGAGTTCATTCAATGCCCTCGTTGATTATCGATACAGGGATACAACGCTCAACGCATACAGAGCCAAAAGCTTCGCACCGGGAGGGGCGGCACTCCACGAACCCACGCCGCTCTCATGGGAGCCACGCCCTCGCGGCGAAACGGCAACAGTCCCTAGGGTCTGTTGCCATTTCGTCCGCGGCCGCGCCGGAGCCTGTTTTTACGCGAGGCAAGGCACGAGAAGCGAAGTTTTATTCCAAATAAGCGACGAGTAACGCCGCATCGCGTAAAAACAGGCCCGGCCCGAAGGGTTGTGCGGGAAATGACGCCAGCTGTCGTTGTAGGACTTGGTAAGGGAATGACCATTACCTGCGTCCTACGCCTAACCTGCCGCCATTTCTCGCAGCAACGCGGCTCGCGACGAAACGGCAACAGACCCTAGACTTCCAGCAGCTTCAGCCGCTCTTCGAGCAATGCCGGAAACCGCTTGAACCAGGTCTGGTTCAGCGGCGACGGGTGCGGTAACGGATAGAGCCGGAAGCTACGCGCCCAGCTCGCGCAACCCCGAAGTCGGGCATCGGCTTCAGCGGACCCTTGCCAAAGTGCTGGTAACCCTCGAGATCAAGGCCTGGGCGTCGCATTTCATCGCGCGGCATGAAATCTGCTCCGGTAAGTCGTTACAGATCGTCTTCCTCTACTAGCTCCACTCGTTCGGCCGACAGGGCATAGGCAGCGTCAGCCAGATCGTTGCTGACCGGTTCGACGCGCAAGGTACCGTCGACCCACAGCGGCGCGTAGATATCCTCCAGCGTGATCCCCTGTGGATAGCGCACCAGCACGATCTGATTCGGCGGCGGTGGCGGCACGTGAATGCAGGCGCCGGGATAGGGCACCAGGAAGAACTCGGTGCTGCGCCCACGCGCGTCGCTTTCCAGCGGTACCGGATAGCCGCCGAGGCGGATGCCCTTGCCGTCGAGCGCCGGTACGGTTTTCGCCGAATACATCACCGCCGGCAGCCCCTCGCCCTGCTTCAGGCCGCCCTGGTCGCTGAAGCCATCGGCTTCGGGCGAGTCGTGCTCGATCTCCGGCATGGCTTCAAGCGCCTGGCGGTCCTCTTCCGGCATCAGTTCGAGCCAGTCCAGTTCGGCGGGCGCGGCCAGCGCGCTCAGCGGCAGGGCAATCAGCAAGAACAGGCAGAAACGATGCATGAAGCAGCACTCTCGAATAAGTGGAGCGAATATAGCTAAGGCCGAACAAGTTCGGCCCTACAGCCTGATGAAGTCTCGGCAGATTAACAGGCCTTTGAAAAATGCTGGCGAGGTAGGCAATACAAGGCGCAACGACCAGCGGGAGTAACAGCCACAGGCTGGCCCGAAGGGTGAGCCTAGCGAATCAAACAGCCGAAGAAGCGGAGTTTACGATTGTAAATGAGCACTCTGAGGCCGTCTTTAACGCCGTATTGTCAACGCAGGTAGCTTTCCAACAGCCAGTTAATTCTTGCGGCTGGTCACAATGCCGTAGATCACCAGCAGGATGATCGCGCCGATCACCGCCCCGATGAAACCGGCGCCTTCACCCGCCGCGTACCAGCCCAGCGCCTGGCCACCATAGGAGGCCAGCAGGGAGCCGCCGATGCCCAGCAGGATGGTCATGATCCAGCCCATGCTGTCATTGCCGGGTTTCAGAAAGCGTGCAACCAGCCCCACGATCAGGCCGATGATGATGGTTCCGATGATGCCCATTTGACGCTACTCCTCAGGTCCGAAGGATGACTCTCAACACCTGTATTCGGACCCGAGGCGCACCGCACAGTTCGCTGCGCTGCCGACGCTCAGTCCCCAACGATCAGAGATTCCACGGCGGTGATCTGGCGATCCAGTGTGGCGCGGTCCGGGCAGCGCAGGGTGGCGTGACCAACCTTGCGTCCGGCCTTGAACGCCTTGCCATAGTGATGCAGGTGGCAATCCTCTATGACGATGACCTTCTCCACTGGCGGCACTTCGCCGATGAAGTTGAGCATGGCGCTTTCGCCCAGCTTGGCGGTCGAGCCCAGCGGCAGGCCGGTGATGGCCCGCAGATGGTTCTCGAACTGGCTGCACTCGGCACCTTCGATGGTCCAGTGTCCGGAGTTGTGCACACGCGGCGCGATTTCGTTGGCCTTGAGCCCGCCATCGATCTCGAAGAACTCGAAGGCCAGCACGCCGACATAATCCAGGTGCTGAAGTACACGGCCGGCATAATCCTCGGCCAGCGCCTGCAACGGATGGTTGCTGCTGGCCACCGAGAGCCGCAGGATGCCCGCTTCGTGGGAGTTGTGCACCAACGGATAGAAGCAGGCCTGGCCGTCGCGTCCGCGCACGGCGATCAACGAAACCTCGCCGGTGAAGGGCACGAAGCCCTCGAGAATGCAGGGCACGCTGCCCAGCTCGGCAAAGGCATCGACCATGTCGCCCAGCTTGCGCAGCACCTTCTGGCCCTTGCCGTCGTAACCCAGGGTGCGGGTCTTCAGCACCGCTGGCAGACCGATGCGTGCCACGGCGGCATCGAGATCGTCCTGCGACAGGACGTCGGCGAACTCGGGGGTCGGGATGCCCAGATCCTTGAGCATGGACTTCTCGAACCAGCGATCACGGGCGATGCGCAGCGCCTCGGCACTGGGATATACCGGCACGAACTGCGACAGGAAGGCCACGGTCTCGGCCGGCACGCTTTCGAACTCGAAGGTGACCATATCCACCTCGTCGGCCAGTTGCCGCAGGTGGTCCTGGTCGCCATAGGCGGCACGCAGATGCTCGCCCAGCGCAGCGGCGCAGGCATCCGGCGCCGGGTCGAGGAAGGCGAAGTTCATGCCCAGCGGAGTCCCCGCCAGGGCCAGCATGCGACCCAGTTGGCCGCCACCGATCACGCCGATCTTCATTTACGGATTCCTCGGATCGGGGTTGTCCAGCACCGTCTGCGTCTGCTCGTCGCGGAATTTCTTCAGCGCCGCATGATATTCGGGGAATTCATGGCCGATGATGCTGGCCGACAGCAGCGCCGCGTTGACCGCGCCCGCCTTGCCGATGGCCAGCGTCGCGACCGGCACGCCAGCGGGCATCTGCACGATGGACAACAGCGAATCCACACCCGAGAGCATCGACGACTGCACCGGCACACCCAGCACCGGCAAGTGCGTCTTCGCCGCGCACATGCCCGGCAGATGCGCGGCACCACCGGCACCGGCGATGATCACGCGCAACCCGCGCGCTTCGGCCTGCTCGGCGTACTGGAACAGCAGATCCGGCGTGCGATGCGCGGACACCACCGTGACCTCATGGGGAATCCCGAGCTTTTCCAGCATCTCGGCGGTGTGGCTGAGGGTGGACCAATCGGACTTGGAGCCCATGATCACGCCTACCAGTGCGGTCATCGTTGTGCCTCTTATTGTCGTGCGCGCGCAGCGCTACAAAAACCAACGAGCCACAGGATGAAAGCCTGGCTCGTCACAGGGTAAACCAGCGGGCTCGCTGGTTCGAAGGCGCCGAATTATACCGGAAAGCCATGCATGTCGCGCCTGTGACCCGACTCATTGCAAGCACCCGAAAGCCTAGCCGCCATCACCTTCACCCAGCCTGCGCCACAGCAGCCGCACCAACGCCTTGCGCACCAGGGCGCAGCGGTACAGGCGGATTTCCAGCGGCAGGCGCCAGCTGTCGTCGGCACATTCCACCAGTTCCCCGCGCTGCAGCTCGGCGGTCACGCTCAGGCGCGGCACCCACGCCACGCCGAGCCCCTGCAGCGCCATGCTTTTCAGGCTGTCGGCCATGGCGGTTTCATACACCGTGGTATAGCGCAGCCGGCGCTGTCGCAGCAGTGCATTGACCGAGCGCCCGAGAAAGGCGCCGGCGCTGTAGGCCAGCAGCGGCACGCTCTGGCCGCTGTTCAGGTCGAACAACGCAAGGCCTCGATCATCTACGGCGCAGACCGGCAGCATCTCGCTGTCGGCCAGATGCAGGGAGGGAAAGATATCTGCATCCAGCTGCAGCGCGGCGTCGGGATCGTGATAGGCCAGCATCAGGTCGCAGGCGCCTTCGCGCAGAGCATGCACTGCGTCGCCCACGTTGGTCGCCATCAGCCGTGTGCTGGGGGTCAGGCCGAGTTCGCGCAGGCTGGCGATCCATTGCGGAAAGAAACCCAGCGCCAGCGAATGCGCGGCGGATATCTGCAGGACCTCGCCCTGCTGCCCTTCCAGATGATGCAGATGGCGCAGCACCTCTCCCAGTTGCTCCACCAGGCTGCGCGCGGTGATGAGGAACAACTGGCCGGCCTCGGTCAGCTCCACCGGCGTACGCGAACGGTTCACCAGGGTCAGTCCCAGGCTGTTTTCCAGACTGCGGATGCGCCGGCTGAACGCCGGCTGGGTGACGAAGCGGCGCTCGGCCGCCTGGGAAAAGCTGCGGGTCGCGGCCAGGGCGACGAAATCTTCCAGCCATTTGGTTTCGATGTTCATTCCAGCTCCAGCGATAGCGCTCATCCACCCTCGAGCGTCACGGCAATATTATGCCGATCATGCATGACTCAGCGATTAACGGCATTGGCCGTCCTGGCCACGAAAGGCCTATGGTAGAGGGTATCGCGGCCACGACCGCTTTTCTTCGGATAATGGAACATCATGTCCTCTGCTGCATCCTTCCGCATCGAAAAAGACCTGCTTGGCACCCTCGAAGTACCCGCCGACGCCTACTACGGGATTCAGACGCTACGCGCGGTCAACAACTTCCGCCTCTGCGGCGTGCCGCTCGCGCACTACCCGAAACTGGTTGTCGCGCTGGCCATGGTCAAGCAGGCCGCCGCCGACGCCAACCGCGAGCTGGGGCACCTGAGCGACGCCAAGCACCTGGCGATCAGCCAGGCCTGCGCGCAGCTGATCCGCGGCGATTACCACGACCAGTTCGTGGTGGACATGATCCAGGGCGGCGCCGGAACCTCAACCAACATGAACGCCAACGAGGTGATCGCCAATCTGGCGCTCGAATCCATGGGGCATGCCAAGGGCGAATATCGCCACCTGCACCCGAACAACGACGTGAACATGGCGCAGTCCACCAACGACGCCTACCCCACAGCGATCCGCCTGGGCCTGCTGCTCGGCCATGACACCCTGCTCGCCAGCCTCGACAGCCTGGTCGCGGCCTTCGCCGACAAAGGTGCGGAATTCGCTCACGTACTCAAGATGGGCCGCACCCAGTTGCAGGACGCGGTGCCGATGACCCTCGGCCAGGAATTCCGCGCCTTCGCCACCACCCTTGGCGAAGACCTGGAGCACCTGCGCCTGATTGCGCCGCAGCTGCTGGTGGAAGTGAACCTCGGCGGCACGGCCATCGGCACCGGCATCAATGCCGACCCCAACTACCAGGCGCTGGCCGTGCAACGTCTGGCGACCATCAGCGGGCACCCGCTGAAACCCGCCGCCGACCTGATCGAAGCCACCTCCGACATGGGCGCCTTCGTCACCTTCTCCAGCATGCTCAAGCGCCTGGCGATGAAGCTGTCAAAGATCTGCAACGACCTGCGCCTGCTTTCCAGCGGGCCACGCACCGGTATCAACGAGATCAACCTGCCGCCGCGCCAGCCGGGCAGCTCGATCATGCCGGGCAAGGTCAACCCGGTGATCCCCGAGGCGGTCAACCAGGTGGCATTCGAGGTGATCGGCAACGACCTGGCGCTGACCATGGCTGCCGAGGCCGGTCAGCTGCAGCTCAACGTAATGGAGCCGCTGATCGCCTACAAGCTGTTCGACTCCATCGGCCTGCTGCAGCGCGCCATGGACATGCTGCGCGAACACTGCATCGTCGGCATCACCGCCAACGAAGATCGTTGCCGTCAGCTGATGGAAAGCTCCATCGGCCTGATTACCGCGCTGAACCCCTACATCGGCTACGAGAACGCCACCCGCATCGCCGGCCAGGCGCTGCTCAGCGGCCGCGGCGTGCTGGAGCTGGTGCGCGAGGAACAGCTGCTGGACGACGCCACCCTGGACGACATCCTGCGCCCGGAAAACATGATCGCCCCGCGCCTGGTGCCGCTGAAGGGCTGAGCCGCCTCGCCGACCGACAGGTCCTTCAGGCTGCTTCTCCCGGGATGGCTTCGGCCATCCCGTTTTCGTTCGCGTCGCCAAGCCGCGGGCTCAATGCACGCTCTGTCCGATCGCTGACGCACCAGCACCGAAGGACCAACAAACCGCTACTCGATCTCGAACAGCCCGTCGCGAATGCGCGCCGCAGTCAACCGCTGGCGGATATCGTCATCGATGCGCGGATCGTCCGGCTCGTAGAGCATCACCTGTCGATAGGCCTTGACCCGGCTGATCTCGGCCCCCAAGTACTCCCATACCACCCGCGTGCAGGCCGGGGTACGCCTGTCGCCGCTGGAGACACCGGCCTTCAGGCCATTCAACCGACTGATGCGGCTCTTGAAACTGGGAATCAGGATAGTCTGGCTCATCTCGTTGCCAGTCAGCGATTCGTAGTCGACCAGAAACAGCCGGTCCTGCAGATAGAAGGCGGCGCCCAGATAGCGGCAACGCACCACGCCCTCCTCGGTTCCGCCGCTGTCCGCGCGCGAGGCTTCTTGACGTTCCTGGCGCTCGAAGAGGAAGTTGCCGCGCTCCTCACGCAAGTGCACCAGCGACTGCAGCACGTAGCCCGGTACCGACAGGCAGTTGGCGTATTCGAAGTAGTAGCCGCAATAGCGCGACAGGCTGCCGGCGCTTTCACGCAGCGGCTGCAGCATCTCCAGCAACGGATCGTTGGCCACTGGCTGGTCGGGGCCGTAATTGCGCATCCCGATCAGCTTTGCGAACTGCTCGCTGGGCAGACTCAGCTCATAGGCCTCGACGCCGAAGAAATCACAGATACGCTTGAGATTGTGCGCCGTGGGTCGGCTCTGCCCGCTGAGGTATTTGTTGAACTGCCCGCGATTGATCGCCAGCTTGCGACACACCTCGGCGATGGAGCGGTAGTGGCTGCAAAGCAGCTTGAGATTGGCGCCAAGATAGAGGGACATGTGATTGTGCCCGGTGATGCAAGTGACGCGATTCTAGCATCAGGTCGCATCAGCTCGCCGCGACCCGCGCAATTGAATGCACGACTTCGCTGCCGGACCATTTGCCGATCGCCCTGGCGCGACCCTTTTCCAAGAACAAGAGAGGCTCCCCACCATGCTGGATATTCTTAACGATCTTATCTGGAGCAAGCTGCTGATCGTGATGCTCGTCGGCCTGGGCCTGTATTTCACGATTCGCTCCGGTTTCGTCCAGTTTCGCTATTTCGGCAGCATGTTCCGCATCTTCGGCCAGGCCTTCAAACGCAAGCCCGGGCAGCTCAGCTCGTTCCAGGCGCTGATGCTCAGCGTTGCCGGCCGCGTCGGTGCAGGCAACATCGCCGGCGTCGCCGTCGCCATCATGCTCGGCGGGCCGGGCGCGGTGTTCTGGATGTGGGTGGTGGCGCTGGTCGGTATGGCCACCAGCTATTTCGAATGCTCGCTGGCGCAACTCTACAAACGCCGCGAGGCCGACGGCAGCTACCGTGGCGGTCCCGCGTTCTACATCCAGCACGGGCTCCGCCAGCGCTGGATGGCCGTACTGTTCTCGGTACTGCTGCTGGTGACCTTTGGCTTCGGTTTCAACGCGCTGCAGTCTTTCACCGTGGCCAGCTCGCTGCACGACACCTTCGGCCTGCCGACCTACATCAGCGGCGTAGCGCTGGCGATCATCATGGGAGTGATCATCTTCGGCGGTATCCGCCGTATCGCCAGCATTGCCGACGTGCTCGTACCGATCATGGCCTTCACCTACATCGGCATGGCGCTGACAGTGATCGGCCTCAACATCGAGCGGGTGCCGGAAACCCTGATGCTCATCGTGCGCAGCGCCTTCGGCCTCGAGTCGGCATTCGCCGGTGGCATCGGCGCGGCGATCATCATGGGCGTCAAGCGCGGCCTGTTCTCCAACGAGGCGGGCCTGGGCAGCGCGCCGAACGTCGCGGCGGTCGCCGAGGTGAAGCATCCTTCGGCCCAGGGTATCGTGCAATCGCTCAGCGTGTTCATCGACACCCTGCTGGTGTGCACCAGCACGGCACTGATCATCCTGCTCTCAGGCGCCTACAGCCCCGAAGCTGCGGAAGTTGCCGGCGTGGTCCTGACACAAACGGCGCTGGCCGCCGCCGTCGGCGAGTGGGGCCGGGTGTTCATAAGCATCGCGCTGATGCTCTTCGTGTTCACCACCCTTATCTACAACTACTACCTGGGCGAAAACGCGCTGGGCTTCTTCAGCACCCGACGCACCCTGATCCAGGGCTATCGCGCGTTGGTGATCGCGCTGGTGCTCTGGGGCTCGCTGCAGGACCTGGGTACCGTGTTCGCCTTCGCCGACCTGACCATGGGCCTGCTGGCGATCGTCAACCTGGTTGCCCTGGCGCTGCTGTTCAAGACCGGCCTGCGCCTGATGCGCGACTACGATGCGCAGGTTCGCGCCGGCATCGAACAGCCGGTGCTGGACGCCAGGGATTATGCCGACCTGGACATCGATCACAGCGCCTGGCCGACCGCCCCCGCACGGACCAGCGAATTGCCCAGCGGCGGCACCGCGTTGCAGGACTGATGCACCAAACCGTTGCGTTACCGAGCGGCTGGCCGGACGATCGGCCAGCCAGATCGACAAGGGAACAACCGTGACTAGACCTGCACAGTGCCTGCTGGTGCTCTACACCGGCGGCACCATCGGCATGCAGCTGGGTGACCAGGGACTGATGCCGGCAACCGGTTTCGAAGCGCGCATGCGCGACCGCCAGGCACGTGACGGCCAGAAGCTGCCGAGCTGGTATTTCCGCGAACTGCTGCCGCCCATCGACAGCGCATCCATGAACCAGCGCAATTGGCTGGAGATGGCGACCAGCATCCGCGAGGAAGTGGACGCCGGGCGCTGCGACGGGGTCCTGCTGCTGCACGGTACCGATACCCTCGCCTACAGTGCCGCGGCCTTGAGCTTCCTGCTCCTCGGCTTGCCAGTGCCGGTACTGCTGACCGGATCGATGCGGCCGGCGGGCACGCCGGGCAGCGACGCCTGGGCCAACCTGTTCGGTGCCATGCAGGTGTTGCACCAGGGCCTGGAGCCCGGCGTGCAGGTCTTTTTCCACGGCAAGCTGATGCATGGCGCGCGCCTGACCAAGCTGAGCGCCGCCGAACTCAATGCCTTCGCCATATTGCCTCGCCCACGTACAGGGCAGCGCGCGCCAGCCATCACCCCGGCGCTGGATTATCGCCAACCACACCAGCCGGTCAGCCTGGCGGTGCTGCCGCTCTATCCCGGCATCCAAGCCGCCCAGGTGCAGGCGTTGCTCGACAGTGGCGTGCGCGGCCTGGTGCTCGAGTGCTACGGCAGCGGCACCGGACCGGCCGACGATGCCGCGCTGCTGGCGGCGCTGACCGCCGCCCACCAGCGCGGCGTGGTGCTGGTCGCCATCAGTCAGTGCCCGCAGGGCCATGTGGAGTTCGGCATCTATGCCGCAGGCAGCCAACTGGCCGCTACCGGGCTGGTCTCGGCGGGCGGCATGACCCGCGAAGCCGCGCTCGGCAAGCTGTTCGCCCTGCTCGGCGCGGGACTCGATCAGGCGCAGGTTGAACACTGGTTCGCGCTGGATCTGTGCGGCGAACGGGCCGAATAAGCGCAGACTTTCAGTCCTGGTCCAGATGGTAGCGTGGCTTGGGCGTCGCCATTGGCACCGGGCCGTCGCCGATCGGGCGAAACTCGCCGCGGTCGGCGTCATAGGCGAGAATCTCGCTGGTCTCGATGTCGTACACCCAGCCGTGGATGAACAGCTGCCCCGCCGCCAGACGCGCCGCGACCGAGGGGTGCGTACGCAGGTGGTCGAGCTGCGCCACCACGTTCTCCTTGGTCAGGATGCCCAGGGTGTTGTGATCGGCGCAGCCACAATTGCGCTCGACCACGGTCTTCGCCACTTCCGAATGCAGCAGCCAGGCCTTGACGGTCGGCATGCGGCGCAACTCGGCGGGGTTGAGCACGGCCTTCATCGCGCCGCAATCGGAATGTCCGCAGATGATGATGTGCTGCACGCCGAGCGCCATCACGGCGAACTCGATGGCCGTCGACACACCGCCATTCATCTGGCCATAGGGCGGTACGACGTTGCCGACGTTACGGGTGACGAACAGATCACCCGGCGAGCTCTGGGTGATCAGCTCGGGAATGATCCGCGAATCGGCACAGGTGATGAACATGGCCCGGGGTTTCTGCTCGTGGGCCAGTTTCTTGTACAGCTCACGCTGGTCGGGGTAGACCTCCTCGCGAAAGCGTCTGATGCCGCTGATGATCTGATCGAGCGCCTCCTGCGCGGTTTCCGTGGGCTTCGCTGGTTCGCTCATATGGGTTCTCTTCGACTGTACTGCCGGCCATGAAGGCCGGAAAAAAGGGAGCCTTGCGGCTCCCAGGGGACAAACTTAAGCCTCTATTTCGATCAACACTTCACCCGGGTTGACCCGGTCGCCCTTGGCCACGTGCACCGCCTTGACGGTGCCGGCGATGGGCGCCTGGATCTCGGTTTCCATCTTCATCGCCTCGCTGACCAGCAGCGGCTGACCAGCCTTGACGGTATCGCCTTCCTTGACCAGCACGTCGACGACGTTGCCCGGCATGCTGGTGCTGACGTCGCCCGGCGCACTCGCCTGCTTGCGCTGACCGCCGCTGATGCCGCCAATGAAGTTGTTCAGCGGCTCGAACACCACCTCTTCGGGCATGCCATCGATGGAGAGGAAGAAATGCCGCTTGTTCTCGCCCTTCACGCCAACGCCGGTGATGTCGATGCGGTAGCTTTCGCCGTGCACGTCGATGACGAACTCGGTAGGTACGCCCTCGCCCCCCACAGCGGCAGCGGAGTTGCCATTCGGAATCGGCAGCAGCGCTTCGGGTGTCAGGGTGCCGGCTTCGCGCTCTTCGAGGAACTTGCGTCCGATGTCGGGGAACATCGCGTAGGTCAGCACGTCTTCTTCATTCTTGGCCAGCTCGCCGATTTCCTTGCGCAGCCGAGCCAGCTCGGGCGGGATCAAGTCGGCCGGACGCACTTCGACGATCTCCTCGCCACCGATGGCCTGGCGCTGCAACTTGGCGTTAATGGTGCCCTGCGCCTTGCCGTAGCGGCCCTGCAGGTAGAGCTTCACCTCGTTGGTGATGCTCTTGTAGCGCTCGCCGGCGAGCACGTTGAACACCGCCTGGGTGCCGACGATCTGCGAGGTCGGGGTGACCAGCGGTGGGAAGCCGAGATCCTCGCGCACCCGCGGAATTTCAGCGAATACCTCGTCGATGCGGTTCAGCGCGCCCTGATCCTTGAGCTGGTTGGCCAGGTTGGACATCATCCCGCCGGGCACCTGATTGACCTGCACGCGGGTATCGACCGAGGTGAATTCGCTCTCGAACTGATGGTACTTCTTGCGCACGGCATAGAAGTACAGACCGATTTCCTGCAGCAGCTCAAGGTCCAGGCCGGTGTCATAGGGCGTGCCGCGCAGTGCCGCCACCATCGACTCGGTGCCGGGATGACTGGTACCCCAGGCGAAACTGGAGATGGCGGTGTCGATATGGTCGGCGCCACACTCGATGGCCTTGAGCTGGCACATGGCAGCCAGGCCCGCGGTGTCGTGGGAATGAATAAATAGTGGCAGGTCGATTTCAGCCTTAAGCGCGGTAACCAGCTCGCCCGTGGCATAGGGCGTGAGCAGGCCGGCCATATCCTTGATGGCGATGGAGTCGACACCCATGTCGCGCATCGCCCGGGCCTGCTCGACGAACAGCTCGACGGTGTGCACCGGGCTGGTGGTGTAGCAGAGTGTGCCCTGGGCGTGCTTGCCGGACTTCTTCACTGCACGGATGGCGGTTTCCAGGTTACGCACGTCGTTCATCGCGTCGAAGATACGGAACACGTCGATGCCGTTCTCCGCCGCTTTGGCCACGAACGCCTCGACCACATCGTCGCTGTAGTGGCGGTAGCCGAGCAGGTTCTGCCCGCGCAGGAGCATCTGCAGACGCGTGCTGGGCAGCGCGGCCTTGAGCTGGCGCAGGCGCTCCCAGGGATCTTCCTTGAGGAAGCGCACGCAGGCATCGAACGTCGCGCCGCCCCAGACTTCCAGCGACCAATAGCCGACCCGGTCGAGCTTGTCGCAGATCGGCAGCATGTCTTCCAGGCGCATGCGGGTGGCGATCAGCGACTGGTGGGCGTCACGCAGGATGGTGTCGGTAACCGTAATTTTCTTTGTGTTCATGTCTGTCTCCTTGGAGCTGCAGGCTTCAAGCTTCAAGCGGCAAGCAAAAGCACGCGGGGCTCTTGCTTGATGCTTGCGGCTTGCAGCTTGCAGCTGCTTTACAGGCCTGCATGGGCCGCGATGGCGGCGGCGATGGCGATGGCCAGTTCGCTGGGCTTGCGTTTGATCGAGTAGTTCAGCAGCTCGGGATGGTTGTCGACGAAGCTGGTGTTGAACTGGCCGCTGCGAAAATCAGGGTTGGCCAGGATCTGCTGGTAATAGAAGCTGGTGGTCTTGACCCCCTGTACGCGCATGTCGTCCAGCGCCCGCGAGCCACGGGCCAGCACCTCTTCCCAGGTCAGCGCCCAGACGATCAGTTTCAGGCACATCGAATCGTAGTACGGCGGAATGGTGTAGCCGGTATAGATCGCCGTATCGGTGCGCACGCCGGGACCGCCGGGCGCGTAGTAGCGGGTAATCTTGCCGAAGCTGGGCAGGAAGTTGTTGCGTGGCTCCTCGGCGTTGATGCGAAACTGCAGAGCGAAGCCGCGGTACTGGATATCTTCCTGCTTGACCGACAGCGGCAGCCCCGAGGCGATGCGGATCTGCTCGCGGACGATGTCAATGCCGGTGATTTCCTCGGTGATGGTGTGTTCGACCTGCACCCGGGTGTTCATTTCCATGAAGTACACCTCGCCATCGGCGAGCAGGAACTCCACGGTGCCGGCGTTCTCGTAGCCCACCGCCTTCGCCGCCTTCACCGCTAGATCGCCGACATAGGCGCGCTGCTCGGGAGTCAACTGCGGGCTGGGAGCGATTTCGATGAGTTTCTGGTTGCGCCGCTGGATGGAACAGTCGCGCTCGAACAGGTGCACGGTATTGCCGAAGCTGTCGGCCAGGATCTGCGCCTCAATGTGCTTGGGCTCGACGATACACTTCTCGAGAAAGACGTCCGCCGAACCGAAGGCCTTGGTGGCCTCGGAGATCACCCGCGGGTAGGCCTGCTCCAGCTCCTGGCGCGAGTTGCAGCGGCGAATGCCACGACCACCGCCGCCGGAAGTCGCCTTGAGCATGATCGGATAGCCGATGCGCTCGGCCTCGCTCAGGGCTTCCTTGACGTCCTTCACGTTGCCTTCGGTGCCCGGCGTGACCGGCACACCGGCCTTGATCATGCTGCGTCGAGCTTCGGTCTTGTCACCCATGCGCCGGATGACTTCGGCGCTGGGGCCAACGAAACGGATGCCGCTCTCAGCACAGATTTCGGCCAGTTCGTGGTTCTCCGAGAGAAAACCATAGCCGGGGTGCAAGGCGTCGCAGCCGGTCTCGACGGCCAAGTTGACCAGTTTGCGCGGGTTCAGGTAACCCGCCAGCGGGTCGTCGCCGATGAAATGCGCTTCGTCGGCACGCTTGACGTGCAACGCATGGCGATCGGGCTCGGTGAACACCGCCACCGAACGTACGCCCATTTCGGCGCAGGCCCGTACGATACGGACGGCAATTTCCCCGCGGTTGGCGATCAGTAGCTTCTTGATCACGCTGCTTTTCCTCGGATCAGTGAGCAGGTGGCCATCAGGGCCGAGAGTCACTCGCCTTCAGACGAGTGGTTTTTACGCTACGCCCGCTTCGCTGATTAGAGAAAATGAATAATTATTTGCCTAAGGATAAGTAATACCTTATACAAAGCCACAGCCCGCGTGCCAAAGGGGCTGAATACCGGCGGCGCGATACCCGAACCCGAGAAAAAAGGGGCCTCATGCGAAAGTCGTTGATGCGCCTGACGTTGCGCCAGCTGCAAATTTTCCGTGCCGTTTGCGAGCACCGCTCCTACAGTCGCGCGGCCGAGGAGATGGCGCTGACCCAACCGGCAGTGAGCTTGCAGATCCGCCAGCTGGAAGAGTTGCTCGGCCAGCCGCTGTTCGAATACATCGGCAAGAAGCTCTACCTCACCGATGCTGCGCAGGCGCTGAAACAGGCCGGCGAGGACATCCTCGACCGCTTGGGCAGCCTGGACATGCAATTGTCCGACCTGCAGGGCTCTCTGCAGGGCCAGCTGACCCTCGCGGTGGAATCCAGCGCCCAGTACTTCATGCCGCACCTGTTTGCGGCTTTCAAACGCCTGCATCCGGAGGTCGGCCTGCAACTGACGGTGGTCAACCGCGCCCAGGTGATCAAGCGCCTGAACGACAACCGCGACGACCTGGTGATCATGGCGCTGGTCCCGCAGGACATGCCGCTGGAGTTTCTGCCCTTTCTCAACAACCCTATCGTCGCGGTGGCGCCGCCGGAACATCCGCTGTGCCGCGCGGCGAAGCTTTCTCTACAGGACCTGCAACCCTATCCGCTGCTGGTTCGCGAGCCAGGCTCGGGCACGCGCAAGGCCTGCGAAGAATACTTCCAGCAGAAGCGCGCGCATTTTGCCCAGACCCTGGAAGTGTCCTCGCTGGACGCCATGCGCGAGTGCGCCATAGCTGGCCTGGGTCTGGCGATCCTTCCGCGCCATGCGGTCAGCCAGCAACTGGCACAGGGCGCGTTGCTGGAGCTGCCGGTGGAGGAACTGCCGCTATATCGCAGCTGGTGCGCCGTGCATGCCCGGGGCAAGCATCTGAGCCCTGTAGCGCAGGCGTTCCTCGCCTTCATCCGCGACGAACGCGCCCAGATCAGCGCGCTGGCGCGGCGCTTCGCCGATGCCGCGCATCCATCGACGGGCTGATCAGCGCCAGATCGGGGAACTCGCCCAGTTCGTGCTGCAACTGGCGCTGCTCGGCATAGGTCTCGATGGCGCGGCGAAAGCGCATCCGGCGCTGATCCTGAAGCTTGCGGCGGGTCTTGGCGTCGAAATTGTCGGTGGCGTCGTGGCACAGGGACATTGCGGTGTCTCCCAAGAGGTTCCGGGAGCTTGAGCTTCGACCGTCAAGGTGACCGCCTGAAGTCCGTGCGATGACAGTGCGATGACGCCGCCGAAACGTCTCACTCCTCGTGCGGCTTCACCGTCTTGGGCGACAGACGCAGGCTACGCAGGCTGCGCTTGACGCTCTTCAGGTGATTGACCAGGCTCGGGCCGCGCGCCATCGCCACGCCCATCGCCAGCACGTCGATCACCACCAGATGGGCGATGCGCGAGGTCAACGGAGTGTAGATCTCGGTGTCTTCCTGCACGTCGATGGCCAGGTTGACGGTGGCCAGTTCGGCCAACGGCGTCTGACTCGGACACAGGGTAACCAGAGTCGCGCCGCTTTCACGCACCACGTTGGCGGTGATCAGCAGGTCCTTGGAGCGCCCCGACTGGGAAATGCAGATCGCCACATCCGTGGGCTTGAGCGTCACCGCGGACATCGCCTGCATGTGCGGGTCCGAATAGGCCGCGGCGCTGAGCAGCAGGCGGAAGAACTTGTGCTGGGCATCGGTGGCTACCGCACCGGAGGCGCCAAAGCCGTAGAACTCCACACGCTCGGCCTTGGCCATGGCGGCGATGGCCTGCTCCAGTGCGGCGGGATCGAGATGCTCGCGCACCTCCATCAGGGTGTGCAGCGTGGTATCGAAGATCTTCTGGCTGATGTCGCTGGTCGAATCATTCTCGCTGATTGCGAACTGGCCGAAACTGGCTCCGGCCGCCAGGCTCTGCGCCAGCTTCAGCTTGAGGTCCTGGAAGCCAAGGCAGCCAATGGCGCGGCAGAAGCGCACGATGGTCGGCTCGCTGACACCCACCACATGGGCGAGGTCCGCCATGGAACTGTGCATCACCGCGGCGGGGTCCAACAGCACGTGGTCGGCGACCTTCAACTCCGACTTGCGCAGCGAAACTCTCGATTGGGCGATGTGTTGCAGCAGATTCACGTTCCGGACTCGCTATGATCGGCGCTCGGCAAGCCACGACGCCGAGCGCCACGGCGCATCGAAGCCTGCAGCCAGCGAGCTGGTTGTAGTGGGCTTGTAGTTATACTACAAGCCTTGCAGTATCGCCCACTTGCAGGCCATTTTTTACGCAGAATTGCCAACACCGGTAGTTTCCGAACGGCCTGCCAACCGAGTCCGTCCACTTTTCGAGGAGTGATGCCGTGTCCATTTCCTGCGACATGCTGGTGTTCGGCGGTACCGGTGACCTGGCGCTACACAAGCTCGTTCCAGCCCTCTATCACCTGCATCGCGAAGGCCGTCTGCACGACGACGTGCGCATCCTGGCGCTGGCGCGCAAGGACATCGACCGCAACGCCTACGTCAGCCTGGCCGAGCGTCACTGCCGCGCCCAGGTGGCACGTGCCGATTTCGACAACGCCGTCTGGCAAGGTTTCGCCTCGCGCCTCGATTATTTCGCCATAGACGCTACGCAGCGCAGCGAATTCGCCGGTCTGGCCCACCACCTCGGCCCGGCAGAGGGACGGGTGCGGGTGCGGGTGCATTACCTGGCCACCGCACCCAACCTGTTCGAACCCATCGCCTCCAATCTGGAAAGCGTGGGCCTGGCCGGTGAAAACGCACGCATCGTTCTGGAAAAACCCATCGGCCATTCGCTGGAGTCGGCGCGCTCGATCAACTCCGCCATCGGCCAGGTGTTCGCCGAACCGCGCATCTACCGGATCGACCATTACCTGGGCAAGGAGACGGTGCAGAACCTCATGGCGCTGCGTTTCGCCAATGCGCTGTTCGAGCCGATCTGGCGGGCCGCCCACATCGACCACATCCAGATCACCGTGGCCGAAACCCTGGGCGTGGAGAATCGCGGCGGCTATTACGACCACGCTGGCGCCATGCGCGACATGCTGCAGAACCACCTGCTGCAACTGCTCTGCCTGGTGGCGATGGAGGCGCCGGTGCGCTTCGATGCCGAGGCGGTACGCAACGAGAAGGTCAAGGTGCTCGAGGCGCTGAAACCCATCACGGGCCGCGACGTGCAGGACAAGACCGTGCGCGGCCAGTACGGCGCGGGCCAGGTAGGCGGGCACGACGTGCCGGCTTACTACTTCGAGAAAAACATCGACAACGACAGCGACACCGAAACCTTCGTCGCGGTGAAGGCCGAGATCGACAACTGGCGCTGGGCCGGCGTGCCCTTCTACCTGCGCACCGGCAAACGCATGGCGCGCAAGCGCTCGGAGATCATCATCACCTTCAAGCCGGTCCCGCACATGCTGTTCAAGAAAGGCGAAACCAACCGTCTGGTGATTCGCCTGCAACCGGACGAATGCGTCAGCCTGCAGCTGATGGCCAAGGCGCCCGGCAAGGGCATGCAGCTGGAGTCCGTGGAACTGGATCTGAACCTAGCGCACGCGTTCCGCAACACGCGGCGCTGGGATGCTTACGAGCGCCTGCTGCTGGACGTGATCGAAGGCGACTCGACCCTGTTCATGCGCCGCGACGAAGTCGAGGCCGCCTGGCGCTGGGTCGATCCGATCCTCAACGGCTGGCAGGAGCACTACCGCAAACCACGCCCCTACCCAGCCGGCACCGACGGCCCCGAACAGGCCGACCCACTGACCGAACGCCACGGGCGCCAGTGGTCTCTCTGATAGAAAGATTGAACTTCTTCGCCAACTTGCGATGCACTTGCATAGTGCATCGCAGAGCCCCTTCATACATATCGCCGACGGCCACGTGCATGAACGGCGAACTGCCCCACATATTCGATTCGAAACAGATCGCCACAAAAATTTAATTCAGGCGCCCACACCCCCAAAATTTTCACTGAATATTCGGAGTCATATACCTCCTCCATCAGGCGAATCAGAGCCCACTGAACTTCCCACCACGCCAAGGTATATCTGCACGATATATGACTCGAATATCAATGCCGATCCTGCGCCTTCACTCACCACCCCAAAAGTCTCTGCCAGGATCGCTGAATCTCGCCAATACAGGCGCTCACAGCTAAGCGAGCCTGGCCACGAACCATGCACCGAATAGGCGCCATCGACGGCAGGAATTCCACCTTTCATTTCAGTCAATCAGACTACCGAAGTCGGACCGATATCGACCCGACAGGAACTCCGCAGAATCACCACCCCGAACTCGCCCAGCAACTACCGATAACTTCGGCGATATCTTCCGCACATCTCGCCATATATCCGGACGTCGGGTTGAGAATTTGTTTTTGCTGTGTTTATCCTAGAAAAGGATTTCAATCAGCAACCCCAAAGGATCTGTTTTGAGTGTTCCTACCGTAACGCTCCGTCGCCCCACCGACGGCGACGGTTTCCCTCTCCACGAACTGGTAGCACGCTGCCAGCCGCTGGATACCAACTCGGTCTACTGCAACCTGCTGCAGTGTTCCGATTTTGCCGATACCGCCATCGCGGCCGAAGATGCACAAGGTCAGTTGGTCGGTTTCATCTCCGGTTACCGCCCGCCTTCGCGTCCGGACACGCTGTTCGTCTGGCAGGTCGCGGTAGATGCCTCTATGCGTGGCCAGGGCCTGGCTCTGCGCATGCTGATGGCACTGACCGAACGGGTTTCCCGTCAGGGCGTTCGTTTCATGGAAACGACCATCTCGCCCGATAACGCGGCTTCACAGGCGCTGTTCAAGAAAGCCTTCGCCCAGCTGGGAGCCGACTACGGCACCCGTACGCTGTTCTCCCGCGCCGAACATTTCGCCGGCAAGCACGAAGACGAAGTGCTTTATCGAGCCGGTCCGTTCGACGCGACGAATCCAGAAAAAGAATCAGAGGAAATCGCATGAAAACCTTCGAACTGCACGAATCCGGCGTGCGCAGCTATTGCCGTTCCTTCCCTGTGATCTTCAAGCAGGCGCGCGGCGCCGAGCTGATCACCCGCGACGGCAAGTCCTACATCGATGTCCTGGCCGGTGCCGGCACCCTCAACTACGGCCACAACCACCCGGTACTCAAGCAGGCGCTGCTCGACTACATCGCTGACGACGGTCTTACCCATGGCCTGGACATGTACTCCGATGCCAAGGAGCGCTTCCTGGAAACCTTCGACCGGCTGATCCTCAAGCCGCGAGGCATGGACTACGTCATGCAGTTCACCGGCCCGACCGGCACCAACGCGGTCGAGGCCGCGCTGAAGCTGGCGCGCAAGGTGACCGGACGCAACAACGTCATCAGCTTCACCAACGGCTTTCACGGCTGCAGCATCGGTGCGCTGGCGGCGACCGGCAACCAGCACCATCGCGGTGCCGCCAGCGTGGCGCTGAGCGACGTCAGCCGCATGCCCTACGCCAACTACTTCGGTGACAAGGTCAATACCATCGCGATGATGGACAAGCTGCTCGCCGACCCGTCCAGCGGTATCGACAAGCCGGCCGCGGTCATCGTCGAGGTGGTACAGGGCGAAGGTGGCCTGAACGCGGCGTCCGCCGAGTGGGTGCGCAAGCTGGAAAAGCTCTGCCGCAAGCACGAGATGCTGCTGATCGTCGACGACATCCAGGCCGGTTGTGGCCGTACCGGCAGCTTCTTCAGCTTCGAGGAAATGGGTATCAAGCCGGACATCATCACCCTGTCCAAATCACTGTCGGGCTTTGGCCTGCCGTTCGCCATGGTGCTGCTGCGTCGTGAGCTGGACCAGTGGCAGCCGGGCGAGCACAACGGCACCTTCCGCGGCAACAACCACGCCTTCGTCACCGCGGCCGCAGCGCTGGAGCACTTCTGGCAGAACGACGAATTCGCCCAAAGCGTACGCGCCAAGGGCAAGCGCATCGCCGACGGCATGCACAAGATCGTCCGCCGCTATGGCCCGGACTCCCTGTTCGTCAAAGGCCGCGGAATGATGATTGGCATCAGCTGCCCGGATGGCGACACCGCCGCCGCCGTCTGCCGCCATGCCTTCGAGAACGGCCTGGTGATAGAGACCAGCGGCGCCCACAGCGAAGTGGTCAAGTGTCTCTGCCCGCTGGTGATCAGCGAAGAGCAGATCGACTGCGCCATGAGCATCCTGGACAAGGCGTTCGCCGCCGTGATGTCCGGCCAAACCCGTGAGCAGGCTGGCTGACAACCGACAGGGTCAGGCAGACGTGTCGCTGCGCTGCCTGACCGATCGCAACAGTTGCAGTACAAGCCCCACACGTTTCTGAGGATCTGAAAAAATGATCGTACGTACCCTCGCCGAATGCGAGCAGTCCAACCGCAAGATCGTCACCGAAACCTGGGACAGCACGCGCATGCTGCTCAAGGACGACAACATGGGCTTCTCCTTCCACATCACCACCATCTACGCCAACACCGAAACGCACATCCACTACCAGAATCATCTGGAGTCGGTGTACTGCATGAGCGGCAACGGCGAGATCGAAACCGTTGCCGACGGCAAGATCTACAAAATCGAGCCCGGCACCCTGTACATCCTCGACAAGCACGACGAGCACCTGCTGCGTGGCGGTAGCGAGGACATGAAGATGGCCTGCGTGTTCAACCCGCCGCTCAACGGCAAGGAAGTGCATGACGAAAGCGGTGTCTACCCGCTGGAGGCAGAAACCGTCGCCTGAACGGCCCTGATGGCCCGCTGGTGCCCATGCTCCTGCGTGGGCACCGTGTGAACGCATCCCGGCATTGCGCTCCCACGCTGGAGCATGGGAGCGATCCGTTTGCGGGAGGCGCACCCGCAGGAACGGAACCAGCGTTCGACCAGAAGTGCCGAAAACAATGACAAAGCAACGAAAGGAGAATGTGAAGTGAACTCCGTACACACCGACCATTACCCTTCGCGCCAGCACGACGAACCACGCTGGCAGGAGCGTCTGGACCCGGTTGTCTACTGCAACGACATGGCCAACGCGCCGATCCCCGCCGAGCAGATCGAACGCTTCGAGCGTGACGGCTACCTGGTCATCCCCAACCTCTTCAGCGCCGAGGAAGTCGCGCTTTTCCGCGAAGAACTCGAGCGCATGCGTCAGGACCCGGCCGTCGTCGGCTCCGGCAAGACCATCAAGGAACCCGACAGCGGCGCGATCCGCTCGGTGTTCGCCATCCACAAGGACAACGCTCTGTTCGCCCGCGTCGCGGCGGACGAGCGCATCGCCGCCGTCGCCCGCTTCATTCTCGGCGGCGATATCTATGTGCATCAGTCGCGGATGAACTTCAAACCGGGCTTTACCGGCAAGGAGTTCTACTGGCACTCGGATTTCGAGACCTGGCACGTCGAGGACGGCCTGCCACGCATGCGCACCCTCAGCTGCTCGATCCTGCTGACCGACAACGAGCCGCACAACGGCCCGCTGATGCTGGTGCCCGGCTCGCACAAGCAATTCATCAGTTGCGTGGGCGCCACTCCCGAAAATCATTATGAGAAGTCGCTGCGCAAGCAGGAGTTCGGCGTACCGGATCACGACAGCCTGACCCGGCTGGCCGAGCGTCATGGCATCGACACCGCCACCGGTCCGGCGGGTAGCGTACTGTTCTTCGACTGCAACACCATGCATGGCTCGAACAGCAATATCACGCCCAGCGCGCGCAGTAATCTGTTCTATGTCTACAACCATGTGGATAATGCGGCCCAGGCGCCGTTCTGCGGGCTCGCACCACGCCCCGACTTCGTTGCCGAGCGTGAGGATTTCACGCCGCTGCAGATCCAGCCACAACGCTATCTCTGAATCCTCCAGGTCCGGCTCGCTACTGCGGGGCCGACCTTGCTTGGCCTGCAGAAGCCGGCCCAGGGATGAAATTCACCCCAAGACGGGACGTTGAATCGATGCATACCGTAGAAAAGATCGGCGGCACCTCCATGAGCCGCTTCGACGAGCTACTCGACAACATCTTCATCGGCCAGCGCGAAGGTGCCCAGCTGTACCAGCGGGTCTTCGTGGTTTCGGCCTACAGCGGCATGACCAACCTGCTGCTGGAACACAAGAAGACCGGCGAGCCGGGCGTCTACCAGCGCTTCGCCGACGCCCAGAGCGAAGGCGCCTGGCTCGGGGCCCTGCAGACCGTGCGCCAGCGCATGCTGGAGAAGAACGCCGAACTCTTCTCGGGTGACTTCGAGCGTCACGCCGCCGACCAGTTCATCAACTCGCGCATCGACGATGCCCGCGAGTGCATGAGCAGCCTGCAGCGCCTGTGCGCCTACGGCCACTTCCAGCTCGGTGAACACCTGATGAAGGTGCGCGAAATGCTCGCCTCGCTGGGCGAAGCGCACAGCGCCTTCAACGCCGTGCTGGCGCTCAAGCATCGTGGCATCAATGCGCGCATGGTCGACCTGACCGGCTGGCACTGCGACTCGCCGCAGCTCTTCGAGGACATGGTTCGCGAGAGCTTCGAAGGCGTCGACCTGAGCCGCGAACTGGTGATCGCCACCGGCTACACCCATTGCGCCGAAGGCCTGATGAACACCTTCGACCGCGGTTACAGCGAGATCACCTTCGCCCAGATCGCTGCTGCCACTGGCGCGCGCGAGGCGATCATCCACAAGGAGTTCCACCTGTCATCGGCGGACCCGAACCTTGTCGGCGCCGACAAGGTGGTGACCATCGGCCGCACCAACTACGACGTTGCCGACCAGTTGTCCAACCTGGGCATGGAAGCGATCCACCCGCGTGCCGCCAAGACCCTGCGCCGCGCCGGCATCGAGCTGCGCATCAAGAACGCCTTCGAGCCCGAGCACGCCGGCACCCTCATCAGCCAGGACTACAAGAGCGAGAAGCCCTGCGTGGAGATCATCGCCGGCCGCAAGGACGTCTTCGGCATCGAGGTGTTCGACCAGGACATGCTCGGCGACGTGGCCTACGACATCGAAATCACCAAGCTGCTCAAGCAGCTCAAGCTCTACGTGGTGAACAAGGATTCGGACGCCAACAGCATCACCTACTACCTCTCCGGTTCGCGCAAGCTGATCAACCGCGCGGCCAAGCTGATCGAGGAGCACTACCCAGCGGCAGAGGTGACCGTGCACAACGTGGCCATCGTCTCGGCGATCGGCTCGGACCTCAAGGTCAAGGGCATCCTGGCCAAGACCGTCGCGGCGCTGGCCGAGGCCGGTATCAGCATCCAGGCCGTGCACCAGTCGATCCGCCAGGTGGAGATGCAGTGCGTGGTCAACGAGGAAGACTACGACGCCGCCATCGCCGCCCTGCACCGCGCGCTGATCGAGCCGGAAAACCACGGTGACGTGATCGCCGCCGCGTAAAACCGGTCACAGCGCCTCATCTGGCCGCCGGACTCGAGCTACTCGGGCCCGGCGGTTTGCGCTTTCTCAACGGGCCGCGTTGAGCGCCCTGGCCCTTCTGTTCCGGGCGCGGTTGGTACCACGCAGGCGCCGCCACCCCAGCACCACGCCGCTCAGGCTGATCACCAGACCACCCAGGCTGAACGCCAGCATCAGCGCCTCGCGCAGAAGTGGCCGCTCCAGCAGCGGCAGCCAGTCCCAGCTGTGCAGCAGGTTGAATAGCCAGCGTTCCACCCGCTGAGCACGGCTGAACTGTTCGATCAGAGCACCGCTGTACGGATCGATATGCAGCCAGGTCGCGGCGTCATCGTCCAGCATCACGCGCAACACCGGCAGCCGCTTGCGCTGATAGCCGTACATGCTCTGCTCGGCGCGCTGGAAATAATAGAAATCGTGCCGTTGCAGCCAGCTGATACGCGCCGAAGGGCCATCAGGCAGGTTGCGCACGGCCTGTTCGAGCAGCTCGGCCGGCAGTTGCTCCATCACGGCGGCACCAGGCTCGGCGGCAAGGATGCGGCTGGCGCCCTGGCCGTCATAAGCCACGCGATAGGTCTTGCCGGCCACTTGCTGCCAGTGCAGTTCACGCGGCGCGAAGCCGCTCTCGCGCAGCCTGGCGAGGGTTTCGGCCACGGGCTGCGGATCGCTGTCGCGCTCCAGCATAGCCAGGCGATAGGCGCCCTGCAGACTGGGCGAGGTAGCGAACAGACCCCAGGGGCGCATCGACATCAACCCGCTGAAGGTCCAGGCGATCAGCAACACACCGAACAACAGGCCTCCGATGTGATGCCAGCGAGCGAAACCGCCGGCGTAGGGCGAGCGCGAGCCGCTGCGATAGGGCCGGGAGAAGCGCCAGCGCAGCACGCCGACCACCTGCCCCAGCAGCGCCATGGCCGTGGCGGCCAGCGACAGGTAGATGATGATCTGCGCCCACCAGGGGCTGTCGCGCAGCGGGTAAAGCCAGTGCAGCCAGGCGCCGAGCCAGTTCCAGGCTCGCTCGGTGAAGGTGGCGTCACGCACCAGCGCGCCGGTCTGTCCAGAGACATAGAGCAGCTGCCCCTGCGCATCCTCGATACGGTGCAGCGGACGGTCGCCGTCCAACGCCCGCGAGCGGGTCCAGGCGTCTTCCTCGATCAGTCCGCGGTAGTGCAGCGCGCCTGCGGAAGAGTACTGACGTGCGCTGGCCAGAGCCGCCGCCTCGCCTACAGGCTCGATGCGCTGGCCGCTACGCGCATCCACCGCGATGCGCGTACCACCTGCGTATTCAAACAGATAGCGCGGCGCCCCGGCGACGCTGCTAAGGCGCGCCGCCAGCGGCGCATCGCTGCGTCCGCTGGCGCCCAACGCCTGGCCGAGGCTGACGCAGCAGTTTCCGCGCGGCAGCTCGGGCAAATGCGCCAGGTGCTCGACCGGTGTCAGCTTGGGATAGCCCACGAACAGCATCACCATGCCCGAGACGAACCACAGCGCCATGAACAGGCACAGACCGATACCCAGCCAGCGGTGCCAGAGGTACAGATAGCGCTTCACTGTCAGAACCTGTAATCCAGGGCCACATCGAAGGTACGCGGCGCGCCCATGTAGTACTGGGTGCCATAGGCTTGCTTGGCGTACACCTCATCGGTGATGTTGCGCGCCCGTGCGGTCAGGCTGGTGTGCGGGTCCAGCTGGTAGCGGACGAAGGCGCCATACAGGGTGTAGGACGGTGCCTCCAGAGTATTGGCGTTGTCGGCGTAGACCGAGTCGACGTAACGCACATCCACGCCGACCTTCCAGGCCTGCGCCAGATCGTAGGTCAGCCAGGCACTGGCCACGCTGTCCGGAACGTTGACCGGGGTGTTGCCCTTGCGCGATACCGACACGCCGCTCACCGCCTCGTTGAATTCGTCGTACTCGGCATCGACGTATGCGTAGTTGGCCTCGGCCAGCAGCCTGGGCGTGAGTTGCAGCTTGCCAGCCAGTTCGATGCCTCGGGAAGTCTGCTGCCCGGCCTGCACGGTCAGATTGGGGTCGTTGGAATCGCGTACGGCGAAGTCGCGGCGGACGATCTGGTAGACCGCCACGGTGGCCGAACCACGCCCGTCGAGGAAGTCGAACTTGCTGCCAGCCTCCCATTGCTCGCCTTCGGACAGGTCGAACAGGCCGACATTGGAGTAGGTCGCCGAAGCCATCGCACCGGCCGGCAAGTCCGCCGACGTGCTGTATTGCAGGTACAGGTTGGCGCTGGGCGTCAGCTCGTAGAGCAGGCCGAGGCGGCCGCTGAGTGGCTCCCAGTCGCGCTCGAAGAAGGCCGGACTGGTGGCCGACACCGTGCCGTAGTTGGTTACTTCCATGTCCAGGTAGTCGTAGCGCAGGCCGCTGAGCAGCGACAGACGCTCGCTCAACTGCAGGCGGTTTTCCAGAAACAGCGCCTGGGTTTTGACTTCGTGGCGCCGCTGCTTCTGCAAGCCGCTGTTGACGCCGGGGATGTCGTAGAAGCTACCAGGATCGAAGTGATCCGGGCCGACCGAGTCAGTGAAGCTGCTACCCTTCGGGTACAGGGTCTGGCGCATGCGCGAGATATCAAAACCGCCCGCCCACTGGCTGTCCATGCCAAACAGGCTGTTCTGGTGGTTGAGCACCAGCCGGTTGCCCAGCACGTTCTGGTCATGCCGCTGCAGGTAGGGCGCAGAGCGCAGTACCTCGCTGTTGTCGGCGTTGTAGGCGTACTGCTCGAGGTTGCGGTAGTCGCGTTGGGCGTCGTAGTAGTACAGGGTGTTTTGCAGGCGGGTGACGTCGCTCAGGCGGTAGTCGAGGATCGAGCGCAGCCATTGCACGCGCTGCTCATAGCGGCCATCGGCGACGTTGTAGTTCTCGAAGCGGCGGTCCTCGTCGATGCGCATGCGCCCACTGACCGGTTGCAGGATCGGCGAGCCCCAGTACGGGCTATCTTCGCTGTCTTCCTGGTATTCAAAGGCCAGGGTATGGCTGAGATTCGGCGTCAGGTCGCTGAGCAGCGAGACCGCCACGCTGTCGGTCTCGCGCTCGTTGCGATCCATGTAGCCGTTGCCCTGCGCGTGGCTGTAGTCCAGGCGCAGGAAATTGCGCGCATCGGCGCCATTGCCGAGAGCATGGTTCACGCCGAAGGCGATTTCCAAGTTGTCGTAGCTGCCATAGCTCAAGCGGCCATCGAACACCTCTTCCTCGCGGCTGGCCAGCTTGGAGATGTAGTTGATCGAGCCACCTACCGCGCCGGCGCCATAAAGGAACGTCGAGGGACCGCCGATCAGTTCGACGCGGTCGATAACCCAGGCGTCCACCGGTCGCGCAGCGCTGCCGTACCCCAGGTTGATGCCGTTGAACAGCTGCGTGATCTGGTTCTGGGTGAAGCCGCGATAGGACACGAAGCTGCCATAGCCGGGGTTGGCCGAGGCGTTGATGCCGGCCATGGCATTGATCACTTCATGGGTGTCCTTGGCGCCCCTTTGTTCGATCACGAAGCGATCGGACACGCTGACGGAAGCCGGAGTTTCACGAACGCTCAGCCCAAGCCGCGAGCCGGAAGCCACAGTTTGATCGAGCTTCAGCCCTGCCTCGGACAGGGTATCGGCGGTGACGGTGTCAGCGGGTAGCTCCAGGGATGAATCTTCGGCAAAGGCAAAACGACAGGCACCGACCAGCAGTGCCGTACAGACAAATCTTGTTGTCATGAGGCGATCCATAAGCATACGCAGGAGGCGGCAGTCGACCGCAAGCGGCCAGCTGCCATGCAGTTCCGGCAGGCCATGGGAAGCTGCGGCGCTCGGCCGTGGGCATTTGAGAACGCGGAATCCGATCTCGTCTCGCCTGGGGCGCACGCTCGCTACGGCTTCAATGGCCTGCTAGCTGTTGCGGATCGCTTCGGGGGAGGCGCGAGGGTTGATCGCCGGGCGCAGGTGGCGCGGCAGAACATGCACCCGATCAAGATAGACGGGCGCGGGCGGTGGAACCTGCACCGTAATCGGCAGGTTCCAGTCCAGACTGTTGATCGCCACAGCCGGCGCATATGACGAGCACAACGGGCAGGTAAAAGCCGGGGTGTAACTGTGGTGCGGTGTGGCGGGAGGCTCGCTGTCGGCGTGCCCGTGGTGGTGCGAAAGGCTCACTTCGGACAGTTGCGGCGACGCATCGTCAGTGCCGTGCATCTGCCCGTGATGCAAACCGCAGGCGTACAGACTGAACAGAATGCAGAGCAGCAGCATTCTGATAAGTGTCGTTCGGTGGGCCATTGCGGTTTTCATGGGTGAGAAATTTAGCACTACAACCGTATACCGGCGCCGATGGCTTCGACGAAAGGTACCACTGCGGCATCGTGTCGCGCACCAGCCATGCTGACGCAACCATTGAGGATCGCGCGGTGGCCGTTAAAATTGCGCCTTTTTCCCGTTACGCAGAAGACCGCCATGAACCCGCCCTTGCGCTCCGAATTGCTGTCCCCGGCCGGCACCCTGAAATCCATGCGCTACGCCTTCGCCTACGGCGCCGACGCGGTGTATGCCGGGCAGCCGCGCTACAGCCTGCGGGTGCGCAACAACGAATTCGACCATGCCAATCTCAAACTCGGCATCGACGAGGCACACGCGCTGGGCAAGCAGTTCTACGTGGTTGTCAATATTGCCCCGCACAATGCCAAGCTGAAGACCTTCATCAAGGACCTGGAGCCGGTAGTGGCGATGGGCCCCGACGCGCTGATCATGTCCGATCCAGGTCTGATCATGCTGGTGCGCCAGCATTTCCCGCAGATGACCATCCACCTCTCGGTGCAGGCCAACGCGGTGAACTGGGCCACGGTGAAGTTCTGGCACCAACAGGGCGTGAGCCGGGTGATCCTTTCGCGCGAACTGTCGCTGGAGGAGATCGGCGAAATCCGCGAACAGGTGCCAGGCATGGAGCTGGAGGTATTCGTCCACGGCGCGCTGTGCATGGCCTATTCAGGCCGCTGCCTGCTCTCGGGCTACATCAACAAGCGCGACCCCAACCAGGGCAGCTGCACCAACGCCTGCCGCTGGGAATACAAGACCCACGAAGCCAAGGAAAACGAACTGGGCGAGGTGGTACACCAGTACGAGCCGATTGCCGTGCAACGCGCCGAACCGACTCTTGGCGTGGGCAAGCCCACCGATGAGCTGTTCCTGCTGGAGGATTCCACCCGCCCCGGCGAGTTCATGGAAGTCAGCGAGGACGAACACGGCACCTACATCATGAACTCCAAGGACCTGCGCGCCGTGCAGCATGTCGAGCGCCTGGTACGGATGGGCGTGCATTCGCTGAAGATCGAGGGTCGCACCAAATCCCACTACTACGTGGCGCGCACCGCACAGGTCTACCGCAAGGCCATCGACGACGCGCTGGCGGGCAAGCCGTTCGACAAGACGCTGATGGACACCCTCGAATCCCTCGCCCATCGCGGCTACACCGAAGGATTTCTGCGCCGCCACGTGCATGACGAGTACCAGAACTACCAGCGCGGCTTCTCACTCTCCGAACGCCAGCAATTCGTCGGCGAACTGACCGGTGAACGCCGCAACGGCCTGGCCGAAGTGAAGGTGAAGAACCGCTTCGCCGTTGGCGACAAACTGGAGCTGATGACCCCTCAGGGCAACCTCAACCTGCGCCTGGAAAAACTGGAGAACAAGCGCGGCGAAGCCATCGAGGTCGCCCCGGGTGACGGTCACACCGTTTACCTGCCCGTGCCGGAAGATGTCGAACTGCAATACGCCCTGCTGATGCGCGAGCTTGAGGGCGGAACGACCAGGGGATAAGACAGCGCGAGGGCGGGAAGCCGAAGTTGCCGCAGGCGAACTGCCCAACCAAGCCCCTCGCTCCAAGTGTTTCGGTAGTGCCTGCTTCAGCGAGTGCACCGATAAGTTACCGACAATTCATCAAAGCGAATCTCCGCCGCGAACTATCGATCCAGAGGACTCAGCACCGCCAGCCCGCCACGATTGAGCACGTGGGTATAGATCATCGTGGTTTTCACATCGGAATGGCCGAGCAGTTCCTGGACCGTGCGGATGTCCTGCCCGCTCTCCAGCAAATGCGTCGCGAAACTGTGCCGCAAGGTATGTGGCGTGGCCGGTTTGACTATGCCCACCTCCCTGATCGCACGCTTGAAAGCACGTTGAATTCGCTTCTCATCCAGATGATGACGCCGCACCGCACCCGACCTGGGGTCGACGGAAAACCCGGATGCCGGAAAAACATACTGCCAGCCCCACTCTTTCGGCGCTTTCGAGTACTTGCGAGCCAACGCGAAAGGAAGCCAGACATCGCCCCGCCCCTGCTCGCACTCCGAATCATGGATAGCCTTCACCACAGCCATATGCCGCCGCAGCGGCTGCACCAGACTACGAGGCAACATGGTGACGCGATCCTTCATGCCCTTGCCGTCGCGGATCAGAATCTCGTGCCGGGAAAAATCCACATCCTTGACGCGCAAACGTATCGCTTCCATCAGTCGCATACCTGTCCCATATAGCAGGCTGCACACTAACCCAGGCTCGCTCTCAAGTTGTGCCAGAGCGGAACGCACTTCTTCAACGGTCAGAACCACGGGCAAACGCTGCGGTTTCTTGGCCCGCACAACATCGGCAAGCCAGGGCAAATCCATTGACAACACTTCTTTATAAAGAAACAACAGAGCCGACAACGCCTGATTCTGCGTAGATGCCGATACATTACGTGCTACAGCAAGCTCGGTAAGAAAGGCCTCGATTTCTTGAGCGCCCATCTCCTGTAGATGGCGATACTGATGAAAGCGAAAAAACGCTTCACCCATTCACAATAGACGCGCTCAGTACGAATGGAGTAGTGTTTGAGCCGAATACGCTCACGCATCTGATCGAGCAAACGAGGCTTTCCGTCCATGGTGCATATCCTTCCAAACAAGCCATCCTGACCCGGAAAGCAGCAGCCTAGACAAGGAACAGAGGAATGACAAGGAAGATTATCCACCAGTCCCGCCCGGGAAGTTATACACCAATTGGTGTCTATTTATAGTTACCCAACAATAGGCCCCATCGGTGTAGGAGAAACGTAAATGGCAAGGAATCCGACTGGCGAAAAATCGAAAAAGCAGCTATTACGCTGTATAGACACTCGGTGGAGCATAACGAAGTTAATGCGCACACCGAGTGTCTATACAGCGCTGCGCCGTATTTTTTCATTTTTCACCTGCCGTAGTTTTCATTGCATTTACAGCCCTGCTGCGCAGGACGGTGTGTATTGTCGGATAACTAGTCGCTCAAGCACACACTCGCAAAAAAGCGCGCGAGCGGTGCTTACCTCCAATAGCCAATAAAAATGACCGAAGAAACCACCACAAAAGAAATTACCCCAGAAGAATATGAGGCCGCTTTCGAGGGCAAGGAAGCAGAGGCCCTAAAACAAGCGCTCGACATCAGAAAATTCGAGATCGACCTTTATTGGAAACGAGCCGCATATTTTTGGACATTCATCGGCGCAACAATGGCAGGCTTTCTCGCAATCCAAGCCTCATCAGCCCAAAACAAGCAAGATCTTGCTGTAATCCTTGCCTGTCTTGGCATTGTCTTCTCTTTTGCGTGGGTATGCGTTAACAGGGGAAGCAAATTCTGGCAAGAAAACTGGGAAAAACACGTTGACGTTCTAGAGGACAAGGTTACAGGCCCTCTATATAAAATAGTAATGTCAAGAAATTCAATGAATAAAGTCAGTGAAAAAGTGGTTCACCTTATTACTGGCCCATCATCTATATCAGTATCAAAAATCAACCAAATCATCAGCCTTTATATTTTTGCACTCTGGGTTATCTTGCTATTTTATTCGCTTCCAGAATTCGACTTCAACAAGCCAATAAACTGGTTTTACTCTGCACTTGTAGCGCTGAGCGTCTCTATATGCTTAACCTTTCTATGGCTAGGCCGCTCATACGGCGGCGGATATTTCCATACAGCAAAAATTCGTAAGAGCAGAGTTAAGAACGGCTAACAATGCGTATATGGACTCTCCCCACAAGTAGTGGGCAAAGCTTGTGCTCTGCTCCTGTCGTCGGTGCGGTTGCATGCGTATATCCGGCCTTTCATGGGCTCAGTGCCCTGGCCATTCTGTAGTTCGCGCAGCGGGGGCCCAGCGCTCAAGCGATCTCCTGGATCAGCATTGTTATCGGCCTTGTTTCCGCTGCAGGACTCGCCCTTTCCGACAGTGCTGCTTTTCCACCACAACCACTATTGAATACCCCGCTCGCCGTCAGGCGGACGGCATGCTTTGCCAGTTGCCGCTGAAGCGTCGTTCGTGACACCACACAGCCCAGCAAATCCTCACCAGTTTGTTCGCCAACGCTACCGCCGCTTTGTTTTGTCCAATCCGCGCCGCCGTGGTGGTCGCCCAGCGCTGTAGTGCCGTCATCTTCTCTGGCGTTCTGGCCGCACAGCGCTGGGCGGCCAACAGGGCGGAACGGGCGCCGTGGATCAGCAGCGTTCGCACATACACGTTGCCCTGCCGACTGATCTGCCCCAGGTGGCGGCGCTCGCCACTACTGTGTTCGCGCGGGGTCATGCCCAGCCAGGCGCTGAGCTGCCGGCCATTGGCAAAGCGCTCCGGTGTTCCCACCGCCGTTTTCAGGGCACTGGCGGTCAACAGGCCGATGCCGCTGACTTCGTCGAGTTTACGCACGATTTCATCGTCCGCATGCCAGCGCGCCAATTGCGCCTCGCACTCGTGCATTGATTGCTCGTAAAGATTGATCTCGGCCAACACCACCTGCAGGACGCCCCGCAACGCGCTGACTTCTGGACGCTCCAGACGCTCTACTGCTGCTCTCAGAAAGGCTTCGGTGCTGGCCGGCGCCTCGATGCCCAGTTCACGGAAGATCCCGCGCAGCAGGTTGATGCGTTGGGTGCGGGATTTCTTCCAGCTCTCGCGCAGGTTGTGCAACTGCTGCAGTTGCTGCTGCTCCAGGCTCTTTACCGGCACCGCATGAATGCCGCGACAACGCGCTGCCTCCAGCATGGCATCGCAGTCATTACGATCGGTCTTGTTGCGTCGCCGGTACGGCCGCACGTAGCGCGGGGGCAGCAGGATCACCCGATGACCTCTCGCCTGCGCCACTCGTCCCCAGTAGTGGGCCGTACCGCAGGCTTCCATCAACCACTCGACAGGCTCCACCTGCTCCTGTACATATCGTGCAAACGCCACTCGACTCAGCCGCTTGCGCTGAATCACTTCGCCGGCACGGACACTCTCGGCAACCTGGTAAACGGACTTGGCCAAATCCACTGCGATTCGTTTCATCGACGCTCTCCCATTAACATGCCACTCGACACCTAGAGTGTGGCGCGGGGAGAGTTCATTACAGCACTCAACTTTCGCTCACTTCGTTCGCTGGACGTCCAAAAGCTGCGCTTTTGGCCGCCCGTTAGCTTAATCGTTAGGGCTACATCAGGAAAACTCACCATGGAACCAATAGGAAAGAACCCATGGCGCTCCTTCTACATAAGCGGAGTGTCAGTAGCTTCCATTGGATCAGCCTTGTCCATATTTTTCCTATTGGCAGGTTGGTTCGGATGGTTCAATTATGCCCTAATCGCCCCAAGCACTTGGTTTCAATATAGTGGAACTGCCATGCTCGCAGCTCTGTTAGTTGCAGACTATAAATATATAAAATGCATAGCGACATTAACGATATAGATATGACGCCTGAGTATGCAATTAAAACAAAAGAATCATTCAGGCTTCCTGTAAAGCTCCTTACAGTAACTGTCCTTGTATTAACAGCGCTGGCAATTGTTGTTACCGGCTGGGGCTCACCAATGTATAGTTTTGTGATGCAGTCCTAACAAATGGTTCAAGTCGTTCGCTCCGCTCACTTGGGACCGGCTAAAGCCGGCCCCTTAACCAAACGTTAGATGCATACAGGAGACTCTATGCCAATTTTGTTTTGTAACGTCGGCTGGATGGAGCGATACCAAGGCCTCCGCGCTGGCGATCAAATCAGTGGCGGTGGTGCCTATGTCAAAAAGGAAGGAAGGGGGCACGAGGTCTGCAACTTCAGTCCAGATAACGACACGCTGTACGGTTACGTGCAAGCACCTGGGGCACAGATCAATCTTGACCGCCTTGGCGCAAACAGCGGAGATGATTCAATAGCAGGAACAACGGTCGTTTGGACGGCCACTCGTCCAGGCGGGGGCACAACAATTGTCGGTTGGTACAAAGATGCGACGGTGTTTCGGGATTACCAGCAATTCAAGAAAGCCCCCGGCGCTCAATCTCAAAATGGAATTGATGGATACCGAATTACGGCACCTGTAGGCAGTGCGACGCTCCTTCCCATAGATGCCCGCACATTTGAAATACCGCGCCAAGTGAAAGGTGGGATGGGTCAAAGCAATGTTTGGTATGCGGACAGCCCAGAGAGTTCGCCACTCGTCAAAGAAGTGCGCAAATTGATCGAAGGCGGCGCGCGTAGGCCAAAGCACGGTAAGCCGCAAGATCAAGAAAGGAAAGCCAAAGTAGAGGAAGCTGCTATCCGCGCTTGCTGCACGCATTTTGAAAACCTTGGCTACGATGTCGTGAGTGTCGAAAAAGATAATGTCGGCTGGGATCTTGTTGCGAAATCTGGAAGGTCTTCACTCCGCATTGAGGTCAAGGGGCTTTCTGGGGCAGAATTTTCAGTTGAGCTAACTCCAAATGAGTACAACGCATTTACGCAACAAGCGAATGATTACCGCCTGGCCGTTGTAACCAATGCGTTGGAGTCCCCATCGCTTTCAATTTGTCGTTACAGCGAAGAGCAAGCGGCATGGGTAGTCGAAGACAACGATGGTCGTACTCTTGAGATCAAAGTCAAACAGAGCGCGTCCATAACATGCATCTAACATGGCGCGGGGAGAGTCCATTACAGCACTCAACTGTCGCTCACTTCGTTCGCTGGACGTCCAAAAGCTACGCTTTTGGCCGCCCGTTAGCTTAATCGTTAGGATCTAAAGCATGGAAGCATTATCAACTTCATCACCTCTGCAAAAACTAAGCTTCATCGAAGGAAGTCAACCATTATGGAAGGCCTTCTGGGTTTTGTATGTCCTAGGTAGCCTTTCTTTCTCGGCCATTGCTGTAGTGCTAATAAAGCTTCTCTCAACAAGTCATGTGCTATTGCAAGTAAGTCATGCTTTAAATTTAAAAGAAGAAGCAGCATTAATAGTGGCTATCACTGCGATTGCAATGATTTATCTTATATATTTCGTATTCTGTTCAATTTCTATCTGGCGCTGTTCCAGAAATACCATGAAAAAATCCTGGATGTTTCTCGCAAGATTCACAATTTCAATACATTTTTCCTGGATTTCCTGGAAGGTATTTGTGGACTTCAGTTCTTTGGTAACGTACTTTTCTCACCAGTCAACTGCGTAAATACCTAACAAGTGGTTCAAACCGTTCGCTTCGCTCACTGGGACGGGCTAAAGCCCGCCCCTTAGATTAATCGTTATGCATCAATGAAGGACTCTCATGTCATTCCCACCGGAAGAACGCAAAGCATTACTGAGCGTAACGGGTGTTGGCCCTACTGTGGTGGCTCGCCTTGAACAAATGGTTTGAATCACTACACCACCTGAGCAAAGCAAATACACTTGATATCATCTCTCAAGCCTCGGATATCGTCGGCTCCACTTGCTGGAAGAACAGCCCACAAGCTCGTGCTGCTATTCAGGCTGCAATTGCTCTGGCACAGTCACAAGTCCACCAACCAGACCGCCAAAAAATCTATGATTTTTACCACCCAGTCACGCTCAACGCTATGCACTTCGGAGAAAACATGGAAGTAGTTACTACTGATATACATATCTCAGACTATCCAAATCCGTTTTATCTAAGGCAAGGCGACAAAGTAGCTTTGGGTGAAATGGATGACGAGTTTCCCAATTGGATCTTGATAACCAATGCTATGGGTGAGCAGGGCTGGGCTCCAATTCAATATATAGAGAAGATTGAGGGAATATCCGAGGGCGTCATTCTTCAAGACTATGACAATGTTGAGCTCAATACCGTCATCGGTGAGAAACTGTCAGTACTGTTTGAACTTAATTCATGGTATCGAGTTTTGAGATCAACGGGCGAAATCGGGTGGGTACCTGTGCGCTCGGTACAGCGCTTACCTCTGCTCGACCGCCTTGCTAGCCCAGCAGCTCGACGAACTGGGCGGCCGGCACGGGTCGGCTGATGAGGTAACCCTGGATCTCGTCGCAGCGCTGGTCCTTGAGAAAATCCATCTGGGACTGGGTTTCGACACCTTCGGCTACTACCTCAAGCTCCAGGCCGTGAACCATGGCGATGATCGCCCGGATGATCGCGGTGTCTTCCTTGGACTGTTCGAGCTCCGAGATGAAGGTTCTGTCGATCTTCACGTAATCCACCGGGAAGCGCTTGAGATAGCTCAGCGAGGAATAGCCGGTGCCGAAGTCGTCGATCGCCAGCTTGACGCCCAGTGCGCGCAGTTGCGTACAGATGCTGATGGCGTTCTCGACGTCGTCGAGCAGCTGGCTTTCGGTTAGTTCGAGTTCGAGCATGGCGGCCGGCAGCCCGGTTTCCTCAAGGGTCTGGCGCACCAGGCTGACCAGGTTGCCTTGCCGCAACTGTTTGGCCGAGAGGTTGACCGAAACGCGGATGGACGCTAGCCCGTCCAGCTGCCACTGGCGAGCCTGCCGGCAGGCCTGACGCAGGACGAATTCGCCCAGCGCGACGATCAGGCCGGTTTCCTCCGCCAGCGCGATGAAGTACGCCGGTGTCAGCAGGCCCTGTTCCGGATGGTGCCAGCGCACCAGCGCTTCGGCCGCGTCGAGGCGATCCGCCTGCAGGCTCAGCCGCGGCTGGTAGAAGACTTCCAGTTCGCCTTTTTCGAGCGCCTGGCGCAGCTGGTTCTCAAGTTTCAGACTCTCCAGCCCCGAGCCCTGCAGTCGCTCGGTGAAGAACTGCAGTGTGTTGCCCCCCAAATGCTTGGCATGCTGCATCGCCATGTTGGCCTGAGCCAGCAACGTGGTGGGCTCGCGCGTATTGTCCGGCAACAGGCTGATGCCGATGGAGGCGCTGACCACCAGTTCCTGCCCTGCGATATCTATCGGTTTGCAGATGCGCCCCAGCAGGCGGCTGCCAACATGCGCCAGGCTCGACAGGCTGCCGTAGCCCTCGAGCAGCACCACGAACTCATCTCCGGAAAGTCGGGCAATGGTGTCGGCCCCGGTCAGGCTGTACACCAGGCGCCGGGAAACTTCCTTTAGCAACTGGTCAGCCGACTCGTGGCCAAGGCTTTCGTTGAGCACCTTGAAGCGATCCAGATCGATGAAGAGCACCGCCAGGTGCCCGCTGGAGCTTCGGACACGTTGACAGGCGTCGTGCAGCCGCTCCTTGAGCAGGCTGCGGTTGGCCAGGCCGGTGAGCTCGTCGTAGCGGCTCAAGTAGTGCAGGCGTTCCTCGACCTGACGTCGCAGGGTGAGATCGGAAATGAAGGCGACCACATTGCTGATCGCGCCACTGGCGTCACGCACCGCGCGCAACTGCACCCACTGCGGGTATTTTTCGCCGTTTTTGCGCGCCTCGATAAGCTCACCCTGCCAGCCGTCGTTACGGCGCAGCGCTTCGCGCACGCTGGCGTACAATTGCTTGCTCTCCGCTGAGCTGGCCAGTCGCGCGACACTGTGGCCGACCAGTTCCTCGCGGCTATAGCCGGACAGCTCGCAGCAGGCGTCATTGACCGCCAGTAGTCGATAACCGGCGTCCATGATCGCCACGCCTTCGCTGGCCGCCTCAAACACCACGGCCGCCAGGCGCTGCTGCTCGGCCTGGCGGTACGCTTCACTGATATCGCGGCGGGTGCCGATCATGCGCAAGGCACGTCCATTCTCGTCACGCTGGATCACGCGGCCACGGTCCTCGATCCAGAGAGGGCTGCCGTCGTCCCGCTGGACGCGATATTCAACCTTGTAGGTATCGGTCTTGCCTTTCAGGTGCGCCACCATGATGTTGCGCACGCGCGGCATGTCGTCGGCATCCATGCCTTGTCGATGGTAATCGACCTGCCCGGCTGGCAGGCCGGACTGATCGATGGCGATGCTCAGGCCTGAGTGATGAACCTCGTCATTGCGCAGATCCCAGTCCCACAGTCCCAGTTCGCTGGCCTCCAACGCAAGGCTCAGGCGCGCCTCGCTCTGACCCAGGGCCTCGACCACGCCGGCCAACTCTCCGGTGCGCTCCGCGACCCGCTGTTCGAGACTGTCATGGGCTTCGCACAACTGCCGTTCGGCCAGCCGACGCCGATCGACTTCTCGGGTCAGTTCGGCACTCAAGTCCCCCGCCTCGCGGCTGACGTGCTGTAGGCGCTGGATCAGCAGGGCGTTGTCCGCTCGCTGTTTCAGACCCAGGCTAACCAGGCGGTTGATCTGCCAGGCGATCATGCCGAGGGTGAGCAACATGATCAGCCCCAGCAGACCCCAGCCCTTCTGAACCGGTAGTTCGCTGACGAGCAGCAGCAAACCGGCGGGCAGCAGGCAAGGCAAGGTAAAACTCAGGAATGCCCATAGCGATACCCCGCAGGCGACGCTACCGGCAACGACGACCGAACCCAGCACGCCGTAGAGCAGGGTCTGCGCCAGAAAACCTTCCGCAGGCACCAACGCGACGATCGCATAACCGAGAATCAGTGCCGACAGCACATTGCCCAGCAGCAAGCCCTGGAACCAGACCGGACGCGCCTGGGCGGCCGCATCGGCGCTGGTGAATGCTGCGCCCTGCTGCAGACGCAGCATCGCCAGCGACAGGGTACAGACCGACCAGACGCCCAGTTCGAGCCGCCCGTGCTCACCCCAGAGCAGCGCCGGCAACAGCAGGCTGGCCAGCAGCATCAGCAGCATCGGCAATTTCAGGCCACTGAACAGTAGCCGTGTCCGCTCGGTCTGCTGGTCGGCATCCGGGTACCTGCACGCCTCGAATTCCTTGTTGATCGAAAGCGTCTCACGGCTGGCTTGAGCGGAATGGATCATCGTTATTTTCATTGTTCTGGCGGTCCGGGTGATTCTTCGCAAGTCTTATCGAAGACATCTCGAAACGCGACCGATTCAACAAATCGGCCCCGATGAAGCGACCGATAATGGCACGTTGCTAGCCCAGCGTCATGCCCTGTTCCGACCAAAGATAAACTCGACGACGCGCGGACGCACAGTCACCGACGAAAGGCGCATCGGCGATCGCTCCGTCGGCGGCGCCAGCGGGCCCGAGCCAGGGACGAGCGCATCCGCCGCATTTCCAATAGAATGCCGCGATGCATGACGATCTCTCTCTCCTTCTGAACTCCCTCAACGATGCCCAGCGCCAGGCCGTGGCCGCGCCGCTGGGCCGTCAACTGGTGCTCGCCGGTGCCGGCTCGGGCAAGACCCGGGTGCTGGTACACCGCATCGCCTGGCTCAACCAGGTCGAGCATGCCTCGCTGCATTCGATCCTGTCGGTGACCTTCACCAACAAGGCCGCCGCCGAGATGCGCCAGCGTATCGAGCAGCTGCTGCAGGTCAATCCGCAGGGCATGTGGGTCGGCACCTTCCACGGCCTGGCGCACCGTCTGCTGCGCGCACACTGGCAGGAAGCGAAGCTGGAGCAGAACTTCCAGATTCTCGATTCCGACGACCAGCAGCGCCTGGTCAAGCGGGTGATCCGCGAGCTGGGCCTGGACGAGCAGCGTTGGCCGGCGCGTCAGGCGCAATGGTGGATCAACGCACAGAAGGACGAAGGCCTGCGTCCGCAGAACATCCAGGCCGGCGGTGATCTGTTCCTCGCCACCCAGCTGAAGATCTACGAAGCCTACGAGCAAGCCTGCGCGCGCGCCGGGGTGATCGACTTCTCCGAACTGCTGCTGCGCGCACTGGACCTGTGGCGCAACCATCCAGGCCTGCTGGAACACTACCAGCGGCGCTTCCGCCATGTGCTGGTCGACGAATTCCAGGACACCAACGCCGTGCAGTACGCATGGCTGCGCCTGCTCGCCAAGGGCGGCGAGAGTCTGATGGTGGTAGGCGATGACGACCAATCGATCTACGGCTGGCGCGGCGCACGGATCGAGAATCTGCAACAGTTCAGTCAGGATTTTCCCGACGCCGAGACCATCCGCCTGGAGCAGAACTATCGCTCCACCGCCTGCATCCTCAAGGCCGCCAACGCGCTGATCGCCAACAACCAGGGCCGTCTGGGCAAGGAGCTGTGGACCGAAGGCTGCGAGGGGGAGCCGATCAGCCTGTATGCCGCCTTCAACGAGCACGATGAGGCGCGCTACGTGGTGGAGAGCATCGAGAAGGCTATTCGTGAGGGCACTAGCCGCAGCGAGATCGCCATCCTCTACCGCTCCAACGCCCAGTCGCGAGTGCTGGAAGAGGCCCTGTTGCGCGAGAAGATTCCGTACCGCATCTACGGTGGCCAACGCTTCTTCGAGCGCGCCGAGATCAAGAACGCCATGGCCTACCTGCGCCTGATCCAGACCCGCCACAACGATGCGGCACTGGAGCGGGTGATCAACCTGCCGGCGCGCGGTATCGGCGAGAAAACCGTCGAGAACCTACGCCAACTGGCGCGCCGGGAGGAGATCTCGCTGTGGGCGGCACTGCACCAGGCGGTCGGCACCAAACTCGTCTCCGGCCGCGCCGCCAGCGCGCTGAACGCCTTCGTCGAACTGATCGACACCCTCGCGCTGAAGGTCGAGGACATGCAGTTGCACAGCATGGCGCAGCTGGTCATCGAGCAGTCCGGCCTGCTCGCCTACCACCGCGACGAAAAGGGCGAGAAGGCCCAGGCACGGGTGGAAAACCTCGAGGAACTGGTGTCCGCTGCGCGCGCCTTCGACAACTACAGCGACGAGCAGGAGGACGAACAAACGCCGCTGGCGGCCTTCCTCGACCACGCCTCGCTGGAGGCCGGTGAACAGCAGGCTGGCGATCACGAGGACAGCGTGCAGCTGATGACCCTGCACAGCGCCAAGGGCCTGGAGTTCCCGCTGGTGTTTCTGGTGGGCATGGAGGAAGGTCTGTTCCCGCACAAGATGAGCCTTGAGGAATCAGGCCGCCTGGAAGAGGAACGCCGCCTGGCCTACGTCGGCATTACCCGCGCCATGCAGCAGCTGATCATCACCTACGCCGAGACCCGACGTCTGTACGGCAGCGAAACCTACAACAAGATCTCGCGCTTCGTGCGCGAGATCCCGCCAGCGCTGGTTCAGGAAGTGCGGTTGAGCAACACCGTCAGCCGCTCGTTCAACAACCGCGGCATGAGCGGTTCGTCGCTGTTCGATGGTGCCGGCGTGCCGGACACCCCCTTCAATCTCGGCCAACGCGTGCGTCACGCACTGTTCGGCGAAGGTACCATCCTCAATTTCGAGGGTGCCGGCGCCCAGGCGCGGGTGCAGGTGAATTTCGAGGATGAAGGCAGCAAATGGTTGATGCTGAGCTACGCCAAGCTCGAAGCGCTTTGACCCAAGCCCCCCAACAAGAAAAAAGGACATCCAGACGACATGAAACGCCGCCATCTGTTCGGTGCTGCCGCCCTGCTCACCACTCTGGTCCTGGCCGGCTGCAAGGACGAGCAATCCCAAGCGCCCAACCAGCAGGCGGCCAGCGAGCCCGCCAAGACCTATCACTGGAAGATGGTCACCGCCTGGCCGAAGAACTACCCGGGCCTCGGCACCTCGGCGGAGCGCCTGGCCGAGCGCATCAAAATCATGAGCGGCGGGCGCCTGACCATCAAGGTCTACGCCGCGGGTGAGCTGGTGCCGGCGCTGGAAGTCTTTGATGCCGTCTCACGCAGCACCGCCGAGCTCGGCCATGGCGCGTCCTATTACTGGAAAGGCAAGGTGCCGACTGCACAGTTCTTCACCTCGGTACCCTTCGGCCTGTCGACCTCCGAGATGAACGCCTGGCTGAGCAAGGGCGGCGGACAGGCGTTCTGGGACGAAGCCTATGCACCCTTCGGCGTGAAGCCACTGGTGATCGGCAACACCGGCATGCAGATGGGCGGCTGGTACAACAAGGAAATCAACAGTCTGACGGACCTCAAGGGCCTGAAGATCCGCATGCCGGGCCTGGGTGGCGAGGTGCTCGGCCGGCTGGGTGCGACTACCGTCAACCTGCCCGGCGGTGAAGTCTTCACCGCGCTGCAGACCGGTGCCATCGACGCCACGGACTGGGTCAGCCCCTACAACGACCTGGCCTTCGGTCTGCACAAGGCAGCGCGTTATTACTACTACCCGGGCTGGCAGGAACCCCAGGCCGTGCTGGAGCTGCTGATCAACCAGAAGGCATTCGACAGCCTGCCGGCCGACCTCCAGGCCATCCTGACCGAAGCCAGCCTGGCCGCCAGCCGCGACATGCTCGACGATTACGTCTACAACAACGCCCTGGCGCTGGAGCAGCTCAAGCAACAGGGCACCGAGTTCAAGCGTTTCCCCAACGAGGTGCTGGCTGCCATGCGCGAGCAGTCGGACCTGGTACTCGGCGAACTGGCTGCGCAGAGCGAGCTGAACGGTCGCATCTGGGCTTCGATGAAAGCCTTCCAGGCCCAGATCGAGCCGATGCACGAGATCTCCGAAAAGGAACTGTACAACTGGCGTTGAGCTCGGCACCAAGAGCCGTACAGCGGGAAGAAATCATCTCCCCTTCACCCTCTCTCCTTTCCCTTCGAGGAAGGGGGAGCACGGGCCTGAAGGTGGCCGCTCGTCCTGATCAGTACGCCGCTGGCCTGGTCTCGATGGTGCGAACGCTCCATCTCACACAAAGAGCAAAAGCCTGAAACATTTAGCGCTGGCGTTGTTTCGCGACGCTGTGCACCATGGCGCGCGTACCTCCACCTATAAAAGCGGGAACACTCAATGCAACGTGTGCTTAGCATTTTCATGGCGCTGTGTATCGGTCTGACCCTCAGCATCGATGCACACGCCAAGCGCTTCGGCGGCGGCAAGAGCTTCGGCTCGGCACCCAGCCACCAGACTCGCCAGGCAGCGCCTCAGCAACGCAACGATGCCGCCACCCAGCAGGCCGGACGTCAGCAGCCCGCTGCCGCCAGCGGTGCTTCGCGCTGGCTCGGCCCGCTGGCCGGCCTGGCCGCCGGTGGTCTGCTGGCCTCGATGTTCATGGGCGACGGCTTCGAGGGCATCCAGTTCATGGACATCCTGATCTTCGGCCTGATCGCCTTCGTCATCTTTCGCCTGCTCGCCGCGCGCCGACGCCAGCAGCAGCCGGCCATGGCCGGGCACGGACACGCGCCGATGCAGCGCGAGATGCCGCAACAGTCTTCGATCTTCGGTGGCAGCTCCGCACCGGTCGCCGCCGCACCAGTGATCAACGCCCCTGCCTGGTTCAACGAGCAGAGCTTCGTCGGCGCCGCCCGCGAGCACTTCATGTCGCTGCAGCAGCACTGGGATGCTAACGAGATGGACAAGATCGCCGAGTTCGTCACCCCGCAACTGCTGGAGTTCCTCAAGCGCGAGCGCGCCGAGATCGGTGATGCCTACCAGTCGACCTACATCGACGACCTGCAGATCCAGCTCGACGGCGTGGACGACAATGCCGAGAAGACTACCGCCACCCTGACCTTCGTCGGCGTGTCGAAGAGCTCGCGTTTCGACCAGGGCGAGCCCTTCAGCGAAAGCTGGCGCATGGAGCGTGTTCAGGGTGAGAACCAGCCCTGGCTGGTGGCCGGCATCCGCCAGAACGCCTGAGCCCTTCAGGCCCGCGCAAGGTCCAAGCTATGCGCCGGACGCCATTCGCTTGCACTGCGTGTCGAACATCCCTCGCCTCTCCTCGCTCCGACCCTCTCCCGCAAGGTGAGAGGGTCGGATGCGCAGCACGATGTACTGTCACTTGATCAGGCTCAGGTTGCGTTTTTATTGCGCGCAACAGATCCTTACGAAACCAAAGGAGTACTCCTTTCAGCTAGCGGGCCATATACAATGCTGCCCAAGCGAAGCGCCACAAGCGCTCATGGGCCGTAGGAAACCATCCAGGGCTGCACTAGAACAGCCCACCGGCTTTCAACGTCCCGTCTCGTCTTAGCCTGATAAGGAAGAAACGATGGACATGAACCGTCGCCAATTCTTCAAGGTCTGCGGTATCGGCCTTGGAGCGACCAGCATGGCGGCCTTGGGCATGGCGCCCGAGACTGCCTTCGCCGAGTCGATACGGCACTTCAAGCTGACCAACACCAAAGAAACCCGCAATACCTGTCCCTATTGCTCGGTAGGTTGCGGACTGATCCTCTACAGCCGCGGCAGCGGCGGCAAGAACGTCGATCAGCAGATCATCCACGTCGAGGGCGACTCGGATCATCCGGTCAACCGCGGCAGCCTGTGCCCCAAGGGCGCCGGCCTGCTGGACTTCATCAAGAGCCCCAACCGCCTGCAGCACCCGATGGTACGCAAGCCCGGCTCCAACGAATGGACCCGCCTGTCCTGGGACGAAGCGCTCGGTCGCATCGCCCGGTTGATGAAAGAGGACCGCGACGCCAACTTCGTGCAGCAGAACGCTCAGGGACAGACGGTCAACCGCTGGGCCTCTGTGGGCTTTCTCGCCGCCTCGGCCGCGTCCAATGAAACCGGCTACCTGACTCACAAGGTCGTCCGCAACCTCGGCATCGTAGGATTCGACAACCAAGCACGTGTCTGACACGGCCCGACGGTGGCAAGTCTTGCCCCGACGTACGGCCGTGGCGCCATGACCAACACCTGGACAGATATTGGCAACGCCGACCTGGTCCTGGTAATGGGTGGCAACGCTGCTGAAGCACACCCATGCGGCTTCCGCTGGGTGACCGAAGCCAAGTCCGAGAACAAGGCCCGGTTGATCGTGGTCGATCCACGCTTCACCCGTACCGCCTCGGTGGCCGACTATTACGCGCCCATTCGTACCGGGACGGATATCGCGTTCCTGGGTGGCCTGATCAATTACCTGATCGGTAACGACAAGATTCAGCACGAATACGTGCGCAACTACACCGACGTGTCGTTCATCGTCAACGAGGGCTTCAGCTTCGAGGATGGGCTGTTCAGCGGCTACGACGCCGAGAAACGCGCCTATACCGACAAGTCCGGCTGGACCTACGAGCTGGGTGAGGACGGCTACGCCAAGGTCGACCCGACACTGCAGCATCCGCGCTGCGTGTTCCAGTTGATGAAGCAGCACTACAGCCGCTACACGCCGGAACTGGCCAGCCAGATCTGCGGCACCCCAGTGGACCGCATGCTGAAGATCTGGGAAGAGATCGCCACCTGCTCGACACCGGGCAAGACCATGACGATCCTCTACGCCCTGGGCTGGACCCAGCACTCGGTGGGCTCGCAGATCATCCGCACCGCGGCCATGGTCCAGTTGCTGCTGGGCAACGTCGGCATGCCGGGCGGCGGCGTCAACGCGCTGCGCGGACATTCCAACATCCAGGGTTTGACCGACCTGGGCCTGCTCTCCAACCTGCTGCCGGGCTACCTGACCCTGGGGCTGGATGCCGAGCAGGATTACTCGGCCTACATCGCCAAGCGTGCCTCCAAGCCGCTGCGCCCGGGTCAGATGTCCTACTGGCAGAACTACGGCAAGTTCCACGTCAGCCTGATGAAGGCCTGGTACGGCCCAGCCGCTCAGGCGGACAACGACTGGTGCTTCGACTACCTGCCCAAGCTGGAATATGGCGGCGCCGGCTACGACGTGCTGCGCATGTTCGACATGATGTCGCGCGACGAGGTGCACGGCTATTTCTGCCAGGGCTTCAACCCGCTGGCGGCATTGCCGGACAAGAACCGCGTGGTCAAATCGCTGGCGCGCCTCAAGTGGCTGGTGGTGATGGACCCGCTGCAGACCGAAACCTCCGAGTTCTGGCGCAATCACGGCGAGTTCAACGACGTTGACACTGCCAGCATCCAGACCGAGGTGTTCAGCCTGCCGACCACCTGCTTCGCCGAGGAAGACGGATCGCTGGTCAACAGCACCCGCTGGCTGCAGTGGCACTGGAAGGCAGCCGAGGGTCCGGGCGAATCACGCCCCGACATCTGGATCATGTCCGGCCTGCACATGCGTCTGCGCGAGCTGTATCGCAGCGAGGGCGGGGTCTTCCCCGACCCGATCCTCAACCTGCACTGGCCCTACAAGGTGGCCCATGAGCCCTCGGCCGAGGAGCTGGCCAAGGAGTTCAACGGCTACGCGGTCAGCAATGTGACCGACGCGAACGGCAACCTGGTGGCCCGCCCCGGCCAGCAATTGGGCGCCTTCAGCCAGCTCAAGGACGATGGCAGCACAGCCTCGGGCTGCTGGCTCTTCTGCGGTGCATGGACCGAGCAGGGCAACCTGATGGCGCGGCGCGACAACAGCGATCCGTACCACATGAAGCAGCACCAGAACTGGGCCTTCTCCTGGCCGGCGAACCGCCGCATCCTCTACAACCGCGCCTCGGCCGACCCCCAGGGCAAACCCTGGTCGGAACGCAAGAAGCTGGTCTGGTGGGATGCCGAGGCCAAGGGCTGGACCGGCACCGATGTACCGGACTACAACGCCAGCATCGACCCGGAAGCCGGGATGAATCCGTTCATCATGAACCCCGAAGGTGTGGCGCGCTTCTTCGCCGTGGACAAGATGGCCGAAGGTCCCTTCCCGGAACACTACGAGCCGTTCGAGTCGCCCATCGGCATCAACCCGCTGCACCCGAAGAATCGCAAGGTGATCAGCAGTCCGGCCGCACGCGTGCTCGACTCGGTGTGGGAATCGCTCGGCACCGCCGACGAGTTCCCCTACGCCGGTACCACCTACCGATTGACGGAGCATTTCCACTACTGGACCAAGCACTGCCGGCTGAACTCCATCGCCCAGCCCGAGCAGTTCGTCGAGATCGGCGAAGTGCTGGCCAAGGAGAAGGGCATCGTCGCCGGCGACCGGGTACGCGTCACTTCCAAGCGCGGCTACCTGGTGGCAGTGGCGGTGGTAACCAAACGCATCCGCCCGCTGCAGGTCAACGGGCAGGTGGTACACCAGATCGGCATTCCACTGCACTGGGGCTTCACCGGCGTGGCCAAGCCCGGCTACATCGCCAACACCATGGTGCCCTACATCGGTGACGGCAACAGCCAGACGCCCGAGTCGAAGTCGTTCCTGGTCAACGTGGAGAAGGTGTAATGGCTACTCAAGACATCATTGCGCGCTCCGCAACCACCACGCTTGCCCCCTCGATCCGCCAGGTCGAGGAAGTGGCCAAGCTGATCGACGTGTCCAAGTGCATCGGCTGCAAGGCCTGCCAGGTCGCCTGCTCAGAATGGAACGAGCTGCGCGACGACGTGGGCAGCAACCTCGGCACCTACGACAATCCCATCGACCTGACCGCCGAAAGCTGGACGGTGATGCGCTTCACCGAGCACGAAAAGGCCGACGGCGACCTGGAATGGCTGATCCGCAAGGACGGCTGCATGCACTGTGCCGATCCAGGCTGCCTCAAGGCCTGCCCGAGTCCCGGCGCGATCGTGCAGTACGCCAACGGCATCGTCGACTTCAACCAGGACAAGTGCATTGGTTGCGGCTACTGCGTCACCGGCTGCCCGTTCAACGTGCCGCGCATCTCGCAGGAAGACAAGAAGGCCTACAAGTGCACCCTGTGCAGCGACCGCGTGGCGGTGGGCAAGGAGCCGGCCTGTGTGAAGACCTGCCCGACCAGCGCCATCGTGTTCGGCAGCAAGGCCGACATGCAGCGCCACGCCGAGGAGCGCATCGAGGACCTGAAGTCGCGCGGCTTCGAGCATGCCGGCCTCTACGACCCCGATGGCGTCGGCGGCACCCATGTGATGTACGTGCTGCATCATGCCGACAAGCCTTCGCTGTACGCGGGCCTGCCGGACGAGCCGGCCATCAGCCCGATGGTCAGCCTGTGGAAAGGCATCACCAAGCCCCTGGCCCTGCTGGCCATGGGTGCGGCGGTGCTGGGCGGCTTCTTCCATTACGTGCGGGTCGGCCCGCAACGCGTCGAGGAAGAGGAGGACGAGCACCCGGCCGAGCCGGTGGTTCATCAACAGGATCCGGCGGTGCATACCTACGATCCCAAGCAGCCCTGAGGCATGCCGGCCCCATTCACGCGGGGCCGGTCGAGGACCATCGACATGAAAAAAGATGAAATCCAGCGTTACAACGCCAACGAGCGCAGCAACCACTGGGCGGTGGCGATCCTGTTCATCCTGGCGGGCTTGTCCGGCCTGGCGCTGTTCCATCCGGCGCTGTTCTGGCTGAGCAACCTGTTCGGCGGCGGCCCCTGGACGCGCATCCTGCACCCTTTCCTGGGCGTGGCGATGTTCGTGCTGTTCCTGGGTCTGGTGATCCGCTTCTGGAGTGCCAACTACTTCTCCGGCAACGACGGCCTGTGGCTGAAGAATGTCGGCAAGGTTATGCGCAATCAGGAAGACGGCGTACCGCCAATCAGCAAGTACAACCCCGGCCAGAAGCTGCTGTTCTGGGCGCTCCTGGCGAGCATGCTGGTGCTGCTGGTCTCGGGCGTCGTCATCTGGCGGGCGTACTTCAGTCACCTGTTCGGTATCGACGCCATCCGCCTGGCCGCGTTGGCTCACGCCTTCGCCGCCTTCGTGCTGGTGGTGGCGATCATCGTCCACGTCTACGCCGCGATCTGGATCAAGGGCTCCTTCGGCGCCATGCTCTCCGGCAAGGTCAGCCACCGCTGGGCGCGCAAGCACCACGCGCTCTGGTACCGCGAGGTTACTGACCGCAAGCAGGACTGATTGAGCCCATCACAGCCACAATTCGAGCGCGACTGAGAAGTCGCGCTTCGCTTTTTCAGGAGCCCCTTATGGCTGACAGATTCTTGGAGCCGGAGCAGATCAGCGCTTCGGCCAGTACTCCGCCCTACAGCGACCTACCGCCGACGCGCCTGTTCGCCCTGCGCGCCGAGCGCCTGGAGAAGCTGGCGACGGAACATCCCATGGGCGACTACCTGCGCCTGCTGGCAGGCCTCTGCCAGGCCCAGCAACAGGTGATGGACGAACCGCCTGCCTCGTTGCTACCGACGCCGGAGCGTCTGGCCCAGGCCCGCACCCACAAGATGCCGCCGCTGGCCGTCGACAGCCTGGTCCGCGAGGATGGCTGGCAGCCCTTCCTCGACGCCCTTCTGGAGCGAATCAAGGCACCGAACGACGCCGTCACCAAGGCGCTGGACAGCCTGCGCCAGGCCGATGCCGCACAGCGCCGCGTCTGGGCTGTGAGCCTGCTGGGGGGCAATTACCAGGCTCTCGACGCCGCCATCGTGCCCTTCCTCGGCGCTGCATTGCAGGTTGCCTGGAGCCAGGCGCTGCTGACTCTGCCCGAGGGCAGCGTGACCGACATCGGCAGCGGTGCCCACTGCCCCTGCTGCGGCTCGCCGGCCATGACCGGGGTGATCCGCCATCGTGGCAAGCAGCAGGGCCTGCGCTATCTGGTCTGCTCGCTGTGCGCCTGTGAATGGCACTTCGTGCGGGTCAAGTGCGTGTACTGCGACTCCAGCAAGGACTTGCACTACGCCAGCCTGGGAAGCGACCGCCACACTCCGGACAAGGCCCCGATCCGTGCCGAGTGCTGCCCCGGTTGCCAGAGCTACTTCAAGCTGATTTACCTGGATTCCGACCCGGACGCCGAAGGCCTCGCCGCCGACCTCGCCAGCCTGGCCCTGGACCTACGCATGGACCTGGAAGGCTACCAGCGCCAGGCACCCAACCTGCTGCTGGCACCGGGCGGCTAAAGCAAACGTAGAGTGGATAACGCGAAGCTTATCCTCCGTCTCCTTGGAGATCGGCCACGACGCGAGGAAAACGCTTCGCGGTTTTCCACCCTGCGAGCTGCGCGATCCAACCCTCCCCTTGCGGCAACCCGCTCCGGTCCGGGAAACTGCCCGGTCAGAAAACTGCACCGGGAGTTCCCGCATGATCAGCCAAGCTGCCGAGTTTCGGCGCTCATCCCTCCGCCTGCCTTCTATCGATCGCCTGCTGCGCAGCCCCGCCTGCATCCCGCTGCTGGATCGCTATGGCCGCGAGGCCCTGCTTGGAACCCTGCGTGAACTGCTCGACGAACTTCGCGAACCGGCCCTGCTTGGCCAGCTCAGCGCGCCCGAACTGACCGAGGACGTCCTGGCCGGTCGCGCCGGCGAACGCCTGGCCAGCCAGCACCGCAGCCGCGTGCGCCGCGTGTTCAACCTCACCGGCACGGTACTCCACACCAACCTCGGTCGCGCCTTGTTGCCGGATGAAGCCATCGAGGCCATCACCCTCGCCGCGCGCTATCCGCTGAACCTGGAGTTCGATCTGGCCACCGGCAAGCGCGGCGACCGCGACGACCTGATCGAAGGACTGATCCGCGAGCTGACCGGCGCCGAGGCGGTCACCGTGGTCAACAACAACGCCGCCGCCGTGCTGTTGGCGCTCAACAGCCTGGGCGCGCGCAAGGAGGGCATCATCTCCCGTGGCGAACTGATCGAGATCGGCGGTGCCTTCCGCATCCCCGACATCATGGCCCGCGCTGGGGTGAAACTGCATGAAGTCGGCACCACCAACCGCACCCACGCCAAGGATTACCAGGCGGCGATCAACCCGCGCTCGGGTCTGCTCATGCGGGTGCACACCAGCAACTACAGCGTGCAGGGCTTCACCGCCAGCGTTGCTACCGCCGAACTGGCAACCATCGCCCACGAGCACGGCCTGCCGCTGCTGGAGGACCTGGGCAGCGGCAGCCTGGTGGACCTGTCGCGCTGGGGCTTGCCCAAGGAGCCCACCGTGCAGGAAGCGCTGCGCGACGGCGCCGATATCGTCACCTTCAGCGGCGACAAGCTGCTCGGTGGCCCACAGTCCGGGCTGATCGTCGGCCACAAGGATCTTATCGCCAGGATCAAGAAGAACCCGCTCAAGCGTGCCCTTCGTGTGGACAAGCTGACCCTCGCCGCGCTGGAAGCGGTGCTCAACCTCTATCGCGACCCCGACCGCCTCGCCGAACGCCTGACCAGCCTGCGCCTGCTCAGCCGCCCGCAGCAGGAGATTCGCCGGCAGGCCGAACGCATCGCCCCTACGCTGGCCGCGGCACTCGACGAGAGCTGGCAGATCGGTGTCAGCGACGCCCTCGGCATGATCGGTAGCGGCGCGCAGCCCGTTGCCCGCCTGCCCAGCGCCGCCCTGTGCATCCGTGCACAGCAACCCAAGCGCCTGCGGGGTCGCAGCCTGCGTCGGCTGGAAGAAGCCCTGCGCGGCCTGCCGATCCCGGTTCTCGGGCGGATCGCCGAGGATGCGCTCTGGCTGGATCTGCGCCAGCTCGACGACGAAAGCGCCTTCCTCGCCCAACTGCCGCAGCTACGGCAGGAGCTGGCGCCATGATCGTCGGCACCGCCGGCCACATCGACCACGGCAAGACCGCGCTGCTCCAGGCCCTCACGGGCCAACAGGGCGACCGCCGCCGCGAGGAGCGCGAGCGTGGCATCACCATCGACCTCGGCTACGCCTATGCCGACCTCGGCGACGGCCGCCTGACCGGCTTCATCGACGTCCCCGGCCATGAGCGCTTCGTGCACAACATGCTCGCCGGCGCCAGCGGCATTGACTGCATGCTGCTGGTAGTCGCTGCCGACGACGGCGTGATGCCGCAGACTCGCGAACACCTGGCCATCGTCGAACTGCTGGGCATTCGCCGGGCGCTGGTGGCGCTGACCAAGATCGACCGGATCGAACCCGCGCGGGTCGAGGAAGTACACCAGCAGATCACCGAACTGCTGCAACCCGGCCCGCTGGCGGGCTCGGCGATCTTCCCGGTCTCCTCGATCGAAGGCCGGGGTATCGACGCACTGCGCCAGGCTCTGCTCGACCAGGCGGCGCGCATCGATGCACGTAGCGACAGCGGCTATTTCCGCCTGGCCATCGACCGCGCTTTCAGCGTCACCGGCGCTGGCGTGGTGGTTACTGGCACCGCTTTCGCCGGTCGCGTGCAGGTCGGTGATGAACTCATGTTGTCGCCCCACGGACGCCGCGTGCGGGTGCGCGGCCTGCATGCGCAGAACCGCGAAGCCAACGAGGCACACGCCGGCCAGCGGGTGGCGCTGAACCTCGCCGGCGAGCGCCTGGCCGTCGAGCAGATCAGCCGTGGCGACTGGCTGCTGGCCCCAGCGCTGCAAGGCCCCACGCGCCGCATCGACATCGAGTTCACCCTGCTCGCCAGCGAAGCCCGCTCTCTCAAACACTGGACGCCGGTGCACCTGCACCTGGGCGCGCAGGACGTCACCGGGCGCATCGCACTGCTGGAAGGCGAACTCATCGCGCCCGGTGGGCATGTGCATGCTCAACTGCAACTCAATGCCCCGCTGCACGCCATTCATGGCGACCGCGTCGTGCTGCGCGACCAGTCCGCGCAACGCACCCTCGGCGGCGGTCGCGTGCTCGATCCTTCCGCCCCGCCGCGCAATCGTCACCGCCAGGCGCGGCTGGCCCAACTGCGCGCGCTGGCGGGCGAAACGCTGGAAGAAATCCTGCCACAACTGCTGCCCAGCGCCGTCAACGGTCTGGACCCCTCGCACCTGGAGCGCCAGTTCAACCGCCCCCGGCAGACCTGGCAACTACCGGACGACGCCGTGGAAGTCATCACCCGCCAAGGCACGCGACTGTTCGAGCGCGCCTACTGGGAATACCTGGGGCAAAGCCTGATCCCCGCGCTGCAACGCTTCCACGAGGAACAGCCCGACGAGCTCGGCCCCGACCGCGACCGCCTGCGCCGCTACGCCTTGCCCCAGCTGGAGCGGCCGATCTTCATCGCCCTGCTGGAACAGGCGCTTGCCGAAGGCACCTTGCAGGCCAGCGGCCCCTGGCTGCACCTGCCCGAACACCGGGTACGCCTGAGCGACGAAGAAGAAGCCCTGAAGACACGCCTGTGGCCGTTGCTCGAAGCCGGACAATTCAATCCACCCTGGGTGCGCGACATGGCCAAGGAGCTGGCGATTGGCGAGGACCAGGTACGCCACCTGCTGCGCAAACTGGCCCGCCTCGGGGCACTGCAACAGGTGGTCAAGGACCTTTTCTATACCGAAACCGCAACACGCCAGTTGGCCGATCTGCTGCTGGACATCGAACGCGAAGCTGGCGTGATCCGCGCCACCACCTTCCGCGACCGCATCGGCCTGGGACGCAAGCGCAGCATCCAGTTGCTGGAGCATTTCGACCGCCTCGGCCTGACCCGCCGCTTCGGCAACGAACGCAAGATCCGCCCCGACAGCGCACTGGCCACTGCAACGGAGTTCAGGTAGGGTCTGTCACTCGCAAAACACCGGGGCAAACGCCCCGCGCCTTTAGAGGAAGGCAATCGCAGCCGGTGCTGCGGCCGGGCTTCAAACCCGGTTGGGGGCGGCAGCCGCTCCTGGGTGAGTTCGACTCTCACTGCCTTCCGCCATTTCCCTCCTCTGGTTCACGGGCTCCCATGACATGGCTCAGGGAGTAATTCGCGCGCGCCCCGCGAGCGAACTCAACTTTTCACTCCCTTCGCCAAGCTCCCTCGATTCATCCCGCCCCACCTCGATCGCCAGTGGCTGCGTACCTCTATCACCCCCATAGAAGGAAATTATCGCGGGCCCGACCTATAGTCTCTGGCTGTTGGTCTAGGATTTCTTGGAAACGAAATGAAGGAGATCAAGCATGTTGGCATCCTTGTTACCTGCGTTGCGTGGATTATCACTGCCATTGCGTCTCCAGCTCTGGGACGGTAAGGCGATCGATCTGGGGCCAGCACCCAGTGTGACGCTAGCCATCAATGACCCGAAGATCGTGGCCGATCTCGCCCACCCCAGCCTCGATATGCTGGGCGCCGCTTATGTAGAGGGGCGGCTCGATCTGGATGGTCCACTGGACGAGGTGATCCGCATCGGCGATGAGCTGAGCCGCGCGCTGGGCAAGGACAAAGCAGCAGTTCCCCTGCCCGCATCCCACGACAAGGCCACCGATGCCGAGGCCATTTCCTATCACTACGACCTGTCCAACGATTTCTATCAGCTGTGGCTGGACCGCGACATGGTCTATTCCTGCGGCTATTTCGAGACTGGCACGGAAGACCTCGACCAGGGCCAGCAGGCCAAGCTGCGTCATCTGTGCCGCAAGCTGCGGCTGAAACCCGGCGAACGTCTGCTGGACGTCGGTTGCGGCTGGGGCGGGCTGGCGCGCTTTGCGGCGCGGGAGTTCGGCGTGGAGGTGTTCGGCATCACCCTCAGCCGTGAGCAGCTCAAGCTCGGTCGCGAGCGCGTGGCGGCCGAAGGTCTGGAGGGGCAGGTGCAGCTGGAGCTGATGGACTACCGCGACCTGCCCAGAAACGGCCAGTTCGACAAAGTGGTCAGCGTCGGCATGTTCGAGCACGTCGGCCAGGCCAACCTGCCGCTGTACTGCCAGCAGCTCTCGGAAGTGGTGCGGCCCGGTGGCCTGGTGATGAACCACGGCATCACGTCGCGGCATATCGATGGCCGGCCGGTGGGCCACGGCGCCGGTGAGTTCATCGGCCGCTACGTATTCCCCCACGGCGAGTTGCCGCATCTGGTGAAGATCGGTGCCTGCATCAGCGAATCGGGGCTGGAGATCGTCGACGTGGAAAGCCTGCGCCTGCATTACGCGCGCACGCTGGATTTCTGGAGTCGGCGCCTGGAAGCCAGTCTGGACGAAGCCCGGCGGCTGGTTCCCGAGCGCGCCTTGCGTATCTGGCGGGTGTACCTCGCCGGTTGCGCCTATGGTTTCCGTCACAACTGGATCAACCTGCACCAGATCCTGGCGACCAAGCCACACAAGGACGGCTCCCATGAGCTGCCTTGGTCGCGCGCCGATCTATATCGATAACCTCGGTCGGCTACCCCGCAGTTCCGGTGGCCGCTTGCAGGTTCAGCGCAACAGCAGCAGCGGTGTAGTGGCCGAACGCAACATGTTGGTCGTGGTGCTGCCGACGAAGAACTGGCGAATCCGTGAGTGCCCATAGGCGCCCATTACCAGCAGTTCGATGGCGTGCTCGGCCTGATATTCCCGCAACCTGACCTCGACTTCGCCTTCAAGAATCGCCACATGCACTTCAAAGCCGGCTGCTGCCAGCTTGTCGCGGGCGACGTCCAGCGCTGCCCGCGCCTCATGGGTGTCGCTACTGACCGTCACCAGATGGATCGGAATACCCTTGAGCAACGGGCTGGCGATCAGCATCTCAACGCCCTTTTGCGAGGTGGCGCTGGCATCGAAGGCAAGCATCGCGCTGGCCGGCACTCTGAAAGCGGTCGGCGTCACCAGGATGGGCCGGTGCATGGTGCGAATCACGCTTTCCAGTTGGCTGCCGATCAATTGCACCTCGCTGCCGCTGTCTTCCCCCTGCTTACCGATGACCAACAGCCGAATGTCACTCTCCAGTTCACGCAGGCTTTCCACCAGGTCACCGTGGCGATGGCGCAGTGTAGGTTCCACGCCCGCGTTGACGACGCGCTGCCTGGCTGCGTCGAGCATCATGCGTCCCTCTTCGAGGGCCAGATTGTTGCGTTTCTCGTCCAGCGAGGCGAGTTCTTCCAGGAGGAATTCGCGGCTACCCAGACCGATGATGCCGCTGAAGTCGCCGGACAGCGGATAGCGCTGCTGGTCGAGCACGTGCAGCAGGCTCAGCGACGCGCCCAGGCGCTGACTGGCCCAGACTGCGCAATCGCAGACGGCAGCCGCCTGCGTTGATCCGTCGATACATGCCATTACCTGGGTCATAGCGCTCTCCTGCTCAGTGGTTCATGAGGTTGCCGACGGGCTCCGGTTTGTCATGCACGCCGAAGCGATCGACGATGGTCGCGCTCGCTTCGTTCAGGCCCAGCACCTCGACTTCGGTGCCTTCGCGGCGGAATTTGAGCACCACCTTGTCCAGCGCCGAGACGGATGTAATGTCCCAGAAATGCGCCTGGCCGAGGTCGATGGTAACCCTGGCGACGACTTCCTTGAAATCGAACGCAGCAGCAAATTTGTCCGAGGAGCTGAAGAATACTTGGCCGACCACCCGGTAGGTGCGCCGCTCGCCACCACGGCCACGATATTGGTGGAAAGCGGGTAGCGCCGCAGAGCAGCAACGCCGTCAGCAGGTACTGCACGCCAAACAACAAGCCCTGAGAGCACATCGCCGCGCACACTGGCTAACCCGTTCTGGTTGATCGTGTGGGGCATCTGTCTATCCAGAGCTGGATCATGGTCACGACCCGGAAGCGCAGCCGTCGCAAGTGCGGCGGCGGATAGCGGATGATGACGCGGGCGGCGACAGATGACGATTGCCCAGCCGGGCTGCTCACCTAGGCGTCTGTTGCCATTTCATCCGCGGCTCGCGATGAAACGGCAACAGACCCTATGGCTTAACATGACCGCACTGACAACAAGAGCCAGCCAATGCCCGCCCTCGCCAACCGCTACCGCGTCGTCCTCATCGTGCTGCTGATCTTCGCCGGCCTGTTGCTGAGCATGTACTGGGTGGGTTGGTTCGCCGAACAGCGCACCTGGGCCGAGCGCAGCCAGGAAGCACGCGGCCAGCTGGAACTCTACGCCCAGACAATCCATACCCAGGTCGAACGCTTCCGCTCGGTGCCCGCCTTGCTGGCGCTGGACGACGACATCCGCAAACTGCTGGAGAACCCTGACGACCGGCAGTTGCGCAACCAGCTCAATCGCCGTCTGGAGCGGCAGAACCAGGCGGCCGGCTCGTCGGTGCTGTATCTCATCGACCGCCAGGGCAATACCCTCGCCGCGAGCAACTGGCGCGAATGGAGCAGCTTCGTCGGCTACAACTATGGCTTCCGCCCCTACTTTCGCGACGCGCTGACCCAGGACAGCGGCCGCTATTTCGCCGTGGGCGTGACCACCGGCATTCCCGGCTACTTCCTCTCCAGCTCGGTGAAGAACGCTGCTGGCGAAGTCCTCGGCGTGCTGGTAGTCAAACTCGAGCTGGAAGACATGCAACGCGAGTGGGTCGGCCAGTCCGGCATCCTGCTGATCACCGACGCGCTGGACATCGTCATCCTCAGCAACCGACCGGCCTGGCGCTTCCGCTACCTGCAGCCTCTCAGCGACGAAACCCGCAGCCAACTGGTCGCCGCCCGGCGCTATGCCGAACAGAACCTGCAGCCGCTGCACAGCCGTCGCTTACAACGCATCGACGAGGACAGCGAGCGGCGCCAGGTCGACGGGCCGGACGGCCTCCACAACTACTTCTGGCAACGCCTTTCCCTGCCCTCGGAAAACTGGACGCTGCACCTGCTGCAGGAGCCGCAGCTGGTAGCCGCCAATATCCGCAGCTATCGTCTCGCGGCGGCAGGCGTGTGGATGACGCTGGCCTTCCTGCTGCTCTACCTGGCCCAGCGGCGCAAGACGCGCCGGGTCGAACAGCGCAGCCGCCAGGAACTGGAGCGCCTGGTGGAAGCCCGCACCCGCGAGCTGCGCACTGCCCAGGATGGTCTGGTGCATGCCGCACGCATGGCCGCCTTGGGTCAGATGTCCGCCGCCCTGGCCCACGAGATCAACCAACCGCTGACCGCCCTGCGCATGCAACTGGCCAGCCAGCGGTTGCTGCTCGACAGCGGTCGCAGCGAGGCCGTGCGCGAAGGCCTGGACCAGATCGAAGGCCTGATCGAACGCATGGCGGCGCTTACCGGCCACCTGAAGACCTTCGCCCGCAAGAACCCCGCCGGCCTGCCTCACCGCGTGCGCCTGGACGAGGTGCTGGATCAGGCGCTGCAACTGCTCGGCCCACGCATTCGCGGCGAGGCCGTGGACGTTCGCTGTCAGGTATCGCCCGACGCCTGGGTCAGTGGTGATTCGATCCGTCTGGAGCAGGTGCTGATCAACCTGTTGAATAATGCGCTGGACGCCATGCAGAGCAGCAGCGTTCGGCAGTTACGCATCGATTGCCGCCGCGATGGGAGCGAATGGCGGCTGAGCGTCGCCGACAGCGGCGGCGGTATCGATCGCGAGCATCTGGACCAGGTATTCGAGCCATTTTTCACCACCAAGCCGATCGGCCAGGGCCTCGGGCTGGGGCTGGCGGTTTCCTATGGCATCGTGCGTGACCTGGGCGGCCACCTAGAGGTGCACAACGACGCCCAGGGTGCGGTGTTCGAGATTCGGCTGCCTGCAGTCGAAGCGCGTGCCAGCGAGTAACATCACCCCCTTCCCTTGCGGGGAGAAGGAGGACTCATCCGTGCAAACCGCCAATCCAGCGACTGGCCATCAGCAAAGGAGCGAAACATGAGCGGTCAGGTCATCTTCATCGATGATGAATCGGCGATCCGCCAGGCCGTGCAGCAGTGGCTGGAACTGTCCGGTTTTCGCGTGCGCACCTGCGCCAGCGCGCGCGAAGCGCTGGGCCTGATCGACCGCGACTTTCCCGGCGTGCTGATCAGCGACGTGCGCATGCCGGACCTGGACGGCCTCGGCCTGCTGGAACGCCTGGTCGCGCTGGACCCGGAACTGCCGATAATCATGGTCACAGGCCACGGCGACGTGCCCATGGCGGTACAGGCGCTGCGCCAGGGCGCCTACGACTTCATCGAGAAACCCTTCACCCCCGAGCGGCTGCTCGACAGCGTGCGCCGCGCCCAGGACAAGCGCCGGCTGGTCTGCGAGAACCGTCAGTTACGCGAGCAGTTCACCCGCAAGGGCCGCATCGAATCGATGCTGCTGGGTGTTTCCCGCGCCATGGAGAACCTGCGCCGGCAGGTGCTGGAGCTGGCCGGCACCGACGTCAACATATTGATTCGTGGCGAGACCGGCAGCGGCAAGGAACAGGTCGCGCGCTGCCTGCACGACTTCAGCCCACGGGCGCGTCACCCCTTCGTGGCGCTGAACTGCGCGGCGATTCCGGAAACCATCTTCGAGAGCGAGCTGTTCGGCCACGAAAGCGGCGCCTTCACCGGCGCCCAGGGCAAGCGCATCGGCCGCATCGAGCATGCCCACGGCGGCACGCTGTTCCTCGACGAAATCGAAAGCATGCCGCTGGCGCAGCAGGTCAAGCTGCTGCGCGTGCTGCAGGAAAGGACCCTGGAGCGGCTGGGCTCCAACCGCAGCATCGAGGTCGACCTGCGGGTAATCAGCGCAGCCAAGCCTGACCTGCTCGAAGAGGTGCGCGGCGGGCGGTTCCGTGAAGACCTGCTGTACCGGCTGAACGTCGCCGAGCTGCACATTCCGCCGCTGCGCGAACGGCGCGAGGACATTCCGCTGCTGTTCGAGCACTTCGCCAGCCAGGCGGCACAACGCCATGGCCGCGAGCCACTGCCGGTCGGCCCCGGCGAACTGGCGCAACTGCTCGCCCACGACTGGCCGGGCAACGTGCGCGAGCTGATCAACGCCGCCGAACGTCACGCCCTGGGCCTGGCCCCGCCGCCGGCATCCGCACCTGCTGGCGACCATGGCACTTCGCTGGCCGAGCAGATGGAAGCCTTCGAGGCGCAATGCCTGCATAGCGCCCTGCAGCAGTGCAAAGGCAACATTGCGGAAGTCATGGCCGTGCTGCAGCTGCCGCGCCGCACGCTCAACGAAAAGATGCAGCGCCACGGTTTGAGTCGCAGTGATTATCTGCCGGCAGGCAGCACGGACGGCTGACGTTCGCAGCAACTCGCCTTAACTGACATTCGATCGCTCCCATGCTCCGCGTGGGAGCGCCAGCCGCGACGCTCTGCATCGCTGGACGCAGAGCGTCCGGTGGGTTACCACGCAGGAGCGTGGGAGCCATCGGGGTGCTCAATCGCCCAACTCATCGAGACGTCGCTGCAGAAAGCGCCGCTCCGGCTCCAGCCGCACCAGCTGCAAGGCCACACGGTAGGCGCTGCGGGCCTCGTCGATGCGCGCCAGTCGCCGCAGCAGGTCGGCACGAGCGGCGTGGCTAAGGTGGTAGTCGCGCAATTCGCCACGCGCCAGTAGCGCATCCACCAGCCGCAGACCGGTCGCCGGGCCGTCACGCATCGCCACGGCCACCGCGCGGTTCAGCTCCACCACCGGCGACGGACCCAGACCCAGCAGCACGTCGTAGAGTCGAACGATCTGTGTCCAATCCGTCTGCGCCGCGCTGGGCGCCTCGGCATGCACGGCGACGATCGCCGCCTGCAGGGCATAGGGCCCGAAGTTGCGGCTGGCCAGGGCGCGGCGCACCAATGAAGAGCCCTCGGCGATCAATCGCCGGTCCCAGGCGCTGCGGTCCTGGTCCTCCAGCCGCACCAGCTCGCCGGTCGCATCGGTACGCGCGGCGCGGCGCGCATCGTGCAGCAGCATCAGCGCCAGCAGGCCCATCACCTCGGCGTCAGGCAGCAGCTCCAGCAGCAGCCGGCCGAGACGGATGGCCTCTGTGCACAGGTCGGCACGGGTCAGCGATGCTCCCGCCGAAGCCGAATAGCCCTCGTTGAACACCAGGTAGATCACCCGCAGCACGCTGTCGAGCCGCTCCGGCAGCTCTTCGCGCTCCGGTACACGGTAGGGAATCCGTGCATCACGAATCCGCGCCTTGGCACGGACGATACGCTGGGCGATGGTGGCAGGCGCGGCGAGGAAGGCTCGGGCGATTTCCTCGGTGGTCAGGTCGCAGACTTCGCGCAGGGTCAGCGCCACACGCGCGTCAGCCGGTAGCGCCGGGTGGCAGCAGGTGAAGATCAGCCGCAGACGATCGTCTTCCACCTCATCGAGCTCCGTTTCATGCGCCTCGCCCTCCAACTGCTCGGCCAGCAGCCGCAGCGAGGCATCGAACCGCGCCCGTCGGCGCAGGGCATCGATGGCCTTGAAGCGCCCGGTGGACACCAACCAGGCGCGCGGATTGCCCGGCACGCCGTCGCGCGGCCATTGCTGCAGCGCTGCGGCGAAAGCGTCGTGCAAGGCCTCCTCGGCGCGATCGAAGTCGCCCAGCAGACGGATCAGGGTGGCCAGTACCCGCCGCGACTCAGCACGATAGACCGTCTCGACCGCCGCCGTTGCGGATTGTCCGCCGTAGCCCATGTCAGCGCTGCGGCAACTGGCGCAGCGGTCGCACCTCGACACTGCCGATCGTCGCCGGCGGGATCTTCGCGGCAATGGTCTCGGCTTCACCCTGGTCGGCCGCCTCGATCAGGTAGAAGCCGGCCAGTTGCTCGCGGGTCTCGGCGAACGGCCCGTCGACCACCGTGGCGACGCCGTCGCGAACCCTCACCGTACGCGCCGTGCGCACCGCCTGCAGCGGCTCGCCAGCGAGCATATGACCGCTGGCGCGCAGCGCCTCGCCACAGGCCAGGCAGCGCGCGACCAGCGCCTGCCATTGCTCGTCGCTCATCTCGTCGACACGCTGCTCGTCGTAATAGATCAGGCACAGGTATTTCATGACGCTCTCCGTCTGCCGGGCACGGAGAAAAGCTAGCAGCCGGCGGACGGACGTGCGTCGACGGGCGACGAATACCGTTCAGCCCCTCTGTTGCTGATCGGACGATGGCTTCTGCGTCATGCAGACCTGGCCGCTTTCCATATCGAAGGGGATCGAGAAATGCTCGTGGATCACCTTCCAGTCGCCGTCGCGCCTGGCCCAGACCCGAGTAGCGCGCATCCAGCAACTCTGCATCTCACCCTCGGCATTGGGCCCGCCGCAGTGGTTGAGCATGCGGCTGTAGGCCAGATCGCCGACCACTGTCACATGCAGCTCGTGGGTCTCGAAAAAGCCTTCTCCCTGGCAGAACTCGAAACAGTGCTGCCAGTGGGCGCGGTACTCGTCCAGCCCCTTGAATTGCAACCCGCCGACGGCGTCGAAGGCGACCAGGTCGTCGGCATACTGGGCCATGATCGGGTCCAGTGCCTTGGCCTTGGTATCGCGTTCGAACGCCTCGTGAAGCTGGCGAATGCGGCTCTCGTCCTGGCGGATATCCTGTGTCATGTCCATTTCCTCCTCGTGGTTCAACGATGGGTTCATGGACTGGTCGAGTGGCAACCACGCGAATCGACAGGCGCGTCGATTTTTTTGAAGCGAGCCTCGATTCGATCGCTCCCATGCTCCGCGTGGGAGCGCCAGCCACGACACGCCGCGTCGCTGGACGCAGAGCGTCCACCACCGGGGTTACCACGCTGGAGCGTGGGAACCATCGATCAAGCGTGCCTCAATGGCTCCCATGCTCCGCGCGAAGCACCAGCCACGATGCTCCACGTCAACCATCGGTTTCAGGATAGAGCCCTCACTCTTCCGTCAACCCGAACAGCGTTGCGAATTATTATCATTTAACTATAATGTCCGCCTCTGAACGTCATGCCGCCTGGCCCTGCCGACGTCATGTCTCCTCGCTCCGACCACCAGCCCAGTCAGGCCCACCATGACCATCCTTCGCCTCCCTCGTAAAACAGGTGCCGTCTCCGCCCTGCTGCCCGTCTGCCTCGCCGCCAGCTTCGCCGGTGCCCCGGCCATGGCGCAGCAATCCCAAGCCCAGCCCTCGGACGAAATGCAAGCGACCGAAGGACAAGCCAGCCAGCACAGCGAGCCGCTCGAACTGCCCGAAACCGAAGTGGTCGCCAGCGCCGACGCCTCGGCCGGCGGTCTGACCGAGTCCTATGCCGGAGATCAGGTAGCACGTGGCGGGCGAGTCGGCATCCTCGGCAACCAGGACTATATGGATACGCCGTTCACCTCGACGGCCTATACCTCCAAGCTGATACAGGATCAGCAGGCGCGCAGCGTGTCGGATATCGTGCAGAACGATCCGTCGGTTCGCGTGGCACGGGGCTTCGGCAACATGCAGGAGCTATACGTGGTTCGTGGCTTCCCGCTCTTTTCCGATGACATTTCCTACAACGGCCTGTATGGCCTGCTGCCGCGCCAATATGTGGCGACCGAGTTCATCGAGCGAGTCGAAGTATTCCGTGGCGCCAGTGCCTTCCTCAACGGCGCCGCCCCAGGCGGCACCGGTATAGGCGGCACCATCACGCTTCTGCCCAAGCGCGCGCCGAACGAGCCGTTGACACGGCTGACCGTGGGCGCGGAAAGTGGCGGCCAGGGAATGATCGGTGCCGATGTCGGCCGTCGCTTCGGAGAGGAGAACCGTTTTGGGGTCCGTCTCAATGCCGCCAAGCGCGCCGGCGAGACTGGCGTCGAAGATGAAGACCAGACGCTGGACATGTTTGCCCTGGGCCTGGACTACCAGGGCGACCGGTTGCGCCTGTCTGCTGACGTCGGTCACCAGTACCATTTTCTGGATAACCCGCGCCCGAGCGTGACGCCGGATGGCGGCATCCCCAGCGCACCGGACGCCGACGACAACTTCGCCCAGCCCTGGACCTATTCGAAAGAGAAACAGACCTTCGGTACCTTCCGTGCCGAGTACGACTTCGCCGACTCCATCACCGGCTGGTTGGCTGCGGGTATGCGCGACGGGGAGGAGAAGAACCGCCTGTCCACACCTACCGCCAAGCCCAGCGGGTCCACTACGGCTTCACGCTTCGACAACCACCGCGAAGATAGTGTGTACACGGGTGAAATCGGCCTGCGCTTTCGTGCGCAAACCGGGCCGATCTCGCATGAGATCGTGACTTCCGCTGCGATGTACGACTCCGAGGAAAAGAACGCTTTCACCTTCTTCGGCCCTGTGGTCGGCAACCTCTATGATCCGTTCGATGCCCCGCTGCCAACGAGCGTAACCTTTCCTGGAGGCGATCTCTCGGACCCCAGAGTCACCGAGGAGGTCGCTACACAAAGCTTGGCGATAGCTGACACCCTGGGCTTTTTCGATGATCGCCTTTTCGTCACACTGGGCGTTCGCCGGCAAGGTATCGAAACCACAAGCTATGCGGCCGCTACGGGCGATCGCAGCGCTCATTACAACGCCTATGAGACCACTCCGGTCGCAGGCGTCGTGTACCAGCTGAACGACGATCTGTCGGTCTACGCCAACTACATCGAAGGCCTGACGAAAGGTGAAACCGCATCGGCAATGTCCGGCGGGCTTCCGGTCCTCAATGCCGGGACGTCATTGGCCCCCTATGTCGCCAAGCAAACCGAAATCGGCCTCAAGTATGACGGCGGCGTCCTGGGTGGGAGCATCGCAGTGTTCAGCACCGAGCGCCCCTTCGGCATCGTCGAGAATCAGGTCTTCCGCGAAGGTGGCGAGCAACGCAACCGCGGCATCGAGCTTTCCATGTTCGGCGAACCCGTCTACGGCGTGCGCCTGCTGGGCGGCGTGACGCTGCTCGACGCCGAGCAGAAGAAGACCCTGAACGGCACCAACGACGGCAAAGATGCCATCGGCGTACCCAAGATACAGGCCAACTTCGGTGGCGAGTGGGACGTGCCCGGCGTGCAGGGGCTCACGCTGACCAGTCTGGTGGTGCATACCGGCAAGCAGTACGCCAGCGCCAGCAACGATCTCAGGTTGCCGTCCTGGACACGTCTGGACCTGGGCGCCCGCTACAATGTTCAGCTGTATGAGCGCGACGTCACCTTCCGCGCCCGTCTGGACAATGCCACCGGCCGCGACTACTGGGCTTCCACCGGCGGCTTCCCAGGTGCGAACTACCTCGTCCTCGGCGCCCCGCGCACCCTGTCGCTCAGCGCCACCGTCGACTTCTGATGCGGGCAGTCGTTCTGCGTCGATGGGGCTGGGTCCATAAATGGTCCAGCCTCGTCTGCACACTGTTCATCCTGTTGCTGTGCCTGACCGGCCTGCCGCTGATCTTCTCCCACGAGATCGACCACCTGACCGGCGCAGAAATCGAGGCGCCATCGATGCCGGAAGGCACGCCACGCGTATCGGTCGACCAGGTCGCCGCCGAGGCTGTGCGTGCCTACCCGGGGCTGGTGCCGCTGTACTTCTTCGCCGAAGAGGACGTGCCGGACCTCTGGTATGTCAAGCTCGACACCCGCGTCGATACCGATGAAAGCCAGTCGCTGCTGATCATGTCCGACGCCCGCACTGCCGAGGTGGTGGACGCGCCGAACTTCGACGAAGGCTTCATGAGCGTGATGTATCGCCTGCACGTCGACCTCTATGCGGGGCTGCCAGGCAAGCTGTTCCTCGGTTTCATGGGCCTGCTGCTGATGGTGGCAATCGTCTCCGGCGTGGTGCTCTACGCGCCCTTCATGCGCAAGCTCGGCTTTGCCGAAGTGCGCCGCGAGCGGGCACCACGCACGCGCTGGCTGGACCTGCACAACCTGCTCGGCATCGTCACGCTGGTCTGGGCGCTGGCGGTGGGTTTTACCGGGGTGATCAACACCTGGGCGGACCTGATCTTCAAGGGTTGGCAGGCCGATCAGGTGCGCGCCTTGCAGGCCGGCGATACACGGGTGCTGCTCGGTGCCGATGCCGACGAAGCACCCGCGGCAGACGGCTCGGTGCAGACTGCCGTGGAGCGCGTGTTGGTGGCCTCGCCGGGCATGGCGGTGGCGATGATCGCCTACCCCGGCACCCTGCGCGCGACGCCCGAGCACGTGGCGGTGATTCTCGGCGGCGATACGCCATTGACCTCGCGGCTGACCCAGGCGCTGCTGGTGGACCCGGATTCCGGCGAAGTGCTCGAGGCCAGCGCCCGCCCCTGGTACGTCACCGCACTGCAACTGTCCGAACCGCTGCACTTCGGCGACTACGGCGGCCTGCCGCTGAAAGTGCTCTGGGCACTGCTGGACGTACTCACCATCGTCGTGCTGGGCAGCGGGCTGTACCTGTGGCTCAAGCGCGGCGCGACGGAGGCCCGCGCATGATCCGCATCTGGTTGTGGCCTGTCGTAATCGCCCTGCTGTCGATCCTTGGTCTGATCGCGGGGTTGGTGTCCGAAGGACTTGGCGACTGGCTGAGCTGGGCTGCGCTGGCCGTGCCGGTGGTGATCGGCAGCCATGGCCTGGCGCGCGGCTGGGCCGCGAAGCAATCGCTCAACACGTCGATGTCCCGCCCGGCCAATCGTGGCTGAGAGGTGGCTACTTGTCTGCAGGGCTGGATCGGAGGGCAGCAAACGCGGTCATAGTCTGCACGACCGTCGTGGAGACCCCGCATGTGCCTTCGCCGCCTGCTCAACCGCGTGGCGCTCGCCGCGACCCTGGCCTTCAGCAGCACGGGAGCCGCTTCCGCCATGTCAGAAGTTCTGATCGGCAGTTACACCCATGACAGCGGTGGTCCAGGCATCCTGCGACTGCGCTTCGACCCTGAAAGTGGCCGGGTGGAACCGCGCGCGCTGCAGACCCTGGTCAGCCCCAACCCGTCGTGGTTGACGCTGGACCTGAAGAACAACCGCCTTTATGCAGCGAATGAAAACGGCCCTGGTCAACCTGACCCGGTCGGGCGGGTCAGTGCCTTCGCCATCGACCCTGCCACTGGCTGGCTGTCGCCTCTGGGGCAACAGGTCAGCCTGGGCGACGAACCAACCCACCTGAGCCTGAGCCATGACGGGCGCTACATGTTCGTCTCCAACTACGGCTCCGGCCCGAATCCAGGTGGCAACCTGGCGGTCATGCCGGTTGACGAGGACGGTACTCTGCAACCTGTGACCCAGCTGGTCACCCACAAGGCCAGCGAAGTACATCCCCAGCGCCAGAAATCGGCGCACGTGCATTCAGCCGTGCTGTCACCTGATGGCAAGACGCTGTTCGTCAGCGACCTGGGCGCTGATCAGATATTTGCCTATCGCTACGATCCGGCCAACCCCGAGCGGCCGCTTACCTCAGCCGAGCCTGCGTCCATCACCCTGCCCGCCGGCAGCGGGCCGCGGCATCTGGTGTTCAGCCCCGACGGCAGCCAGGCCTACGCCACACTGGAGCTCAGCGCGCAGGTCGCGCGTTTCGATCATGTGGATGGCACGCTGGTGCAACGGCAGCTGGTGGACCTGGCCGAGGGCGACAGCCTCGACGCGCATTCGCCCGGCGCCATTCACCTCTCAGCGGACGGTCGCTTCCTCTACGTCAGCGACCGTGCCAAGGCAAACCGCATCATGGTCTACGCCATCGACGAACACGGCAGCCTGAACGAGATCCAGCAGCGCACCAGCGAAGGCCGCGAACCGCGTGAATTCGCCATCGACCCCAGCGGCCGCTTCATGCTGATCGCCAATCAGAAAAGCGATGCGCTGGTAATACTGCGCCGCGACCCTGACAGCGGCCTGCTGGGCGAAGCCCTGCAGACGCTGTCGATTGGCAAACCTTCGGATGTGAAGTTCATCGACCGCGCCGGGCGGTAAGTTGTAGGCACCGCCTGGAACATCATGGCGTCGAGGGAGTTCTACTTCGCACGGTTAGAGGATCCGAAGCAGGACGCCGTGTACCGCCGAGCCGCGAACTATCTCCCGCTGCGACCGCATCGCCGCCGTGATGCTGGAAGTGACGAGGCCTGAGAGCTGACCTTGGGTTACGCGTGGATAAGCCTTCGGCGTTATCCTCCTACGTCACCGAGCGCAGGGAGGATAACCGCGAAGCGTTGTCCACGCGTGCCAATGCTTCAGACCGGCATCAGGTAGAGACACACCGACAGCGTAATCAACGAACCCAGCGTCGAGAGCAGCACCACTCGCGACACCCGAGAACCCTCACGCCCGTAGAACTCCGCCAGCATGTAGGGCCCGGTGCCGGTGGGCAGCGCACTCAGCAGCAGGGCGGAGTAGACCCACAGCGGCTCCAGCTCGAACACCATCGCGGCGAAATACCAGGTCAGTGCCGGCTGCACGATCAGCTTCAGCAGCACCAGCGGCCAGACCCCGCGCACCGAACCGCTGGGCTGCGGCTGAGCCAGGAACAGTCCGAGGGATACCAGGGCGCAGGGCGCCGCCGCAGCACCGAGCAGGTCCAGCAGGGTTTTCGGTCCGCTGGGCAACTCAAGCCCGCCAACGGCCCAGGCGCCGCCAAGCAGGGGCGCCAGTACCAATGGATTCATCGACAGCGAGCGAATCACCTTGGCCAGGGTCTTCGCTATGCCTTGCCCCGCATGCAGCCCCATCTCGACGCAGGCCAGGGCGAAAGCGAACAGCACACAGACCACGATCAGGGAGGCGACCAGGGCCGGCTGCAGCCCCGCCTCGCCGAGAATCAGCAGGCACAGCGGAAAGCCGACATAGCCGGTATTGGCATAAGAGGCGCCCAGCGCATCGAGGCTCGCATCCACCAACGGCTGTTTCTGCATCACGCGATACAGCAAGCTAAAGGCGAACACTCCAAGGCAGCCGATGGAGAAAGCGGCAATGAAGCCGGGCTGCCATACATCGGCCCAGGTGGAGGTCGCCGTGATCTTGAACAACAGCGCCGGCAGCCCCAGCCAGACCACAAAACGATTGAGTTCCGACGCTGCAGAAGGGCCCAGGCGATTGGTGCGACGGCATAGGTAGCCGAGAAAGATCAGCGCAAAGACAGGCAGGACGACGTTGACTACCGAGGACATGGAATCTCGACTACAGCTTGAGCGACGCGCACGCGGGAAGGTGCGAGCGACCGAAAGGGTCGCTCACCTTAGCAAAAAATTCACAGATCAAGCCCCGGCGTTTCGCTGCCCGTAGGGCTCGGCGATGAAGGCGGCGAACTCCGCCCCGATGCTACCGCGCACCTGATCCGTACCCGACGACAAAGCCGCTGTTGTCGATTTCTAGTAAGCAGCCAGCCCACCGGCGGGCTGCTTGCGCTTCAGCGCCTGTCCGGCGCTACCCGCGCATAGCCGTCGCGGTAGCTGGGATACTTCGGCGCCCAGCCCAGCGTCCTCGCCCGCGCGTTGCTGCAACGCTTGCTGCCGGCGCGGCGGGTCATGGACTGTTCGGCCCAATGCGTCACACCCAACCGCTCGCGCAGCCAGTCAACCACCTCATGCAGTGGCGCTGGGTCGTTGTCCACGCCCAGGTAGCAATCATCCAGCGCCACGCCTCGCTGATCCGCCTGCAGCAGGAAGGCCAGCAGGCCGGCTGCATCGTCGCGGTGGATACGGTTGCTGTACTGCGGCGGCTCGCGGTGGACGCGCAGTCCGGCGCGTATCTGGTTCTGCAGCCAGGGCCTGGCGGGATCGTAAAGGCCACCCATGCGCACCAGGGTGGCCGGCAAGCCGCTGTTCAGCGCCAGGCGCTCGGCCTCCAGCATCACCTGGCCGGTGAAGCCGTTTGGCTCGGTTGGCGAGGCTTCGTCGATCCACTCGCCCTGGTTCTGGCCATAGACACCGGTACTGGACAGGAACAGCAGACGCTTCGGCCGTTGTCCGCGCTGTTCGAGCCAGCCCAGCACATTGCGCAGCCCCTCGACATACGCCTGGCGGTAGCCTGGTTCGTCATGCTGGCTGGCCGAGGCCGCATAGACCAGATAGCTCAGTTCGGTATTCGGCCAGTTGCGCGGGCACTGGTCGGCCAGCAGGTCACCCGCCACCGGCAGGATCGGCACCGGCAATCCCACCGCCTCGCGGCGCAGACCGTATACCGTCCAGCCGGCCCGGCTCATCTGCAGGCCAAAACGACTGCCGACATCGCCACAGCCGGCGATCAAGACCGAGGGACGATTATTCATTACGGTTACTCCTAAGAGCCTGTTGCCATTCCGACCGCGGCTCGCGACGAAACGGTAACAGGCCCTAACCTTTACGGGCCGCCCAATCGGACCGCATGTTCGCAGTGTACAACCGCCACGACCGGCCGGGCGGAGGCAAGATGCAGCAGCGAAAGCGCTGCAGGTTGGTTCGAAGACGAGCAAAGGCTATGCTAACCCGCACTCTGATGGATACTCGCTATGACTCTGACCGAACTGCGCTATATCGTCACGCTCGCCCAGGAACAGCACTTTGGCCGCGCCGCCGAGCGCTGCCACGTCAGCCAACCGACGCTCTCGGTGGGCGTGAAGAAGCTCGAGGACGAGCTCGGCGTGCTGATCTTCGAGCGCACCAAGAGCGCAGTACGCCTGACGCCGGTAGGCGAAGGCATCGTCACCCAGGCGCAGAAGGTGCTGGAGCAGGCGCAGAGCATCCGCGAGCTGGCCCAGGTGGGCAAGAACCAGCTGGCCGCACCGCTCAAGGTCGGCGCCATCTATACCGTCGGTCCCTACATGTTTCCGCACCTGATCCCGCAGCTGCATCGCGTGGCGCCGGACATGCCGCTGTACATCGAAGAAAACTTCACCCACGTGCTGCGCGACAAGCTGCGCACCGGCGAGCTGGACGCGATCATCATCGCGCTGCCCTTCCAGGAAGCCGACGTGCTGACCAAGCCTCTTTATGACGAGCCCTTCTACGTGCTGATGCCCGCCGAGCACCCCTGGGCCAAAAAAGAAACCATCGACAGCGAGATGCTCAACGACAAGAGCCTGCTACTGCTCGGCGAAGGCCACTGCTTCCGCGACCAGGTGCTGGAAGCCTGCCCGACCACGCGCAAGGGCGAGGCACCGAGCCACACCACGGTCGAATCCAGCTCGCTGGAAACCATCCGCCACATGGTCGCCTCGGGTCTGGGCGTGTCGATCCTGCCGTTCTCGGCGGTGGAGAGCCATCACTACACCCCCGGCGTCCTGGAGGTTCGCCCGCTGACGCCGCCGATTCCGTTCCGCACCGTGGCCATCGCCTGGCGCGCCAGCTTCCCGCGGCCAAAGGCCATCGAAGTGCTGGCCGACTCCATCCGCCTGTGCTCGGTGGGCAAACCTCCAGCCATGAAAGACTGACGCATGCGCGAGCTGGCCGCGGTTCCGGTTACCGCGCTCAAGGGCGTTGGCGCCGCGCTGGCCGAAAAGCTTGCCCGGGTTGGTCTGGAAACCCTGCAGGACGTGCTCTTCCATCTGCCGCTGCGCTACCAGGACCGCACCCGCGTGGTGCCCATCGGCGCGCTGCGTCCCGGCCAGGATGCCGTGATCGAGGGCGTAGTGGTCGGCGCCGACGTGGTCATGGGCCGTCGGCGCAGCCAGCTGGTGCGCATGCAGTACGGCAGCGGCACACTAAGTCTGCGTTTCTATCATTTCAGCAACGCGCAGAAGGAAGCCATGAAGCGCGGCACTCAGCTGCGCTGCTTCGGCGAAGCCCGCCCTGGCGCCTCGGGGCTGGAAATCTACCACCCCGAATACCGTGCCCTGAACAGCGAGGCGGCGCCGGTCGAGCAGACCCTGACGCCGATCTACCCCACCACCGAAGGCCTGACCCAACAGCGCCTGCGCCAACTCACCGAGCAGACGCTGGCAAGGCTCGGTCCGCATAGCCTGCCGGACTGGCTGCCGGAAGAGTTGAGCCGCGACTATCACCTGGGCGCGCTGGACGAGGCGATCCGCTACCTGCACCGACCGCCGCCGGATGCCGACCTGGACGAACTCGCCGAAGGCCGTCACTGGGCACAGCATCGCCTGGCCTTCGAAGAACTGCTCACCCATCAGCTGTCGCTGCAGCGCCTGCGCGAGAGCGTGCGCGCCCAGCAGGCACCGCAGCTGCCGGCGGCGCACACACTGTCGCGGCGCTATCTGAACAACCTCGGCTTCCAGCCCACCGGCGCGCAGCAACGGGTCGGTGCTGAGATCGCCTACGATCAGGCCCAGCCCGAACCCATGCTGCGCCTGGTGCAGGGCGACGTCGGCGCCGGCAAGACGGTGGTCGCCGCGCTGGCCGCACTGCAGGCGCTGGAGGCCGGTTGCCAGGTGGCGCTGATGGCCCCCACCGAGATTCTTGCCGAGCAACACTTCATCACCTTCTGCAAATGGCTCGAGCCACTGGGCATCGAAGTCGCCTGGCTGGCCGGCAAGCTCAAGGGCAAGGCCCGTGCCGCCGCACTGGAACGCATCGCCGACGGCTGTCCGATGGTGGTTGGCACCCACGCGCTGTTCCAGGACGAAGTGCAATTCCGGCGCCTGGCGCTGGTGATCATCGACGAGCAGCATCGTTTCGGCGTGCAGCAGCGCCTGGCGCTGCGACAGAAGGGCATCGACGGTCGGCTCTGCCCGCACCAGCTGATCATGACCGCCACGCCCATCCCCCGCACCCTGGCGATGAGCGCCTACGCCGATCTGGACACCTCGATCCTCGATGAACTGCCGCCAGGACGCACGCCGGTCAACACACTGGTGATCGCCGACAGCCGCCGCCTGGAAGTCATCGAGCGGGTGCGCGCCGCCTGTAACGAAGGACGCCAGGCCTACTGGGTCTGCACCCTGATCGAGGAATCCGAGGAGCTCACCAGCCAGGCCGCCGAAACCACCTTTGAAGATCTCTCGGCAGCACTCGGCGGGCTCAACGTCGGCCTGATCCACGGTCGCATGAAGCCGGCGGAAAAAGCCGCGGTGATGCTGGAATTCAAGGAAGGTCGGCTGCAACTGCTGGTCGCCACCACGGTGATCGAAGTCGGTGTCGACGTACCCAACGCCAGCCTGATGATCATCGAGAACCCCGAGCGCCTGGGTCTGGCGCAGCTGCACCAGTTGCGTGGGCGGGTCGGCCGGGGAAGCGCGGCCAGCCACTGCGTGCTGCTCTACCACCCGCCGCTTTCGCAGATCGGTCGCCAGCGCCTGGCGATCATGCGCGACACCAACGACGGCTTCGTCATCGCCGAGAAGGATCTGGAACTGCGCGGCCCCGGCGAAATGCTCGGCACGCGCCAGACCGGCCTGCTGCAATTCAAGGTAGCCGACCTGATGCGCGACGCCGACCTGCTGCCGGCAGTGCGCGACGCCGCCCAGGCGTTGCTGGAACGCTGGCCCCAGCATGTCAGCCCTCTGCTGGAGCGCTGGCTGCGCCACGGCCAGCAGTACGGCCAAGTCTGACGCTCGTCAGCAAAAACAAACCCCACCAGAGCTGAGGCTATACTGCGCGCAAAGGAATAACGGGTCACGCCAATGAACGCCGCTGTAGAAACCGAGACTCAGCCAAGCATCCCCCCTCTGATCGCGCAGTTGCTGCAAAAGCTCGAACTGCCCTACGAGACCTGTCAGGACACGCCCGAACTCGCCCCGGCAAGTCGGGTCCAGGCGATATTGCTCGAAGACGCCGCCGGCGCGCTGCTGGTGCTATTTCCCCGCGACCATCTGCTGGATCTGTCGCGCCTGGCCGAACTGACCGACCGCCACCTGGTGGCCGTGACGCCCGAACGGCTGTCACGCATGCTCGACAAGCACAACCTGCAGGTACTGCCCGGCCTGCCACCGCTGACCAGTTCACCCTGCCTGTATGAAGAATGCCTGCTGGAACAACCCAGTCTGCTGCTCGAATCCGGGCAACCCGGCGTGCTGCTGAAGCTCGATGCGGCGCATTTCCGGGCCTTGCTGGGCAAGGCCAGCGCCGGCTGCTTCGCCGCCCCCCTGAAGGACATACAGCCCAACCTGGCCCGCCCCGACGACGACCCTCAGGAAATCACCCAGGCGGTGCAGTCCTTCACCACCCGTCGCATCCAGCAGCGCCTGGAAGCCACCATCGAGATCCCGCCGCTGGCGCAGACCGCGCAGAAAGTCATCAAGCTGCGCGTCAGCCCCGATGCCACCGTGGACGACATTACCGGCGTGGTGGAAACCGATCCGGCACTGGCCGCCCAGGTGGTCAGTTGGGCGGCCTCTCCCTACTACGCGGCACCCGGCAAGATCCGCTCGGTGGAGGATGCCATCGTGCGGGTGCTGGGCTTCGATCTGGTGATCAATCTCGCCCTCGGCCTTGCCCTCGGCAAGAGCCTGAGCCTGCCCAAGGACCATCCCCAGCACGCCACGCCCTACTGGCAGCAGGCGATCTACACCGCCGCGGTGATCGAAGGCCTGAACCGCGCCATTCCCCGTACGCAGCGCCCCGAGGCGGGTATCTGCTATCTCGCCGGGCTGCTGCACAATTTCGGCTATCTGGTGCTGGCGCATGTCTTTCCGCCGCATTTCTCGCTGATCTGCCGCCACCTGGAAGTCAATCCGCACCTGACGCACAGCCAGATCGAACATCATCTGCTGGGCATCACCCGCGAGCAGATCGGTGCCTGGCTGATGCGTTACTGGGGCATGCCGGAAGAACTGTCCACCGCTCTGCGCTTCCAGCACGACCCGAACTACCAGGGTGAGCATGCCAGCCATGCCAACCTGGTGTGCCTGGCCACCCAACTGCTACGCAACCGCGGGATCGGTTCCGGCCCACGCAGCGAAGTGCCCAAAAGCCTTTACGACCGCCTGGGCCTCAGCCGCGAGAAGGCCGAGAGCGCCGTCGACAAGGTGCTCGAAGCCGAGGCGGCCTTGCGCGCGCTGGCGCTGCAGATCCAGCCCGCCACCTGAGCACAATGAGCTGCGTGCCAGGGTCTGTTTCCGTAGCAACTTGCCGCGAAAGGGGAACAGGCCCTACTCGGCGCGAAAGGTCACCCGCGCGTCGACCAGCCCCTCGCCAGCCCGGCTGAGGCTGACTTCGGCCAGGCTGGCACCCGCGGCCTGCAATTCATCGAACCAGTGCAACAGGACCGCGTAGGAGGCAGCGGGCAGCGACACCTGCAGATTGCCGTCGCTGCTGTTGTCGAAGCTCTCGATCATCAGACCCTGCTGTTGTGCGCTCTGGGTCACCAGCCCTTGCAGTTGTTCCGGCGCCAGCGTCACCACGTTGCTGCGCGACATCTGCCGTGCCAGTTCGGTGTTCTGCTGCAGGTAGCCATAGAGTTCACGTTCCTGCTGGAACCAGGCGCGCGCTTCGCCGACGCGCTGCTGCGCCGGCTGCCAGAGCAGCAGGTAGCACAGCGTGACCAGGAGAAAGGCGGCAAGCAGGGTCAGCGAAAGGCGTTCGCGCGGCTCCAGGCGCTGCCAGCGTTGCCACCAAGGCGATTCGGTCAGGCGGACGGTGAATTGCCGGGAGAGTTTCATGCGCGGCCCCCGATCAGGATGCGGGCGCTGACAGCATCGCCATCACGGCTCGCCGAGCCCAGCTCCACGCCCAGCCCGATCTCGCCCAGGCGCTGGCGCAGCTGCTCCAGCGCGGCGAAATCATAGGCACGCACCTGCAACGCCAGGTCGCCACGCGCATCGTTGTATTCAAGCTGGTCGATGGTGATCGGCAGGCCCTCGGCCATCACCCGCGCCACCTCGTCGAGCAGGCGCATGAACTGCGCCGACGCCGCGCTGCCTTTGCCGATGTGCCCGTCGAACTGCGCACGCAGGTTGACGATGCGTATGTCCTCAGGGAAAAGCTCACTGTAGAGCGCGCGGCTGGCCTCGGCGTACTGCTCGGCCTGGCGCTCCAGATACCAGGCCTGCCCCAGATTGAACGCCAGTTGCACCAGCAGCACCAGGCCAATCACGGCGAACAGCGGCTTCCAGCGTCTCAGGTCCTCACCCGCCGTACGTACGGCAAAATCGCCCTGTGCCAGGTCGAGGGCCGTGCTACGTCCTGCTGCCAGCAAGCGATAGGGATCATCCAGCTGCTGGTAGTCATCCAGTGGCGCAGGCGGTTCTGCCAGCGACCCCCGGGCGTGGACGGGCGGCGGGCACTGCGCGGCCAGTTGCGGCCACTGTGCACTGGCGAACGCCAGGCGCGCCTCGGGGCTGCCACCCAGCAGCGCGCGTTCGCCGATGAACAGCAGTTGCGTGTCTTCACGCGGCAGCAGGTCAGCATCGACGTGGATGGCGACGATGTTCAGGCCCAGGGCATCCAGGTCTTCCAGCCAATCGGCGAGGGTCTGTCGGCGAATCGCAATGACCCGGCGGCGGCCGTCCGCCAGAGCATCACCATGAGTCAGGTGCAGGTCATCGACGTTTTCCGCCAGCAGCTCCTCCACGGCGTAAGCCAGCGCCTGGCTGACCCAGCGGGCCTTGCGCGTCGGCAGGTTGACCGCGAAGTAGCTACAGACCTCAGCCGGCAACACCAGGGTCACCGCCGCCGCGGCCTGCGCCGCGCAGTCACCCAGGGGCAACCAGGCGCCGCTGCCCTCGTGCGGCAGCCAGTAGGCCTCGGTCGTGGCATCCAGCCGGGCACCGCTCTCGGCTGACAGGAATAGACAGTCCATCGGCTATCGCTCTCCCTCGTCGGATGGGCGGAGCAGCCGTGCAGGCTGCCCCAGGTTGCGCTGCAACACCCGGACCTCACCATCGTCCTCGCGCTGCAGCAGGCTGACCAGCGCCAGGCGTCGCTCGCCCAGGCGCACATCGCTGACCGCCTGGAAATACTGACTGCTGACGGCCAGGCTGGTGCCCTTCAGATCGATGCCGTTCATGGCCGGCTGCGCCAGGAAGGTGGAGATTTCCTGGAAGCCGCTACCCCGCCGTGCCTGAACCATCGCCTGGCCGGTGCTCAGGCTGAGGTTGTCGCCCAGGGTGGAGAGCACCAGCGCGCTGGCGGTGTTGACGTTCAGCGGCACATCCGCCGGCAGGGCGCTGACGTAGGGTGCCAGGCGCTGGAAATCTTCCTCGCGCATGTCCAGCAGCATACGCAGCTCGGACAGATCGCCCAGACTGCGACCGGCGGTGCGGTACGGCGGGTCGAGCAACAGGTAGGCATTGTCTTCGGCGCCCTGCTCGCCGCTGGGCTGCTGGTCGGCGTCGAGCCAGTCCACCAGGCGGTCGGCGTAGGGCTCGGTGATGTCCAGACGCAGCAACAGGCGGCGGAACTGCGCCTGGGCGGAGGCGTTGGGTTGCTGGTTCTGTACCAGGCTGTTGAGGTTGAAGCGCCCCGCCAGGTCCTCGATACGAATCTGGATGCGCCCCTGCTCAATCTCGAACGCCGGCTGCGGCAGCGCCCAGGGCTCGGACAAGTGATCGACAGGCGCCTGCGCCGAACCGCTCTCGCGGGTGGCGTGCAGGTCGCGACGCAGGATCGACTGCGCCAGCGCCTCGCCGCCCCGCGCGTAGTGCCAGGCCTGGCGCGCCTGCAGCTGGTTGGAGGTGGCGCGGATCGAGAGTTGCTGGCGGGCGATCATGCTGGCGCAGACGACCGTGACGACCGCCACCACGAGCAATACCGTGATCAGCGCAACGCCGCGCTGCGCCTTCATCAGAGGCTACCCTCATCGAACGGCTCGGGCCTGCCCATGGAATCCGGCTGGATGAACCGCGCTGCCGGCTTCGGCCCATCGGGCAGACGCAGCAGGCGCGTGAGCGTGCCGTAGCGCTCATGCTCCAGTGTCAGCTCCACGGCAAGCGGCATGCGCTGCGCCTGCACCTCAGGGTTGCCGCGTACCGGGTCGAACGGCGGCCATTCCTCATGCCAGGCTCGCTCCTGGTCGAGGTAGCGCAGCCGCAGTTCGAGCACACCGTCGAGCACCCGCTGCACGCGCGGCGCACTGTCGACATCACGGTCCAGCACGACCCAGTAGAGGCGCTCCAGATGATCGCCGGCAAGCCGCCAGCGCACCCGCTGCAGGTTCGCCCGATTCAGGCCGGTGGGATTGCGCCAGCCGCTGCGGGTCAATTCCAACGCAACCTGATCTTCGACGCCAGATAACTGGCCGATGAACGCATTCTGCTCGTCGCCATGGCCGTTACGTACCGGACGCGGCGTGGCCTGTTGCAGGTCACGCTCGAGCGCCCACATGGCGCGGCCGATCTCGCGCAGCATCTGTTCCTGGGCACGTACCGCCTCGTCGCTGCGCAGCACCGCTTCGAGCATGCGGTAGGTGCCCAGCCCCAGCAGCGCAAACAGGGCGATGGCAATCAGCAGTTCGAGCAAGGTGAAACCGGCGACCGCGCGGGCCAGCCGCCGGCTCATCGCGCCACCCCGATGAAGCCGTCCAGGCGAGTGACCGCCCGCTCCTGCAACTGCGCCTCGTTGCGGCGCTGCTCGGCGGCAGCCACCCAGACGGAGATACGCAGCAGACCGGGATCGGCGCTGGCCTGGACTTCACTGAGGATTTGCCACGGACGCCCGGCATACTCCAGCTCGCGGATCTCGCTCCCGATGGCCGGCGCGGGCTGTTGCAGTTGCAGCTCGGTGAGATGGTTGTCGGCGATCCAGCCTGCCAGGGTGAGCGCCTCCAGGCGTCCCGCGTTGTTCAGGCTGCGCCCCGCGGCGGTCAGCACCACGGCCGCGACGATGCCGAAGATGGCCAACGCCACCAGCACTTCGAGAAGGGTGAAGCCACCTTCACAGCCCTTGCTATGAACCATCAGCGCCCTCCAGCAGCTCGGCCACGGGCATGCGGAAACCGTCACTGGACAGACGCCAGACGACGCCGTCGGAACCGCGGTCTGCAAGGGTCAGGCTGAACGGCGACAGCTCGCCGCTGGAAAGGATCAGCAGTTGCGGCTCCTCACGCGGTGCACGGCGCTGCGCACGCTCGCGTGTGTCGGACAAGCCGGCAGGGTCGTCCCGCTCGCGGACGGGCGTCACCAGTCGCAGCGGCGTGCCATCAAGCTCCAGTTGCAGACGCATCCACTCAGGTAGCCGATGCGCCTCGCGCCGGTCGGCCTCGACCCAGCGGCCACTGGCCTCCTCGTAGCGCAGCACCCGGTAGCCCTCGTCGTCGATCAGCAGGCCGTATTCGCGGCTATCGAGCACGGCTTCGTCGGCCAGCACGGTGATCAACGCGGCGAGCCGTTGCGCCTCATCACGTACTTCACGTGACGAATGGCTGCTGCCGACGGACAGCACCGCCAGACCGACCAGACCTCCGAGGATGACAATCACCACCAGCAGCTCGATCAACGTAAAACCGCCGCGACGCGCCCACGTCATGGATCAGAGGTCCCAGTTGCCGATGTCCGCGCTCAGGTCGCTTCCACCCTGCTTGCCATCGGCACCCAGGGAGTAGAGATCGAACTGGCCCTGGGTACCCGGCGACAGGTACTGGTAGTCGTTGCCCCAGGGGTCCTTGGGCACGCGCTTGAGGTAGCCGTCGCGGTTCCAGTTCTTCGGCTGCGGGCTACCGCTGGGCTTTTCCACCAGCGCATTGAGGCCCTGCTGGGTGCTGGGGTAGGAAAAGTTGTCCAGCTTGTACATGTCCAGCGCGGCGCCGATGGCCTTGATGTCACCCTTGGCCACGGTGACCTTGGCCTGGTCCGGCCGGTTCATCACCTGCGGCACCACCAACGCGGCGAGGATGCCGAGAATCACCACTACCACCATGATCTCGATAAGGGTGAAACCCTTCTGTTTAGTTTCGTTGAACGTCATTGCGACTATCCCACCAGTTGGTTGAGAGAAAGGATCGGCAGCAGGATGGCCAGCACAATGACCAGTACTACCGCTCCCATGAACACCAGCATGAACGGTTCGAACAGCCCGACCAGCAGGGAAATCTGCGCAGCCAGGTCGTTCTCCTGGTTGTGCGCGGTGCGCGCCAGCATCTGGTCAAGCTCGCCGGACTTCTCGCCGGCAGCGATCATGTGCAGCATCATCGGCGGGAATTCGCCTGTGGCCTCCAGCGCACGGGTCAGGCTGCCTCCTTCCCGCACGCGTTGCGCTGCCTCGACCACGCGCTCACGAATGCGCAGGTTGCCGATCACCGCGGCGGCAATGCCCAACGCATCCACCAGAGGCACACCACTGCGGGTGAGGATCGCCAGGGTCGAGGCGAAGCGTGCGGTATTGGTCGCCCGCACCAGTCGCCCGACCAGCGGCAGCCGCAGGATGAAGCTGTGCCAGCGCAGCTTGATACTCGGGTCGCGCAATGCCTGGCGCATGCCGATGGCGAGTGCAACGATGCCCAGCATGATCAGCCAGCCCCAGCGCTGCACCACCTCGCTGACGGCGATCAGGCCGGTGGTCAGCGCTGGCAACTCCTGGCCGGTGTTGACGAAGACCTTGACCACGTCCGGTACCACGTAACCCAGCAGCAACACCACGATGGCCAACGAAGCCACCAGCAGGATCACCGGATAGAGCAGCGCCAGCTGGATCTTCTGCCGCGACTGCTGGCGCTGGTCGGTGTAGTCGGCCAGTTGGTCGAGCACCAGCCCCAGGTGCCCGGCGTGCTCGCCGGCGGCCACCGTGGCGCGGTACAGCTCGGGAAAGGCCGATGGGTATTCGCGCAGGGACGCGGCCAGACTGTGACCCTCCATGACCCGGCCGCGCACTGCCAGCAGCATCGACTTGATCTTCTGCGAGCCGGATTGCGCCGCGGCGGCGCGCAGCGCTTCCTCGATCGGCAGCGCAGCCTGCACCAGCGTTGCCAACTGGCGAGTGACCAACGCCAGGTCGCGCGCCGAAAGACCGCGACCGAAACTGAAACCGCCGGTGCCGCTACTTTCCTTGGCACGAGCCTGCCTGACCTCCAGTGGCGACCACTGCTTGTCGCGCAGCAACTGGCGGGCCTGGCGCGGGCTGTCCGCCTCGATCAGGCCCTTCTGCTCGCGACCGCGAGGGTCAAGTGCCAAATACTCGAAGGCCGCCATCAGATTCGCTCCCTACTCACAGGTCGGTGGCCCTGCGGTCATGGGCTGTGCCGCGGCGATCGCTGTCATGTCTCCGATCACCATGCCTTCTATCACTCTGGCCGGAGCGTCTGTCATCGCTGGTCACCCGCAGCACCTCTTCGATGGTGGTCACGCCTTCGAGCACCTTGCGCAGGCCATCGGCGCGGATGCTCGGCCCCAGCACGCGCGCATGGCGGATCATCTCCTGCTCGGCCACCCGGGTATGAATCATGCTGCGCAGGCTGTCGTCGAACAGCACCAGTTCGTAGATGCCGGTCCGCCCGCGATAGCCCAACTGGCGGCAGACATCGCAGCCTTCGGCGTGGTAGAGCGTTGGTGCCTGGCTGGGGTCGATGCCGAACAGCGCACACTCGGCTTCGTCAGCGACATAGGCGCGTTTGCAGTCATTACACAGCACCCGCACGAGGCGCTGGGCCAGCACGCCGAGCAGCGACGAGGAGATCAGGAAGGGCTCGACGCCCATGTCCACCAGCCGCGTCACCGCACCGATGGCGCTGTTGGTGTGCAGCGTGGAGAGCACCAGGTGGCCGGTGAGCGAAGCCTGCACCGCCATATCGGCGGTCTCCTGGTCGCGAATCTCGCCGATCATCACCACATCCGGGTCCTGGCGCAGGATGGCACGCAGGCCGCGGGCGAAGGTCATGTCGACCTTGGTGTTGACCTGGGTCTGGCCGATGCCTTCGAGGTTGTACTCGATCGGGTCCTCGACGGTGAGGATGTTGCGGGTGCGGTCATTGAGGGTGGTCAGGCTGGCGTACAAGGTTGTGGTCTTGCCCGAGCCAGTGGGGCCGGTGACCAGGATGATGCCGTGGGGCCTCTTTACCGCCTGCTCCATCCGCTGGCGGTCGCGTTCGCTCATGCCCAGGTGCTGCAGGGTCAGCCGTCCGGCCTGCTTGTCGAGCAGGCGCAGCACCACCCGCTCGCCGTTGGCCGACGGCAGCGTCGACACCCGGATATCCACCTCGCGCCCACCGACCCGCAAGGAAATCCGTCCATCCTGAGGCACGCGCTTCTCGGCGATGTCCAGCCGCGCCATCACCTTGATCCGCGACACCAGAAGCGCCGCCAGTTCGCGCTTGGGCTGCACCACCTCGCGCAGGATGCCGTCGACCCGGAAGCGGATCACCAGGCGCTTCTCGAATGTCTCGATATGGATGTCGGAAGCGTTCTCCCTGATCGCCTCGCCCAGCAGCGCATTGATCAGGCGGATGATCGGCGCGTCGTCCTCCTGCTCCAGCAGGTCCTCGGTCTTCTCGATATGGTCGGCCAGGCTGTGCAGATCCATGTCCTCGCCCAGCCCTTCGACCATCAGCATGGCGTCGGAAGAGTCGTGCTGGTAGGCGTTGCCCAGCGCCTCGTCGAACGCTTCCGGCGTCAGCCATTGCATGGGCAGAGGACCACCGGCCACGCGCTGCGCTTCCTGCAATGCGGTCAGCGGCGCTCCTTCACGGGCACACAGGCGCAGGCCTTCTTCGCCATCGCGCAGGAAAACTCCATGGCGTCTGGCGAAAGCGAAGGGCAGGCGGGCGGGCGTCAACGTACCTTCGAGGGATGACATAACGGCTTCCTGATTGGGCTCTGGCGGCATTCGATGGCCACCGCATCGTTACGCCTTGTGCGACGGGCGCGATGTGCCGACACGACTTCTCGACATCCGTTCCTTAACTGTGACAACAGGTACCGCTGCGGATTCTCCCAGGCATCGCGAAGAGTTCCGGCCCGGTCAGGGCGGCACCCCAGGCCCATACATTGACAATCCGGCGAGCAGAACGACACACAACAGCCGGCAGGACCGACAGCCATGGACTACAAGGAATGCATGACTTGGCCGATGGGCTGCATGCTCGCGACTTCATCACGGCACACCGGCACCAAGGTCGCAGATGGCCGGCACCGCTGGCGAATACCGTATCGATGGCAGGTCATTCATGATGCGCGCGCCGTGTCGTCACGCTGCAACCTTGTGCCAGACGCAAAGCCAAAGATGGCGCTGTCTGCAGCAATACCCCACGGACCGACGGTCATGCCCTGACTGTTGCGTCGGAAGAAATCAATGATTTAAAACAGTTGTTTGATTTTTTACAGGTTTGCAGAATGCCGCGCCGTAGCAGGCTCTTTTCTGCAGTACGAAAGGCAGGCTTCGCGTTTCGACCCCGTTCATCGAAACGGCGAACGGGTGGAATAGCTCGTCAGGGCCGCGCTTGCAGCGCCTGGCAAAGATCACGCAGGAGAACAACTACAATGCATATCGGTGTTCCTCTCGAAACCCGACCCGGAGAAACGCGCGTTGCCGCGACTCCGGAAACCGTCAAGAAGCTGATCGGCCAAGGGCATCAGGTCACCGTGCAACGTGGCGCAGGCGTACAGGCCAGCGTCCCAGACAGCGCCTACGAGGCTGCTGGCGCGACCATCGGCGATGCCGCAGCGGCGTTCGCAGCAGAGATCCTGCTGAAGGTGAACGCACCGAACGAAACCGAACTGGCGCAGATGCAGCCAGGCACGGTGTTGATAGGCATGCTCAACCCCTTCGACAACGACAACATTGCACGCATGGCCGAACGCGGCATCACCGCCTTCGCCCTGGAGGCGGCGCCGCGTACCTCGCGCGCGCAGAGCCTCGACGTGCTGTCCTCGCAGGCCAACATCGCCGGCTACAAGGCCGTGATGCTCGCCGCAAACCAGTATCCGCGCTTCATGCCGATGCTGATGACCGCCGCCGGCACGGTGAAGGCCGCGCGGGTGCTGATCCTCGGCGCCGGCGTTGCCGGGCTGCAGGCCATCGCCACGGCCAAGCGCCTGGGTGCAGTCATCGAAGCCTCGGACGTGCGTCCGGCGGTGAAGGAGCAGATCGAATCGCTCGGCGCCAAGTTCGTCGACGTGCCGTTCGAGACCGACGAAGAACGCGAATGCGCCGAAGGCGTCGGCGGTTACGCCCGGCCGATGCCCGCGTCCTGGATGGCGCGTCAGGCCCAGGCCGTACACGAACGTGCCAAGCAGGCCGACATCATCATCACCACCGCACTGATCCCGGGCCGCAAGGCGCCGACGCTGCTGCAGGAAGAAACCGTGCAGCAGATGAAGCCCGGCTCGGTGGTGATCGATCTGGCCGCCTCACAAGGCGGCAACTGCCCTCTGACCGAAGCCGGTCAGGTAGTGGTCAAGCACGGCGTGACCCTGGTTGGCTACACCAACCTGGCGACCCTCGTGCCGGCGGATGCTTCAGCGTTGTACGCACGCAACCTGCTGGACTTCCTCAAGCTGGTGATCGATGGCGATGCCCGATTCCAGCTCAACCTCGAAGACGACATCGTCGCCGCGTGCCTGATGTGCCGGGGCGGCAATGTCGTGCGCACCAACGGTTAAGGGAGCCTGAAAAATGGACCTGATTTCGGATGGCATCTACAACCTGATCATCTTCGTGCTGGCGATCTACGTCGGCTACCACGTGGTCTGGAACGTTACCCCCGCGCTTCATACGCCGCTGATGGCGGTCACCAACGCCATCTCGGCGATCGTCATCGTCGGCGCTATGCTCGCCGCCGCGCTGACCGTCACCCCGATGGGCAAGCTGATGGGCACCCTGGCCGTGACCCTGGCCGCAGTCAACGTCTTCGGTGGCTTTCTGGTCACCCGGCGCATGCTGGAGATGTTCAAGAAGAAGGAGCGCACTGGCGCCAAGGCGGAGTCCAAGCCATGAGCATGAACCTGATCACCCTGCTCTACCTCATCGCGTCGGTGAGTTTCATCCAGGCCCTCAAGGGCCTTTCGCACCCGACCACCTCGCGCCGCGGCAACCTGTTCGGCATGATCGGCATGGCCATCGCCGTGGTCACCACGGTGTTTCTGGTGTTCAAACTCGGCGCGCAACTGGCCGAGAGCGCCAGCGCCTGGAGCGGCCTGGGCTTCATCGTCCTCGGCCTGCTGGTCGGCGGCAGCATCGGCACTCTAATGGCCAAGCGCGTCGAGATGACCAAGATGCCCGAGCTGGTCGCCTTCATGCACAGCATGATCGGCCTGGCCGCGGTGTTCATCGCCATCGCCGCCGTGCTGGAGCCGCAATCGCTGGGCATCGTCCAGGCCATCGGCTATCCGATCCCGGTGGGCAACCGCCTGGAGCTGTTCCTCGGTGCGGCCATCGGCGCCATCACCTTCTCCGGGTCGGTGATCGCCTTTGGCAAGCTGTCGGGCAAGTACAAATTCCGCCTGTTCCAGGGCGCGCCGGTAGTGTTCGCCAACCAGCACAAGCTGAACCTCGCCGTGGGCGTGGCGATTCTGGTGCTGGGCCTGATCTACACCTTCAGCGGTAACTTCACCGCGTTCATGATCCTGGTGGCGCTGGCCTTCGTGATCGGCGTGCTGATCATCATCCCCATCGGCGGCGCCGACATGCCGGTCGTGGTGTCGATGCTCAACAGCTACTCGGGCTGGGCGGCAGCGGGGATCGGCTTCTCGCTGAACAACTCGATGCTGATCATCGCCGGTTCGCTGGTGGGTTCGTCGGGCGCGATCCTCTCCTACATCATGTGCAAGGCGATGAACCGCTCGTTCTTCAACGTCATCCTCGGCGGCTTCGGTGCCGACGCCGATGCCGGCGCAGCGACGGGCAGCAAGGAACAGCGCTCGGTGAAATCCGGCTCGTCGGATGACGCCGCCTTCCTGCTGACCAACGCCGACACCGTGATCATCGTCCCCGGCTATGGCCTGGCGGTTGCCCGCGCGCAGCACGCACTGATGGAACTGGCCGAGAAGTTGACCCACATGGGCGTGACCGTGAAGTACGCGATCCATCCCGTCGCGGGGCGCATGCCCGGCCATATGAACGTGCTGCTGGCGGAGGCCGAGGTGCCCTACGAGCAGGTGTTCGAGATGGAGGACATCAACTCCGAGTTCGGCCAGGCCGACGTGGTGCTGGTGCTCGGCGCCAACGACGTGGTCAATCCGGCGGCGAAGAACGATCCGAAGTCGCCGATCGCCGGCATGCCGATCCTTGAGGCGTACAAGGCCAAGACCGTGATCGTCAACAAGCGCTCCATGGCCAGCGGCTACGCCGGCCTGGACAACGAGCTGTTCTACATGGACAAGACCATGATGGTCTTCGGCGACGCCAAGAAGGTGGTCGAGGAGATGGTCAAGGCCGTGGGCTGATCCGCGCCTGGCTGCAAGACCAACCCCTCCCTGCGTGCCGGGAGGGGTTTTCTTCTTCCGCTCAAGCCTCTCGCAGAAACACCTTGAAGGCCTGCCACAGTGGGCTTCGGTAGCGCTGCGGATGCCATACCAGCGAAAAATACCGGGTCAACGGAAGATCGTTTTCCAACGCCACCAGCTCTCCTCGAGCAACCTCTTCGGCCACGCACAGTTGCGACAGGCAGCCGAGCCCCAATCCGGCACGTACCGCCTGCTTGATAGCTTCGTGCTGGTTGAGCGCCATGCGGACATGCAAGCGGGGCGTGCGTGTGCGGGCCGCCGCCTCGAAGATCGCCCGCGAGCCGGAGCCCGACTCGCGCAAGATCCAGGCCTCACGGCGCAGGTCTTCATCACTCAACCGCCCAGTCGCCGCTAGCGGATGCCCTGGAGCACACACCACACACATATGATCCTCGCGCCAGACCTCGGCACTAAGGCGCGAATCATTGCAAGGCCCCTCGATCAGGCCGAGGTCTGCCTCCAGATGCAGCAGATCGGCAATCACCTCGTCGGAGTTTCGCAGCCGAGTCTGGATCTCTACGCCGGGGTTGCTCTCGGTAAAACGCCCCACGAGCGATGGCACAAGGTGAGTGCCTATGGTGGCGCTGGCGGCAAGCATCAGCTCGCCACGCAATCCCCCCTCGGGCTCACGGGCAGCTTCGACGAAGGAGTCCAGCTCGTCCAGCAGCCGTTCGGCACGCGGCAACAGCCGCCGCCCCGCTTCGCTCAGCTGCAGGCGCTTACCGACGCGCTCGAACAACGGCACGCCCAAGCGACGCTCCAACTCGGCCAGCGAACCGCTACTCGCCGACTGCGACAGGCTGAGCTGCTCAGCCGCTCTCGCAAGCGTGCCACCACGCGCCACAGCGACAAAAACCTGCAATTGACGAAAGCTCACCGCGGCTTGCATGTCGGTTTTTCCGTTTAGTTATATCGTTATAACCATTTTTACATCCTCGATACCTTGCCTCTAATCTGCGCCCATCACAAGCAAGGGCATTCCGTCATGTGGCAAGGCCTTATCCTCAGCGCGGCGTTGAGTATCGTGGGTCATCTTCTTATCCAGATTCCCGGTATACGTGAATTGGGCATCAGCCCATTGGTTGCCACACTGTTGCTGGGCTTTGCCGCCGGCAACTTGCCGGGAGCGGCCAGCGTAGCCACCAGCGCGCAAGCAGGTCTGAAGTTTTCCACACGATGGCTGCTACGCGGCGGCATCGTGCTGTTCGGGCTGTCCCTGACGTGGCAGCAGATCGCGATGCTGGGACCTCGTATCCTGCTGCTCGACGTATTGATGGTCGCTATGGTGATGCTGATCGGTTACCAGATCGGCACCAAAGTGCTCGGGCTCGATCGCGAAACGACCTTGCTGACCTGTGCCGGTAGCGCGATCTGTGGTGCTGCCGCCGTGCTTGCGACCGAGGCGACCATTCGTGCCCGCGCGAGCTCGACGGCCATGGCAGTAGCCACGGTGGTGTTGTTCGGCAGCCTGGCCATGTTCATTTATCCGCTGCTCTATCCCCTGACCGGTCTCGATGAACAGCTGTTTGGTGTCTACATCGGTGCGACCGTGCATGAAGTTGCCCAAGTCGTCGCAGCGGGAGGCGCAGTCGGACCAAATGCACTGGACACGGCGGTCATCGTCAAGCTGGTTCGGGTGATGCTTCTGGTCCCCTTTCTGCTGCTCGTCGGTCGCTGGTGGCATTCGTGCGACGAGGACGGCAGCCAGGCCATGCGCCTGACGATTCCCTGGTTCGCCCTTGGCTTCCTCCTCATGGTGGTACTCAACAGTCTGGTCCGGCTGCCGGAGGTGCTGCATCACAACCTGATTCTGGCGGGACAGATAGGCATGACCATGGCGATGGCCGCCCTCGGCTACGAAACCCGTTTTGACCGCCTGGCCGCCCTGGGTATACGGCCATTCATCCTCGCTCTATGCCTGTTCTTTCTGCTGACCGGCTTCGGTCTGCTCGCCGTTCAGGCGCTATTGGGAAACTGAGACCCGCACAGTTGCCTGCACGGCAGGCCGTACAATCTCCCTTCTCTCCCCATCTGTACCGCCACGATCACTCGACCCTGTGGCTGTTGCGCGATGCGGCCAAGCGCGATCCTGAGTAGCCCAAACGAGGCTATGTGGAACGGAGTGGCATTCATGGAGCGCATCATCAACCGGTCGCTGGCCGGCCCCCAGCCCACTGAACATTGGCGCAAACTGCGGTTCCTGCTAAGCCTGTGGAGGCAACGGCACCGAACCCGGCAACAGCTTGCGACACTCGACGATCATCAACTGGCCGACGTCGGTATCAGCAACAGCGAGCGGATCGAGGAACTGAACAAGCCGTTCTGGCGCTGATGGTCGTGTCGCCCTTTCCAGTCCGTACAGCAGGCTCTATTCTGCATACTTCATTTACATGTACGGCCCGTACTGGAGAGACCATGTTCAGATTCCTGCTTATCCTCGGAACATCCGCCACCCTGCTGGCCGGCACCGCTTCGGCATCCAGCTTCATCGCCACCACCGACACGATCGGCGCCTCCCTCGCCAATACGGTAGAAGGGACCTCCGACCTGTCATCCTCCAACGACAACAAGCTGGTGCGGGATGCACGCGATGACGCTGCGCATTTCGTGGCCAGCGCGGGCGAACAGCGAAGCGCACGCCTGCAGGCCGCTCTGGACCATATCCGACAGCACACGCCCTCGATCAACGCCAGCGACCTGGAGCTGGCGCAGGCCATCCTGGCTCGCTGACAGCCTGCCAGGGCGAAGAGGCTGGCCGTAGCGCTGGCGTTTCGCTAGCCTTGGCGCCGAATTTCTCTGGCGTCAGGATTGACATGCGACGGTTTATCTTTGTATTCGCACTCTGTTGTGTCTGCGGCTTCGCCCAGGCATTCGACACCACCACAGCCGGCGTCGTGGCCAGTGGCTATGTCACCAGCCAACTGACCAGTCTGCCGTTCGAGAACAAACTGGTCGTCGGGGCCCGCGACGAAGCGGCGAGCTTCGTCGCCAGCGGCGGCCAGGTCCATGGTGTGCGGCTGGAAGCTGCCCTGCGCTGGTTACGTCAGACTCGGCCTGAGCTGCCCGCCAGCGATCTGGAACTGGCTCAGGCCATTCTCGTCCAATAGCGGCCTCACTGAACGAAAACCAACCATGCACAAGACAGTCACTGCCGCAGCGGTCGCCCTGGCACTGTTGGCCAGCACAACCCAGGCACAGACCCTGGTCGCCACCAGCAATATCGTGATCAATGCGGTGGATCGCAGCGTAAACTTCACTTCAGACGTAACCAGCCGAATCAGCGGCATGAAGCTCGTCCTCGACGCCCGCGACGAGGCTGCCAGTTTCGTCGCCAGCGCTGGCGAAATCCGTGGCGCACGCCTGGAAGCGGCCTTCGACTCTCTTCGCAATGAGTTCGCCGAAGCCCGCCAGGCGAGCGATCGGGCGCTGGCCGAAACCATTCTCGCCCTGTGAAAGCAGCCTGCGCCTGGCTGCTTGCGACGATACTGGCCAGCCTCGCCGGCCAGGCTGGCGCAGCGCTGCGGCTGACTCTGGAAATCCAGGCGCTGCAACCCGCCGAACGAGCCACCTCCCAGATACTGCTCGACGAAGCCCTCGCCGCCCTGCCGCCACGCATGCTGCAACAGCTGGATCGCGACGTGCACGTACGCTGGCGAAACAATCTGCCGGAACATGCCTACGGCCGCGCCGGCGGCGATCTCATCGAACTCAACCGCGAACTGTTGCCAGCGCTGGCGGACGGCTCCGCCGCCAACCAGCGCACTGCACGGGTACATGGCACGGTGCGTCAGGAGCTGCTCGCCACACTGATTCATGAACTGACCCATCTCTACGACCGCGCCCGTCTGTGGTCGCCACCGAACAATCGGTTACTGGCTTTCTGTGGCCAGCGCGCCGCCAGCCTCGGCCTGGTCGGCTTGCCAGATGCCTGTCGCGGGCAGACACAACGCCGTTTCACGCTGAGCGACGATCCGCGCCTGCTCGATCTGGCCGGCTGGCCACAACGTGTCGGCAGCCGCGGCGAGCGCGAAATGCACAATGCGCAGGTCGCGCGCAGTCCGGACCCCTACGAGCTCACCAGCCCGCTGGAGTTCGTCGCGGTGAACCTTGAGTATTTCCTGCTCGACCCCGACTACGCCTGCCGCCGCCCATCACTGCACCGCTACTTCCGCGAACATTTCGGCTGGCAGCCCGCCGCCTCCCGGGCCTGTGCAGAGGGTTATCCGATCCTCAACGCCGGCAGCGACTTCGGCCGCACACCGCTGCTGCGCCTCGATCCCGAGCGGGTCTACGAGGTGGACTATCTGTTCGCCGAGGCCAACGATGCCTGGGCCAGCCGCTGGGGGCACAGCATGCTACGACTGGTGATCTGTGCGCCGGGACGCCCACGCGGCCCCGATTGTCGGCTGGATCTGGACCAGCACCTGGTGCTGTCCTTCCGCGCCTTCGTCGGCGACGTGCAACTGTCCAGCTGGGACGGGCTGACCGGTGCCTACCCGTCACGCCTGTTCGTCCTGCCGCTGGGCCAGGTGATCGACGAATACACCAAGGTCGAGCTGCGCAGCCTGGCTTCTATTCCGCTCAGCCTGGAACGCCGCGAGGTCGAGATGCTGGTCGAGCGCAGCGCCGAGCTGCACTGGAGCTATGATGGCGACTACTATTTCCTGTCCAACAACTGCGCGGTGGAGACCCTGAAACTGCTGCGCAGCGGTACCGACCGGGCGGAGCTGGCCGCACTCGACAGCATCCTGCCCAGCGGCCTGCTGGAACTGCTGATCGGCCGCGGCCTGGCCAATGCCCGCGTGCTCGACGATCCACGCGAGGCCTTGCGCCTGGGATATCGCTTCGACTCCTACCGCGACCGTTACCAGGCGATGTTCGCGGTACTCAAGGAGCGCCTTGACCTGCCGCAAGACGAGGTCGAGCAATGGCTTGAACTCCCTGCCAGCGAGCGCCAACCGTGGATCGCCAAAGCCGACCTGCGTGCCAGCGCAGCGCTGCTACTGGTCGAGCAGGCCGCCCTGCGCCAGCAATTGCTGCAGGCCCAGGAGGAACTGAAGAAACGCTACCTCAGCGGTCGCGAGCGCGGCGACGCCAGCCTGGCCAAAGCCGACGGTGCACTGCGCGAGATCCTCGCCAGCAGCGGCTACCTGAGCCGCCCGGCCGAACTGCTCGACGACCAGGGCTACGGACTGCCACAGGCCGGCGAATGGCGGCGCCTCGAACAACAAAGCGAAGAGCGCCAGGCACACCTCAACCAGCTCAGCGAGGAACTGGAACGAGAAGTTCGCCAGCTGCTGGGCCACGAACGACGACTGGAGCTGGACAGCATCGAGCACAACCTGAAACAGATCGGCCAGCACCTACGCACCTTGCACAAGGCTGGCGGGGGGTTGGAGTTGCCGTAGACTGCTCTGCCTGTATGGCCTTAGAAAGCCACATTCACCTCACCGATGGCATGGGCATAGTCATGGGGAGGCTCACCCGTAGGCAGTGGCAATGGGGCCAGATAATTGACCCGCCTGCCAGGGAAGCCCTGGCTATCCCCTGCCTTGTGTGGTTTATCCAGGCCGGGCGGGGTATTAGCGGCTTGCTGCACCAGCTCGCTTCCTGTTGCTTGCAGTCATACGTCCCGCCTCGGCCATCAAGTCGAATATCGAGCCCTGTGGATGACGTTGGCGCAGGTTTGCCAGCAGTTCGCGTTGCCTGAGCAGTTCGGCACTGGGCTTGCCCCATTGCTCAGACGGTAGCGGCTCTGACCAGGCGCGCATGGCCTCGGGAACATTGCGTTGGTGCATGCGTTTGACCCGGCCTATGTCCCACTCCGTGAGGTGGAAAGGTAGCGTCCACAAAGTGCATAGATGGTAGAGATACCAGCCAAGCACATACCACTTGCCAACCTCGCCTTCGCGGTAGCGACGGCGCATGCGCTCACGGGCGTTGTAAAAGGTGTGTAGACCTTCATGAGGTGGATCATTTGGGCCTTGCAGGTCGAAGGGATCCTGAATGTCCTTAAGGCTATGAATCTCGTGATCCATATAGGCGCGAATGGCCTCCCAGTTGCCGATGGCCATGCCCAGACCGCTGGTGGCGAATTCCAGAGTGTAGTCCTGCCCGCTTGGTGCATGGTGAAACCCCACGCCCATGGCGAACTGGCTTTGTACGCCGTACTGGGTAACCCCGCGCGCCTCGATTACCCAGGCGGAAACCTGCTCCCAAGGGACGAAGATGGGCTCGGTATGGCCCTCTGACACAAAGCAGACTTCACGGCGTTGGCGATTGAAGCGCGATGCAGTTACGGTTTTGTGTTGAATGTGATTGTGCCACCAGATGGCTAGGGATAGGGCTAGCATTGCTAGTGTGCCCATTAAGCCTATTTTAAGTCCCTCCTCAAACATCCCGACGGTCATTTGCCAGGTGTCGAGAAGTGTTCCACCTATCAATGGGGTCAGTAGGGCAATCAGGAGAGGAAATAGGAGGCCTGGCATGATAATGCCGACGGCAAATGGGCCGCCTAGCCTTAGTTGCCAGCCAAATACAGGTGGCAAGCCAGTACCAAAGCTCAGGTAGGTTTCATTCACCTCACCAATGGCATGGGCATAGTCATGAGGAGGCTCACCCGCTGGCAGAGGCAGTGGGGCCAGATAGCTGACTCGCCCGCCTGGAAATCCCTGGCTATCCCCTGCCTTGTGTGGTTTATCCAGGCCCGGCGGGGTGGCGGTTTGGGTCTCAGCGGTTTGCGGCACTGGCCCGTTTCCTGTTGCTTGCAGTCATACGTCCCGCCTCGGCCATCAAATCGAATATCGAGCCTTGTGGATGATGTTGGCGCAGGTTTGCCAGCAGCTCGCGTTGCCTGAGCAGTTCGGCACTGGGCTTGGCCCATTGCTCAGGCGGTAGCGGCTCTGACCAAGCGCGCATGGCTTCGGGAACATTGCGTTGGTGCATGCGTCTGACCCGGCCAACCTCCCACTCGGTGATATGAAAGGGCAGTGTCCACAGGGTGCACAGGTGGTAGATATACCAGCCGAGCACATACCACTTGCCTACTTCGCCCTCGCGATAGCGGCGGCGCATGCGTTCGCGGGCGTTGTAGAAGGTATGCAGGCCTTCGTGGGGCGGATCGTTCGGGCCTTGCAGGTCGAAGGGATCCTGAATGTCCTTGAGGCTATGGATCTCGTAATCCATATAGGCGCGAATGGCTTCCCAGTTGCCCACCGCCATGCCCAGGCCGCCGGTGGCGAACTCCAGGGTGTAGTCCTGGCCGCTTGGCGTATGGTGAAACCCCACGCCCATGGCGAATTGGCTTTGTACGCCGTACTGGGTCACGCCACGCGCCTCGATTACCCAGGCGGAGACCTGCTCCCAGGGCACGAAGATGGGCTCAGTATGACCCTCTGGTACAAAGCAGACTTCGCGGCGCTGGCGGTTGAAGCGGGTGGCGATGATCATTTTATTTTTAAGATGGTGGCGTAACCAAATAGTCAATAAGAAAATCAATATCGCTAAGGTACCTATAGGGCCGATCTTTAGCCCTGTTTTGAACATCTCCAATGCCATTTGCCAAGTGTCTAGAAGCGTTCCGCCTATCAATGGAGTCAATAGGGCAATAAACAGAGGAAATAAAATGACGGGCATAACGATGCCTGAAAAAAAACATCCCCCAAGAATCAATTGACGACCAAAAACGTGTGGCATGCCAACACCAAAACTGAGATATGCATCATTTACTGCGCCTACCGCATGGGCGTAGTCATGGGGAGGCTCACCCGTTGGCAGTGGCAGTGGCGCCAGGTAGCTAACCCGCCCGCCTGGAAAGCCCTGGCTATCCCCTGCCTTGTGTGGTTTATCCAGACTAGGCGAGGTGGTGGTTTGGGTATCAGCGTTTTGCGGCATCTTGGGCATCCAGTAATAGCAAAGGGTCGATCTGCAGCCTGGCGGCGGCCTGACCTTGAATGGTTGCCTGGCTGGCGGGATATTCGCCTGGCTTATTGGGCGCAAGGCGAATGGTGTGGCGCTCTTCGCAATACTGACAGCGTTCGTTGAGGCGCTTGACCCTTAGCTCCAGCAGCAGTTCTTCCTGGGTGTACCCGCCAATGGCTGCGTCCATGGGCTGGGGGCGTTCGACCCGGAGTACCAACGGTGAACTGGCGGCCAGTTCCAGCCCCAGCTCATGGAGCGGGTGCCAGCTGACCATGGATTCTCCTTTTTCATAACGCACGGTGCGGATGCGATAGGCACTGAGGTTCAGGCGTGCGGCGGGTTGCCCAGCAAGAGGCTGCTCGAGCGCTGCCTGGCTCAGACCTGGGAACGCCAGGGCGATATCGATGCGTTTGGGTGGTAACAACAGGTCACGCCACCAACTATCGTGGCTGCCATGGGTAACGATTACCGAGGGTCGTTGAATCACCCCGAGCAATGCCTGCTGGTAGGTCTCCAACGTATAGTCCTTGCGCTTTTGCTCATCCTGGCTCCAGGGCGTGCTGAGCAGCCAGTCGTCATGGGCGTTGGTATTGTTGCGGTTGTACCACCAGGTACCGCCCAGCTCCAGGGCGGTGAACAGGGCACCGGCGATATTGAAACGGAAGAAAACGCTTGCCAGGCGTGGGCCTGCTAGCGCCCAAGCGGTGCGACGAGCCGCAATGCTACTCGCTTTTAGTACCTCTAAACCGGCATATGCTGTGTGACCCAGTCCGTAGATATTGGCGCCTAACATCCCAGTTGAGCCAAGTATGGCGATAGCGGCACCTTGTTGTGCTTGGGCATTACCGCTTTGCACGGCTCCGAGCCATTCGTTGTAATGCCCTCTGCTGCTGATAGCAGCAGCAAATATGCCGCCGAAATAAGCTATAAAGCCTAAGCCAAAATGTAGTTTGCCCATCTGTACATGGGTTGTAGCCAATGCATGGTTCTGTAGCCCTTTCACCAATTGCGTGGCTCTGGCCTCAAGTGCTGTATTGGCAATGGACTGAGCGGCAGCGAAACCTGCAGCACCAGTGGTAAAAGCAGCGCCGATGAGTGGTGTGATATCTCTTTTTTCTGTGGGTTGCTTAAGGATTTCTCTTGCTACCTGCACCAAATTCACCAACTGCGCCACAAATACTGCCAGCCCTACACCGTCACCCAGCTTGCCGAGGGTGCCGGCAGTGCCGTAGCCATTGCGAATATTGCGCAGCCCTGTCGCGACCTCCTGCAGCTCGGCTGGGGGTAGGATCACGGTGATGCCGGCGCGCCCAAGGGCTGCGCCTGCCACGCGCACGCTGTTCTGTGGTACCTCGGCGATAGGGCTTATGGCTGCTGCCAGGCGGGGCTCCAGCACATCGAGCTGGGCGCGAACCCTGTCGATTTCGAGTTGCAGTGCCTGTGCGCGTGGCGCTTTGTGGCCATTGTCGGCATTGCTGATGATCACACCCCGCTGCTTCTTGAGGCGCTTGAGCTCTGCGCGATTGGCCAGCACTTCTTTCAGGTCTTCTACCAACGCGGCTTTTTCCGCCTCGCTGGCGACTACGAAAGTCAGGCCTTCACGCTTCGCCGCGTCGAGCAGACGCTTCGGTAGGGCTTTCGGCAAGCGGCGAAACAGCCCGTCGAGATCCGGTACCTTCTGTTGCCCCACTTCCTCGAAGAAGGTCTGCATGGTTTTGCTGATGCCAAAGCTCAGTGCGGGATCAAGCGTGGATTGAGCGCTACGCCCCAGGGCTTGGGTCGTTTCAGGTAGCTCGTCCAGTGCCGGGATCTTGCCTTGTTCGATTTCTTTCAGCTTGCCCAGCCAGTGATCGATGGCGGCAGCAGCGCCATAGGTGGACAAACCCAGCAGTACATACTGCGCTGCCAGTTCGCTCTGGGTATTCAGCGCTAGGGTATGGAATAGCGGGCGGTCGTACTGTGGATTTTTTTCCAGCCAAGCGTAGAGCCTTTCATTGGCGGCATCGCAGCGACCGATGTCTTTCAGGCAGGCATATTGGGTGGCGAATGCAAGGCCGACTTGCTCGGCCTGCTGAGCATCGTAATACCAGGCTGCGCGATGAAAGCGCAGCTCAGTGGTCATTGCCGTTCGGTCGATACTGATCCGCTCTAGCAGGGCATCCCAGCGTTGCAGCTTGGCCCGATTAGCATCCAGAAAGGCATCCATGGCTGGGCGGTCGATCAGGTCATTGATCCCTCGCTGGCCCAGTTTCGCGCCATTGAGTACATCGCTGACTTGCTCGCCCAGATCCTTCTTGACCCGAATGATGGTGTCTAGATGGCGCTCTACGAGCGGCTGATTTGCAGGCCTCAACTGGTTTCTGGTGAACTGGCGCTCCTGGGCTCTGTGCAAAGGCTCTGGCGTCGTGGGATCCATTGGCCTGGGCAGAGGGGCACCATTCAAGTAATCGATCAGAGCTTTTCGGGTTTGCTGCTGTTCGGGCAGCTTGGCAATGTCGTCTACCAGTGCTTGAGCATTGCTGTCGTCCAGCTTGGATAATTCGTCGGCACTGATTTGCGTCCGCGATTCGATATAGCAGGCGATCATGTAGTCGCGTTCGTTGGCGCCTGGCTGTGCGCCACCATCACGCCATTCGCCGATCCAGCCGACCACCTTGTCCTGAAACTGTGCCAGATCGCGCATGATGCCAATATCGTCGCGCAGCACCAGAAAGAGTGCGTCATGCTCGTACATCGGCAGAATCTTGGCTGCCAGCTCACCGATATGGATATCACGAAACTGTGCTGGATCTTCCCAGACATAGTCCTGTAGTTCTTCCGGGTGCGGCTCCATCAGGGCAGGTCGATTTTGGTGGTCGGGGAAGGTCTGCTGACCTTGCTCGTCACGATGAACCTTGTTCTGAACGACTTCAGCCAGCCATTTTTCCGTCTGCCCACGAGTCAGCAGATGAGTGCCGCCTTGCTCGGGATCGGCCTGCTTCAGATCCACCCGCTGCATGAAATAGTCGCGATCCTCCTGGTTGGCCAGCACCTGCATGCATTTGCGGGCTGTCCATTGCAGTTCGGAGTAGACCACATGCAATGTGCTGGATCTGGGGAAGATCAAATGTGGCTCGCCAATGGCATTGGTGCGAGTGTCGATGCGAACCTCGGCATCCTTCCACAGCTGCTTGGTAATGGCGCCTTTTTCGATCTGGTACTCGTGGAGATAACCCGTGCCGTTATCGATGATGTAGAGAAAACCATCACGCACAAGGCGAACCCCCAGAGGACGGGTCTTCAGCGTGAAGGGCACTGACAGCTCAGAGGATGGATCGACCCATTCGGTCAGCCCGTAGCGCAGTGGAATCAGTTGTACGTCGACCTTCATCAATGGACATGTGCTGGTGGCCGAGCGGCTGTCGCCACAGGAGGCCGCCTTGGCTGCCTGGTTGGCGTTATTGTGAGGAGGTGTCTGCGCTGTCATGAGGTCATTCCTTGTCTCTGCGTGGCGCGCTGCTCTGCCAGATATGCAGCTTGTTCTACCCGCCCTGCTGGCGGACGTGACGAAGAGGCTTCCAACAATTGAGCAATGTCCGAATGCTGTTCCAGTGCAGCGTCTCCAAGAAAGCCGAAAATATTGGCGAATAGAAAAATTTCTCTTTCGGAGCACAGGTTGAGCTGGTAAGCCTTGTTAGCCAGTTCGCGTAGGTGCTGATGGCGCTCCGCGCCGTGGAGTGCGGCCTGGTAGTGGGGAAAGAACGTCTGGAGGTGTGCGTCCAAGGTCAGGATCGTTTGCCGGAAGCTGACATCTTCGAGCGCTGTTACTTCTGAGTCACTCAAGCGGTAAGGGTGGCCATGGTCCTTGGCGGGCTTTGTCTCCGGGGCATGTTGTACGTGCCAGGTCGCTTCTACGCTATCGGGTATGCAGAGGTGCTCGATTGGGCCAAAAAGCATGGCTATGTCTGAGCTAACTGTTGCAACAGGCTAAGCTGATCATGACGTCTCCACATACGGGAGGTGAATCATGAGAGCGAGTCATTTCAACAGCTGGATTGCCCGGCTCTCCCAGCTCAGCCCGGGGCAGCGTGAGCAATTGGCGAGATGCCTTTCGGTATCAGGACCTCTTGCGCAGGATATGATCCCCACGCCCAATAGCTGCCCGCATTGCCAGTCC
>JBKEBY010000003.1:0-1604 GCA_047973445.1 Pseudomonas sp.
GCTGATCTTCGCCCTGTTTGCTCTGGGAATTATCGGTAACGCGCTGGGCTTCCTGTCCTGATTTTTTCGCCCCGGCGATGCCGGGGCAACTTCAACAAATAGTCCTCGAAAGAGGAAGAGGTGGTAACAATGCAAACAACAACAGCTTTACGCCTTTATGGTAAACGCGATCTGCGCCTGGAAACCTTCGATCTTCCTGAAATGCAGGACGATGAAATTCTGGCCTCAGTCGTAACCGACAGCCTGTGCCTTTCTTCCTGCAAAGAGGCTAACCAGGGCGAGAAACACAAAAAGGTGCCGGACGATGTGGCTACAAACCCGATCATCAACGGCCACGAGTTTTGCGGCGATATCATTGCCGTAGGCAAAAAATGGCAGCATAAGTTTCAGCCCGGCCAGCGCTATGTCATTCAGGCTAACCTGCAACTGCCGGATCGCCCGGACTGCCCCGGCTACTCCTTCCCGTGGGTGGGCGGCGAAGCCACGCATGTTGTCATTCCCAATGAGGTGATGGAGCAGGACTGCTTGTTGGCCTACGAAGGCGAAACCTATTTTGAAGGTTCACTGGTTGAACCGCTTTCCTGCGTGATTGGCGCATTCAATGCCAACTATCACCTGCAGGAAGGCACTTATAACCATAAGATGGGCATTCGTCCGCAGGGGCGTACACTGATACTCGGCGGCACCGGGCCGATGGGGCTACTGGCGATCGACTATGCGTTGCATGGCCCGGTTAATCCGGCGCTGCTGGTGGTAACCGACACCAATAACGACAAGCTGAGCTACGCCCGCAAGCACTATCCGTCAGAGCCACAAACGTTGATCCATTATCTCCACGCCCAGGATGCAGCTTATGACACATTGATGGCATTGAGCGGCGGCCATGGGTTTGACGACATCTTTGTGTTTGTGCCCAATGAACAGTTGGTCACACTGGCCTCTTCCCTGCTTGCCGCCGATGGCTGTATGAATTTCTTTGCCGGCCCGCAGGATAAGCAGTTTAGCGCGCCGATTAACTTCTATGACGTCCATTATGCTTTTACCCATTACGTTGGCACATCTGGCGGCAATACCGACGATATGCGCGCGGCGGTAAAACTGATTGAAGAGAAGAAGGTCCAGGCTGCAAAAGTGGTGACGCACATCCTGGGGCTGAATGCGGCAGGTGAAACCACGCTGGAATTGCCAAAAGTCGGCGGCGGAAAAAAGCTGGTCTACACCGGCAAAGCGTTACCGCTAACCGCACTCACGCAGATTGACGATCCGGCCTTACGCGATATCCTGTAACGTCATCAGGGGATTTGGTCACAGGAAGCCGAGCAGTACGTATTGTCTCACGCCGGGGAGATTTAACATGATTAACCGCGACACCCAATTGTGCATGTCGCTTGCCGGTCGCCCCGGTAACTTTGGCACGCGCTTTCACAACTATCTGTATGAAAAACTGGGATTAGATTTTATTTATAAAGCCTTTACTACGCAGGATATTGAGGCCGCAGTGAAAGGCGTACGGGCATTAGGTATCCGTGGCTGCGCGGTCTCAATGCCGTTTAAAGAGAGCTGCATGCCGTTTCTGGATGCCATCGATCCTTCCGCAAAAGTCA